>NZ_JBPJSR010000006.1:0-414987 GCF_051390675.1 Streptosporangium heterodermiicola
ACCCGACACCGACCCGGCACTGACACCGACCCGATCGGTCTTTCACGCTCGAACCCGGCCGGCTCCCCAGGGGGCCGGCCTCGTGCTGTACGGCCTTGTCCCCAGCCCCGTATTCAGCACCACGTCCCCGGCGCTGCGTCCACTTCCACATGCGCCGCCACATCCAGGCTGGACGGCGACCCACCGGGGACCGCGTGCCCTCCCGCGAACCCGGCACCTCGCGAGGCCCGACGGCCGCCCCGTGGGTTAATTTCATCACTTGTTGACTTCTTTCCCTCTCCGGCTTAACCTTGCGGCAGCGCATTAGTTGCAGTGATGCAAGGAGTTGTCCGATGAACCCCGTGGACGGCGCGGAGCGTGACCGGCTGGCCGACGACATCGGCGATTTCCGGCGGGCGCTCATCCCCGGTCTGCTGCTCCACCTGCTGAGCGGGTTCGAGGGCGACGAGCCCTCCATGATCCAGGTCGCCACGCTCTACACCATCGACGAACCGGTCGCCCCGACCCTCCGCGAGCTCGCCGGACGGATCAGCCGGTCCGTCTCGGCCACCAGCCGCCTGGTCGACCAGCTCGTACGGCGAGGGCTGGCCGACCGCCGGGAGGACACCGGCGACCGGCGGGTACGGCGGATCGCCCTCACCCCGGCCGGAACCGATTTCCTCCGCACGTTCGAGCGCGTCCGGGCCGACGCCCAGCTCGAAGTCATGGCCCATCTGACCGCCGAGGAACGCGAGCTCGTGACCCGGGCCATGACGCTTCTCGGCGAAGCCTCAAGGAGACGACGCACCCATGCCCAAGCCGCTCATCCCGCTCATCCTGAGATTCGGTGACATCGGGGCGGAGATGCTGCCCCTGGTCGGCGGCAAGGCCGCCAATCTCGGCGTGCTCACCACCGCCGGCTTCCCCGTTCCCCCCGGCCTGTGCGTCACCACCGAGGCCTACCGCAGGGTCGCCGAGCGGGCCGGGCTGGAGGGGGTGCTCGCGGCGCTCGCCACGACGGCCTCCGGGGACGTCCCCGCCCTGAACGCGCTCGCCGCGAAGGCCCGAGGGCTCGTGCTCACCGCGCCGGTCCCCGACGACATCGCGAGCGCCGTACGGGACAGCGCGGACGGTCCCGTCGCGGTCCGCTCCTCCGCTACCGCCGAGGACCTGCCGCACGCCAGCTTCGCCGGGCAGCAGGACACCCATCTCAACGTGATCGGCGCCGACGCCGTGCTGGACGCGGTCCGGCGGTGCTGGGCCTCGCTCTGGACCGACCGGGCCGTCGCCTACCGGGCCGCGAACGGCATCGGCCACGACACGGTGCGCCTGGCGGTGGTCGTCCAGGAGATGGTCCAGTCGGAGGTGGCCGGGGTGATGTTCACCGCGAACCCGGTCACCGGGCGGCGGCGCGAGGCGGTGATCGACGCCAGTCCCGGTCTCGGCGAGGCCGTGGTCTCCGGCGCGGTCAACCCCGACCACTTCGTGGTCGACACCGCCACCGGCCGGATCACCGAACGCCGCCTCGGCGACAAGCGGCTGGCCGTGCGGTCAATGGCGGGCGGCGGCGTCGAGCACGTCGAGGCGCCCGCGAGCCCCACGGCCTCCCCGGAGTCCGCAGGATCCGCAGAATCCACGGAGAGCGCCTGTGTCACCGACGCGCAGCTGGCGGCGCTGGCCGCGCTCGGCGACCGGGTCGAGCGGCACTACGGGGCACCCCAGGACACCGAGTGGGCGATCGACGCCGGAGGCGTCCTCTGGCTGACCCAGTCGCGTCCCATCACCACGCTCCACCCGATCCCCCACCACGCGGAGCCGTCCGCGAGTCCGTCGCCCGCGGCGGGCGGCACGGGCGCGGGAGAAACCGGCGCCCGGGGGTTCGAGCCCGACGGCACGCGGGTCTACTTCTGCTTCAGCCTGGCCCAGGGCCTCTACCGGCCGATCACCCCCATGGGCATGTCGGCCTTCAGGCTGCTGTCGTCGTCGGCGTTCGGGATTCTGGGGATCCCGGTGGCCGACCGGGTCGCCGGGGCTCCCGTCATCGCGGAGTCGGGCGGGCGGCTGTTCTTCGACGTCACCGGCCTCATGCGAGGCAGGGTGGGCCGGGTGGCCTTCCCGAGGGTGCTGGACGTGATGGAGGCCCGGTCGGCGAAGGTGCTGCGCGGCCTGCTCGACGATCCCCGGTTCAGCGTCACCCAGCCCTCGCTCCGCCCGCCCCTTCGCCGGGCGGTCAGGATCGCGTCCCGCTTCCGCGTCCCACGGCGTGCCGTACGGGCCCTGGTCAACCCCGCGTCGGCGCACCGGGACGTGGAGCTGCTGGACGCGCGCCTCCGGAGGGAGCTGGCCGCGCCCGGGGACGCCACCCCGGCCCAGCGCCTCGACCACGTCGAGCGGGTGCTGAGCCGTCAGATCTTCCCGCTGCTGCCGACCATCGCCCCGGCGGCGGCGGCCGGGTTCGTGATGCTCGGGCTGGCCGCCAAGGCGCTGGGTGACCGGGCCAGGCCCGGCGAGCTGCAGACGGTCCTGCGCGGGCTCCCCCACAACGTGACCACCGAGATGGACCTGGCGCTGTGGCGGCTGGCCACCCGCGTTCGCGAGGACAGCGAGTCGGCCTCCCTGCTGCTGGGCACCCCCGCCGCCGAGCTGGCCGAGCGCTTCCGCGCCGGGTCGCTCCCCGGCGTCGCGCAGCGGGGCCTGGCGGACTTCCTCTCCGTCTACGGCGTCAGGGCGGTCGCCGAGATCGACCTCGGGCTGCCGCGCTGGTCGGAGGACCCGACCCACATCATCGGTGTCCTCGCCAACTACCTGCGGCTGGAGGACCCGGCCCTGGCTCCCGACGCCCTGTTCGCCAAGGGCGCCGCCGAGGCCGTTCTCATGATCAAGACCTTGAGCGGGCGCGCCGGAGGTGTTCGCGGGCGGTTCGTCCGCTTCGCGCTCGGCAGGACCCGGGCGCTGGCGGGCCTGCGCGAGATGCCCAAGTACGCCATGGTGACCGCGCTGGCCGCGATGCGGGCCGAGCTGCTGGCCGTCGGCGCCGAGCTGGCGGCGCGCGGGCCGCTGTCCCGTGCCGACGACGTCTTCTTCCTGACCTTCCGCGAGGCCAGGGCGGCCCTCGCCGATCTCCCCGCCGGGGAGACCCCGGCTCCGGCCGCCCGGGAGACCTCGGATCCGGCCACGGCCGGTCACGTGCCCGGCACCGGACCGGATCTCGTCTCCGCACCGGCGCGGACCGTCACCTCACCGTCCGGCGGTGCCGCGCGACTCGCACCGGCGGAGATCGTGGCGCGGCGGCGCGAGGAGGCCGCCCGCGAGCTGCGCCGCAGGCACGTCCCTCGCGTCCTGCTGTCGGACGGCACCGAGCCGGAGGCCGTCTCCGTACGGGCGCCGGTGGACGGGGAACTGACCGGCACCCCGGCCTCGGCGGGCACCGTCACCGGGGTCGCCAGGGTGGTCCTCGACCCGGTCGGCGCCCACCTGGAGCCCGGGGAGATCCTGGTCTGTCCCTCCACCGACCCCGGCTGGACGCCGTTGTTCCTCACGGCGGGCGGCCTGGTGATGGAGATGGGCGGCGCCAACTCCCACGGCGCCGTGGTGGCCCGCGAGTACGGGATCCCGGCCGTGGTGGGGGTGAGCGGGGCGACCGAGCACATCGTCACCGGCCAGGAGATCACCGTCGACGGCGCCTCCGGCGTCGTCACCACCTGACCGGGCGCGCGGCTCATTCGTGGCCCGCTCGTGGTCCACATGGGCGAGACTGCTACCGGCGGTGTCGCCGGAACACCAGCCGCGCCGTCTCCAAGAAGCCGTCTCCAAGAAGCCGCCTCCACGAAGCCGTCTCCAGGAAGCCGTTCTCAAAAGGCCGCCCCCAGGAGGCCGACCTCGAAAAGCCGTACTCAAGAGGTCGTCTCCAGGAAGCCGCACCCGGGAAGCCGTCTTCAGGAAACGCCGTCGAGGAGACACCTCCCGGAAAGGCGGGGATCATGCCCTCCACCCAGGTCGCCGTACTCGGCGAGTGCGTCGCCGACGCCTTCGCCACAAGCGGCGCCTTCGCCACGAGCGGCGCTCTCACCAAGGACGGCGCCTCACCCCCGGACGGCTCCGCCACGGGTGCCCCCTTCTCGGGCGGCTCCGTCACGAACGACCCCGCCACGAACACCCTCGTCACGGACGGCTCCTCCGCGAACACCCTCCCCCCGGACGGCTCCCCCGCGGCCGGGTCCTCGACACCCGGCTCCACGACGCCCGGGTCCTCGACGCCCGGCTCCACCGCCGGTGACGCCCTCGCCCCGGGCGGCGCGCGGGACGAACTCGCCCTGCGCGTCCTGCCCGGCGGCGGTCCCGCGAACACCGCGGTGGCCCTGGCACGCCTCGGCACCGCCACCCGCTTCCTGGGACGCCTGTCGGGCGACTCCTTCGGCGCCCTGTTCCGCGCGCACCTCGGCGCCTCCGGGGTCGACCTGACCGGCTGCGTCGACGCCCCCGAGCCGAGCACCCTGGCGGTGGCGACCCTGGACGAGTCGGGGCGGGCCCGCTACTCCTTCCACGCCGACGGCGCCGCCGACTGGGCGTGGAGCGCGGCGGAGCTGACCGCCGAGCGGGTCGGTGACGTCTCCTGCCTGCACACCGGCTCGCTGGCCCTGGTCCGCGCGCCGGGCGCGGAGGTCGTCGAGGAGGCACTGGCGGCGGCCGCGACCCGCGCCACGATCTCGATCGACCCCAACGTGCGGGCCGTGCTCGTCGCCCCGGCCGTCTACCGGGAGCGGATGCCCCGGTGGTGCGCGCTCGCCGACATGATCAAGCTGAGCGACGACGACCTGGAGCACATCCACCCCGGCGAACCGGTCGAGCGGGTCTGCGACACCTGGCACGACGCGGGGGTGCGCCTGGTCGTGGTGACCCGCGGCCCGCTGGGGGCGCTCGTCTCCGTCGACGGCGAGCGCGCCACGGTCCCCACACCGCCCACGGAGGTCGTCGACACCGTCGGCGCCGGTGACTCCTTCACCGCCGGGCTCCTGCATCGGCTGCACGCCTCCGGCCTGCTCGGCGGGCGGCTCGACCGGCTCGACCTCGACCGGGCGGTGGACGCCGCGACCTTCGCCGCCCGGGTCGCCTCGCTCACCTGCTCGGTGGCCGGGGCCAACCCCCCGTGGGCGCGCTAACCGGCGGAACCCGCTCCGGCCACGTCCTCGACGATCTCCCGCCGGACCGCGAAGCCGTCCGCGCCTCCCGGCGGCCGGGCCGCGAGAGGTTACCGACCCGCCGACCGGCCGCGCGAGCACCTCGGCCGCGACCGTGCGCTAGTCGTCCGGTGTGGCCGAGCCGTACACCATGGTGTCGGCGATGGCCTCGACGACGGGCCGGGTGACACTGCCGGGAGGCGCGCTGACCAGGGCGAACAGGGCGCTGCCGTAGAGCGCGATGAGCGCGGGGACCTTCTCGCGCGCGATCCTCAGCCCCAGCTGGTCGTGATGCCCGGCGGTGAAACGCACCGCGACCTCCTGCAGCCCGGCCAGCGCCGCGGCCAGCGCCGGACGGCGCACCGCCTCCAGCTGTAGCTCGAAGATCGCGATATAGCGGTGGCGCAGCGTGGTCGCCGCCGTGAACAGCGACTCGGTCAGCATTTCCACCAGGTCGGCGCCGCTCGCGGGCTGGTGCCCGGCCGCCTGGTCCATGTCGGCCAGGTGGAGCTCGACCACCCGCTCGGCGGCGGCCACCAGCAGCGCCTCGCGGCTGCGGAAGTAGTTGGACGCCGTGCCGGTCGGCAGCCCCGCCTCCCTCTCCACCGCGCGATGGGTCACCCCGTGCACCCCCGAGGTCGCCAGCAGGTCGATGGCGGCGTCCGTCAGGACCTGGCGGCGGGCTGGGTTGGTGGGCGGCACCCGGCCATGCTACCAATAACCGTAGTAGTACGACCGTAGTGAATGGAGGGGCGCCATGCGCGTCGTCGTGGTCGGTGCGGGGCTGGGCGGGGTGACGGCGGCGGTGGGCCTGCACCGCCAGGGGCATCAGGTGACCCTCTACGAGCGGGGCGCCGAGCTCCGCGAGGCGGGCACCGGCGTGGTGATCATGCCCAACGGGCTCCGGGCTCTGGAGGAGCTCGGTTACGACATGAGAGGGCGGTCCATCCCCGCCCGCAACGCCGGGCTGCGCGACTGGCGCGGGAGGCCGCTGCTCATCACCGACGCCGTGCGCGCCCAGCGTGAGGTCGGGTCGATGATCGTGGCCGACCGGGCGGAGCTGCACCGCGTCCTGCGCGCCCCACTGCCCGCCGAGACGGTGAGGACCGCGACACCGGTGGAGCGACTGGAGCCCAGCATGGAAGGAGTAGCGGTGTTCAGCGGCGGTGAGCGCGTCGGCGAGGCGGACGCGGTGATCGTGGCGGACGGGATCGGCAGCAGGCTGCGCGGGCAGCTGTTCCCCGGTCACGGCGGGTCGCGCAGGATCGGCCGCATGGACCTGCGCGGCACCCTGCCCCGCCCCGCGGGGCTGGACGTGGAGGAGTTGCTGGCCGGCATCCTGATCGACCGGCGCACCGGGGCGATGTTCGGGCTGTTCCCCATCGGCACCGACAGGCTGTACTGGTTCACCGACTCCGTGCTGCCGGACCCCGTCCCGGGGCCCGCGGAGGCGCGCGAGCGGATGCTGGCGCTGATGGCCGACTGGCATCCGGCCGTCCCCTCGCTGCTGGCGGCCACCGCGGCCGGCGACGTCCACGTCGACCCGATCGCCTGCCTGGCCGAGCCGCTGCCGACGTTCGCGACCGGCAGGATCGCGCTGCTCGGCGACGCCGCGCACGCCATGACGCCCGACCTCGGGCAGGGCGCCAGCCAGGCCTTCGAGGACGCCGCCGCGTTCGCCCGCCACCTGTCGGGGGCCGGACCCGCCGAGGTGGCCGGGCGGCTGCTGCGCTACGACGCGCTCCGCCGCCCGCGCGCCAACCGGCTGATGCGGGCCGCGGAGCGGCAGTCACGGCTGACCTCGCGGACCGGGGCCGCCGCCTGGGCGCGTGACACCCTGCTGCGCGCGATCCCGGCCCGCCTGGCCACCCGTCAGCTCGCCGCCATCTGGCGCGCCTAGTCACGCCCGGCGCGGCTCGCGGGCGTCCGGCACGGACCTGGCGGGCGGTTTTCCAGCGGTCATCCCCGAATGTCATTTACAGACTTGCAAAAACCCCGTAACCCCCGCAAGCGATCATGCGCGATCTGATTTGGGTCGTACATGCAAAAACCCCACCAATGCGGACGTAAGCACCGCCTGGGGCATTGCTTGAAGGGAAAAACATGCGCTTGTACGCGCAGGTCAGGGCACGGGCGCTCGCCGGAACCACGGCCGCCGCACTCGTCTCCACGATGCTCCTCGCCGGACCCGCCCACGCCGACCCGCCCGTATCGGGAACCGGCGAAGACGGCACCTGGTCGATCGAGACCGCGGAGGGTGGCTACAAGATCACACTCCGGCTCGCCGAGCCGCTCCCGGTACGGGACGCCATACCGGAACTCGCCGTCGACGGCGCCTCACTCGGCCCCGCCGTGGAGTCGCCGGACGGCACGACCCTGACGATCACCACGTCCGACCCCAAGGCCGCCGCTCCGGCGTCCGTCGACGTGGCCTGGAACGGTGAGGTCCCCTCGGAGGCCGCCCCCACCGCGAGGGTCGCTCCCGAACCGGCGCCCTCCCGGCAGGGGAGGCCGAGCACTCCTCCCCTGCCGATCGACCCGGCGGCCCCCGGCCGCTACACCGTCGTCCACGACGAGTACGACCTCGGCGACACCGCCATCACCCTCGCGGGCCTCGGCGGCAGGCAGGCCGAGATCCGCGCGAAGGTGTACCTGCCGAAGGAGGCCACCGGCAGGCTTCCCCTGGTCGTCTTCCAGCACGGCCGCCACTCCGCGTGCTACAACCCCGTCACGCGCCAGACGTCGAACAGCACCTGGCCGTGCCCGGCCGGGCAGCAGCCGATCCTCAGCTTCACCGGGTACGACGGCCCGGCCGACGTGCTCGCCGGCCACGGGTACGCCGTCGTGTCGGTCAGCGCCAACGGCGTCAACGCCGCCGACAACCCGTTCAGCGAGGACCGGGGCGCCCTCGCGCGCGGCGAGGTCGTCATGCGCCACCTCGACCTGCTCGCCGACGCGACGAAGGGGGCGGGCGACGGCAAGCTCGTCGAGCTCTTCGAGGGCCGTCTCGACATGGACGACATCGGCCTGATGGGTCACTCGCGCGGAGGTGAGGGCGTCGTCAAGGCCGCGCTGCTCAACGCCGGGCGTCCCACGCCGTACGGGATCAGGGCGGTCCTCCCGCTCGCGCCCACCGACTTCGCCCGCGCGACCCTGCCCAACATCCCGATGTCCGTCTTCCTGCCGTACTGCGACGGCGACGTCTCCAACCAGCAGGGCCAGCACTTCTACGACGACTCCCTGTACGCCTTCGAGAAGGACGAGGCGTTCCGCTCCTCCCTCATGATCATGGGAACGAACCACAACTTCTTCAACACCGAGTGGACACCGGGCGTGGCCGTCGCGCCGGCGTCCGACGACTGGAGCAATCGGAACGACCCGGTCTGCGGCAGCACCGCCGCCCCCGGCCGGCTCACCCCGGCCGAGCAGTACGCGGTGGGCACGGCGTACATCGCCGGGTTCTTCCGGCTCGTCCAGGGCGGGGAGCAGGGGCTGCTCCCGCTGTTCGACGGCACCGGCGCCGTCCCGGCGTCGGCCGGGCGCGCGGTCGTCCACACGGTCGCGCAGGCCGAGGCCGACAAGCGCCTCGACGTGGCTCCCTTCACGTCGCCGTCGTCGCCCTTCACGGTCTCGGGGGCGGCGACCGGCGTGATCTGCGCCGGTATGCTGGACCGCTCGCCGCAGAGCGGCGTGCCCACCTGCGCCACCAGGCTGACCACGTCGCAGGCGCCGTCCTGGACGCCCGCGACGTACGCCGGGAACGTCACCGCCACGCCGGTCCTGCGGTTCGCCTGGACCGACACCACCGGCGAGGTGAGCGTCCCGCTGCCCGCGGGGTCGCGGAACGTCAACGGCCGCGACGCGCTGACCTTCCGCGCCGCCCTCGACGAGAACGCGACAGGCCCCACGACGGGGAACGTCGACCTCGCGGTCACCGTCGTCGACGGTCGCGGCACGACCGGCACCGTGCTGGTCTCCGGCGTGAGTGACGCCCTCACGCCGTTCCCCGGCACGGTCTCGCCGCTCCCCAAGACGTGGCTGCGGACGGTACGCGTCCCGACGTCGTCCTTCGACGGGGTCGATCTGCGTGACGTGCGGGAGGTCCGCCTCACCGGCGCGAGCCCGACCGGCGGCGTGTACCTGGGCGACCTCGCGTTCTCCGACGTCCGCGTGGGCAAGGCCGAACTGGACGAGCTGCCGCAGGTCTCGCTCCAGGAGCTCACCGTCCCCGAGGGTGACGGTCCCGGTGCCGCAACCATGACGCTGACGCTGTCGGGGCGGAGCAAGAAGCCGGTGACGGTCAACGTCCAGTCGATCGCCACCGGCACCGCACCGGTGATCACGGCGCTGGCCCAGCAGGTCGTCATCCCCGTCGGGGCGAGGTCGGCCACCTTCCAGGTACCCATCGCGGGCGACACCGCACCCGCGACGGCCGCGCAGTCGTACCAGGTGGTCGCGTCCGTGCCGACGAACGCGACGATCGGGAACGGCTTCACCCGCCTCATCGTCACCGACGACGAGGCTCTCTGACCTCCGACCGAACGGGCACGGACGCTAGAGCGGGAGCAGAAACAGGAAGCAGTGAGCAGTAAGCAGTAAGCAGGAACGGAAGTAGGAACGGGCACGGCTCACGAGCCGTGCCCGTTCCCGTGCGGCGATCCGGAGCGGGCCGGGCGAGCCGGTGGCACGGGCCGCGACGCAGCCGGCTTGCGGGCCGTGACGCGACCGACCCGCGAACCACGATTCCGTCGCGCCGGGGACCACGATGCGGTCGACCCGGGGACCACAACCCGGTCGACCCCGTGACCACGATGCGGTCGGTTTGAGGGCCACGATGCGGTCGGCCTGCGGGCCGCGATGCGGTCGAGCTGGGCCCACGATACGGCTGGCCTTAACCCCTCGCCCAGAGCCTCCACCCGGGACCGCCGGGAACGAGCGCGAGACCCCGACACCCTCCGGAAGCGGTGAACGGTGCAAATGTAACGGTCCAACTACCGAGCACCCAACCCGTCTACCTGCGCATATCCGAAGATGTCAACTCGTTACCTCGCAATAAGGTGCACACCGGACACGTGCGTGTTACAAACCTCATTAGTTAATTGCCGAGACAAACGAAAGGCGGTGCCTCGCGTGAACCAGGACCACAACCTCCCGTACGCGGCCGGTACCGCCCTGCCGACCAGCTCTCCCATGGTCCGTCAGACGAACCTCTCGCTGGTCCTGCGTCACCTGCGGGACAACGCGTGCCAGTCCCGGGCCGACATCGCGGAGGTGACCGGCCTGCACAGGGCCACGGTCTCCAACCTGGTGTCCCAGCTGGTCGACCGGCGGCTGGTCCAGGAGGTCGACACGGAGCACGTCGGCGCGATCGGCCGTCCCCGGCGGCCCCTCGCCCTGCACGGCGCGCACATCGGCGCGCTGGGTCTGGAGATCAACGTCGACCACATCTCGGTTCACGGGTCCGACCTCGGCGGCCGGGTCCTCGTGGAGCGCCGGGTCGGCTTCGACGCCATAGCCGGCGGGCCGGACCGCGCGCTGCGCGTGCTCGGCCGGACGGCGCTGGAGGCCGTCGAGGCGATGGAACGGGCCGAGGCGGTCCCGGCCGGTCTCGGGGTCGCGGTCCCCGGCCTGGTCGACGTGGCACGCGGCGTCGTCACGTTCGCCCCCAACCTGGGCTGGCGCGACCTGCCGCTGGCGGAACGGCTGTCGGCCTCACTCGGCCCGTGGAGCGTTCCAGTCGCGGTGGACAACGACGCGAACCTCGCGGCCGTGGCCGAGCACACCTCCGGCGTCGCCGCCGGCACCCCCCATCTCGTCTACCTGACCGGCGACGTCGGCGTGGGCGGCGGCATCTTCGTCGACGGCAAGCTGCTCCGCGGCGCGGACGGCTTCTCCGGCGAGGTCGGGCACCTGCCGGTCGACCCGGGCGGCGCCCGCTGCGGCTGCGGGCGGCACGGCTGCTGGGAGACCAAGGTGGGGCTGGCGGCGCTGGTACGGACGGCCATGCCCGACCGGGCGTACCAACCGGCCGAACCGTCGACGTCCGACCCCGAGGAGTACGCGACGGAGATCGCCCGAGGACTGGCCGCGGGCGACCACCGGATGATGGACGCGGTCGCGCGGGTGGGGCGGTGGCTCGGGCTCGGCGGCTCGATCCTCGCCAACCTGTTCAACCCGCGGGTGATCGTCGTCGGTGGTTACTTCGCCACGCTCGCCGAATGGCTGCTGCCGCACGCCCAGGCGGAGCTGGAACGGCTGGTCGTGGCCGGCTCCGCCAACCAGTGCCGGTTCGTCGCCTCCGACCTCGGCTTCGGCGCCGCCTCACGGGGCGCCGCGAGCATGGTGGTGAACCGGCTCATCGACCATCCGACCATGATCATGGATCCACCCCCCCGGCTGTCGGTCATCTGACGGCCCCCTAAGCCTGGAGGTAGCACCCTCCAGCCACTGCAATACCCAATTTCATGTCATAAGTGGCACCAGTGCGGCGGCGCGCGCTTTGCCTGACACCCCCCAGTCAGGGAAGGAATCACCCATGTCACCACGTTCTCGAACGTGGGCCAGGTTCTCCAAGATCCTGCCGAAAACCGAAAACCGTTTCCTACGCCGGACGGCGACGACGGTGGCGCTCGCCCTCGTCCTGCCCCTGGTACCCGTCTTCACACTCATGACGTCGCCGGCGAACGCATCCGCGTCCCTGACGTCGGCGAACGCCGCCGACCCCGCCTTCAAGGTGCTGGTCTTCTCCAAGACCAGCGGCTTCCGGCACGACTCGATCCCCGAGGGGATCGCCGCCGTCCAGAAGCTCGGCCTGGAGAACAACTTCGCGGTCGACACGACCGAGGACAGCGCGCAGTTCACCGACGCCAACCTGGCGCAGTACCAGGCCGTCATCTTCATGTCCACGACCGGTGACCCCGTCACCACGCCGGACCAGAAGGCCGCCTTCGAGCGCTACATCCAGAACGGCGGCGGCTTCGCGGGCATCCACGCGGCCTCCGACAGCGGCTACAACTGGGAGTGGTACGGCAAGCTCGTCGGCGCGTACTTCAAGTCGCACCCGGCGACCCAGCAGGCGAAGGTCGTCACCGAGGACCTCGCCCACCCGTCGACCTCGCACCTGCCCACCTCGTGGACCCGCGTCGACGAGTGGTACGACTTCCAGGCAAACCCGCGCACCAGCGTGCACGTGCTGCAGTCGATGGACCAGAAGTCCTACACCGGCTCCACGCAGGGCATCGACCACCCGATCTCCTGGTGTCAGGACTACGACGGCGGACGCTCCTGGTACACCGGCCTCGGCCACACCAAGGAGAGCTTCGCCGAGCCGAACTTCACCAAGATGCTCCTCGGCGGGATCAAGACCGCGGCGGGCGCCGAGAAGGCCGACTGCTCGGCCTCGCAGAGCGGCAGCTTCGACAAGGTCACCCTTGACGACAACACCGCCAACCCGATGATGACCGACATCGCCAAGGACGGCCGGGTCTTCTACATCGACCGCCTGGGCGACGTCAAGATCATCAAGACCACGGGCTCCACCGTGACGGCCGGCCACCTGAACGTGTTCACCGCCAACGAGAGCGGCCTGCTCGGCCTGGCGCTGGACCCGGACTTCGACACCAACAAGTGGCTGTACCTCTACTACTCGCCGACGGGACAGAACGTCGACCGGCTGAGCCGGTTCACGGTCAACGGCGACGCGCTCGACTTCTCCAGCGAGAAGGTCGTCCTCGACGTGCCGGTGCAGCGGGCCGAGTGCTGCCACCACGGTGGCGGCATGCTCATGGACCACAAGACCGGCGACCTGTGGCTGGGCACCGGCGACAACACCAACCCGTTCGCCTCGGACGGCTACACGCCGACTGACGAGCAGGCGGGCCGGTCCTCGTGGGACGCGCAGCGCACCTCGGGCAACACCAACGACCTGAGCGGCAAGCTGCTGCGCATCACCCCGCAGGACGACGGTACCTACACCGTGCCGGCCGGGAACCTGTTCCCCGCGGGCACGGACAAGACCAAGCCCGAGATCTACGGCATGGGCTTCCGCAACCCGTTCCGCATCGGCCTGGACCCGAAGACCGGTCACGTCATGGTGGCCGACTACGGACCCGACGCCGGTGCCGCGAGCGCCACCCGCGGTCCCCGGGGCACCGTCGAGTGGAACCTGGTCAGCAAGCCGGGCAACTACGGCTGGCCGTTCTGCGTGGGCGACAACACCCCGTACATCGACTACAACTTCGCCACCAAGGCGTCGGGCGCGGCCTACAACTGCGCCGCGCCGGTGAACGACTCGCCCAACAACACCGGCCTGACCAACCTGCCCCCGATGATCCCGGCGGCGATCCCCTACACCGGCGCCACCAACCCGAACTCCTTCCCGGAGCTCAACGGCGGCGCGCCGATGGCGGGCCCGGTCTACCGCTACGACGCCGACCTTGAGTCGCCCGTCAAGTGGCCGGCCTACTGGGACGGCAAGGCGATCTTCGGTGAGTGGAACACGAACAAGATGTTCTCGTTCCAGCTCAACGAGGCCGGCGACACCCAGATCAAGATCAACCAGATCCTGAGCTCCCTGAGCTTCAAGCGCCCCATGGACATCAAGTTCGGTCCCGACGGCGCGCTGTACCTGATCGAGTGGGGCTCCGGCTTCGGCGGCGACAACGCCGACTCCGGCATCTACCGCATCGAGTACGCCAAGGGCACCCGCCCGCCGGTCGCCCGCATCACCGCGGACAAGACCGACGGCCCGGCCCCGCTGACCGTGCAGTTCTCCAGCCAGGGATCGAGCGACCCGGACGGCAAGCCGATCACCTACGCGTGGGACTTCGACGGCGACGGCACCACCGACTCGACCGCCGCCAACCCCTCGCACACCTACACCGAGGCCGGGCAGTACAGCGCGGTCCTGACCGTCAGCAACGCCGACGGCCTCAGCGGCACGGCGAACCTGCCGATCACGGCGGGCAACACCCGTCCGGTGGTCACCTTCGAACTGCCGCCGAACGGCGCGTTCTTCGAGTTCGGCGACCAGGTGAACTACAAGATCGCCGTCACCGACGCCGAGGACGGCACGGTCGACTGTGACGACGTCAAGATCCAGGCGTACCTGGGCCACGACAGCCACGGTCACCCGCTCGACCAGCACGAGGGCTGTGAGGGCACGATCCAGACGCTGTCCGACAGCGGCCACGGCATCGACGACAACCTGTTCTACATCCTTGAGGCCACCTACGCCGACAAGGGCGGCTCGGGTGGCGGCCAGTCGCTGACCGGGCGGGCCGAGGTCATCCTCCAGCCCAAGCGCAAGCAGGCCGAGCACTTCTCCTCGACCGGCCGGGTCGCGGGCGGCGTCGGCACCGACGCCCCCGGCGTCCAGACCGAGACGGGCGCCGACCCCCAGGGCGGCGCCCAGAACATCGGCTTCACCAACGACGGCGACTACTGGGCCTACACCCCGATCAACCTGGGCGGCATCTCCCAGGTCCGGTTCCGGGTCTCCTCGGGCGGCGCCGGCGGCACCGTGCAGATCAAGGCGGGCAACGCCGACACCGGCACCCTGGTGGGCTCGGTCGACATCACGCCGACCGGCGGCTGGCAGACGTACAAGGACGTCACGGTCGACCTGACGAACGTCCCGGCGACGACCGGCCCGCTCTTCTTCATCGTGCGCAAGCCGGCGAGCGCGGCCAACGACGCCTACCTGCTCAACTTCAACTGGGTCGACTTCATCGGCCAGGGCGCCACCGACAACCAGCGCCCGACGGTGACCGCGTCGGCGACCCCGACCACGGGCATCGCCCCGCTGAAGGTCGACTTCACCTCGACCGCCACCGACCCCGACAACAACACCCCGCTCACGTACAAGTGGAACTTCGGCGTGAACGGCTCGCCGGAGCCGGCCACCGCCAACGCGAGCCACACCTACACCGCCCCCGGCACGTACACCGCCAAGGTGACCGTGACCGACGCCAAGGGCGCCTCGACGAGCAAGACCATCTCCATCAAGGTGGACCCGCCGAGCACCGCGTGCCTGACCGGTCGTTCCGACGACTTCCTGGGCACCTCGCTCGACCGGGACCGCTGGACGGTCGTCCGTGAGGACCAGAACCTCAAGGTCGAGGACGGCAAGCTCGTCCTGCCGACGTCGCTCACCGAGATCTACGGCTCCGGCCCCGGCAACACGACCAACCTCGTGCTCCAGCCGACGCCGCAGGGGGCCTGGACGGCCACCACCAAGGTCACGCTGAACGCCCGCGACATGTACCAGCAGGCTGGTCTGATCGTGTACGGCGACGACAACAACTACGCCAAGATGGTGCTCCAGGCTCGGGGGACCAACGACCACGCCGCCCGCATCTTCCAGTTCATCCGGGAGGAGAACGGCACGCCCAACGAGGTGTCGCAGAGCAACACGGCCAACCTCGGGGACGCGTACCCCGACACGGTGTACGTGCGGTTCATGAGCGACGGCACCAACCTCACCGCCCACTACTCGGCGGACGGGACCACCTTCACGGCGATGCCGCAGACCAAGGCGCTCGCCGGGATCAGCAACCCGAGGGTCGGCATGTTCGCCCTCGCGAGCACGGGCAACCGCCCGGTCGTGGACGCGTCCTTCGACTGGTTCCACATCACCCCCGACGACACGGCCGGCAACCCCGAGCCGAGCGACGAGTTCAACGGTTCGTCCATCGACACCTGCCGCTGGAACGCGATCGTCCGTGGTGACAGCTCGGCCGCCCGGGTCACCGGCGGCAACCTGGAGATCGACACCCAGACGGGCGACATCTTCGGTACCGGCAACACCGCTCCGAAGAACTTCATCCTGCAGACGGCGCCGAGCGGCGACTGGACGATAGAGACGAAGGTCGACGGGTCGGCGCTGAACGAGCAGTACCAGCAGGGCGGCCTGATCGTCTACACCGGCGACGACGACTACGTGAAGCTCGACTACGTCGTCGACAACACCGCGGGTTCCGCGGTGTCGCGGCGGATCGAGCTGCGCAGCGAGGTCGCCGGAGTCGTCCAGGAGCCGCAGCCGCAGATCGGCTCGCTCACCCAGGGCGTCTGGCACCTCCGCCTGAAGAAGGAGGGGACCGGCTTCAAGGGTTCCTACTCCGCCGACGGCACCGCGTGGACCGAGTTCGCGCAGGCGGTGACCAACACCGCCGTCGGTAGCGGCAAGATCGGTGTGTACACCATCGGCACCGCCCAGCAGGCGTCCAAGACGGTCAAGTTCGACTACTTCCGCGTCAACGGCGGCGGCGGCGGTACGGACGACTCGACCGCTCCGACGACGACGGCCACCCCCGACCCGGCCCAGCCGGCGAACGGATGGTTCAACAGCCTGATCCTGGTCACGCTGGCCGGCGCCGACGAGGCGCAGGGCAGCGGCGTCGACAAGACCGAGTTCCAGCTCGACAACGGTGCCTGGACCACGTACCTGGAGCCGGTGGTCATCACCGGTGACGGGAACCACACCCTGGCGTACCGTTCCGTCGACAAGGCGGGCAACGTCGAGGCGACCAAGACGCTCGCCGTCAAGGTCGACGCGACCGCGCCCACCACGACCGCGGACTTCCTCCCGGTCGGTCAGGGCACGGTTCCGGTGACCCTCGCCGCGGCGGACGCGACGTCCGGCGTGGAGAAGATCGAGTACGCCCTCGACAGCGGCGACTGGACTCCCTACACCACGACGGTCAACGTCACCGGTGCGGGCGACCACGAGCTGCGCTACCGCGCCACCGACAAGGCCGGCAACGTCGAGGAGACCAAGGCCGCGACCATCAAGATCGAGGACGGCGGCACCGCGCCCACCATCCTCATCTCCGGTGTCGCGGACGGTACCGAGTACGGTGACAGCCAGGACCTCACCATCGCCTGGGAGGTCGCCGGGACCGGCGTCAAGACCGTGACCGGCAAGCTGGACGGCCGGCCGTTCACGTCCGGGACCGTCCAGCAGCTCCACAAGCTGGCCCTGGGCGAGCACACGCTCACCGTCACCGTCGAGACCGAGTCCGGCGGCACGTCCGAGCAGACGATCACCTTCAAGACGGTCACCTCGACCGACGACATCTCCGCCCTGATCGAGCGTTTCGAGGCGGCCGGGCAGCTGACGGCCACCGGTGCCGCGAAGCTCCAGGACAAGATCTCCAAGGTCATGGTGTCCGAGGACAAGGAGCGCGAGCGCGACAAGAAGAAGATCGTCAAGAAGCTTGAGCGCTTCATCGAAGCGGTCAACGACCCGAAGATCGTCTCCAACGCGACGGCGAAGGCCACGTTCCTGCGTGACGCCAACGCCCTGATCGTCGCGAACGGCGGCACGCCCGTGTAAGCAGGGCCACCGCCCCGACCAGGGGCGTGACCTCTGGTCGGGGCCGTGACCAGGAGGTGCCGGGCTCCTTCCCTGAGCCCGGCACCCCCGATGGATCTCGTGGCCGGGGTGCCCCACGACGCGGGGCACCCCGTCTCACGCTCCGGCGTCGGCGGGCCCGGCGAACACCCGCCGGACCCGCCGACGCCAGACCCGTCGCCGACCTCATCACCGAACCCGTCGCGACCTCATCACCGAACCTGTCACTGAATCCGTCGCCGAACCCGTCGTTGAACCTGTCGCCGACCCCGTTGTTGAACCCGGAAGGAAGTCACGACCCGTGAACCCCGTGAACAAGGCCCCGAGATACGCCGCGGCCGTCCTGCTGGCCGGGCTCGGGCTGCTGCTCGGCGCCCCGGCCGCCTCCGCCGCGCCCGCCACCATCACCGCCACCATCACCGCCACCACCACCGCCGCGCCCGGCTCGCCCATCGCCCTGGAGGTCGCCGGAGACGGCGCCCGCAACGTCAACGTGCTCTTCACCTGGAAGAAGGACGGCCGCCCGGTCACCGACATCGTCGCGGCGACCCTGCTCGCGAAGGCGGCCGACGGCCGTACCTTCGGCCCGATCCCGCTGAAGTCGGCGCCCGAGGGCCAGAACCTCTACAACGCGGCCGAGCCGCTCCCCGCGGGCGAGTGGAAGGTCACCGTGACCGCCACCAAGCCCGCCGAGGCCCGCAGCAAGTCGACGACCGTGAAGGCCCAGGACATCAAGCTCCCCGCCGCGACCGCACCCGCGTCCACCACGGCACTGGCCGAACGCGCCGCCCAGGAGAGCTCGTCCGACGACCTCCCCCTCCAGATCGGCATCATCGCCGCCGCAGCGCTGGCCGCCGTCGGCGTCATGGTCGTCCTCGTACGCCGCCGGAACGTCTCCGGCTGACCCCGGGCCGGAGGACCACCCCCGGCCCCGGGGGCCCGAAAGATCGACCTGGGACCGCCCGGGAAAGGCCGATACCGGCCAGAGGCGGGGATGCCGACCGCACCCGGCTGCCCTGAGGGGCTCTGCCGAGCGGGACCGGCGTGATGGGCGCGGCGGTACGGATGGCGGCCACGCCCGTAGGACGCTCAGCGATCGGTGCGGCCCGGCCTCACAGATCCCTGGTGTGCCACCTCTGGGCACCCTCGTTGATGTCACAGGGATTCGCGATGACGTCCGTACCGTTTTTCGTGGCATCGCCTTCGAGCTCCATGCAAAGTCCCCGATCGTTTGGGGCACCCGCGCTTCTCTTGTTCTGCCAGACGTTGTACCAGCCCCCGTTCGGACGGGTGTCGTTGTCGGCGTAGAGGTTCCCCCATTTCGTCCAGTCGTCGCCGCGGGCATCGAGTTCGAGTCGTGCGCCGACCGCGTACCACTGACTGACGCCGATGCACCACCCCGGCTTCATCGCGCTTTCGAACTCCCAGTAGCCGTGCCCACCGGGACTGCCGGCCTCGTTGAGTGAGGCGGGACATCGTGTTCCAGCCCGTTCCACCCGGCACTCGGAAACGTCGGCCGACTCGGTCGCGGGCAGCGGCGACGACCGCCTGTCCCCGGGTGGCACCGGCCATCGGATATCCATCGACGATGGGCGGAATCTCGCTTGCCGGGATTCGGGGGGCAGGAGACACTGCGGCATGCCTCCCCGCGAGCAGGACGATGAGCTCGACCAAGCCGTCGACGAGCTGAGTGTCCGCGTCTACACGGCGTTGCGTGACGGTGGTCTCGACGCCAAGCCCCTCGTCGAGCTGGCCCGCCTGACGGAGGAGCGGGACGTGCCCCCTCCCGTCACGCGGGCACTCCTCGAACGCCCCGCCGCCGAGTTGACGGCCGCCGACCTGGCCCGGCTGGGCGAGGCCCTTCTCGACGGGATCGGCTTCGGGCCGACCTTCGCCCTGGAACCGGGCCTGCTGGTGCCGCTGGAGGAGGCGCTGGAGGTCGTGGAGCGTGACCTCCGCGCCGCGGGGATCACCGGGACGCTTCGGATGATCGCCTCCGACCGGGACAGCATGGGCATGGCGCGGGTGGAGTTCCGGGGCATCTGCCATGGCAACGGCCTCTGGCCCGGAGGAGACCTCCGAGACGTGGCCGACGCCACCCAGGACGTGGTCGTGGAGGCGACGTGGAAGATGTGGCCCCCCTGTCCCGTACACGACCGGGGCCTGCTCGCCGAGCGGGAGAACAAGATAGCCGTGTGGCGCTGCACTAGCCGCGGAACACACACCGTCGCACCGGTGGGCGAACTGCCGCCCGGACACCGTCAGTAGTCCGCAACTCCACGAAACCCGGCGTGGCCCAATCCCGCTGGACATCGGTCAGCGGCGTTCAGCCGCTTCTCGTTTGCCATGACGATCCACAGGACCCGCCCGGCCGACACGGTTCGTGTACTTGTGCTTCGACCAGTTCACGCGATAGAAACATGTCAATTCCTTTAACGCTTGATACAAGTCTTGCACCTTCTTCGAGAGAGCGCTCTCACGGTCCGGCGGTGCCAGCCGCCCGTCGAAGGATCTCACCCCCCGAACAACCACTGCGCACGCAGCGGAAAGGACGAACCGTATGACGACGAAACCTCCCGGCCACGGGAGTGTGACGACGCGACGCCCCCGCCGTCGGCAGATCGGCCGGGCGTTGGCGTTCGGTCTCGTACTCGCGACCGCCGTCATGACGGCCGGCGGAACACCCGCCACCGCCGCATCGCCGACGACCCTTGACGCGCCTGATCTCGGGCCGAACGTCACCGTCTTCGATCCGAGCATGCCCGTCAGCTCGATCCAGGCGACCCTCGACGCGAAACACGCCGCTCAGGTCGACAACGAGATGGGCACCACGCGCCACGCGTACCTCTTCAAGCCCGGCACGTACGGCACCGCGGAGCAGCCGCTCCAGATCAAGGTCGGCTACTACACCGAGATCTCCGGCCTGGGCGCCTCGCCCACCGACGTCGTCATCAACGGCAAGGTCGAGGTCTACAACCGCTGCCTGGAGGGCGGCGGGACCGGCAACTGCCTCGCGCTCGTCAACTTCTGGCGCACCCTGTCCAACCTGTCGATCAACATCAACGCGGCCGGCCAGGACGGCTGCCGGGGGTCGGCGAACTTCTGGGCCGTCTCCCAGGCGGTGTCCCTGCGCCGCCTCAACATCAACAGCGGCACCCTGTCGCTCATGGACTACTGCACCGCCGGCCCGCAGTACGCCAGCGGCGGCTTCATCGCCGACTCCAAGCTGCCGTCCGTCACGAACGGATCGCAGCAGCAGTGGCTGACCCGCAACAGCGAGGTCGCCGGTTGGTCGAACGCCGTGTGGAACCAGGTCTTCTCGGGCACCGTCGGCGCCCCGGACGACGCGGCGTTCCCGAACCCGCCGTACACCACCCTCGACACCACTCCCGTCAGCCGTGAGAAGCCCTACCTGTTCGTCGACGAGCAGGGCAACTACAACGTCCGCGTGCCCGCCGTCCAGAAGAACTCACGCGGCATCACGTGGGCCAACGGCCTGACCCCGGGCCAGACGCTGCCGATCAGCGACTTCTTCATCGCGAGGCCGTCGGATTCGGTGAAGACCATCAACAACGCGCTCAAGAGCGGCAAGCACCTGCTGCTCACGCCCGGCGTCTACGACGTCGAGAAGAGCATCGACATCGAGCGCCCGAACACGGTCGTCCTCGGCATCGGGCACGCCACGCTGACCGCCGTCAACGCCTCGACCCCGATCGAGGTCGACTCCGTCCCCGGCGTGATCGTCGCAGGCGTGACCGTCGACGCGGGTCTCAAGAAGTCGCAGGTCCTGCTGAAGGTCGGCAAGAAGGACAAGAGGAGCCACAGCACGGCGGACAACCCGATCACCCTGTCCGACGTGTACTTCCGCGTCGGCGGACCCCACGTCGGCAGGACCAACACCGCGCTGGAGGTCAACAGCGACCACGTGCTCATCGACCACACCTGGGTGTGGCGCGCCGACCACGGCGTCGAGGGCTTCACCGACACCCAGCGGTGGAACACCAACGACGGCCGCAACGGCGTCATCATCAACGGCGACCACGTGACCGCGACCGGCCTGTTCGTCGAGCACTTCCAGCGGCACAACACCATTTGGAACGGCGAGGACGGCACGACGATCCTCTACCAGAACGAGCTGCCGTACGACCCGCCGACCCAGGCCGACTGGATGGACGGCGACGTCGAGGGCTACGCCGGCTACAAGGTGGGCAGGAGCGTGAAGAGGCACCTCCTCTACGGCGGCGGTGTCTACGTCTTCAACCAGAACAACCCGCAGATCCACACCGAGAACGGCTTCGAGGTCCCGCGGACCCCGGGCGTCAAGCTGCACCACATCATGACCGTCAACCTCAGTGCCGGAATCATCGACCACGTCGTCAACGGCGTGGGCGAGGCGGCCGACATGACGAAGGTCGGCGCGCCGGTGTACATCACGGATTACCCGGCCCCGTAGGGCCAGCCCGCCCCGGTGGGCCGGAATCTCCGGACCCGGCCCACCGGGGACTTCACGGGCAACTTGTCGCACGGCGGGACTCGGGCCAACCGCAGGCTCCCGCCTCGATACCCACGGGCCGAGTACGGCCACCGCTCCTCCCGCGGCCGCTTCTTCCGGGGACCTGCGCCCGCACCCGCTGAGCTCGGGCGTGTCAGGGGGACTCCGGGCCTCCCGCGATCGCGTCACGGCAGAGCACGCACCCGGTGTCGGGACAGCGGGTGATGTCCTGGTCGGCGGCGATGGCGGCCGTCGCGGCGGCGAGGACCCGCTGGGCCGAGTAGGCGCGCCAGCGCGAGGCCTCCACGGTGGCGATCCGGGCGAAAGGGCTGAGGGCCGGTTCCAGCCGAGGGAACCCCTCGGAGCAGGAGCCGACCTCCACCATGCGGATCTCACCTTCCTCGTCACGCGCCCATCTGCGGAACAGGCGACGGCCTGACCGCTGTTCGGCCAGGTGCAGTGCCGTCATGCGGTTGAGGCCCACGCCGACGAGCAGGATCGCGCCGTCGCGATCGGCCAGCTCGCGGACGGGACCGTACACGTCGACCGGACTTTGGGCATCCATCAGCCCGGTCGCCTGCGGGCCGACGGCGGCGAAGGAGTTGAGCGGGTGCCTGCCGCGTACGGCGCCGACGCGCCCGATGAGCACCGCGGGCAGCGCGCCCAGATGAGGGTTGATCAGACCGCAGTCCACGCTGTAGGCGGGTCCCTCCGGGAGCGCGCTCCCGGAGGGCGGGGCGGTGTAGTCGAGGCCGTTGCGCGCCGGCCGCATGGTGGCAGGCGCGGCCAGGCCGAACTGGGGCTCGGTGAAGGCGGGCACCATCACGGTGCATCCTCGCTCCAGCAGCGCGTCCAGCAGGGTGTCGGCGCCGCCTTCGAGGGTCGTCCCGAAGGACCGCAGCGAGGTGTGCAGCATGACCGGGCGACCCGACAGGCGCAGGTTGTCGATGGTGGTGCCGAGGTGTTCGGTGAGGATCATGTGGACCTCCGCTTGGTCAGGCGAGATGGTCGGCGTCGGCGATACGGCCCCGCAGGAGCTCGTTCAGTGCCCGCCGGGTCGCCTCGGTATCGGGGTGGTCGTCGCCCAGGGTTCGGCAGCGGCGCTCGACGACTCGCCGGTAGAGGGACTCCGCCTCGGTCCAGCGGCCCTGGCGGGCGATCGTCCAGGCGAGCTCGTGCAAGGTGAGCAGGGTCTGGGGATGGTCGGTCTCGAGCGTCCGGCGCAGGCTGAGGAGGTGGCGGTACATGGCCTCGGCCTCAGCCCACCTGCCCTGCTTGGCGGTGATCCAGGCGATCTCGTGCTCGGTCTGCAGGGTTTGGGGGTGATCGTCGCGGAGGACGCGCCGCCGGTCCCGTAGAACGTCCTCGAAGGCGGGACGAGCCTCGTCGAGGCGGCCCTGCCTGGCGATCGCGTGGGCCAGCTCGTGGCGCGTGGTCAGGGTGGCCCGCGCGTATGGGCCCAGATGGCGCAGGCTGTCGGACAGGGTGTCCCGGTAGCGCTGCTCGGCCTCCGCCCACCTGCCCAGGCAGGTGGCGACCCACGCGAACTCATGGCGGCTCTCGAGGGTGTCGGGATGGGAGTCGCCGAGGACGCGCAGCCGGATGTCGAGGACCTCCCGGAACATCGTCTCCGCCTGGGTCGGCTCCCCTCCGTAGGCGACCGCCCAGGCGAGGTTGTGCCGCACACTCAGCAGCGCGGGGTGCTCCTCCCCCAGCGCCGCACAGCGTGCCAGGGCGGTCCGGCACAAGATGTCGGCAGCCCTCCCGGCACCGCTGCAGTTGAAGGCTCCGGCCATGTCGGCCGCGGCGTCCATGAGCAGGGCGAGGTGCTCCAGGTCCACGTGTTCGGCGGCATTGTCGAGCAGGGCCAGCAGGTGCTGGCCGAGCAGCCGGTAGTGGGGCCAGTGATCGGGCGACCAGTGGTCCGGCAGGTCGAGCTCCCTCAGCGCACCGGCGAGTTGCTCGACCGCGGTGTGCCAGACCTCCGGTCCTTCGATGTGGGCGCGGTTGGTAGCGGTGACGACGGGGTGGAGCGTGATCGCGGTGGAACCCTTCTGGATCAGTCCCACGCCTCTCAGCCCGTCCAGCGCCTCCTCCAGGCCGGTCATGGGGAGTATGCGCGTCGGGATCGACGTGGATGCGTAGCAACTGGCCAGTCGCAGCAGTTTCCGGGCCTGGGGGACACCGTGGCGGGCCAGCCCGTCCAGGGAGATCTCCGCGGTGCGGGCCACCGTGGTTCCCTCGGCGCCCCCGAGGGCGTGGGCGTATGCGGCGAAGGTCGGCCACTGCGCGGTCTCGGAGCGCAGGTAGGTCCCGGCCAGGGTGAGGGCGAGCGGGAGCCCGTCGAGCCGGCGTGCCAGGGCCTGGGCCTGGGCCTCGTCTCCCGCCTCCGGCGCGAGATCGCGCAGGACCTGGGCGGCGTCGGCCGTACTCAGGCCGTCGACCGTGAAGCGCCGAGCGGCTCCCCACGCGCGCGGGTCGGCCTCCCTGCTGGTCACCACGACCAGGCCGCGATGCGACGCGCGCGCCCAGCCCCTGCTGTCCCGCACCCCCGCGGGCGAGTCGGCCGCGGCGAGTATCCGGGGATCGTCGGCGTTGTCGATGACAAGGAGCCACTCCCGGGGGGCGTTCTCCAGCAGTCGCCAGAGCCGGTCGGGAGCGCCGGCCGCTCCCTTGGTGATCGATTCAAGGTCGGTGTGGGATCCACCCAGGTCACGCGCCACCTCGGCCAGGTCCGCGGAGAATCCGGCCTGGTCGGCGGCGGAGATCCACCACACCTGCCGGTCCCAGCCCCGCGCCTGCTCGGCCAGGGCCGCGGCCAGCGTGGACTTCCCGGTCCCGCCCGGCCCGACGAGGACGGCGGGGCCGTCCCCGGGCCGGCGTGCCAGTGCCACCAGCCTCTCCAGCAGGTCGCGGCGCCCGCGGAGCTCCCCCTGCGGGCTCCGCACCGCGACGGCGGGGGAGAGATCCCATACGGCCTCCTCCACGATGTCGACCTCCCGATCGATCCACGCCCTCAGGTCGTCCAGGCCACGTTGGAGGGGGAAGGGGGGGGACGCCTTGACGGCGTGGGCCAGCCGGTAGACCTCGCCGAACGTGAGCGGAATCGGCTTCTCGTGGTTCATGGGGCGGGCTCCTGTTCTTCCTCGTCGTCGATGAACGGAACCAGATGGCCGACCTCGGCTCTCAGTTGCCTGCGGGCCTCCCGCAGGTGCCCGCGGACGGTGCTCGGAGTCACCCCGAGGTGCTTGGCGACCCGCTCGGTGGTCCACGACTCGCCCCAGACCAGGAACGCGACCTCCTGCCGCGTCGACGGCATCGATTCGATGACCCTCAGGCAACCGGCCAGAGCGATCCAGAATTCGACACGGTCGCCGACGTCGTCGGACCGAGAGGGCGAATGGGGAATGTCGTCGGTCAGGTGGATCACGTCCTGTTTCCTCCGAAGGTCGATCGTCTTGTTCTTGAGCACCCGGCGCAGCCACCTCCTGCGTTCGTCGCGGCCGTACGGGCCGACGTCCCGCCAGGCGAGAATCGCCTCCTGAAAGGTCGTCTGCACGAGATCCCACGCCTCGGACGCACGGTCCCGTAAGACGCAGCGGGCGTACCTGTACAGGTCGTCGGCCTCCTGCCGGTAGAAGTCCTCCACCTGCTCGCGTTGCCTCTTGGTGAGTTTCGGCCGTGGTACGGAGGGCTCCACATCATGTCCTTGACTGCCGTACGCGCTGGTCCGGGTCGGCACCCCAGGCCAGGTGGACGGCCGGTTCCCGCGAGGCGTACCGCCGGATCGTGATCAGCCCCGCAGGGGCTGTGCGGGCGAGGGCGACGAGAGTGCGTCGCGCCTGCCATTCGGCGAGGAGGCGCATCACGGCCCAAGCCGTCAGCGAGCCCGCCATCAGTACGGTCGACTGCCAGATCAAGGCTCCCGCAGCCAGAGCGGTCAGCGCCGCCCATGTGTCGTGTTGGGGGGAAGTCAGCATCACACCTCACTGTCGTGCGACCGGCCCTCGGCGTTTGGTCGCCCCGACGAATTTCTCGGCGCCATGAGGTGTGAGGTCCTCGGTGAGAGTGACGCATCCGGGGGCAATGCGCCTGCCGGTAATTCCATCCGTCCAGGTGACGGCCTTCGCGGTGTATCCCCGGCCCACGGCGATCGTGTGCCTCCGTCGTCGAGCACGCCACACGCCGAATCCACATCCCCGGCGCCACCCGAACGTCTTCTGCCAGGAGAAGTTCACCTCGCGTCCCGTTTCCCTCCCAGGTCCCGGGTAGGTGGCCCGGCATGCGCTATCACGTTCTGGCCTGCGACTACGACGGAACGCTGGCCACCGAGGGCCGCGTCGACGACGACACCCTGGACGCGCTCGAACGCCTCGCCCGCTCGGGGCGGCGGCTGGTCATGGTGACCGGCAGGGAGGTCGACTCGCTGACACGGGACTTCGGGCGGCTGGACCTGTTCGACCTGGTCGTCGCCGAGAACGGGGCCGTGCTCCACCACCCCGGCGAACAGGAGAGCTCGTCCCTCGCGGAGGCGCCCCCCGAGGCCTTCGTCGAGCGCCTGCGCGAGCTGGGCGTGGAACCGCTCAGCGTCGGCTCGGTGATCGTCGCCACCTCCGAACCCCACGCCGGGACCGTGCTCGACACCATCCGCGAGCTCGGCCTGGAGATGCAGGTGATCTTCAACAAGGGCGCGGTGATGGTCCTGCCCTCGGGTGTCAACAAGGCCACCGGCCTCGCCGCCGCCCTGGCCGAGCTGGAGATGTCGGCGCACAGCACGATCGGCGTGGGCGACGCCGAGAACGACCACGCGTTCCTCGCCGCCTGCGAGTGCGCGGTGGCGGTGGCCAACGCGCTCCCCGCCGTCAAGGAGCGGTGCGACCTGGTGACGGAGGGGGAACGCGGCGCCGGGGTCGTCGAGCTGATCGACCGGCTCGTGGACAACGACCTGGCCGACGTGGACGTGGCGCGCCACCGCCTGCCGCTGGGCACCGGCGACGACGGGGAGGTGCGGTTCCCGCCGTACGGCATGCGCGTGCTGGTCGCCGGGCCCTCGCACAGCGGCAAGTCCACCGTCACCGCCGCGCTGCTGGAGCGGATCACCAGGGCCGGCTACCAGTTCTGCCTGATCGACCCCGAGGGCGACTACACCGACGGGGTCGAGGGCGGGTCCGTGCTCGGCGACGTCCGGCGCGCGCCCACCCAGGAGGAGATCCTCCAGGTGCTGCGGGATCCCGGGCAGAGCGTCGTGGTCAACCTGCTGGGGGTGCCCCTCGACGACCGGCCCGGTTTCTTCCAGGACTTCCTGCCCCGCCTGTCGGCGCTGCCGGCCGGCTCCGGGCACCCGCACTGGCTGGTGGTCGACGAGGCCCACCACATGATGCCCGACGGGTTCAAGCTGCAGTCGGTGGAGATGCTGCGCGAGATAGGCGGGATCCTGCTGGTCACCGTGCATCCCGAGGCGGTGAGCGAGGCGGTCGTGCGGACCCTCAACACGGTCGTCGCGGTCGGGGACGAGCCCGGCGGCGTCCTGGGCGCGTTCGCCGCCGCCACCGGCCACGACGCCCCCGGCGGGGATCTCTCCGACCTGCCGACCGGGGACCTGCTGTTCTGGGAGCTCGGCGGCGAGCCGGTCAGGGTGCGGCTGGCCCCGCCGGAGGAGGAACGCCAGAGGCACCGCCGCAAGTACGCGGCCGGCGAGCTCGGCGAGGACTCCAGCTTCTACTTCCGCGGCCCCGAGAAGGCGCTGAACCTGCGCTGCGGCAACCTGAACGCGTTCTGCCGCATCGCCGACGGCGTCGACGAGGACACGTGGAACTATCACCTGCGCCGGGGCGACTACTCGCGGTGGCTCGCGGACAGCGTCAAGGACGAGGAGCTGTCGGCCGAGGTGGCCGAGGTCGAGCAGGACCCCGGCGACTCCGCCGACGACGCCAGGCAGCGGGTGCGCGAGCTCATCGAGGCCCGCTACACCGCCCCCGCCGAACCGAGCGGGATGGTCTGACCCCACGACCGGCCCGGCGATGCCGGGCCCTTCCGGGAGGGCTTGCGCCTTCTCAGGCTCCGCGGTGCTCCTTCGGGTAGCGGACGCGGACAGGTGAGGCCGGTGGGCCGTCCGCGTACGGCCCACCGGGAACAGGCGCGATGACACATGTCCCCGTGACACCGATCGCACCCGGCCACCACGGAGCCCGGCTCGGACGGGGCGATCGCGGAGCTGCGTCCGCCTCGGCCCCCCTTTGCGCGGGCATGTCATGCGGGGCCGTTTAGATTAAATGTAGATCACCGCCGTACGCTCAATTTCCGCGCATTCTGATTGATGAAACAGGCGCTTTCCCGGCTTTTTCTGCCTGCGATCGGACAGCCGCCCCTTTTCCCCGCCGCGTCCGGCCGGGGCGCCTGAGCATTTGCTTCGCACATGCGCCTTGACAACGCCAGGCGCAGCGAGCCGCCGTAATTCCGCCGGACCGAGCAGCGGAAACTCCCGGCGCGAATATCCCGGAAGACGGCCACCGGGTTCCCGAGCACCATGTTTACGTGCTGGGCGACAACCCGGAGACCAGTGCGGACTCGCGCCTGTTCGGGCCCATTCACGTCCACCTGCTCATTGGCGGGGTGATACGCCGGATGCCCGGAAGTTCGAGAAATGGCGGCCGTTCTTCGAATCGCGTTCTCCACGGCGAGCACGCGCCACCTGCCGGACCCGATTCCCGCGAATTCGGGAGGGCGGCGCCCGGAGGGTTCGATGCAATATCTTGAGATCGGCGTCCGCTGCCTGATCGGAACGGTCTTCCTCGCCTCCTGCGCGAGCGAGCTGGTCCGGAGGACGGCCCACCGGGATTTCGTCGCCTCGATCGTCGGCATGCGGCTCCTGCGCCCCGGGCACGTGCGGGGGGGTGGCCGCCGCCGTCGTCTCGGGCGAGGTGGCGGTCTGCGTCCTGATGGTGGTTCCCGGCCCCGTGTCGCACGGGATCGGTTTCGTTCTCGCCGGGACGCTCCTGCTCGCGTTCTCGGCGGCGATCCTCACGGTGGTGCGGAGACGGGTGACCGCGACCTGTCGTTGCTTCGGCCCCTCCACGGTGCCCCTCGGCGAGCGTCACGTCGCCCGGAACGTGGTTCTCGCGCTGTCGGCCGGCCTCGGCTGCGCGGCGACGTTCCAGGGCGGCCCCATGGAGGTGGGCGCGCTGGTCGTCGCCGCTTTCACGGGCCTCGTGCTGGGCGTGGCGGAACCTCGGGCTCAGGCGGTTCGAGGATCCGCGCTTCCTGGACCAGCTCCGCCTCGCGCAGCAGGCCGGCGGCAGCACGTCGAGTCAGGTGGTCGACGGCGTGCTGGGGGTCGTCAGGGCGATCCTGACGATCGGGGGTTTCGTCGGCATCCTGTGGTTCCTGGGCCCGCTCGTCACCGCGCTGTTCCAGTACTACATGCGCAGGGATGACCGAGGGTCACGGCCTGCCCGCCGTACCGGACCCCGAAGCGCGTCACGGACGTTCCCGCGCCTCGTGCACCGCCCGCCGCTCCGCCCGCGCCTGACGTTCCCACTCCTCGTTGCCCAGCCGCTCGGCGAGGGCCGTCGCCTCGGAGACGAAGGTGAGGGCGTCGTCGAGCCGGCCCAGCAGCCGGCACGCCTGCGACAGCCAGGTGAGACAGTGCAACTGGCCGATGAGGTAGTCGGTCGTACGCAGCAGTGCCAGGGCCGCCTCCAGGTGGTGCCGCGCGGCTTCCGGGTCGTCGCTCCCCTGAGGTTGACGAACAGCTGCCCGTCAGGGAAACGGTCATTGACCTGGTGCGCGACCCGTACGGCCGGCGCGGACTTGCCGACGCCCGGCGCGCCGGACACCACGACCAGCGGCGGCGGGGCGACGTCGTCCCGGGGAGCGAGCACCGCCCGCAGCTGGACGGATTCCTCGACGCGGCCGACGAACCCGATCAGGTCGCGGGGCAGCTCCCGCGGCGGCGGCAACCGTGTCTCGACGGTGAGGCGAAGGATGTGCCGGTGGCAGGCGCGCGGTCCCGGGCCGGGGCCCACGCCCAGCTCCTCCGACAGGACCCGCCGCCCCTCCTCGAACACCTTCAGGGCCTCGGCCTGGCGGTCGCATCGATGCAGCGCGAGCGTGAGCAGCTCGCGTACCTTCTCGCGAAGCGGGTGCCGGCGTGTCAGGTCCTGGAGGAGGGGGAGTGCCTCCTTGGGCCGTGACAGGCCCAGGAGCACCTCGGCACGCCGCTCCAGGGCGGCGAGGCGGCCCCCGTGCAGGCCGGCGCGCTCGGCCTCCGCGAACGGGCCGGGAATCCCCGCCGGCGCCTGACCGTTCCACAGCCGCAGTGCCAGGTCGAGGCAGCGCAGCTCACCTTCGAGGTCCCCCGAGTCCTGGGCACGGCGGGAGGCGTCCACGTGGTCGGCGAAGGCGCCCACGTCGGTCTGCCGGTGATGCAGCCGCAGCACGTAGCCGGTCGCGGTGCGCGCCAGCACGGCGGAATGCTCATGGCGGCCCCGGCCGGGTTCGAGCACCCGCCGCAGGCCCGCGACGTAGGTGTAGACGCTCTGCACCGCGGTGCGCGGTGACCCCTCAACCCCACAGGGCGTCGATCAGCTGGCTCAGCGACACCACCCGCCGGGAGGCAGGGCCAGCACGGCCATGATCGCCTGTTGACGCGGCGGGCCGAGATCGAGATCCATCCCGTCCTGGGATCCCGCCACAGGTCCAAGAAGGCGAATGAAGGTTCCCTCAGCCACACCCGCTCCGCAACCGTGTCGACCGCTACCACCGGAGCCTAGCTACAAGATCCCGAAAAAATAAACCCCGAGCCGCCTCGAAAGTCCGCGGCTCCGCCGGGAGCCGTTCTCCGTGCGCGAAGGCCGGAGAGGGGCCTCGACCCGGGCGTGCGGGGAAGAGCATGATGGCCTGATGTCGTACGCTGACGCCTTCGCCCGCAGCATCGCCGATCCCGAGGACTTCTGGGCCGAGGCCGCCGAGGCGGTCACCTGGAGCAGGCCACCGCGCGAGGTGCTGGACGCGGGGGCGCCGCCCTTCTACCGGTGGTTCCCCGACGGGGAGCTGAACACCTGCCACAACGCGCTGGACCGGCACGTCGACGCGGGTCACGGCGACCGGGTCGCGCTGATCCACGACAGCCCGGTGACGGGCACCGGCAGGCGTTACACGTACGCCGAGCTGCGCGACGAGGTGGCGCGGTTCGCCGGGGTGCTGCGGTCGCTCGGGGTGGAGCAGGGCGACCGGGTGGTGGTCTACCTGCCGATGGTGCCCGAGGCGGTGATCGCGATGCTGGCGTGCGCGCGGCTGGGGGCGGTGCACTCGGTGGTGTTCGGCGGGTTCGCGCCCAAAGAGCTGGCGGCCAGGATCGACGACGCGCGTCCCAAGGTGGTCGTGTCGGCCTCCTGCGGGATCGAGCCCACGCGCGTGGTGCCGTACAAGCCGATGCTCGACGCCGCGCTCGGCCTGGCCGCGCACGCGCCCGCGCACTGCGTGATCCTGCAGCGCGAGCAGGCCCCCGCCGAGCTGGTGGAGGGGCGGGACGTCGACTGGGCGAGCGCGAAGGCCGAACCGGCCGACTGCGTGCCGGTGCGGGCGACCGACCCGCTCTACATCCTCTACACCAGCGGTACCACCGGCCTGCCGAAGGGCGTCGTGCGCGACAACGGCGGGCACGCGGTGGCGCTGCTGTGGAGCATGGCCAACGTCTACGACATCGCGCCGGGCGAGGTGTTCTGGGCGGCCTCCGACGTCGGCTGGGTCGTCGGGCACTCCTACATCGTGTACGGGCCGCTGCTGCGCGGCGCCACCACCGTGCTGTACGAGGGCAAGCCGGTCGGCACCCCCGACGCGGGCGCGTTCTGGCGGGTGATCGCCGAGCACCGGGTGACCGCGCTGTTCACGGCGCCGACCGCGTTCCGCGCCATCAGGAAGGCCGACCCCGAGGCGGCCCTGCTCGGCGGGTACGACATCTCGTCGCTGCGGACGCTGTTCCTCGCCGGGGAGCGCCTGGACCCCGACACCTACCACTGGGCGGCCGGGAGGCTGGGCGTGCCGGTCGTCGACCACTGGTGGCAGACCGAGACCGGCTGGCCCGTCGCCGCCAACCCGCGCGGGCTGGAGCCCATGCCGGTCAAGCCCGGCTCCCCCACCGTGCCCGTCCCCGGATACGACGTGCGCGTGCTGCGTGCCTCGGGCGACGAGTGCGCCCCGGGTGAGGAGGGCGCGATCTGCATCCGGCTCCCGCTCCCGCCGGGCACCCTCCCCACCCTCTGGCAGGACGACGAGCGCTACGTGCGGTCCTACCTGTCGGCCTTCCCCGGCTACTACCTGACCGGCGACGGCGGCCACCTCGACGAGGACGGCTACCTGTTCGTGATGGGCCGCACCGACGACGTGATCAACGTGGCCGGGCACCGGCTGTCGACCGGGTCCATGGAGGCGGTACTGGCCGCGCATCCGGCGGTGGCCGAGTGCGCGGTCATCGGGGTCGCCGACGAGCTGAAGGGGCAGGTGCCGCGCGGTTTCGTGGTGCTCAAGAGCGGGGTGGAGATCGCCCCGGAGACCCTGCGGGCCGAGCTGGTCCTGGCCGTCCGCGAGCAGGTGGGCGCCGTGGCGGCCTTCCGGCAGGTGGACGTGGTCCCGGCCCTGCCGAAGACCAGGTCGGGGAAGATCCTGCGCAAGACCATGCGCGGCATCGCGGAGGGCTCCGACGAGCCCGCCCCCTCGACCATCGAGGACGCGACGGTGCTGGACGTGCTGCGCCCCATCATCGGGCGCCGCACCGCCGGGGACGGCCGGAAATAGGAAACGACACGAAATCTCACCGGCCGGAATTTCCCAAGGTCACCCCGGGTCTTCCCGGGAGTTCACGAGATGGCCGGCCCACGCTCGGCATCATCACGGTCACAATCAGTTCCTCTCCTCCACTCGCGGCACTATGACGTCGTTAAAGTCTCTTTGTGGCGAATGACGCGGGCAGGCTGGTCGCCGGGCGATATCGGCTGATGGACGTGCTGGGCCGCGGCGGGATGGGCACGGTGTGGCGGGCGCGGGACGAGAGCCTGCACCGCCAGGTGGCGATCAAAGAACTCATCCTCCCCGACTACCTGGACGTCTCCGCGCGCGAGATGCTCTACAAGCGGATGCAGCGCGAGGCCCGCGCCGCGGCGCAGCTGAAGCACCCGTCGATCATCACCGTGCACGACCACGTCGTCGAGGCCGACGGCAGCCCGTGGATCGTGACAGAGATCATCGACGGGCCCTCGCTGGACGAGGTGCTGAGAACCGAGGGGCGCCTGCCGCCCCGGCGGGTGGCGGCGATCGGCGGGCAGATCCTCGCGGCGCTGGCGGTCGCGCACGCCGCCGGGATCACCCACCGCGACATCAAACCCGCCAACGTCCTGCTCGAAGGCGAGCGGGTCGTGCTGACCGACTTCGGGATCGCCGCCGTCGAGGGAGACGTCACGCTCACCGGCGCCGGTGTCACCCTGGGCACCCCCGCCTTCATCTCCCCCGAGCAGATCAACGGCCACCCCGCCACCGCGGCGTCGGACCTGTGGTCGCTGGGCGCCACCCTGTACGCCGCGGTCGAGGGCCGCCGGCCGTTCAGCGGCACGACGCACGGATCGGTCTACGTCTCGATCGTCACCCGGCCGCCCGCCCCGCCCGTGCACGCCGGTCCTCTCGCCCCCCTCCTGGAGGGGCTGCTGCGCAAGGACCCCTCCCTCCGCCTCACCGGCCCCCAGGCCGCCGTCGCGCTCGCCGAGATCGCCGCCACCCCGGCCCCCCGCGAGTCCTCCGCCGGATCGCGGCCGGACGACGCCGAGACCCGGATCGCCGACCGCCCCGCTCTCCCCACGCCGCCCCCTCCTCTCCCTCCTCCCTTGCCGACCGAGCCGTACGCCACCGCACGCCAGGAGGAACGGCCCGTCACCCTGCCGCTCACCGCCCTGTCGCCCCCGGTCCCGTCCTCCAGCGCCTCGTCCCCCACCGCCTCGCCGCCCACCGCCGCGCTCGTGCTCGCGGCCACGGAGATCCCGGCGCGCGCCCCCCGGAAGCGGCTCCGCCCGGCGATCGTCGTGGTCGCGGCTCTCCTGGTCACCGCCGCCACGGTGGCCTACCTGCTCCGGCCCGGGACGGGCCCCGCGACCGTGACCTCCGTCGCCCAGCTCAGGGGACACACGGAAACGGTGAACGCGGTGGCCTACAGCCCCGACGGCGGGACGCTGGTCAGCGGCGGCGGTGACGGCGAGGTGATCATGTGGGACACGCGAACCCGGCGCCCTGCCGGCGATCCGTTGAAGGGCCACACCAGGGCGGTGCAGGCGATGGCGTTCAGCCCGGACGGCGGGCTCCTGGCCAGTGCCGGCAGCAACGGCGACGGAACCGACCCCGGCGACCACACGGTGGTCCTGTGGGACACACGGACCCGCCGGCCGGTCGGCGACCCCCTGACCGGCCACGTCAACTGGGTGGAGGCGGTCGCCTTCAGCCCCGACGGCAAGACCCTCGCCACCGGCAGCAGCGACAGAACAGCGATCGTGTGGGACACCGCGACCTGGCAGCCGGTCGGCGCCCCCCTCACCGGCCACAACGACTGGGTACAGGCGGTCACCTTCAGCCCCGACGGCAAGACCCTCGCCACCGTCGGCGACGACATGACGGCGATCATGTGGGACACCGCGACGTGGCAGCCGGTCGGCGCCCCCCTCACCGGCCACACCGGCTCGGTGCTGTCGGTCGCCTTCAGCCCCGACGGCAAGACCCTCGCCACCGGCAGCGGCGACAGAACAGCGATCGTGTGGGACACCGCGACCCGGAAGCCGATCGGTTCCCCGCTCACCGGCAATCCCGGCGAGATCCACACTCTCGCGTTCAGCCCGGACGGCGCCACCCTGGCCGTGGGCACCGGTTCCGTCGTCCGGCTGTGGGACACGCGAACCTGGAAGCCGGTCGGCGGCCCGCTCACCGGCCACACCGCGTCGGTGTGGTCGCTCGCGTTCAGCCCCGACGGCAAGACCCTCGCCACCGCCGGTGACGACACCACGGTGATCCTGTGGGACACCTCCTCGTCGGCCGGGACGGGCACGACCGTTCCGTGGCCGTGGCTCGCCGGAGCGGGCGTGCTCGTCGCGGCGGTGGTGGCGGGAGCGATGGTGATCCCGCGGCGCCGTGGCAGGCGGACTCCGGCGGCCTCCTAGGGGACAGGTTCCCGGTCCCCGGTCTCCACCGGGTCCGTCTCGGTACGGCGCCTCCCGCCGGGGAGCAGCCGGGAGATCTGCTCGGAGCGGCTCGCGACCAGCGGGCCCAGCAGGGCGAGGATGAGCACGTACCCGGCGATGAACGGGGCGAGCCTGCCGTCCAGCCCGGCGGCGAGCGCCATGGTGGCCAGGACCAGGGCGAACTCGCCGCGCGAGAGCACGGTCAGCGAGATGTTGACCGCCTCCGCCCGGCCGAACGCGTTGAGCCTCGCCGCCAGCACCCCGGCCGCGACGTTGAGCACCACCGTGACCAGCACCGCGATCGTGATGGGCCAGGCCACCGAGAGCATGTCGCCCGGTTCGATGGACAGGCCGAAGGCGAAGAAGAACAGCGCGGCGAAGGCGTCCCTGAGCGGGTGGACGAGCTGCCGGATGCGCGGGGCGGCCCTGCTGGAGCTCAGGATGAGCCCGATCATGAAGGCGCCGATGGCGTCGGAGACGCCCAGCTCCTCGGCGATCCCGGCGGTGAAGATCGCCAGGCCGGTGAACATCACCACCAGCAGTTCCTCGTCCCTGGTGGTGACCAGCTTGTTGACGAACCGCGTACCCCAGCGTGCCAGGGCGGTCAGCGCGATGAGGAAGGCGAACGCCTTGCCGAAGGAGAGCGCGGCGGCGCCGAAACTGTCGGCTCCGCTGAGGACCGGCTGCAGCACGGCGAGGTAGAGCGCGAGGAAGACGTCCTCGACGACGATGATCCCGAGGATGAGGCGGCTCTCGGGGTTGCCGAGGCGTCCCATGTCGACCAGGAGCTTGGTCACGATCGCCGAGGAGGAGATGCCGATCACCCCGGCCAGGACCATCGCCTCCCTGGTCCCCCAGCCCACGGCGAAGCCGAAGGCCAGGCCGCCTCCGACGTTGAGCACGATGTAGCCGACCCCGGCCAGCACCAGGCGCCTGCCTCCCGCCACCAGGTCGTCGAGGGAGAACTCCAGGCCGAGGTAGAACAGCAGGAAGATCAGGCCGAGCGCGGCGATCACCTTCAGGTCCGCCGGGTTCTCCACGAGGGCGAGACCGGGCGTGTGCGGGCCGAAGATGATGCCCGCCAGCATGAACAGGGGGATGGTCGGCAGCCCTATCCGGGTGCCGAGCCTGGCGATGATCCCGGCGGCGAGGAAGGAGCCGCCGAGCGCGACGAGAGCGTCACCCAGTGCCATCCGGCCCTCCCCCGGGGACGACCGCGGGCATGGCGAACACACATTCGTGGAACATGGAAAAACCTCCGTCAAACGATCTCGGGCGGGAACCTCTGCTGATCGCTTGACGGGGGCGCTCGGGGCGAGCTGTCGTCGTACAGGGTGTGCGTGGCCGGGACCGGCCAGGCGGGCAGCGGGACGACCCGCGCCGACGGGTCCGGCGGGGCGAGACCCGGGCCGGGCGGGCACAGGTCGCAGGCCGGCGCGTGGGGGGCCGCGGGAGCGAAGCCGACCCCGCTGGCCAGCGTGATCGCGGCGCCGGGGACGGCGGGATGATGGGCGGGCCCCGGCAGCGGGGCGTACACGAGGGCGATCAGGGAAAGCAGAAGGGCCGCGACCGTACCGGCGACCCTTCGCGACAAACCATGCCCTAACGTTTTGTGGAAACTTCTACTATTTTATCAGAGTTCTTCGAGCGCCCCTGCGGCAGCAGGTACGCCCACTGCCAGAGCGTCTCGACGGGACCGCGTTCGAAGCGCCGCAGCCACAGCGTGGACAGCGTCATGAAGAGCGCGCAGATGCCCGCCCAGGCCGCCAGGACCCACCACGGCCGCAGGCCGTCGAGCGACGCGGCCAGGCCGAGCCCCCAGCCGTAGCAGAGCGCCGACGCGACCAGGTTCTGGAGGATGTAGGAGCTCAGCGCGGTACGGCCGACGTTGGTCAGCCCTCGCCTCAGCACGCCGGGGGCGCCGGTCGCCCGCCGCGCGAGGGTCGCGACGAGGCCGAGCAGGCCCAGCGCCACCAGCGGGGGGAGCAGATACCGGTCCACCAGGAACCAGCCGGGGCCCGCGAAGGCGGTGACCAGGTTGAGCGGCAGGGCCACGGCGAGCCCGGCGACCATGAGCCCGCGGCGCAGCGCGGCCCCCCGCTCCGAGTCCTCGAACACCCCGGCGCGCATCAGCCGGGAGCCGAGCAGGAACAGCACGATGCCCATCGGGACGATGAGGACGATCTCGATCCGGTAGAGGCCGATCATCTCGATCCGGGCGGCGACCTGCTGCGGGTAGGTGCCGTCCGTGAAGAGCGTGGAGGACTCCGGCGCCCCGCCCGTGCTCGCCTGGTCGGTGAGCATGCCGAGGGTGAGCAGGCCGATCAGCGCGGCGAACACCGCCCCGACGGTGATCATCCATGCCTTGACCGCGCGGTCGCTCCTGCCGATCAGGTACGCCACGATGACCGAGGTCAGCGCGTAGCCCATCAGCACGTCGAACTCGAAGATCAGCAGGTAGTGGATCAGGCCCTCGACGAACAGCAGCCCGGCCCGCCACAGGTACCAGCCGGGCCACGGCACGCCCCGGCGCGCGGCCGAGCGGTACTGGAGTTCGAGCCCGACCCCGAAGAGCAGGGTGAGCAGCGCGAGGAACTTGCCGTTGGTGAGGAAGCGGAGGAAGGTCTCCACCGTCCCCGGCCGCCCCAGCGCCCCGATGACGTCGGCGGGACCCCCGGGATCGGTGAAGATCCAGATGTTCGTGCCCAGGGTGCCGACGATGGCGATCCCCCTGAGCAGGTCGAGCACTTCTATGCGGCGACTTGTCACGCCTTCCACGATCCCGCCCGATGGGCCCGCGGACATCGTCACGCGGGCCCATCCGAGGCGTACATCGATGTATGTACCCGCCTCGGATTCCGGCCCACCGGACCGGTCTCGGAACCGGAGCCCGGCCGGTCCTCTGACCCTGTTCAGGCCCCCGGAACCCGCTCAGTCCCCGGAGACGACGCGGGCGTGCAGCCGGGCGGCGGTCGCCGGGTCCCAGCCGAACGCCTTCCGGCCGGCCAGCCAGGCCGCCGCCCCCGCGCCGTCGCCCGCGAGGACCGTCGAGGGCCCCAGCCTCTCCCGTACGGCGGAGGCGACCGGTCCCTCGCTGGTCAGCACGCTCCCGGCCAGCACGATCGGGGTCGTCTCGCCCGCCTGCCGGACCTCGGCCACCGTCTCGCAGAGCAACCGGGCCCCGGTGGACACGATCTCCAGGGCGGCCGGGTCCCCCTCCGCCGCCGCGCGGCTGACGAGCGGGGCGAGCCGGGCCAGCTCCAGCGGGGGCCGCGACTGCGCGCGGACCACCAGCCTGATCGCGAGCGCCCGCATCGCCTCCACCGAACCCGCCGAACCCGCCGAACCGGCCGAACCGGCCGAGCCCGCGGAACCGGCCGTACCGGCACCCATCTCGACGACCCCCGTCCCCGGGATCTCCTCCTCCAGGAGGGCGCCCGTGACGAGGCGGGTGAGCGTGCCGTCCGCGTCGCCCCGGCTGAGGGCGTGGGCGGCGGCACCGGCCGCCTCCCTGCCCAGCCAGAACCCGGAGCCCCGGTCGCCGAGCAGCCAGCCGAGCCCGTCGGCGATCATCACCGGCTCGCCGTCCTCGATCCTGGCGGCGATCGCCCCGGTCCCGGCGATGAGCGCGGTGCCGCGCGGTTCGGCCGTACCGGCGGCGAAGGCGATGCCCAGGTCGCCGGTGAGCCGGGGCGGGACCCGCAGCCCGGCGGCGGCCCACATGGGGTCGAACACCAGCCGGTCCAGCGCCCCGCCGCCCGCCAGCCCGACGACCGCCCCGGCCACCAGGCCCGGGTCGATCCCGCGCAGGGCTAGCTCCACCGCCAGGCCGATGTTGGCCACCGCGACGGCGTTGCCGTGGGCCGCGGGATTGCCTCCCGGAGCCCTCCCGTACCCGGCCCGCCGCCCCGAGGCGTCGAGCAGGAGGGCCCGCGAGGAGGTCCCGCCGACGTCCAGCCCGAGGACGTACATCGCGTTCAGAGGTGCTCGCCGAAGAACGCGGTGACGGCCTCGACCGCCCGGGTGACGTGCGGTTCGGTGTCGTAGAGGTCGATGTGCAGCTTGGCGTCCAGCCAGACGAGCCGCTTGGGCTCGTCCATCCGCCGGTACGCCTCCTCGGCGCCCTCGGGCGAGCAGAAGCGGTCGACCACGCCGTGCACGATCAGGCCGGGCTTGGGCGACAGGAAGTCGGCGCCCGTCATGTTGTCCACGGTGATCAGCTCGCGGACGGAGGCCCGGGTGACCTCGTTGCGCCAGTGCTCCGAGGCGCTCCTGGAGGTGCCGTAGTAGGCGAACGGCTCGTCGCCCGGCATCGCCGCCTCCCCCTCCTCGGCCACCACGGGCAGGTACTCCACCTCACCGCCCCCGTCCTGGCGCTCCAGCACCTCTGTGAACGAGGCCAGCGCCTGCTGGTACCCCGAGGGCGACATCCCGGCGCGCATGCCGTAGGGGTTGTTGTAGGCCCCCGCGACGCCCGCGAACGCCTTCACCCGGGGGTCGAACGCGGCGAACCTGAGCGCGTAGCCCCCGCCGAGGCAGATCCCGACCGCGCCGATCCTGTCGCCGTCCACCTCGGGACGCGAGCGCAGCAGCGAGACCGCGGCCCGCAGGTCCTCCAGCTTGCCCTGGGCGTCCTCGTGGTTGCGCGGCTCCCCGCCCGACTCCCCCCAGTTGCGGTGGTCGAAGGCGAGTGTCGCGTATCCCGCCTCGGCCAGCCGGGCGGCGTACAGGCCGGTGACCTGGTCGCGGGTGCCGGTGAACGGGCCCGTGAGGACCAGGGCGGGGTGCGGGCCCGGCGCCGCCGGAATCCGCAGGTCGCCGACGAGGGTGATCCCTCCGGCGGTGAACTTCACCTTTTCGGACATGCTCCAAGTCTGTACGGCCCGCGCGACGGAAGCCAGCGGGTTCCCCGTCCGGCCCCGTCCCCGGCGTCCCCGGCGCCCCCGGCGTCCCCTGAAGTCCCCGCTCCCGTCCGGGCCTGAGCCGGGAACGGGAACGGGAACAGCCCTCGGAAACCTCGGAGCGCCCGGGAACCTCAGGAGTCGAAGCCGAGACCCATCCGGTCCAGGGTCCGCAGCCAGAGGTTGCGGCGCCCCTGGTGCAGGTCGGCCTGGGCGATCGACCAGCGGGTCATCTGGATCCCGGCCGAGCGGACCGGCTCGGGCGGGAACGGGACGGGCTTCTCCTTGACCATCCGGAGCTCGGTCCGCTCGGTCCGCTCTCCGGCGAGCAGGTCGAGCATGACGTTCGCCCCGAACCGGGTCGCGCCGACGCCCATGCCGGTGTATCCGGCCGCGTAGGCGAGACGCCCGCCGTGCGACTGGCCGTAGAAGGCGCTGAACCGGCTGCAGGTGTCGATCACGCCGCCCCACCTGTGGGTGAAGCGCAGCCCGGCCAGCTGGGGGAACGTGGTGGAGAAGTGTTCCGCCAGCTTGACGAAGGTCTCGTCGCGCTGCTCGTACTCGGGCTTGATCATGCCGCCGTTGTAGTAGACCGCGTCGTAACCGCCCCAGAGGATCCGGTTGTCCTCGGTCAGCCGGTAGTAGTGGAACTGGTTGGCCGCGTCGCCGACCCCCTGCCGGTTGTGCCAGCCCACCGAGGCCAGCTCGTCGGCCGAGAGCGGCTCGGTCATCAGCGCGTAGTCGTAGACCGGCACCAGGAAGTGCCTCAGCCGCCGCAGCAGCGGCTGGAACACTCCGGTGCCGAGGGCGACCTTGCGCGCCCTGACGCTGCCGTGCGGGGTGATCAGGTCCAGGCTCGTCGGGGTGTCCCTCATCGTGCGTACCGGCGTGCGCTCGTAGATGCGCACGCCCACCGAGAGGCAGGCCTGCCGGAGCCCCCAGGCCAGCCGGGCGGGGTCGAGCATGGCGCAGCCGTCGCGCTCCCAGTGGCCCCCGATGTACGTGGGCGAGTTCACCTCCGCCCGCACCTGTTCCTCGTCGAGGACGTCGAAGCGGGCGCCCAGGTCGCGGGCGACGCCGACGTTGCGGTTCATCTCCTCCAGCTGCCACGGCTCGGTGGCCACGTGCAGCTCGCCGGTGCGCTCGTAGCCGCAGTCGATGCCGTACCCGGCGACCGCCTCGCCGATCTCGTCGAGGTTGTCGAGGCCGAGGCGTTCGAGCGTGGAGATCTCCTCGGGCCAGCGCTCCAGCCCGTTGGCGATGCCGTGGGTCAGCGTGGCCATCGCGAAGCCGCCGTTGCGGCCGGACGCCGCCCAGCCGACCCTGCGTCCCTCAAGGAGGACGACGTCGAGCGAGGGGTCGCGTTCCTTCGCCATCAGGGCGGTCCAGAGCCCCGAGAAGCCGCCGCCGACCACCGCCAGATCGGCGGAGGTCTCGCCGAAGAGCCGCGCGAGCGGCTCGGGTTTCGCCGGACTGTCGAGCCAGTACGGCTTGCGCTCCGCGTCAGCAAGAGCCTTCAGCGGATCCACAAATCTCACTTCCCTACGTGAGTCAGGTTGTCCATGTGTGTATCGCGTGGTCACGAGGATCACGCGCGGGTTCCCCCCGCCTGGGTCCGATCTCGCCTCCCTGTTCTCTGCCGGGAACTGTTCTTCTTCTGGCGCCGCCCGGGAGCCCGGGTACACCGAAGCCCCGTGCCACCCGGTGAGGGCACGGGGCTCGGCGGCGACTAGGTGCGGCGGCGCGCGGTGACCGTGTTGACCACGGCGATGGCGACGCCTACCGCGAATATAAGCGTTCCGAGGATGTTGACCTGAGGCGGCACCCCGATACGGGTGGCCCCCCAGATCCACAGCGGGAACGTCTGGGTCGCGCCGCTGGTGAACTGGGTGATCACGAAGTCGTCGATGGAGAGGGCGAAGGCGAGCAGCGCGCCCGAGACGACGCCGGGCAGGATCATCGGGAAGGTGATCCGCCAGAACGTGATCCAGGTGGACGCGCCGAGGTCGCGCGCCGCCTCCTCGATCGACCGGTCGAGCCCGATCACCCGGGCCCGTACGGTGATCGCCACGAAGGAGAGCGAGAACAGCACGTGCGCGACGACCACGGTCGCGAAGCCGGTCTGCACGCCGACGCTGATGAACAGCGACAGCAGCGAGGCGCCCATCACCAGCTCGGGCGAGGCGATCGCGGCGAACATCACCAGGTTGGTGGCGCCCTGCCCGCGGAACCGGTAGCGGCCCAGGGCGAGGCCCATGAGCGTGCCGAGCAGCGTCGTGATCACCGTGGAGAGCAGGGCGATGAGGACGGAGTTGCGCACCGCAGCGAGCAGCTCGGGATACTCGTCCAGGCGGCCCCACCACTTGAGGGTGAAGCCCTGCCAGGTCACGTTCGACTTGCTCTGGGTGTCGTTGAAGCCGAACACGATCATGACGGCGATCGGCAGGAACAGCCAGATCAGGATCAGCCACACGTAGCCGAAGAGCAGCCGGTCGCCCAGCCGCCTGCCCCCGCGCGGCCTCCGCGCGGCGGGCGCGTCCGCCACCGGGGCCTCCGTGACGTCGATGGTGGTCATCGGGCCGCCGCCTCCAGGACGTTCTCGGTGCCGAGCGCCTTGGCGTAGGCGAAGATGCCGACCAGCATCGCCGCCATCAGCGTGAACGACAGCGCGGCGGCGGTCGGGTAGTCGTTGTTGACCAGATACTCGGTCTGGATGATGTTGCCGATCATCGTGTTCTCCGGCCCGCCGAGGATGCCCGCGTTGACGTAGTCGGCGGTCATCGGGACGAACGTCATCAGCACCCCGGCGAACACGCCCGGCAGCGAGAGCGGCAGCACGATCCTGGTGAACGCCTCGCGCCTGGCCGCGTAGAGGTCCTGGGCGGCCTCGACCACCTTGGGGTCGACCCGCTCCAGCGCGACGTAGATCGGCAGGATCATGAACGGCAGGTAGTTGTAGACCAGCCCGCCGATCACCGCGAACGTCGTCTGCAGCACGTGGAAGTCCTCGGGCAGCAGCCCGGCCGACTTCAGCGGCCCCAGCAGCATGCCGTCGTCGGCGAGCAGGAACCTCCACGACACCGTGCGCAGCACGAACGACACGAAGAACGGCAGCAGCACCAGCAGCAGGTAGGTGGACTTGCGGCTGCCGCCCTTGAAGGCGATCCAGTAGGCCATCGGGTAGGCCAGCGCGATGGAGATCACGGTCGCCACCAGCCCGTACCCGGCCGAGCGCAGGAACTGCGTCTGGTACTGCGTCAGGGCGTCGCCGTACACCGAGAAGTTGAACGTCTGGACGAATCCGTCGACCACGTTGCCCTCCTGGGTGGAGACCGAGGCCATGAAGACCATCGGGACCACCAGGAAGATCGCGAGCCAGAGTCCGCCGGGCAGGATGAGCAGGTAGGGGGCGAGGCGTTTCACCGGCCGCTGGCCCCTTCCCGTCCGAGTCGCTCTCTCATCCGCCTAACCCTGCGTGACCGGCTGGAAGATGTCCTCGAAGGTCTTCTCCTCCGCCGAGGTCAGCGTCTTGTACGACCGCAGCTTGGCCATGTCCGTCTCGGAGGGGAAGATCAGCGGGCTCTCGGCGATCTGCTCCAGCGCCTTGCGCTCGTCGCCCTTGGCCTTGGCGGCGTCGGCGAGGACGAGGTCCTTGGCGGAGGAGACCGGCGTGATGTAGTTGATGTACTCGACCAGCATCGTGGCGATCTTGGGCTGGTAGACGTAGTCCATCAGGGTGAGCGCGTCGACCGGGTTCTGCGCGGTCTTCGGGATGCACATGTTGTCGGTCCAGATCGTGCCGCCCTCCTCGGGCACCACGAACCTCAGGTCCTTGCCCTCGGCGACCTGCTGGAAGATGTCGCCCGACCAGGCCATGGTGATCCAGATGTCGCCCCTGGCGAGGGCGTCGACGTAGTCGTTCTCGTAGTACTTGCGCACGAGCCCGGCGTCGCGCTGCTCCTTGAGCTTCGCCCCGGCCTTCTTCCAGTCGGCCTCGGTCGACTTGTCGGGGTCGATGCCCAGGGCGAACATGCCGAAGTTGGCGACCTCCTGGGTGTCGAGCATCATGCCGACCTTGCCCTTGTACTTGGGGTTCCAGAGGTCGGCGATGCTCTTGACCTCGTCCACGTACTTGGGGTTGTAGGCGATGCCGGTGACGCCGACCGTCCACGGGATCGTGTGGGCGTTGTTGGGGTCCCAGGTGGGGTTCTTCACCGCGGAGCTCGCGTTGGCCGCGAAGTTCGGCAGCTTGGAGTGGTCGAGGGGGACGAGGTAGCCCAGCGCGATGGCCTTGCCCAGCTGGAGGCCGTTGGTCAGCACCATCAGGTCGTAGCCGATGTCGTTGTTCGCGGCGAGCAGCGGCTGGACCTTGCCGAAGAACGTGCTGTTGTCCTGGATGGCCTCCTGGTAGGCCACCTGGATGCCGGTGTCGGCCTTGAACAGCTCCAGCGAGGGGTAGCGCTTGCCGTCCTTGTCGATGTAGAGAGGCCAGTTGGCGAAGCGCAGCGTGCCGTTCTTCCTCTTGGAGCCCCAGTACTCGGCGACGGCGTCCCTGGGGGGGACCGCCGCCACCTTCTTGCCCTGCACGCCGCAGGCGGCGAGGGCGAGACCGGCGGCCGAGAGGCCGCCGAGCCGGAGGGCGTCACGCCGCGTGACGGAGCGGCTCTGCGTCATGCCTCGCAGAAAGGCGGGGTTCTTGCGGGGGTCCATGTCGAGCTCAACTTCCGATCGCGTACGAGTGGTGCGGCAGCCACGACAGCCAGACGGCGTCGCCGCGCTCCGCCGTGCTCGTGCTGTCGAGTGCGTTCTGCTGGAAGACGGTCACCTCTGCACCGTGGGCCAGGGAGACCGTGTAACTGGTGTAAAGCCCCAGATAGACCACCTCTGAGACGGTGCCTCGCACGACACTGAGGTCTCCGGTGGGCTCCTCCGTGGTAATCCTGATCTTCTCCGGGCGCACCGTGATCGCGATGGGTTCCCCGGCACGGAACGATCCGCCCTCGGCGAGGACGTGGTCGTCATCTCCCAGCTTAAGCACCGCGAAGCCGGACTGAAACCGGTCGACAGTGCCGCTGAGCAGGTTGGACGTCCCGATGAACCCGGCCACGAACGCGGTCGCGGGCCGCTCGTAGATCTCTCTGGGGCTGCCGAGCTGCTCGACCTGGCCGTCGTTCATGACGGCGATGCGGTCACTCATCGTGAGCGCCTCGCTCTGGTCGTGGGTGACGTACACGAAGGTGATGCCGACCTCGCGCTGGATGCGCTTGAGCTCGATCTGCATGGCCTGGCGGAGCTTGAGGTCGAGGGCGCCGAGCGGCTCGTCCAGCAGGAGCGCGCGGGGGTTGTTGACCAGGGCGCGGGCGAGGGCGACCCGCTGCTGCTGGCCTCCCGACATCTCCCGGGGGCGGCGTTTCTCCCGCCCGGTGAGATCGACGATCTCCAGGATCTCCCCGACCCGGCGCTTGATCTCGGCGTCGGCCACCTTCTTGCGCCGGAGGCCGAACGCGACGTTCTCCCAGACGTTCATGTGCGGGAAGAGGGCGTACGACTGGAAGACCATGTTGACGTCGCGCTTGTTGGGGGGGACGTCGGTGACGTCCTGGCCGTGCAGCCGCACGTTGCCGCGCGAGGGGTCCTCGAAGCCGGCGATCATGCGCATTGTGGTGGTCTTCCCGCAGCCCGAGGGGCCGAGGAGCGAGAAGAACTCCCCCTCGGCGATCGACAGGGTGACCCCCTTGACCGCCTGGACGACCTCGCCGTGGGAGACGTACTCCTTGACGACCCCGTCAAGTTCGATTGCGGGTACGTGGGGCGAGCGGGAGACGGTGTCGGCCGTCTCCGTGCCCGCCTGGATTTCGGTCATTCCAGGCTTATCCCTCTGTTCGCGGCTATTCGCCGATGTAGTGCATGACGTGCTTGACGCGCATGTAGTCGTGCAGCCCGAAGACGGACAGGTCCTTGCCGTAGCCGGAGTGCTTGAAGCCTCCGTGCGGCATCTCCGAGACGAACGGGATGTGGGTGTTGACCCACACCACGCCGAAGTCGAGACGGTTCGACACCCGCATCGCCCGGCCGTGGTCGGAGGTCCACACCGAGCCGGAGAGGCCGTACTTCACCCCGTTGGCCTTGGCGAGGGCGTCGGCCTCGTCGGAGAAGGTCTGGACGGTGATGACCGGCCCGAACACCTCGTTCTGCACCATCTCGTCGTCCTGCCTGAGGCCGTCGACGATGGTGGGGGCGAAGAAGTAGCCCCGGTCGCCGATCCGGTTGCCGCCGGTCAGGACCTTGGCGTGGCCGGGGACCCGGTCGATGAAGCCGGTGACGCGGGCCAGCTGGTCGGCGTTGTTGAGCGGGCCGTACAGGGCGTCCTCGTCGGAGAGGTCGCCGGTCACGGTGCTCGCCGCCGCCTCGGTGAGCGCGGCCACGAACTCGTCGTGGACGTCCTCGTGGACGATCACGCGGCAGGCCGCGGTGCAGTCCTGGCCCGCGTTGTACAGGCCCGCGGTGGCGATGGACTCGGCGGCGGCCTTGAGGTCCCTGACGTCGTCGAACACGATGACGGGCGCCTTGCCGCCCAGCTCCAGGTGCACCCGCTTGAGGTCCTCGGCGGCGCTCCTGGCCACGGCCATGCCCGCGCCGACCGAACCGGTGATCGCGACCATGGACGCGGTCGGGTGGCCGACGACCAGCGCGCCGGTCTCCCGGTCGCCGACGACGACGTTGAAGACGCCCTTCGGCAGGACGTCGCCGAGGATCTCGGCCAGCTTGACCGTGGAGACGGGGGTGGTGTCCGAGGGCTTGAGCACGACGGTGTTGCCCGCGGCGAGCGCCGGGGCGATCTTCCAGACCGCCATCATCATCGGGTAGTTCCAGGGGGTGACCTGGCCCACCACGCCGATCGGCTCGTGCCGGATGACGGAGGTGTGCTCGGCGAGGAACTCGCCCGACGTCGGGCCCTCCAGCGTGCGCGCGGCCCCCGCGAAGAAGCGGAAGTGGTCGGCCGCGATCGGGGTCTCGTCCTCGGCCATCCGGGCGCGCGGCTTGCCGGTGTTGCGGCACTCGGCCTCGTTCAGCTCCTCGGCCCGCGCGTCGATCGCGTCGGCCACCTTGAGGAGGAGGTTGGCGCGCTCGCCCGGGGTGGCCTGGCTCCACGACTCGAACGCGGCGGCCGCGGCCGCGTAGGCCGCGTCGACGTCCTCGGAACCCGATACCGGGGCCTTAAGGTAGATCTCGCCGGTGCACGGATCGACGACATCGGAGAACCGGTCGCTCCTGGCCTCCACGAGCTCGCCGCCGATGTAATTTCGCAGGCGGGGGAATTCGCTGGTCTCAACCGGGGTGGTCACCATCGGCCTCCTAAGGATCGGGGCTGAGTTGTCGCGACTCTTACAGAGCGACAGCCCTACGACAAGGGATTTCGTTGTTAAGATACCAAATTGCTACGAAATCGCTTGACAGAGGCGCCGGAACTGACAGCATGTCGCATCGGAGCCGCAACATGACGGCAACAGCCCCGCAACATGACGCCAGGGAGCGCCCATGACGACGCCGCCCAAGGTTCGCCGTGAGAACGACGCCAGGAACGGCCCCGTCGTCCTCGACGAGATCTCCAAGCAGATCATCGAGCAGCTGCAGACGGACGGGCGCAAGCCGTACGCCGCGATCGGCAAGGCGGTCGGGCTCTCCGAGGCCGCCGTGCGCCAGCGGGTCCAGCGCCTGCTCGACGCGGGGGTGATGCAGATCGTCGCGGTGACCGACCCGCTCACCCTAGGCTTCCCCCGCCAGGCCATGATCGGCATCAAGTGCGAAGGCGACCTGGAGACGGTGGCCGACGAGCTGTCGGCCATCAGGGAGATCGACTACGTCGTGCTGACCGCGGGGTCGCTGGACATCATGGTCGAGGTCGTCTGCGAGAGCGACCAGCATCTCCTGGAGATCCTCGGCAAGATCCGGGCCATCCCGACCGTCCGTGCCACCGAGACCTTCGTCTATCTCAAACTTCACAAACAAACCTACTCCTGGGGCACCCGCTGACGGGTCCCGGTGCCCTGTGAGGGACCTGTGAGGGACCTGTGAGGGACTGTGACGGACCCCGTCACCGGCCGAGGCGGGTCTCCAGGGCGCCCGCGAGCTCTTCGAGGAACTCGTCGACCTCGCCGATCGCGTACCCCGGCCTCAGCATCACCGTGGCGAACCTCGCCTCGCGCACGTCACCCGGGGTGAGAGGCGTGTCGGTGGTGCCGCGCAGGGTGGCCACGATCCGGTCGAGGAAGGCGTCGACCTCGTCCTCGTCGTAGCCCATGCCGAGCCGTCCCGGCCGGAAGGCGACCCGCTCGACCCTGGCCGCGCGCTCCTCGTCCTCCTCCTCGCGCTCTCCCGGCCCGGACTCCTCGGGCTGCCCGGGCGCGGTACGGCGGGCGGGCACGGCCGGGCGCCCGCCCGCGCCGGTGGGCCGGGTCTCGATCGCCACGATGAAGGCCTCCAGCGCGAAGTCCACGGCGACCTCGTTGTAGCCGCCGAGCCTGACGCGGAACCGGGCGTCGCGGATCTCGTCCGCGGTGACCGGGTCGCCTTCGGGGGCGCCCCTGCCGAGGGTCCCCTCGATCCGGCGGACCAGCAGGTCCACCTGGTCCGTGTCGTATCCCAGGCGAATCCCGAGAACCCGTGGAAAGCGGTTCAAACCCGAATCCTTTCCCGTCTCCCCGACAGGGCCTTTACCCGATGTATCCATTCTGGAGGGAATAGCGGGATAAAAGCGAGACGTCGGGGGCGAGCGCGGAGCCTGGTGTTCCAATGGGCATCGAGATCCGGGCTGTCCCGTGCGACGAAGGACCGGCGAACGCCGGTGCGGACATCCGGGCGTGACAGCCCGGGTGACCGGCGGGAAAGGCGAAAACCGAGTCCGGCGGGCCGAAGCCTGCCGAACTCGGTTTCCAGAAAATCCGCTTATTTAGTTATTTATCAGGTCGAAGCTCTCCCAGGGACCGATCGCGTCGCGGTTGGCGATCAGCGGGTTGGCGCCACCGGCGTCGGCGCACACGAGCTTGCCGTTGACCTGGGCCCTGAGGCTGACCGAGCCGTCCGGGTTGGTGATGAGCTGGAAGGTCTCCCACGGTCCCGCGGAGGGACGGTTGGCGATCAGCGGCTGGGCTCCGGCGCCCTCCGCGGCCACGAACTGGTTGTTGACCCTCGCGCGCAGCGCGATGGTGCCGCCGCTCTGGTTGACCCTGTCGAACTGCTGCGCCGTCCCGATGGACGTCCCGTTCGCGATCAGCGGCGAGCTGGTGGAGGCGGTGACGTAGAGGCCGTTCGCCTTGGAGCGCAGGCTGATCGTCCCGTTGCTGGTGCCACCCGGCAGGCCCAGGGTGGAGGCGGTGCCGCTCAGGGCCTTGACGCCCTGGTTGGCGGAGCCGGTCAGCGTCGTCGAGGCGTACCCGCTCAGCGGCTTGGCGGTCCGCTCCACGACGTACACCGTGTTGGCGGCGGTGGCGAAGGAGACCTCGCCGGTGGAGACGGTGGTCAGGACGGCGTTGTCCGAGGCGCGGCGCACCCGGATCTGCTGGGTGCCCCAGGGGTTGACCACCGTGGCCTGCTTGCCGTGCAGGCTCCTGAGCCCGACGTACTTGATCTCGCCGGCCTCGCGCTCGGAGCTGACCAGGAAGCCGTCCTTGGCCAGGAGGGTGAACTTGCCGACGAAGGAGGAGTCGCCCGGCACCGCGGGGAACACCCTGATCTTGTCGTTGTAGCTCTGCATGAGCGACTCGTTCAGCGCCGACAGGTGCACGCCGAGATACTCGAAGACGCCGTTGGTGTTGGTCGTCATGCCGTTCGGGTGGTTCTGGTACTTCTGCAGCATCGTCTTCATGCCCTGGTACGCCTGGTCGCCGAGGCCGAGGCGGGCCGCCTGCACCGCGTCGTTGGACCACACGTTGCCGTAGGGGAACGGCCGCTGGTTCCAGGTGTTCAGCGCGGTCTGATAGTCGGGGTAGCCGATGCCGGTGATGTTGTAAGGCCAGATCAGCTCCGAGGAGACGTTCTCGTTGTTCCTCGTCTGCGAGATCGGCGGCTGGTGCGGCTGGTAGGCGCCGTTGGCGACGACGTACGGGGTGAGGTTGTTCACGATGTTCTGCCAGTCGGCGCGCAGTCCGGCGTCGAGGCCGAGCTGCTGGCTGACCTGGATCGTGAGCGGGAAGATGCTGCGCACCGCGGCCAGGTCGGTGATCGCGTTGCGGACGTTCCAGTACGTCTCGTGCGAGTTGGAGTTGGCCATGTAGTACTTGCCGGTCGGCCCGTCGAAGGAGAGCAGGCCCTTGTAGAGCTTCGCGGTCTCCCGCATGTACGGGTACGCCACGTCGCGCAGGTAGTTCGCGTCGTTGGTGTAGCGGTACTGCAGGTACATGTTGTACGCGGCCTGGTAGCCGGTGGTCAGGATGTTCTTGGTGTAGTCGCTGTTGATCGTGCCGCGCGCGTTGCCGTCCCAGCCCATGGTCTCGGGCACCCACAGCGCGTCGATCCCGTACCTCGTCTGCGTGTACGACTTCAGCGCGCTGTAGTTACGGTTGTAGAGCCGGTTGAAGTTGTTCATCAGTTCGGTGTGGTTGGACGCGAAGAACGAGTTGTAGACGTCCCGCTGGTTCCAGTACCAATAGGCGTTGCTCCACTTGGAGTTGTCCTGCGTGGCGCGGAAGACACCGTTGATGAAGTGCAGCGGGTAGTTGCCGTAGCTGCCCGCGGCGATCATGTACGTGCTGAGGTAGTAGACGTTCTCCAGATAGTCCGCGTCGCGGTTGGAGTTGGAGTACTGGACGAACGACTTCTCCCAGAACGCGTGCCACCAGTTGCGGTAGTTGTTGTACGTGGTGGTGTAGCCGGTGTTCTTCACCGAGGTGAGCTGGCTGCGGGCCTGGGCGACCGAGTCGCGGTTGGGGGAGTTGATCCGGCTCGCGGCGGTGAACCAGATGGTGTAGCTGGAGGTGGGCGTGATGTTCAGCCGCACGTTCCTGCCGTTCACGACCTGGGTGGTGAAGTTCGCGCCCTCGACGGTGGCGGCCATGGTGTAGCCGAAGCCGTTCGCGTCGGTCTGGCCCCGGCTGAACCCGGCCACGTTGGCGTCGGAGAAGGTGGAGATCGTCCGCCAGGTGTTCAGGTCGGGCACGTCCGCGATGTTCTGGACGGTGGCCGGGTCCCACATGCTGAGGTCGAACGCCACGTTGGACACGCCGCCCCGGGTGTCCTCGACGTGGATGCCCATGACCTCGGAGTTCGGCGACCCCATCACGGTCACGGTCCGGTTGGAGTCGTACTTGGTGGTCAGCGTCCCGTCGTACAGCGAGAGCCGCTGCTGGAAGGTCGTGTACCCGGTGTCCATCGCGGGGGTGGTCCTGAGGTTCGCCAGGCCCGCCGCGTAGGTCGACTGCTGCGACAGGTCCACGCCCGAGACCTGCATCGTCAGGCCGTTCTCGTTCCAGGCCATCGCCCCGGTGCGGCCGTTGCCGACGGTGAGGCCCTGGATCGGGTTGGTGTTGGGGCGGTTGTAGACGATGTCGTGCTTCGACAGGTACGACCCGTGGTTGACCCTCAGCGCCCCGGTCGCCTGGTCGAAGGCCGTGTCACCCGGTGCCGCCCACGCCGGCACGGCCAGGCCGACCGCGGCCAGGCACGTCACGAGGAACCACATGAACAACAGGCGTACTGGTTTTCTCGACATGATCTTCCTTAATCGCCACCGGGGACGGCGGCCACGCCGCCCCGTCCTGACCAAGCGCGACTCACCCACCTGCGTGGCCGGCGCCTCCGCTTGGGGGGAGAGCGGGTCGCTTCGGCGGGACGGGGCTGCCGGTGGGTGACGTGATGCGGGGAAAGTACGCCGGGGAGTTAGGGAGCCGCCGCCGGCAATCGGCGACCGGCGGCGGCTCCCTAACTTCCCCGTGGGTGCAGATCCGCCACCGGGACACCTGTGGTCACAGGCCGGGCCTGCTTCACATTCGGTAGGTCGGATCTGTCAGCCGTAGTTAACATCGGACGTCTGCGCACGTCAAGATGGGAAATATCCCCTTTGGACAGGAAAAACTTGTCTCCCGATCGAGATAAGCCGCTGACCAGGCCGTATTTTGTCTATCTCGTCCGGAAATTACAGCCCGCCGCAAATAAATACATCCGATGTATCAAGATCGTTGCGAAGCGAACCATTCGTTAACACCCCCGACGCATTGACGCTTTCGCCGGTTCGTGCGAATCTTTTGTCGTACGGCGGCGAATGTCTCGACATCTCCGCCGAAAGGTTGTCATCAGGTGCGGCGGCGCGCTCCTCTCCCCCCTAGGAGTAGACGTATGCGCCGGATCTCGCGGGTTCTCCTCGCGCTGGCCGTCATGATCACCGGAGCCATCGCGCTGCTGCCCGGCACCGCCACCGCGGCTCCCCTGACCAAGGTCCTCATCTTCTCCAAGACGGCCGGCTTCCGGCACTCGTCGATCCCGTTCGGGATCACCGCCATCCAGCAGCTCGGCGCGGCCAACGGCTTCACCACGGTCGCCACCGAGGACGCGGGCGCCTTCACCACCGCCAACCTCGCCCAGTACCAGGCGGTCATCTGGCTGTCGACCACCGGCGACGTGCTCAACGCGGCGCAGCAGACGGCGTTCCAGTCCTACATCGCGGGCGGCGGCGGGTACGTCGGCGTCCACGCAGCGTCCGACACCGAGTACGACTGGCCCTGGTACGGCGGCCTGGTCGGGGCGTACTTCGCCTCCCACCCCGCCACCCAGCAGGCGACGATCCGCGTGGAGGACCGGGCGAACCCGTCCACCTCGCACCTCGCGCCCACCTGGACCCGCACCGACGAGTGGTACAACTACCGCGCCAACCCGCGCCCCGCCGTCAAGGTGCTGGCCAACCTGGACGAGTCGTCCTACAGCGGCGGCGGCATGGGCGCCGACCACCCGATCACCTGGTGCCAGGACTACCAGGGCGGCCGGGCCTGGTACACCGGCCTCGGTCACACCGACGAGTCCTACGCCGATCCCAACTTCACGAAGATGCTGCTCGGCGGCATCCAGGTCGCCGCGAAGGCGAAGGCCGCCGACTGCCGTCCCGAGACCGGCTACACGTCGCTGTTCGACGGCACGCAGGCGAGCCTCAGCCGGTGGCGGCAGGCCGGCGCCGGCAGCTTCACCCTGGCCAACGGGACGCTGTCCTCGGTCGGCGGCATGGGCCTGCTCTGGTACCCCGTCTCGACCTTCTCCAACTACTCGCTCAAGCTCGACTGGATGATGCCGGGCGACGACAACGGCGGCGTCTTCATCGGCTTCCCCGACCCGGGCAACGACCCGTGGCAGCCGGTCGACCTGGGACACGAGATCCAGATCGACGCCACCGACGCCGACCCCACCCGGACCACCGGCAGCGTCTACAGCTTCAAGGCGCCCGACACGGCCGCTCGCGCCGCCGCGCTCAACCCGCCCGGCTCGTGGAACACCTACGAGATCGCGGTGCACGGCCAGCGCGTCGAGATCTACCTCAACGGCACCAAGATCAACGACTACACGAGCACCCGGAACATCGCCAACGGCTACATCGGCGTCCAGAACGACGGTGACGGGCTCGACATCAACTACCGCAACATCCGCATCAAGCAGGACGGCCCGACCAACCCGCCGACCACCGACCTGGCGCAGGGCAAGCCGGTCACGGTGAGCAGCGTGGAGACCGGCAGCGCGCACGTCGGCGCGAACGCGGTGGACGGCAACCCCGCCACCCGCTGGGGCAGCGCCTACGCCGACCCGCAGTGGATCAGCGTCGACCTGGGCGCCAGCTACAACCTCAACCGGGTCCGGCTGAACTGGGAGGCCGCCTACGGCAAGGCGTACCAGGTCCAGACCTCCACCAACAACACCACCTGGACCAACGTCTACTCCACCACCACTTCGGACGGCGGGGTCGACGACCTGACGCTGACCGGGACCGGCCGCTACGTCCGCGTGTACGGCACCCAGCGCGCCCTCGCGTACGGCTACTCGCTGTGGGACCTCAACGTCTACGGCACCCCCGCCACCTCGAACCCCACGACGCTGCTGTCCACCGGCAAGCCGGTCACGGTGAGCAGCGTGGAGACCGGCAGCGCGCACACCGGGGCGAACGCGGTGGACGGCAACCCCGCCACCCGCTGGGGCAGCGCCTACGCCGACCCGCAGTGGATCACGGTTGACCTCGGCGCCACCCGCTCGATCAGCCGGGTCCGGCTGAACTGGGAGGCCGCCTACGGCAAGGCGTACCAGGTCCAGACCTCCACCAACAACACCACCTGGACCAACGTCTACTCCACGACCACGAGCGACGGCGGTGTGGACGACCTCACCGTCACCGGCACCGGCCGCTACGTGCGCGTGTACGGCACCCAGCGCGCGCTCCCCGCCTACGGCTACTCGCTGTGGGACTTCGACGTCTACGGCTCCTGACACCCCCTCCCCGCACGCATCTGCCTTTTCACCCCCCCAGGAGACCTTCGTGTTAGGTTTCACGCGCCTTCGTACGGCCTTGGGCGTCGCGGTCCTCGCTCTCTCCACCGCCGCGGCGGGAGCCACCGGCACCACCGCCGAGGCATCGACCTCCGCCGCGTCCGCCGCGTCCGCCGCTTTCGCTCCCCCGCCGACCAGCGCCTTCGAGAAGGTCAAGCTGGACGGCGGGCTGTCGATGGGCGAGCCCATCGAGCTCTCCGTCCTGCCCGACGGCAAGGTCCTCTACATCAACCGGGGCACCACCTCCGGCGGCGGCCAGGTCCGCCTGTACAACCCGACGACGAAGGCTACGACCGTCGCGCTCACCGTCCAGCTGGACGCGCGCTTCGAGGACGGGCTCATCGGCATCACCCTGCACCCGCAGTTCGCCACCAACCGGTGGGTGTACCTCTTCTACTCGCCCAAGGTGACGCCGCTGGTGAACCGGATCTCCCGGTTCACCTTCAACGCCACCACCAACGTCCTCGACCCGGCCAGCGAGGACATGATCATCGAGTGGCCCACCGAGCGTGAGCTGTGCTGCCACTCGGCCGGCTCGATGACCTGGGACAGCAACAACAACCTGTACTTCGCCGTCGGCGACAACACCAACTCCGGCGGCGACTCGGCGGGCATGGCCCCGATCGACGAGCGCACCGGCCGCAACCCGCAGTACGACGCGCAGCGCACCTCCGGAAACACCAACGACCTGCGCGGCAAGATCAACCGGATCCACCCGGAGAATAACGGCACCTACACCATCCCCGCGGGCAACCTCTTCGCGCCGGGCACCGCGCAGACCAGGCCCGAGATCTACATCATGGGCACCCGCAACCCGTACCGGATCTGGGTCGACAAGAAGTCGGGCAACACCCTGCACTGGGGCGAGGTCGGCCCCGACGCGAACGCGACCCTCGCCAACCGCGGCCCCGCCGCCTACGACGAGTTCAACCGCGCCACCGGGCCGGGCAACTACGGCTGGCCCTACTGCGGCGGTCCCAACGTCGCCTACAACGACTGGGACTTCGCGGCGAACGCCCCGCGCGGCTGGTTCCCCTGCGGCGGCACGACGGGCCCGGTGAACAACTCGCCGCGCAACACCGGCCTCCAGCAGCTGCCCGCCACCAAGCCGGCGCTGGTCTGGGAGCAGCACGGCGGCAGCAAGGAGTGGCCCGCCCTGGACAACCCCGGCGGCTGCGGCTCTCCCAACCACGCCGAGGTCTACCACTACGACCCGAACCTCGTCTCGGACGTGAAGTGGCCCGCCTACTACGACAACAAGCTGCTGATCTCCGAGTACTGCCGTAACTGGATCAAGGAGGTCCAGTTCAACAACGGCAACCCGACCACGGGGACGCCGACCATCATCGAACCGGTGCTCGCGGGGATGAACCTCGTGCACCCCATCGACATGGAGTTCGGCCCCGACGGCTCGCTCTACCTGCTGGAGTACGGCAGCGGCTACTTCTCCGGCGCCGCCGACGCCGGGCTCTACAAGATCAACCACGTGCAGGGCGGCCGGTCGCCGATCGCCCAGGCCACCGTCAACCGGGACAACGGGCTCGCCCCGCTCGCGGTCACCTTCTCCAGCGCCGGGACCTCCGACCCCGACGGTGACGCGCTCACCTACGCGTGGGACTTCGACGACAACGGCACCGTCGACTCCACCGCCGCCAACCCCACGTACACCTACACGACCAACGGCGACAAGCGGGCCCGGCTCACCGTGAGGGACCCGAGCAACCGCACCGGGACCGTGGTGATCCCCATCGTGGTCGGCAACAACCGGCCCACGGTGACGCTGAACGGCCTGCCCGCCGGAGGCATGTACAGCTGGGGCGACGACCTGGTCTCGACCGCGTCCGCGACCGACGCGCAGGACGGCACGCCCGCCTGTGCCGACGTCGTCATCCGCGCCGCGCTCGGCCACCAGGAACACGCCCACGAGGAGGGCCAGGGCACCGGCTGCGGCTTCACCGTGAACACCGGCCCGATCCACGCCGGGCTCGACGCCGTGCAGTTCTTCGTGATCCGCAGCAGCTACACCGACCGCGGCGCGACCGGCTCCGTCCCGCTCACCGGCGAGAAGGAGATCACGCTCTGGCCCAAGCAGTGGCAGGCCGAGCACTACGCGCAGCTCAACGGCCCCAAGGTCGTCGACCAGGCGGCGGCCGAGGGCGCCAAGCGGCTCGGTGACATCCAGAACGGCGAGTGGGTCAAGCACCACGCCGTCAGCCTCAAGGGCATCACCGGGGTGAAGGCCCGCGTCTCCTCGGCCAACGCGGGCGGCACCCTGTCGTTCCGCTTCGACTCGCCCACCGGCCCCGAGGTCGCCCGCCTCACGGTCGGCGGCACCGGCGGCTGGGACAACTACGCCGACGTGACCGCCCCGGTCACCAAGCCCGACGACGGCACCCACGATCTGTACATCGTCTTCACCGGGACCGGCACCGGCGCCCTGTACGACCTGGACAGCTACACCTTCACCGGTGCGGGCGCCAGCACCCCGCCCGGCAACCCCAACCCGGGCGGCGACATAGCGCGGGGCAAGCCGGTCACCACCTCCAGCGTCGAGGAGGGCAACGTGCTCGTCGGGGCGAACGCGGTGGACGGCAACTCCGCCACCCGCTGGGGCAGCCTCTACAGCGACCCGCAGTGGATCACCGTCGACCTGGGCGCGAGCTACAACCTCAACCGGGTCCGGCTGAACTGGGAGGCGTCCTACGGCAGGGCGTACCAGGTGCAGACCTCCGCCAACAACACCACCTGGACCAACGTCTACTCCACCACCACGGGCGACGGCGGGGTCGACGACCTCACCGTCACCGGCACCGGCCGCTACGTCCGCGTGTACGGCACCCAGCGCGCCCTCACCTTCGGCTACTCGCTGTGGGACCTCAATGTCTACGGCACCCCGGCGGGGTCGAACCCGTCGCTGCTGTCCGTCGGCAAGCCGGTCACGACCAGCAGCGTCGAGGAGGGCAACGGCCGGGTCGGCTCCTTCGCGGTGGACGGCGACCCCGCCACCCGCTGGAGCAGCCTCTACAGCGACCCGCAGTGGATCACCGTCGACCTGGGCGCCACCCGCACCATCAACCGCGTCCGCCTGAACTGGGAGGCCGCCTACGGCAAGGCCTACCAGGTCCAGACCTCCGCCAACAACACCACCTGGACCAACGTCTACTCCACCGTCGCCTCCGACGGCGGGGTCGACGACCTCACCGTCAGCGGCAGCGGGCGTTACGTGCGCGTCTACGGCACCCAGCGCGCCCTGCCCGCCTACGGCTACTCCCTGTGGGACTTCGACGTCTACGGCAGCTGACCCCGTAGGCGCGGAGCCGAACAGCGCGTAACACCGCACCGATTCGACAACGACGGAGACCTCGCGTTCGCGCGGGGTCTCCGTTCTGTTCGAGCGCCACGAGCGTCGAACTTCGAACGCCGTTCGCGGCCTTCCCTCCCCCGCCCCGGGCGCGGGGACGAGACCAGGGCGGCGGCACGGCCCCGCGCGTGTAGACCGTTCCGCCGGGCGCCCGAGGTGCCGTCGCCGCCCGGCGCGACGGTGGCCGTCCACGAGAAGTCGTGTCGTGCCGCCCGCCTCCACGTCGACGTGGCCGATGTTCGGCGCGAGGGCTCTTCTATTCATGTTCTTGCAAACGGTTGTTGCAGAAATCGCGACACGACCAGGAGAAACACCAGGCCGCGTTTGCAGTTTTACCTGAACGTATTGACGTTTCCGCCATGTAACGCGAATGTGTCTGCAACCGGTTGTTTGCAAACGTGATCTCTGAGTGGCCCGCGTGACCACTGCGTCGAGGTGGCGCGGCCGGCAACGGCACGCGTCACCCCCCGAAGGCGCCGGGCTCCTCCGACTCACCTTCACGTAACCCCCTCGGGCCGCCACGGCTCACGACCTCCGCTGTGCCATGCCTGAATCACCACAGATCGCAGAAATGGAGCTGGAAGTGCGTAGGAAAGAACATTTCGCCAGGAGACTGGCGGTCGTCCTGACCACCGGGCTCATCACCACCGGCGGGCTGGTGGTCATGTTCGACACGCCCGCCTCGGCGGCCCCCTCCAACGGCAACTACACGCTGGCCAACGCGGGCAGCGGCCTGTGCGCCGCCGTACCCGGGCAGAGCACCGGCGACGGCGTCCAGCTGGCCCAGAGCGCCTGCGCCGACACCGCCGGACAGGTCTTCACGCTCACCTCCTCGGGCGGCGGCTACCAGATCAAGGCGGCGCACAGCGGCAGGTGCCTCGGGGTGCGGGACGCCTCCACCAGCGCCGGCAAGGCGGTCCAGCAGGAGTCCTGCACCTCGGCCGCCTCGCAGACCTGGCAGCTCACCGCCTCGGGCTCCAACTACCGGGTGGTCAACGGCAACGGCGGCAAGTGCCTCAACGTCAAGGACAACTCCACCTCCTCCGGCGCCCCGCTGCAGCAGAACTCCTGCGACTCGGCGGCCACCAAGCAGTGGACGCTGCGGCCCGCCGGCGGGGGCGGCACGCCCGGCCCCACCCCCACTCCTACCGTGACCCCGACCGTGACGCCTCCCCCCGGCGGTGGTGACGGCAGCGGTTCGTGGCCCTCGGACACCGGCAGCGTCCACCAGACCACCACTCGCGACGCCGGCACGTTCTTCGACGGCGGCATGAAGCGCTACTACGGCATCGGCGACGGCGGCCAGGGCGAGAGCCAGGACCCGATGTTCGTCGTGGCCAACGGCGGCACCATCCAGAACGTCATCCTCGACGCCCCGGCCGGCGACGGCATCCACTGCGAGGGCTCGTGCACCATCCGCAACGTCTGGTGGAACGACGTCGGCGAGGACGCCGCCACCTTCCTCGGCTCCAGCTCCTCGGCCACCTACCTGGTGGACGGCGGGGGCGCCAAGTCGGCCTCCGACAAGGTCTTCCAGCACAACGGAGCCGGCAAGCTGACCATCCGCAACTTCCAGGTGCACAACGCCGGCAAGCTGTACCGGGCCTGCGGCAACTGCTCCAGCTCCTACCAGCGCCACGTCGTGCTGGACGGCGTCACCGCCCGTTCCACCAAGGTGCTCGCCGGGATCAACTCCAACTGGGGCGACACCGCGCGCTTCAGCCGGATCACCGTCTACGGCAGCGCCACCATCTGCGAGCGCTACAAGGGCGTACCGAAGGGCAGCGAGCCCAGCAAGATCGGTGAGGGCCCCGACGGCACGCACTGCCTGTACTCCGAATCCGACATCACCCGCCGCTAGCGCCCCCGGGTGGGCGGGCCTCTCCCCGCCCACCCGGGACTCCCGAACTCCCCGAGAACGTCCCTGACCGGAACAGCGGGACCACGTCGACCGCGACCCGCGCAAGAACGGCGAGAGCGCCGACGGCCCGGCCATCAAGGAAGGCCCGGGCAGCGGCGACGTGGTGCGCGGTGCCCGGCCGTGGAACGACTCCGACGACGGCCTGGACTTCTGGATGTTCCTGTCCCCGGAAACCGGGGGGAGCGAGGGCTCGGGCCGGAAAGCGGGTGATCACGGTAGGGTTGCGGCTTATGCGGCTTTCCACGGTGTCCTTCCGATACTCGCGGCGCGGCCCCTGGATACTGCGGGATGTCGAGCTCACGCTCCGCCCCGGCTCCGTCGTCGAGGTCACCGGCCGCAACGGCGCGGGAAAGTCGACGCTGCTCCGCCTGATGGCGGGCTTCGTCCCCCCGTCCCGGGGCTCGATCTCCGACCGGCCGGGCGTCGTCGGCTACGCCCCAGACGTGTTCCCCGTGGACCAGCCGTTCACCGTCGCCGCCTACCTCGCCCACATGTCCAGGATCCGGGGTCCGTCCTCCACCTCCGCCGCCGGGGACCTGGCGGGGCGGCTGAACGCGACCCACCTGCTGGAGCAGCCGCTCGGCGACCTGTCCAAGGGCAGCGCGCAGAAGGTGGGACTCATCCAGTCACTGCTGGCCCCGCCGGACCTGCTGATCCTGGACGAACCCTTCGCCGGGCTCGACGAGCAGACCCGCGTCGAGCTCCCCGTGATCATCGAGGAGATCGCCGCACGCGGCGGCACGGTCGTGGTCAGCGACCACCAGAAACAACTCCAGGACTTCCCAGGCGCCGAACACTGGCTCGTCGCGGACGGCGGCGTCACGGTCGGCACCCGCGCCCCCTCCGGGGACACCCACCGTGAGGTGCCCGCGCGGGTGGTCATCGAGGTGATCGTGGACGCGGACGACGCCGACGAGGTCGAGCAGAGGCTCCGCGCCGACGGCTACCTCACCAGGCGGTCATCATGATCCATCTCGTACGCTTCAAGCTCGCCGCCTACGCCCGGTCGCACCGGCTGCTCCAGCCGGCGATCGGGCTCCTCGCGATGCTGGTCATCTTCTACTCCACGCTGACCCCGCCCGGCAAGGAGCTGTCCGCGTACGCCGACTCGGCCGGGCTGCTCATCCTCATCTTCGCCTGGGCCGCCCGGGGACTGCTCGACACCGACCCCCCGACCCAGCGGCTGATCTCCATGACCGCCGCCGGACGGCCCGGCCGCGAGGTCGGGGCCGGGCTGCTCGCCGCGCTGATCGTCAACCTCGGCATGGCGGCGATCGCGATCGGGCTCCCGCTGGTCCACGGCTTCGCGGCCATGCCCACCTCCGCCGACCTGGCACTCGGCATCGCGCTGCACGTGCTCGGCGTGAGCGCGGGAACGGCCCTGGGCGCCCTGACCAGCCGCCCGATCCTCGACTCCCCCGCCGTCTCGATGCTCGCCCTGTTCGGCGGCTATCTCGCCCTGCTGCTGATCAGCATCACCCCGGTGGGCCGCCTCTCGGTGCCGATCATGCCCTGGATGCGCGCCGCCAACGACGGCCTGCTCGACACCGTCCTCCTCCCCATCTCCGCCGCCACCCTCTTCTGGACCACCGCGAGCCTCGCCCTGTACGCGCGCCTCCGCCGCCTGAACCCCTGAACGGGATTCGCGGCCGATTCGAGGCCCGTACACAGGCAGTGGGTGTCGCCGAACCACCGGACTCGCGTGATTCGACGACACCCACTCACTCGACAGCCGTACAGCTCTCACCCGGTCTCACCCGGTCTCACCCGGACGAGTGGCCGAGTGCCGGACCTAGAACGCCCAGTGGTTCGGGCCGGTCGGCCACGTCCGCGACGGCGCCTGCTGCTTGAGCACACCCTCCTCGGCCGTTCCCACGGCGCAGCGCGTGCCGTGCGGCGGCACCTTCAGCGAGATCAGGTACTCGTCGAAGATGTCCGTCTGGCACTTGTCCTTGCCGTAGATGCGGTGTCCCCAGCCCTCGTATGTGAGCAACACCGCCTTGGACCCGAGCTGACGGGCCGCGTTGGCGGACCATATCCACGGGGTGGCCGGATCGTGCAGGGAGTTCCCGAGCAGCAGCGGGGCGTCGCCCGTGTATCGCAGTGCGTGCGGCGCGTTTGTGGTCGGGTAGTTCATGCAGATCGGCAGATCGTCGATCGGGTACGGGTGGTACCCCGTGTCGGGTGCGAGCCGGTTGGAGACACGCATGAGCGCGGCGTACTCAGAGTAGTTACGCAGCTTGAGGTTGTAGTCCTGGCAGAGGACCGCGGTCGGCAGATGCGCGACGTCGCCCTCCACGGGCTGCCGTCCGGACAGCGGGGGCACCCACTCCGGCTCCGGTCCGCCGTCCAACCAGTCGATCACCTCGCTCAGCAGGCGCCAGGCCGGCCCCTCGGTGCCCAGCGCGGCGTTGTAGACGACCTGCAACTCGGTCATCGTCTGGCCCGTGCTCGGGTACTTCAGCTCACCGCGCCGTGCCCTCTCCCGCAGGTCCTTCCAGATCCCGCGGACGTCACGCCCGTACAGGGCGCAGGTGGTGTCCTGCTCGCACCAGCCGACGAACTGGTCGAACGCGTCCTCGATGGCGAGCGCCTCGGTGGCCAGGAAGCCCGCGACGCCGAGGCTGTGGTCCATGTTGCTGTCGAGCCCGAGGGCCCGGACGCGGCCGGGGAACAGCTCGGCGTACATCTGGCCGATCAGCGTGCCGTACGAGATCCCGTAGTAGGTGAGCTTCTCCTCGCCCAGGGCGGCGCGCAGCGCGTCCAGGTCACGGGCGACGTCGGCGGAGTCGACGTGGTCGTACAGCGGGCCGGTACGGGCGCGGCAGTCGGCGTGCAGCTGCTTGGTGAACGCGTCCCAGGCGTCGAAGTCGGCCTGGCTCCTCATGACGGTGTGCGGCATCCGGTTGTACACCGACGCCGAGCAGATCACCGGGTTGCTGCGACCCACGCCCCGGGGGTCGAACCCGACGATGTCGAACCGCCGCTGCAGTTCCTCGGTGTAGGACCCGGGGGCGCCGTACACGGCCTCCACCCCCGACCCGCCCGGACCACCGGGATTGATCACCAGCGAGCCGACCCGCGCGGCCGGATCCGTGGCCTTGCGCCGCGCGACGGCGATGTCGACCTTCGCCCCGCCCGGCCTCGACCAGTCGATGGGCACGCTCAGCGTGCCGCACTCGGCGGCGGGCTCCTCCTCACAAGGCGCCCAGGCGATGGTCCGCGCCCTCAGGACTTCGGTGTCCGCGCTGGCCACCCCGACCGGTAAAACCGTCACCGTCGCCAGGAGGACGGCGAACCAAGAGGTTCTTCTTCGCACAATGCTCCAGTCTCTAGTTGATCTTCTGTCGTAACGGGCGACGGTAGCCGATCACCACATATCTGACGGCAGAAACAGGAAAAAATGGCAGTATTTCCTATAAATGGGCATCAGATCCGATGGAGTTCACGCCCTGTCATCGACGCGGACAACGACACCCCACGTGACCGGCGAAACAAGACCTGCCGGGCCCGCCTCGTGGAAAGGCCCCTCGGGTCCTCTCACGAGCGCTTCGAAACCGAAGGGCCGCTCGTCGGCGAGGGCGACGGCCGACATCGCCCTGCACGTGCCTGGTGTGAACGCGGGGACGGACCCTTTGATCAGTCAGCGTCGGTGGCTGTGTCCAGGGCGTACCGCAGGTAGAAATCTGGTTTGGCGAGGAAGCGTCGCCAGTGATCGACCAGTTGGAGGTTCTCCCACTCCGTGATGCGGGTGCCGTGGTCGCCGAGTTCGATGATCTGCGAACCGGGGAGGCTGGTGAGGATCGGTGAGTGGGTGGAGCAAATGATCTGCCCGCCCTCGTCCGCGACGCGGGCCATGAGACCGACCAGGCGCACGCATGAGTGAAACGAGAGGGCCGCCTCGGGTTCGTCCATGAGGTAGAGACCCGGCCCGGTCACCATGCGTTCCAGGACGGTGAAGAACCCTTCCCCGTGGGATTGCTCGGTGAGATCTTCTTCCCAGAACCCGTACCGGCCGGAGACGTTCTGTCCGAGGTTGAAGAGAGTTTCGGCGCGGAGGAAGAACGCTCGGCGCTTGGTGCGGGGGCCGCGAAGAAGGCGAAGGCCAGTCGTCGTGAGTTCGGCGTCCATGACACTCGCTAAGGGCGGACCTGGACCATCTCCGAAGGCACCGGAAGCGGTTGGTACGCCGTGCGACGCACCAACCTGTCGGCGTACGGACTTGAGCACGGCCTGTGCAACGTCCGCTGCGGAGCAATAGTGGAGGAACTGGCCCGCAACCTGGAAGAGGAGACACGACTGGAAAACCAACCCTGGCGACGCGTTCCGTTGCCCCTGATGCCGTGACCCGCGCCAGGCGTGACAGTGGATGTGGTGCACCTGGCCCGCGTCGCGGTGAGCGCTGACGTGCGCCGCGCGCACTGCCACCGGCGCCCCGGCGACGACGCCCGTGAGGCCCCGGCGAGACCTCCGGCAGGACGGTGAATCACTTGTTGTCCGTCCCGGCGAAGGTCTCGGCCATGTTTTTGACCCGGTCACCGTTCACCGGTTTCTCAGGGCAGTACGTAAGGGCTGTAGTAGTAGGTTCCGTTGGTCAGATCACGCATTTGCACCCGGCACTCCTGCTGGTTGCCGACCGCGAAGACGAAACTTCTTCTCTGGCCCGCCTCGATGGAAAAGGCGCCGTTGTCGGCCTTACTGAAACCATTCATGCACTTCAGGTAGAACCGCACGGTTATCTTGGGACCCGAATACTTCACATAGGCCGCGTCGTAACCGCCGGGAGTGCCACCGATGCCTGTCGCGCACAGGTCACCGTTCGTGAGGAAACTACACCTCGTCGGCCCGAAAGCAGCCGCCGTGTTACTTACGTCGGCCTGAGCCGCGGTCGAGGAGAAGGCGGCACCCGGCACGGCGGCACACACCGTCGCGAGCATAAGAGCGCTCATTCGAAGACGAGTGATCATCTTTGTTCCTTTCTCGGATGAGAATCATGTCGCAGGTTTCCGGTCACCGCGGCTTCGTCCTGGGCGTATCAGGTGCGCCCCGACAAAATCGTTCGCACCCTCAAGCCTTACTCACCGATTTGGCATGAAGGGACAGCACGTACTTCTGCGGCCTCGTCGCCGGAAACCGTGAGTAAAAATCCGGATCGTCGTTCGCGGGAATTGATCTCAGGATAGGCAGTACGGGAAGGACATCTTTGCCTGCGAGCGCAGCACACTTGACGATTCGCGCCCGACCACACGGATCGCGCTCGCGAACGGAAGCCTCGTCGACCCGTGGCGACAGGGTCGCCTCAGCGGATCTACGCCGTTGGCGCCGACGCCGTACCTCGTGACCAGGCGATCACCCCTGCGGAGCGGTGACCTCCCAGAGGGCGCTCACCGGCATGGCGCGCATGCGGTCGCCGAACGGGAGTGTCTGCGTCCCCGTGTAGAGGACGATTCCCACCGCGAAGTCGTCGCCGAGGCGGGCCGCGAGGTGGCGCAGTCCCTTGAAGTCGTCCGGTCGCACCGTGGACGACGCCCTCACCTCCACCCCGACCACGCGCCCCTGGCGATTCTCCAGGACGGCGTCGACCTCCGCCTTGTCCTTGGTCCGGTAGTGGAACAGCTCCACTCGTTCGTCGGACCAGGTGAGCTGGCGGGCCAGCTCCATGAGGACGAAGCCCTCCAGGAGCGGGCCGAAGGCACCCTCGGGACGAACCAGGCTCCGGGAGTCGGCTCCCAGGAGGTTCGCCGCGATCCCGGAATCGACGAAGGCCATCTTGGGCGTCCCGATCGCACGGCTGCCGAGGTTGCGTGACCAGGCGGGGATCCGCTTGATCAGGAAGACCTCTTCGAGCAGGCCGAGGTAGCGATGGACCGTGCTCCCGGAGAGCCCGATCCCGTTGCTCAGGGACCCGGGCACCGGCAACTGCCCCGACCGGGCGGCCAGCAGCCGGATCAGGGCCCGCATCTCCGCCGTCCGCTCGATCTCGGCCAGCTGGCTCACGTCACGCGCGATGAGATCCGCGACGTACGAGTCGAGGAACCGCGCGCGTCTGCGGACGTCGGGACGCGAGACCGCCTCGGGAAACCCGCCCCGGACCAGCCGTTCCGCGTACTCGGCGCGGCCGACCTCGGAAGTGTGGTGAAGGTTCTCGGGCCCGGCGAAGACGACGTCCACGAACCCGTCGGCCGTGCCGTCGATCTCGCCCTGCGAGAAGGGCCACAGCTCGATGGTCTCCATCCGGCCGGGCAGCGCGTCGGGAAACCCCGAAGCCCGAGCACGCGCGCCGAACCGGTCAGCAGATAGCGGCCCGGCCTCGGGTCGGTGTCCACCTGTTCCTTGATGGCGAGCAGCAGCTCGGGGGCTCGCTGGATCTCGTCGATGACCATGAGCTCGGGAAAGTCCACGAATCCGGCGGGGTCGGCGAGCGCTGCCTGGCGGGCGGCGGGGGTGTCGAGGTCGCGCCACTCTCCGGCGCGCCCCTTGGCGAGAAGCCGGACCAGGGTGCTCTTTCCGCACTGGCGTGCCCCCGTCACGAGAGTGACGCGAGTGTCGGCCAGGGCCTCCTCGACGAGCCTTTCCGCGCGTCGTGGAACGACCCTGCCGAGAGGAGTCTATGAGCCGCTGACCATGGGACAAGCATGTCACAGCATGAGGTCTGACGACAGGATGGCCGCTGGGTCGCTGACAGAATGGTCGCTGCTTTGCTGGTGGATTGGTCGCCAGGTCGCTGCCAGAACGGTCGCGGGCAATGCGCCAGAACGGTCGCAGGCGACGCGGCGGAATGGCCGCTGCCTCGCGGGATGCCGGTCGATGTGGGCATGACCGCACCGGGGAACGCCAAGGCGACGGCCTGGGGTCCGGACGGGCCGCGCCACGCCGGGCCGGTCGGCGATGCGGTGGAAGCCCGGAACGGCCCGGGAGCGCCGCCCCGGGTGAGTGCCCCGAGGCGGCGGTCGGCGCCTCGGGGGGCGCAGCCGTACGGTATCGGTCGGGGGCGCGGCCGTACGGTGGGAAAGTTACTCGGCGGCGGCGAGCTGGCCGCAGGCGCCGTCGATCTCGCGGCCCCGGGTGTCGCGGACCGTCACCGGCACGCCGTGGTACTCCAGGCGCCGGACGAAGGCGCGCTCGTCCTCCGGGCGGGAGGCGGTCCACTTCGAGCCCGGGGTCGGGTTGAGCGGGATCAGGTTGACGTGCACCAGCTTGTTCTTGATCAGCTTGCCGAGCAGGTCGGCGCGCCACTCCTGGTCGTTGATGTCCTTGATCAGGGCGTACTCGATGGAGACCCGGCGCTTGGTCCTGGCCGCGTAGTCCCAGGCCGCGTCGAGGACCTCGGCGACCTTCCAGCGGGTGTTGATCGGCACCAGCGTGTCGCGGAGCTCGTCGTCGGGCGCGTGCAGCGAGAGGGCGAGCGTCACCGGCAGGCCCTCGGCCGCGAGCTTGCCGATCGCGGGGACCAGGCCGACCGTGGAGACGGTGACGCCCCGGGCGGAGATGCCGAGGCCGTCGGGGGCGGGCTCGACCATGCGGCGGACGGCGCCGATCACGGCCTTGTAGTTGGCGAGTGGCTCGCCCATGCCCATGAAGACCACGTTGCTGACCCGTCCGGGACCACCGGGGACGTCACCGGCAGCGAGCGCGCGGGCCCCGGCGACGACCTGCTCGACGATCTCGGCGGTGGTCATGTTGCGGGTCAGGCCCGCCTGGCCGGTGGCGCAGAACGGGCAGTTCATGCCGCATCCGGCCTGCGACGACACGCACATGGTCGTACGGTCGCTGTAGCGCATGAGGACCGACTCGACCAGCGCGCCGTCGAAGAGGCGCCACAGCGTCTTGCGGGTGGTGCCCGCGTCGGTGGTCATCTCCCTGACCGAGGTCAGCAGGCCGGGGAAGAGCGCGGTCGCGAACTTCTCCCTGGCCGAGGCCGGGAGGTCCGTCATCAGCTCGGGATCGCCGTTGAACTTCTCGAAGTAGTGCCGGGAGAGCTGGTCGGCGCGGAACGGCTTCTCGCCCAGTTCGGCGACGACCGCCCGGCGCTCGGCCATGGTCAGGTCGGCCAGGTGGCGGGCGGGCTTGGCCCGGCGCGGCGCCACGAAGGTGAGCTGGCCGGGTACGGGGGTCCCGGACGGGCTGACGGTCGACAAGTCCAACGCCTTCTCTCAACGGTTACGCGAATGCTCGAAGCGGTGCCCGACAGTGATCTAGAGTCCGGAGGTATGGCGACAAACCGCCCCACGGGCCCCGCGGGAGAGCGGGGAGACGGCGTCGAGGTCGTGCTCACCGACGTCAATCCCTACGGGAGCCGCACCCTGGTGGTCGAACGCGACGAGACCTCCTCGGTAGCTTACCTGTGCGGGCCGGGCGGAACGGTGCACGGAGCCGTCTGGCTCGCCAACCACCGGCCGGCCCCGGACGGGATCGACCCCGACCGCCTGAACTCCGCGCTGCCGCCGATGGCCCCGAGGGCGAACACCCGCCACCCGGACGGCAGAGGACCCCTGGGCCCGCTGAGATCACTGTGGTTCGAGGAGGGCGACGGCGTCGCCCTGTACGAGAACGACGAGCTTCTCGCGGTCATTCCTGGGTGGGCGGACATGAGCCGGGGGATGCCCGGCTACTCCCGCGACGCGCTGGGCGAGTCCCCGTTCGCCTGGTCGCTGGAGGAGGCCCACGACGGCCTCGCCTCCCGGATCGCCAAGGCCCGCGCCTACTGGGAGTGGCGCGGAGGGGACGGCTCCTGGGCCTCGTTCCAGCAGTTCGTGATGGGCCACCTGGACCGCGCGGTCGGCACCGCGGGCCGGTTCTGGGACGCGGGGGGCGGGCGGATGCCCGCGGTGGGCATCACCGAACGCCCTCCCGAGCGGGACAGGGAGCACACGATCCTGTCCACGGTCGGGATGAGCTGCCAGCGGATGCCCACCGTCGAGCAGTACATCGACCGGCCGGACGCGTACGCCCGGGTGGAGCTCGCCGTCGCCTCCCCCGGCGACGCCCGTGACGCGGCCCGGCTGTTCCTGTGGCTGGGGCAGTATCCGTGGCACTCGGTCACCTGGCTGGGCCACGGCCACACCGCCAAGTGGTACCACCGGCCGGAGACCTTCCCGCTCGGCTCCGACTACGGCGGCGTGATGATGCTGACCGGGCTGCCGGGGCTGCCCGACCTGTCGGGTTTCTCCTTCGGCGGCGACTCCGTGCAGTGGCTCTGGCTCGTCCCGATCACCCCGGACGAGCTGAGCCTGGTCTCGGCCGAGGGCTACCGGGCGGTGCTCCCGCGCCTGTCCGCGACCCGGCTCACCCGGGCGGGCTGACCTGGCCGTACGGCTCGGGCTGGTCGGACCGGCAGGGTGAGCAGGGTGAGCAGGGTGGTCAGACCAGCAGGGTGAGCAGCACCCAGACCGGGATCAGCGCGGCCACCATGGAGTCGAGGCGGTCCATCATGCCGCCGTGGCCGGGAAGCACGCTGCCCATGTCCTTGACGCCGAGGTCGCGTTTGATCACCGACTCGACCAGGTCGCCGAGCGTGGCGAAGACCACCACGACCGCGCCGATGAGGACGCCCTTCCAGATGTCGTCCTCCAGCAGCCACGCCACCAGCCAGCCGCCCACCGCCATGCAGGCCAGCGCCGACCCGGCGAAGCCCTCCCAGGTCTTCTTCGGGCTGATCACCGGGGCCATCTTGTGCCTGCCGAGGGAGATCCCGGCGAAATATCCGCCGATGTCGCTCGCGGCGGTGGTGGCGATGAAGACGACCACCCGGTCCGGGCCCTGGTCGGGGTTGGCGAGCAGCAGCGCCACGAACCCGGCGAGCAGGGAGGGGTAGACGACGACCAGGATGGTCGCGGTGATGTCGCGGACGTAGTCCTCGGTGCCCTGGAACATCCGCCAGATCATCAGCACGAGCACGGTCATCGCGAAGACGCCGACCAGCCAGGCGGTCCCGCCCCAGGCGGAGCCGGTGACCTCACCGCCCCAGTAGGCGCCGACCAGCATGGCGGTCATGCCCGCCAGGGCCGGGACCAGGGGGACGGTGATGCCTCTGGCCTCGAACGACCGGACCAGCTCCGTCACGCCGATGCCCACCGCCGCGATCACCACGGCGAGGAAGAGCACCTTCACGAAATAGAGGGAGGCGATGATGACCGCCGCCAGGGCGAGCCCCACCGCCACGGCGACGGGGAGGTTCCGGCCGGTACGGCTACTGCCCGCCACGGGTTCCACAGGGGGTCCTACTTTCATACCTGCACAAAATCCTTGTCCCGTACGGACGACGACGGCTCGCACGGCCCGTACGGGACAAGGATCGTGGTTCAGACCTCTAGCAGCTCGGATTCCTTGTGCTTGAGCAGCTCGTCGATCTTGGCGACGTGCTTCTGGGTGAGGTCGTCGAGCTCCTTCTCCGCCCGGCGCACCTCGTCCTCACCGGCCTCGCCATCCTTGATCAGCTTGTCCAAGGTCTCCTTGGCGTTGCGACGGATGTTGCGGATGGAGACCTTCGACTGCTCCGCCTTGTTCCGGGCGACCTTGATGTACTCCTTGCGGCGCTCCTCCGACAGCTCGGGGAAGGCCACCCGGATCACCGCTCCGTCGTTACCGGGGTTCACACCGAGGTCGGAGTTGCGGATCGCCTTCTCGATCGCGGCCATCGAGCTCTTGTCGAAAGGCTGGATGATGACCATGCGCGCCTCGGGCACGTGGAACGAGGCGAGTTGCTGAATGGGGGTGGGTGTCCCGTAGTACTCAGCGCTGATCTTGTTGAACATCGACGGGGTGACACGACCTGTGCGGATGCCCGCGAAGTCGTCCTTCGCCACCGACACGGCCTTGTCCATCTTTTCCTCGGCTTCGAGGAGGGTATCGTCGATCACAGCGGCTCCCTGTCTTCTCGGTCACTCCCCATCCTCACGCACTTCGCGGGACGTCATCACGCCGGAGGTCCACCCGGGACCGCCACGGTCGCGTACCGCTCGGCTCGTTACGTCAGGTTCGCATCCTGTCCTCTGGTCGCTCACCACTCCTCACGCGCTTCGCGGGACGCTCCTACCTCGCGTACCACTCCACTCGCTGTGTCGGGCTCGCTCCCGTTTCCGTACCGGCCCTGGTCGCCGTGCCGGATCGGTTACCGTACCGGCTCCGTCACCGTGCCGGGCTCACCAGCGTGCCGATCTTCTCACCGCGTACGGCCCGCAGGATGTTGCCCTCGCCCATGAGGTCGAAGACCACGATGGGCAGGCTGTTGTCCATGCACAGGCTGATGGCGGTGGCGTCCATGACTCCGAGGCCCCGGGTCAGCACCTCACCATATTCGAGATGGTCGAACCTGACGGCGTCGGGGTTCTTACGGGGGTCGGCGTCGTAGACGCCGTCCACCTGGGTGCCCTTGAGCAGCGCCTCGGCACCGATCTCCAGCGCTCGCTGCGCGGCGCAGGTGTCGGTGGAGAAGAACGGCGAGCCCAGCCCCGCCCCGAAGATGACCACACGGCCCTTCTCCAGGTGGCGGATGGCACGGCGGGGCAGGAACGGCTCGGCGACCTGCTGCATGGTGATCGCCGTCTGGACCCGGGTGTCGATGCCCCGCTTCTCCAGGAAGTCCTGGAGGGCGAGGCAGTTGATGACCGTGCCGAGCATGCCCATGTAGTCGGCCCTCGCGCGGTCCATGCCGCGCTCGGACAGGGCGGCGCCCCGGAACATGTTGCCGCCGCCCACGACGACCGACACCTGCACGCCACCGCGTACGGCCTCGGCGATCGAGTCGGCGAGGTGGCCGACGACGCCCGGGTCGATGCCCAGCGGCTCCCCGCCGGCGAACGCCTCCCCGGACAGCTTCAACATCACCCGCTTCCAGCGGAGCGGGTCCGAGTACGAAGAAACCGCCGGCGTAGCGGGTCCTGGATTCTCCTGCACGGCGGCGGCCTCCTCGTTTGGGGCTCTGCTTGAAGAGCGGATGTCAGGGATTAGGCCTGGCCGACCTTGAAGCGGACGAAGGCCTGGACCTTGACACCATTCTCGCCCGCGAACTTCGCGACCGACTTCTTGTTGTCCTTGACGAAGGACTGCTCAAGGAGGGTGAAGTCCTTGTACCAGCCGTTGATCCGGCCATCGACGATCTTGCCGATGGCGGCCTCGGGCTTGCCCTCCTCGCGGGTCATCTCCTCGAAGAGCGCGCGCTCCTTCTCGACGACGTCGGCCGGGACCTCGGCGGGGCTGAGGTACTTCGGGGCCATCGCGGCGGCGTGCTGCGCGATGTCCTTGGCGACGTCGGCGTTCGGGGAGTCGAGCTGCACGAGCACGCCGACCGCCGGGGGGAGCTGGGGGTCGGTCTTGTGCATGTAGGCGCCGATGAAGCCGCCTTCGAGCACCGCGAACCTGCGGATCTCGATCTTCTCGCCGAGCGCGGCGTTGGCCTCGTCGAGGTGCGCCTTGACGGTCTTGCCGGCGAGCTCGGAGTCGAGCAGCGAGGGCACGTCGGACGGCTTGGTGGCCAGGATGTGGTCGACCACCTGGCCCGCGAGCTCCTGGAAACGCTCGCCCTTGGCGACGAAGTCGGTCTCGCAGTTGAGCTCCAGCAGCGCGGCGGCGGAGTCGCCCTCCTGCTTCAGGGCGACCAGGCCGTTGGAGGCGGTACGGGCCTCACGCTTGCCGACGTCCTTGGCGCCCTTGAGGCGGAGGATCTCGACCGCGCGGTCGAAGTCGCCCTCGGAGGACTCGAGAGCCTTCTTGCAGTCCATCATGCCGGCGGCGGTCAGCTCACGAAGCCGCTTGACGTCGGCCATGTTCACGGAAGCCATTGTCTTTTCCTCGTGGGAATCGTCGTGGATCGGGTGGGTGCCCCCGTCTGAGCGGCACCCACCCGGAAGGGTCTTGCGGGTCGTACGGCCGGGGCCGTACGGAAGTGACCTAGGCCTGCTTCTCGGTCTTCTCGGCGGACTCGTCCTCGGCGGGAGCGTCCGCCGCCTCGGCCGGAGCCTCGGCGGTCTCGGTCTCCGTGACCTCGGCCTCGGTCGCCTCGGCGGGGGCCTCCGCGGCCTCGGCCTCGGTCGCCTCGGCGGCCGGGGCGCTGTCGGCGCTGCCCGCGAGCAGCTCCTGCTCCCACTCGGCCAGCGGCTCGGCGCCACCGGCGACGGCCGGCTTGTCGTCGCCGCGGTTGGCGCCGGCGCGGGCCATGAGACCGGCGGCGACGGCGTCGGCGACGACGCGGGTCAGCAGGCCGACGGCGCGGATGGCGTCGTCGTTACCCGGGATCGGGTAGTCGACCTCGTCGGGGTCGCAGTTGGTGTCGAGGATGGCGACCACCGGGATGTGAAGCTTGCGGGCCTCGCTGATCCCGATGTGCTCCTTCTTGGTGTCGACGACCCACACGGCGCTGGGAATCCGGGACATGTCGCGGATGCCGCCGAGGGTGCGCTCAAGCTTCTCCTTCTCGCGGCGGCGCATGAGGAGCTCCTTCTTCGTGAGCCCCGAGGCGGCCACGTTGTCGAAGTCGAGCTCCTCCAGCTCCTTCAGGCGCTGGAGCCTCTTGTGCACGGTGGAGAAGTTGGTGAGCATGCCACCCAGCCAGCGCTGGTTGACGTACGGCATGCCGACGCGCGCGGCCTGCTCGGCGATGGCCTCCTGGGCCTGCTTCTTCGTGCCGATGAACATGATCGTGCCGCCGTGCGCGACGGTCTCCTTGACGAAGTCGTAGGCCCTGTCGATGAAGGCCAGCGACTTCTGGAGGTCGATGATGTAGATGCCGTTGCGCTCGGTGAAGATGAAGCGCTTCATCTTCGGGTTCCAGCGACGGGTCTGGTGGCCGAAGTGCACGCCGCTTTCCAGCAGCTGTCGCATGGTGACGACGGGGGTGGACATTGATTGTCCTCCAGATCGGGGCGCCCGTCTCAGGGCGCTGTTCTCGGTTGGACGCGACAGCCTGCGGCTGTCGCCCTGATGCCCCGAACAGGATCCAGCCGGGCTCTCGCCCGGACCGAGGGACCCCGGTTCTTGACGGGGCATGCGAAGTCGGCCCATGACTCACAGGCCTCCAAAAGTGTACCCGCAACCGCGCCTCTTCCCGACCTTCGGGCGTCAGGCGGCCCTTACACGTCGCGTGGAAGGCCGTGCGGCCGGCGCCGGGCACGGGGGAAGAGACTGACCTGGGCCTCGGAGACCCGGGCCCCGGGCGGGGCGTCCTCCCGGTCCCTCACGGTGGTCTTGTAGGGGGCGAGCAGCTCGTCGATCCGCTCGTTCAGCGCCCTCAGCTCCTCGGCGTCGACCAGCAGGATGGCGCGGTTGAACATCGCGGCCTCGCGCCACTCGCGTGACTCCCGCTCAAGGCTCTCCAGCGCCCTGTTCGCCTCGTCCGCCGCCTGTTCCCGGAACGCCTTGATCAGGAATTCCTTGGCGCCGCGCACGTCCGGGCCGTCGTCGGGATCGGGGCTGACGCTGATACCCCCAGAGCTGGAGCGCCACACCCGCTCCCTGCCGTCACCGCGGCCGTCACCGCGTACGGGCGCGTCCTCGACGAAGCCGTACTTGGCGAGCATGCGCAGGTGGTAGCTGGCCGCGCTGGGCGTGACCCCGACGACCTCGGCGACCTCGGTCGCGGTGCAGGGCCCCTCGGCCTGGAGCCGGTTCAGGATCGCGAGCCGCGCCGGGTGCGCCAGCGCGCGCATCGCCGTGGGATCGGTGAGGGCCTTGCGCCTCGGTACCTCGGTCATGTGCAGACCGTACCCACTCCACATATGAAGCATTGCCTTCATAACTGTGAAGGGTTATCTTCATAGTTGTGAAGCGTTCCCTTCAGAATCGCCGGAAGCCGGAAAGGTACCGATCCCTATGACTCCCGGGTCCCCCGCGATCAAGCCGGTGCCTCTCAGGAGGCAGCGTGACTACCGGTTCCTGCTCTCCGCCCGCGCCGTCACCGAGACCGGCACCGAGGTCTCCCGGCTCGCGGTACCGCTGACCGCCGCCGTCCTGCTCGGCGCCTCCCCGACCGAGATGGGCGTGCTCACCGCCGCGACCTCGCTGCCCTACCTGCTGATCGGACTCCAGGCGGGGGCCCTCGCCGACCGGCTGAGACGGCACCGGCCGGTCATGGTCGCCTGCGACACGGTCTCGGCCCTCGCCATGGCCACGATCCCGGCGGCCTGGATCACCGGGCTGCTCGGCGTGCCGTGGCTGGTCGCGGTGGCGTTCGTCGTCGGCACCTGCTCGGTGATCTTCCGGGCGGTCAACTTCCCGCACCTGGCCACGGTGATCCACGAGAGCCAGCGGACCGAGGCGCTCGCGGGCTTCCAGTCGGCCTTCGCCGTGGCGACGGTCGCGGGACCCGGCCTGGCCGGACTGCTCGTCCAGCTGATCACGGCCCCGTTCGCGATCCTGGTCGACGCGCTGTCGTTCCTGGCCTCGGCGTTCCTGATCAGGTCGATCGAGGCGCCGGAGAACCACACACCCGCCGCTCCGCGCGGCATGTGGACCGAGATCCGCGAGGGTCTGGGCACGGTGGCCGGGCACCCGGTCCTCCGCGCGCTCTGCGCCGCCGGGGTCACGATCAACTTCTTCGGCAGCGTCTACATGGCGTTGTTCGTGCTCTACGCGCTCACCGTGGTCGGCCTGCCCGCGGGGCTGATCGGCGCCATCACCGCCTGCTTCGGCGTCGGCGGCCTGCTCGGCGCGGCCGTCGTCCCGCGCCTGACCCGGCGGTTCGGCGAGAACCGGGTGCTGGCCTGCTCGGCGCTGCTCTTCCCCGTCGACTTCGTGGTCGCCGCGCTCGCCTCGGGGCCGGTGTGGCGCAGCTTCCTCCTCCTCGCCGCCAGCGCGGTGATCTCCGGTGTGGCCGTCGTGGCCTTCGCCGTCTGCATGGGCGCCATCACCCTGCGCGAGACCCCCGCCGAGCTACGCGGCCGGGTCAACGCCACGCAGTCGTTCATGGTCCAGGGCGTCCTCACCCTCGGCGGTCTCGCGGGCGGCCTGGCGGGCGAGCTGCTCGGGCTGCGCCCGGTGTTCTGGATCTCGGCGGCCGGGGTCCTGACCACGATCGTATGGATCTGGCTCTCCCCCCTGCGCCACTCCTCCCTCCCCGTCCCCGAGACCCCTGACGCCCCAGCCCACACCGGATGACCCCGGCCGCTTGTCCGCTTATCCACAGAACTCCATTCGGCCCGTACCCGCCCCGTCACGAGTCCTCATGCTCACGGGCATGAAGACCGCCCACACCGTGGGGCTGCGAGCCCTGTTGTGTTCACTGATCCTGGCCACACCGGCGGCAGCGGGCGCCCGTCACGCGCCCGCCCTCGCGCACCCCACCGGCACAACCGGCCGCGCACACGACTCTCACGGCTCTCACGGCTCTCACGGCTCTCACGGCGTAACGACTCCCGCGACCATCCCCACGTCCACCCGCGCCGATGCGCACGCCCCGGTGAGGACGACGCGTCCGGCCGAGGCACCGGCCCCCTCCTCCCCACGGAATCCGGCCAAAGAAGCTCACCGGAACCGGAACCCGGCTGCAGCGCTCGCTCCCTCCCCTGACCGGAATCCGACCGAAGCACTCGCTCCCTCCGCTCGCTGGGAATGGCCACTCGCCGGGCGGCCACGGGTGCTCAGGGGCTTCGCGCCACCGGCGCAGCCGTGGCTGGCCGGTCACCGGGGCACCGACCTCTCCGCGTCTCCCGGAGCCGAGGTGCGCGCCGCGGGAGCGGGAAGGGTCGGTTACGCCGGGCCGCTCGCTGATCGAAGCGTGGTGACCGTGCTCCACCCCGGCGGCCTGCGGACGACCTACCTGCCCGTCCAGCCCTCGGTGCGGCGCGGGCAGGCGGTGGCCATCGGCGAGGTGATCGGCACCCTCCAGGACGTCCCCGGGCACTGTCCCGTCGCCTGCCTGCACTGGGGCCTGCTCCGCGACCGCGCCTATCTCGATCCCCTGCTCCTCCTGGGCCACGGCCAGGTCCGCCTCCTCCCGCTGTGGTCCGCTCCGTCCTCGCGACCCGCTCAATGAATGGCTCACTCTGCCCCGTGAACCGATCGACCCCTGTGCACCCGTCCTGATCGCGAGCCCACTTCGTGGGCCGCTCCGCGTCCTTGGCCGTATTCCCGGCTGCGTTCTCGGCATTCCCGGTTGCGTTCTCGGCCGCGTCTTCGGCTGAATTCTCGGCCTGAGCTGCTTCGAATCCTTGGCTGCCTCCTCGGCTTGGGCCGTTTCCCATCCTTGGAATCAACTTCCTGGGCTCAACCGGCGGGAGTTCCCTACAACCCGAAGACGAGCTATCCACCGGGAGGGCGGTCTCGGCGGAGGCGCCAGCCCTGGGAGACACGTTCGACGTAGCCCGCGGCCGCCAGACCACCGAGGCAGGAGAGCACGCTCTCCAGGCTGACGCCCGCCGCGACGGCTATCGTCGCGGGGCCCACACCGATCCGGGTGGGCATGGCCTCGACGACCTTCCGGGTCTCCGGGTCGAGCCGGTCGCGGGGAAGCACCGGGCCACGTGGCTCGGGGGCCAGATCGGTGCCCATCGTGCCGACGAGTTCGATCACCTCCTCGGGACCGGTGACGCAGATGGCCCTGCCCTGGCGGATCAGCCGATGGCACCCCGCCGAGAACTCCGAGGTCACCGGGCCGGGCATCGCGGCCAGATGACGGTTGAGCGCGATCGCGTGCCCGGCGGTGTTGAGTGCCCCGCTGCGCACGGCCGCCTCGACGACCACGGTGCCCCTGGACAGGGCCGCGATGATGCGGTTTCTGATGAGAAACCTCGGCCGGGTCGGGTGTGCCCCCATTGGACACTCGCTGACCAGCACCCCTCGCGCCCGGATCGCGGCGAACAGCTGCTGGTGCGCGCTGGGGTAGGCGACATCGGCGCCACAGGCGAGCACGGCGACGGTCGGCCCCTCGCAGGCGAGCGCACCCCGGTGGGCGGCTCCGTCGATGCCGTAGGCGCCACCGGATGGTGGCGTTACTGGTTGGGGTATGACTGTTAACGGTTCGACGAGCCTAGACGCTCAGGTGATGACATGCTGCAGCGACACGGCTACTATTCGAGTTTCCGTGTGATCGCTGCACGTGGCGAGGGAGGGCAGCCGCACCGCTGCAGTCCACCACCGAGGCGGGACGCGGGCAGCGGTGCGGCCCTCACGGGCGGGCCACCCCGACAGGCGTATTGCCGGGGTGGCCCTGCTCATGAAGACGCCCGATCAGCCCTTGGCGGCCTCGCCGGCGTCCTGGTCGGCGATCGGCGCAACCGCAAGCCGGACCCGGTCCGCGGGAATCACCTCCGGCTCCCCGCCAGGATGCTCAACGACGAACACCGGCACCCCTGGTGGAAGGTTCCAACGGTCTCGCTCTTCGGGCGTCGGCATGCGTGAGGTGACGTATCCGCCCGGCGGCAACATCATGACCTGCACCTCCCGGTCGCTGCGCACGCGTGTCCCTGAGCCCCTCTGCGTGACCACCAGGCCCTCGTGGCGCAGGATGTTCAGCGCGTCCCTGACGGTGTCGCGGCCGACGTCATGAATTTGGCCGAGGCGCCCCTCGCTGGGGAGCTTCTCCCCGGGACCATACTCGCCGCGCTCGATCGCGTCTCGGAGGAGGGCTGCTAGCCGCTCGTAGACGGATTCGGGCGGGGACTGATCGATCACGATCATGAAGGCTAGGGGCAGTCTGAGCCGCTTCGAGTTGTGGCCCTAGGGCCACAACTTGGGATGTGATCAAGGTGTCGTATAAGCGATTCTTCGCTCAGACCTGGCATTACGTGCGGATGCGGCACGCGCCGGGCAGGAAGTAGGGCATTCCGCCTTGAGCGCGTTCGTCGTGGCGGTCAGACGTACGAGAGCCCCGGCCCGGAGCAACCAGGTCGGGGCTTTCGCGGCTTACGCTACTCGTCGGCCGACGGCGGGGCGACGAACGTGCCGATGCCGCGCACCGAGTAGGCGACACCCTGCTCGCGCAACTTGGTCAGGACCTTCTGAGCGGTGTTCGGCACGATCTCGAACTCGCGCACCAGCTCATGCTGCGACGGGAGCCGGCCGTCCACCGGGTAGGTGCCGTCGGCGATCCGCTGCTTGAGGACCTCGGCCACCTGGACCCACTTCGGCGCGTTCTCCCGCCACTCGATCATCACATGCTGACCGTATGAACCATGGGTGAGCGCGGACACTCACGGATAGGCAAGGTTACGCATGGTCAAGCATGGGCTACCTCGCTTAGGCTGACCCCATGGAGCCGATCCCTCACTCCGCGTACGACGAGATGGTGGTTGCCGCCCGGCGGGCGATGAGCCGTGGCGATGTCGCCAGCTTCGAACTCTCCCCGGCCGCGCTCCAACTCGCCACTGAGATGGGCATCGACCCGGCCGTGGTGAGGACGCATTTCCTGCTGCTCGTCTACCGGGAGACGCTCACCGGACGCCCCCGCCTCTGAAGCTTCCGCTGGACGTGCGCGTGCCCGGCGTCACCCGGGATCCAGCGGGGTGGCGACCCCACCTCGGAGGGTGGTGGGGTTGCTGAACACAGGAAGGGCCCCCGCCGGCGCGGCGGGGGCCCTTCTCGTGGAGCTGCTACGGGTTGACGCCTTCCAGTCGTGCGACGACGCGGGCGAGAAGGTCACGGATCTCGACCTGGCCGGCCTTCAACTCGGCCAGGTCGCGGAGCATCGCGTCGCAATGCTGGTCGATCCGGGCGTACACATTCTCAGGCATACGCCCGGCGATGCCGCGTCCGTGGCCGGTCATCCCACCCAGATGATGTCCACCACCCGCACCACCTCGACCGAGTCCAGGATCAGGAACGTCACGAACCCGCGCCCGCCGCCGAAGTCCGCGCGCCGCACCTGCGGGTCGCCGGTGCCCATCGTGGTCAGCGGGTCGTACGGGTTCTCGCACACGTCGGCCATGACGGCGGCCAGGGCGCCGAGCGCGCCGGTGGGGAACCCGCCGAGTTGGCTGAGTGCCCGCTCCGACAGGTCGGGGCGGAACGTCACCGGCGGCCCAGTTCGGCGGCGAGCGCCTCCCCCAGCGGCACACCAGGGCCGGTCTTCGCCGCCTCGATCGCCTCGTAGTAGCCCGGCCGGTTCGCGGCGACCACGACGAGGCTCCACTGGTGCAGCAGCCGACCCAGATCCCGGTAGCAGGCCATGTCGTCGCGGGCCGCCTCGAGAGCCTGGCGGTACTGGCTCAGGAACTCCGGGCGTTCCCGCTCGGGCAGGCCCCGCAGGATGGTTTGCGGGTCGCGCGAGTCGTCTTCGACGGGCTGAGCGCTCATGGGGCCACGGTACCCCCCCCGGGGGCGGGCTGTTGCTGGCCGAACACGAAGGCCCCCACCGTGCGGTGGGGGCCTCACTCAATCCTCGACCTCGGTGATCGCGACCACATCGTATTGATCCGGGTTGCTGGGCGGGTCATCAGTCCACATCCGCACCAACACGCGGAGCCCTTTGCGGGGCTTGAACACCGTGATGGTCGGATCGACAGAGTCTTCTTCCCAGCGGAATTCGCCTTTCATTGACGACTTGTCTTCGATTGCTTCGAGAAGTTTTTCGATGAGCCGCCGGTCTTCCGGTGTGGCTCCGGCTTTCCACTTCACGACTGTTGTCTCAGTGTTCTCAGTAATCCGGAGCCTGCGCAATAGCTACTCCCGTAGTCGCTTGACCAGGTCGGCGACGTCCCTCAGGTCTTCGGCGGGGCTGGGCTCGGTCTGCGCGTCGAGGATCGCCTGCCGGGTCGCTGGGTCGCCGTGGAGGAGGATCGTTGTTTTCACACTTTCCGCGAGCCGTGCCATGTGGTCAATATCACCACTGCGCTTGAAAGCAGTAGCCGCACGGTAAACCGACCTGAATATCTCCCGCTGCTCGTGCGGTTTGAGGCTGTCATAAACTTCCATCGCTTTGACGACTTGAGGGTCATCGAGAGGGATTCCTCCGGGGCGGAGGTTGATATCGGCCATTACGTTGAGCTCCTTCGTTCTGTTTCGTCTGTCACGGTAGGGGGTGGGGTGGTGTCCGTCTGGGGGTGCGCCGAAACGGCATGCCGGGGTAGCGGGAGGTTTACTCCTCGGCGAGGGGCGTCACCTCCCCCCGGGCCGCGCCGGGCTGGCTCCGACCCGGGAGCGGGCGTAGGCGATCGCTTTCTCCCGGTCGGTCAACTCCTCGTCACGCGGGGCTGGGGCGACTGGGCGGCGGGCCTGGGCGAGCACGATATGGAGCGGCGGCGGGATCGGTGTGGCTGGCGGCGTAGCGGCTCCTCCACCAGCTCGCAGGTCAGCCAGCCGTTGGCGGAAGTCGGCGTCTCCGGTGTTGCTCAGCAGCCAAGGACCCGGCGTACGGATACCCGCTTGGCGTGCGGCGGCGACAATGCGAACGAACTCGCTGGCGGTCGCAGTCGTGGCCCACATGACCTTCGCGGCCAAGTCGGGCGGGACTCCGGGGACGTTCGGCACCTCAACCGAATCCTGTCCTTGATGATCCTCTTCTCTCTCCTCGACACCCCCGCCACCACCGCCCGCGTCGGGAGGAGAGTCAGGAAGGACTTCAGTAAGAGAGTCGGGTCCACGCCGTGGACCGGTTCCCGTCCATGTCATGGACCGGTTTGTGTCCACGGCATGGACCGGTACCTCTGGTGGACCGGTTTGCCCGTCAGCGCCGTCTACCTGCGACGTTGCATCCATGTCCGCGCCGCGAGCTGATTCGGGGGCGCCGCCAGACCAGTCCACCTCGTGGACCGGTTTCGTGATGAACCGCCCCTTGCCGTCCCGGCCGCGCCCCGTGGTCGAAGAGGATGATGCGGCGGACTCGTCGGGCGCCTGGAGCCGGTAGACGCGGATCTGCTTATGCCCAGGCCGCGCCCCGATGTCGACCAGCCATCCCTTGTCGATGGCTCCGTTCCGCGCCAGGATGACCGCCCCTTTGGACATGCCGGTGCGCTCCATGAGGCGCGCCGTGGTGACCCACGCACGGTCTACCGGCCGTCCGGCGTCGTGGGCATGGTCGGCGTAGCACAAGCAGACGAGGCGCTCGTTCGGACCCAGGCGCTTCGACTCCCACACGGCGTCGGTGTAGAGCTGGCCGGGCGTGGGAGCCCTCCTGCTCGCGGCGCCGTCGGCGGGCGGCGATGCGTCCGTCATCAGGTGTCCGCGCTTGAGTATGTGAATATGCGTGCGCGAAGGCGCGACGGTATCGTGCCCATCGGGTCCTCTCCTGGCTTCGACAGGGGTGGATCAAGGGCCTGTTCCGGTGTTGACGCACCGGGCAGGCCCGAGTCATATACAGAGACCGTATCTCCCCAGGGGGAGATACGGTCCGCATGCTACCTGTCGCCAGACCGGCAGGTCACCCCGCCGTCGCCCAAGGTCAGTCCATCGGCACGTCGTAGACGAACCGGTGCCATGAGCCGTCGAACAGGAATTTCGTCACCTCGACAGGCTGGTCTCCGGCGTGGATAACCCGCGTCAGTTCGACCACTGGTGTCCCTGGTAGCAGCGCGAGGGCCTCCTTTTCGGCCGGGGTCGGCATGCGCGCCACGAGCACCTCCTGCGCATGCGTCAGGGGCGTACCGAGGACGGCGGCGAGTTCCGCGTGCACACTCGGGATCTCCTCCATGCGGGCGATCCGCGACCCCTGCACCTGGTCGGCGACGAAAAACGAATCTGCTGTCTGGGCCGGGTCGCCATCGAGGGTGATGAGGTGCTGTCGACAGACCAGCAGCGTTCCCGCCTCCACTCTCAGATGTTCGGCGATGTCGGCCGGAGCCGGAAGCGTTTCAACAGCCAGCAGGTTGCGCCCCCGCTGGATGCCCTGGGATTCCGTCTCGGCCTGCGTCGGCGAGGTCCCGGCTGGCCGCTGCGAGCTCAGATGCCGCTTCGTGCCGTTCCGGAGATACCGCTTGAACCTGCGGACAAAGACGCCCTGGCCGTGCTTGCTGACGATCAGGCCCGCGACCTCCAGCAGCTTCCGTGCGTCCTTGAGGATGTTTTTGCTTTTCGTGCCGTACTGGGCCATGAGCTGGGTCTCGGATGGCAGACGCGCGTCCGGCGGAAATTCCCCTGCTTCGATACGTCGCCGCAGATCTTCGGCGATCTGCCGGGCGCTCACTTCTGCCACGTTTCACCCCTTTTCCTGGTCCGCGTCTCGGTTTCGTGATCCCCAGCGTAGGGCGAGTCCCCTTGGGGAGTCGACATTGCCCCTGTGAACATCCGCTCACCGACTTGACAACTCCCCCTGGGGAGTTGCATGGTTCTTTCAGGTCCCCAGGGGGAGTTTCCTGGGTCGCCTGGTCCCCGCTAGTCCTATGTCCGATTTGGAGGTGTTTTGTGAGCGCCGCCCCGGCCACCCGCCAGAAGCTGTCGATGAAAGTCCCCGAGGTCGCCGAACTGTTCGACGTCGACCCCGAGACGGTCAGGGTCTGGTTCCGCGAGGGCAAGCTCAAGGGCCGCCGGAACCCGGGTGGACGAACGCTCGTCTTCAACCGGGCCTACGTCGAGGCGATCCACGCCGCCGAGCCCGACTTCGCCGCCCAGAACACGAACGAGCCCGTTCGGTGTGCCACCACCGAACGGGCTCTCTGATCCCCACACCTGCCGTACAGGAGGAGAACCGTGCTGCTTCACCTTACCCCCGGCCTCAGCGACGCCGAGGCCGGGTTCCTCACCGGATACGTGTCCGCCATCAACACCGCCAGCGACCTCATCGAACTCGCCGGAGCCGACGTCAGCTGGTGGATGACCGCCAGCCGCAACGTCCTCACCACCGACGAACTCGCCGAACTCGCCCAGACGGCCGCCGACATCCTCGCCCGCCGCAACCGTCCGGCGGTGGCGGCATGAAAACCGCGCAGATCATCCAGGCCAGCGCGCAGATCGCCGACACCATCGACACCCTCACCCGGGCCATGGCCCGCCCCGACACCCGCGTCATCACCGGCGCCTGCACCTGCCCGACCTGCACGAAAGGCGGCAAGCGATGACCTTCGACGAGCAGCAGATCGCCCGCCAGCTCGGCGTCACCATCGACCACCTCGACCAGCTGCGGGCCGAGGTCGGCGCGATCATCCTGCGCGACGCCGAGACCCAGCGTGAGCGGAAGGCGGCCACGCGATGAGCCTCCCGCCACACACCCCGGCCAAACCGCTCTACGGCTCGACCCGCGCCACCAACGCGCAGGACGCCCGCCAGCCGCTCCAGACCAGCAAGCCGCCGAAGGGAGGCAAGTGATGGCCCGCTTCACGTTCGACACGCCGTCCGGCCCCCGCACCGTCCACGCCGCTGACGCGGCCACCGCCCGCGCCTACCTGGAGAGCCAGCTCCACCACCCCGACCCCAACGGGACCGGTGGCCAGCCGTACACCTCCGCCCAGCTCACGAAGCTCCGCCGGGAGCGGGAAGCCCGCGCCGCCCTCCTCACCCTCAAGGCCGAGCAGTGACGCCGGCCGAGCGGCTCGCCGCCACCCTCACCGCCCTCAACCAGCTCGACTCCGCCATGGCGGACCCCAAGCCCGCACCCCGCCCCCGGCACGACGACCCCGCCCGCACCCAGCCGCCCAGGAGGACGACGCGATGACCAGCCTCGCTTCCGTCATCCGCACCGCCCGGACCGTTGCCCGCACCAAGACCACTCCGTACACCGGGGCGCACCTCCGCTACCTCGCATGGGTGCTCGTCCCGCTCACGCTGCTGGCCTGGAAGCTGGGCGCGACCGCTGCCGTGGCGGCCCTCCTCGCATCCGGGATGGCCTACACGGCTGGCACGTACGCGGGACTGTCCCACGCCTGGAAGGAGGAGGCGCCCTACACGGTCGAGCTGGAGGACGGCGCAGAGCCGCCCGGCTGCCACTGCTTCGATCGTTGACCCACCAGCCGACCAGCAGACCCCTGGGTGCGAGTCCCAGGCGGGCACGCAGGAGCACCCGCTCCAGCACCACCGCGAGAAGGAGAGATCGACATGGGTCTGTTCGGGCCGAGCAAGCGAGAAATGAAGGCCCTTGGACGCCGGGAGGCGTCCCGGTTCGAGGACATGGCGCACGAGCAGGACGAGGCCGCCCGCGACCACGACCGCTTGGCCGCCGCGTTCGAGCGGACCGGCGACCACAGGCAGGCGGCGCACGACCGCAAGGCCGCAGCCGACGCTCGCGGGGCGGCGGGCCGCTTGCGCCGAGACGCCCGGGACCTGAGGCGCTGACGTTGCGGGTGCCGCCCGGCCCACCCGCCGGACGGCGTCCGGAGCAGCAGCTCCACACCACCACGAAGGAGACCACATGGGTTGGCTCAGCAAAAAAAGCCCCGAGGAGAAGCGCGACCAGGAGCAGAAGAAAATCCGCCGCACCAACCAGGGAGGCGACAAGTACGGCCTGCGTGAGCAGCGCAGGGGCGAGGAACGCGCCGCCCTGTACCGGCGCAGCCGAGGCTTCTGACCTGATGTTGCGGATCGCGCCCAACCCAGGCTGGGCGCGCGTCCGGAGCACCAGCTCCACCACCGAACGAAACGAAGGAGAACACCGTGAACAAGACCGAGCTGATCGCCGCCATCGCCGAGCACGCCGACCTCCCCAAGACCACCGTCGCCAAGGTCCTCGACGCCGCCCTCGACGTCATCCCCCTCGCCGTCGCCGCTGGCGAGAAGGTCACCCTCCCCGGGTTCGGCGTGTTCGACGCCGCCGAGCGTGCGGCCCGCACCGCGAAGAACCCGGCCACCGGGCAGCCCGTCCAGGTCCCGGCCAAGCAGGCACCCCGCTTCAAGGCGGGCGCCGCGTTCAAGGACCTCGTCAAGCAGAGCAAGTCGCCCGCGCTCAGCAGCTGATGTTGCGGGTCCCCGCCCGACCAGGTGCGGGCGGGGCGCCCGGAGCAGCAGCTCCCACGACACGAAGGAGCACGACATGAGCCGGATCAGCCGGGCCGACAGGGCGAAGCTCTCCACCCTCAACCACGACGAAGCCACCCAGTGGGCGGCGAAGCAGATCAAGAACGGCGCATCCAGGGCGGAGCTCAGGGACATCGCCCGCGCCGAGAACCGGAGGCAGGACGGCAACTGGGGCGTCGTCGACGCCCTGCGGAACGCCTGACCTACAGCCGGTCCCGGGCCGCGGTGAGGCCGCTGACCCGGGACCTCGACCCCGCACCACCCGATGAAGAGCAGGAGAAGGATCTATGGAGCACGCTACGGACACGGCCCCGGCCGCGCCACAGCGCGCCGAGCCGAGGCGCCTGTGGCGCTCCCGCGCCGAACGCCGCGCCGACGCCGCCCGCGCCCACATCGACGAACAGCGCGCCCGCCAGCAGGCCGAGCGCGAACGCCTCGAAACCGAAACCGAGCACGCCCGCCTGCGCGCGCAGCTCGACGAGCAGGCCACCACCGCCGCCGCCAAGCGCCGCGACCAGCGCCGGACCCTGCGCCAGCGCGTCAGCCTCGCCGTGGTCCTGGCCGCCGCGAACATCGGCGTCAACGCCGCCGCGGTCCTCGGCCAGATCCTCGCCCTCATGTACGGGCTGGACTGGGCGTGGTGGCAGGCCGTCCCGCTGGCCGTCGTGGTGGAGTCGGTCGCGGTGAACGTCGGCTACCTCGCCCACGACAAGATGATCAAAGGGTTCAGTGCTTACGGTCTGCGCCTGCTGTCCTACGCCATCGGCGTCGGCGTCGGCGCCTTCAACTACAGCCACAACTCCGGGCTGGCCCAGACCGGCGAGTTCGCCGGCGTGTTCGGCGCCGCCTCCATCTTGAGCCCGGTGCTGTGGCAGATCTACTCCCAGTGGCGCCACTGGGAGACGATGCGCGAGCAGGGCCTGCTCGAAGAGCGGCCGCTGCGGTTCCCGCTGCTGCGGTGGGTCATCCCGTCCCTGCGCGCCGAGACGTGGGAGGCGTTCAAGCACGGCGTCGCCGAGGACATCCGCTCCCCGCAAGTCGCGCTGGCCGAGATCCGTGCGCTGAACGCGACGGACGCCGCACTGCGGGGCCTCGGGGACGTCCGGGCCGGACTGATCCGCGCCCAAGGCGACGTCCTCACGGTCACCCAGTTGGTCATCGCGGAGATGGAGGCGGCGCGCGACGCCGTGACCGCCAGCGCGACGATCGAAGCACCGGCGATCGGTACCCGCGAGGTCACCCCGGCGATCACCGGACCGGTCACCGTCGAGGCTGCTCGCGCGGACGATGCCGTGAACACCTCGGCGACGATCGAGTGCACACCAGAAGCGCCCCCGGCCGACCCGGAGCCGGTCATCGACGCGGTCACTTCGGACGCCGCCGACGATGACCAGGACGGTGACCGGGATCGCCCCGATGAGCAGGACAATCGCGATGCCGAGAAGTGGATCAGGGGGTGCATTCGAAAGGGCCGCACCCCGACCTACGGTGAGGTCGCCGGGCGGTACGAGTTCAGCCGCGGCTGGGCGCGGAGCCGTGTACAGGCGGCGCGCGCTGAGATGACCGCGAAGGGGTACCGGTTCCTGCCCGCGAACGTCGTCCAGTCGCCCGCCGAGCCGGTCACCGTGAACGGCTCACGAAGTGAACACGCTGACGACGTTGAGATGACCGCCATCGGCTCGGCGGGCGGTGACGAGCGATGACCGCGACCACCACGCCGGTCGACCCGTGGGCCAACCCGGAGGGCTCTCCGGACCTGCCCGCTCAGGTCGTCATCACGAGCTTCGGCTACCGCCACGCCGGACCGCCCGCCGCCGACCTGACCGTGGACGCCCGCCGGGTCCTCCGTGACCCGCACACCAGCCCCGCCATGCGACAGCGCACCGGCCGCTCCCCGAAGGTCCGCCGCCACGTCCTCGTCACCCCCGGCGCCCGCGAGCTCATCCGCCACACCGTCGTATGCGCCTTGGACCTGATGCTCGCCACCGGCTGGCGGATCACCATCGCCACCGGCAGCACGGGCGGCCGACACCGGTCCGTCGTCCTGGCAGAAGAAATCGCCCGGCTCATCCGGCGCGAGGGCATCACCGCCGCCGTGCACCACCGCGACGTCGACAAGCCCGTCCTGCCCGCATCCACCACCGGAGGTGGGTCATGATCCGCCAAAGCCTCGTCACTCAGATCGCCCGCGTCCTCCTCTGCATCGTGCTCGACCTCCTCGACATGCTCGCGCACCTCGCCGTCATCGCCCTACTCGCGTTCGCGCTCGGGCTGGTTTTGCCCATCCCCGTCGCGCTTGTGGTCGCGCTCCTGGCCGTCTGCACCTACAGCGGCTACCGCACCGCCCGCCGCGTTGACCGAGCACGCATGAGAGGCGAGATTCGATGACCGCCGCCACGTTCGCCGCCGTCTTCGCCGCCCTGTACGCCGCGCACAGCTTCGGCGACCACTGGGTGCAGACCCACCGTCAGGCGTGCGGCAAGGGCGCCCCGACCCGGGCGGGCCGCGCGGCCTGCGCCTGGCACGTCGTGACCCTCACCCTCACGAAGATGATCGCGGTCTCCCTCGTCATCGCCGTGACCGACCTACGCCTCAACGGGCCCTGGCTCTGCGCCGGGCTGCTGGTCGACGCGGGCTCACACTACTGGGCCGACCGGCGCGTGACGCTGGCCCGCCTGGCCGAGCGGATCGGCAAGGGCGGCTTCTACAGGATGGGCGACGGCCTCGCCTCGGGCGCTTACGCCCTCGACCAGTCCTTCCACGTCCTGTGGCTCTTCATAGCCGCACTGATCATCGCTGGAGGTGGGTCATGAGCGCCGCCGAGACGCAGTCTCGCCCGGACGAGCGCACCTGGGACGACGAGCCGCAGCCGAGCGTGCCGGAGCCCCGGCAGCAGCACCGCAGTGAGCCCGCCCCGGCCCCGGTCGAGGACCCGCAAGCAGCCGAGCAGGAAGAGCCAGAGCGGGGTACGCCCGCCGCCCAGTTGCTCACCGGGCTGGCTTGCGTGCTGACCGTGTTCGGTGCTGGCCTTTACCAGCTGCTTGGCGTCTGGGGCCTGGCCGGTGGAGCGGGCAGCGCCGTGGCGGCCGGCGGCGGCTACGGGTACTGGAGGTGGAGGCGCGCGCACCCGCGCAACCGGTCGAGCCGGTCCCCGGGATCGCGCTCCTCCCGCAGCAGTCGGGGTTCGGACCTGGGTATCAGCCGAGGCGGGCGGCGGATGGTGCTCGGCGCCACCTCCGGCCCCGGTCGCGCCGGGCCGGGCCGGGGTCGTACCTCGACGAGTTCGCGGATGCCGTCCTTCGGCGGTGGCCACGCTGGTGGCCGAAGGGGCGGGAAGTCCGCGGGCCGCAGCCTCTTCGGTGGCGGCGGCCGAGGCGGCGGGAAGTCCGGCAAGCTGTTCGGCGGTGGCCGAGGCGCCTCGGGCGGCCGAGCCGGAGGCCGCAGCGGCGGAGGCCGCGGGGCAGGTGCGTTCCGGTCGGGCTCCGGCCGGGCCGGAGGTAGCCGTTCCGGTCGGCACGTCTTCGGCGCCGGAGGCGGGCGTCGAGCAACTGGTGGAGCAGCCCGCCGCGGCGGAATCGTCGGCGCCGGGCGCAGCCTGGCCCAAGCGGGCCGTACGGTTCGCCAGCGGACCGCGTCCCCGCGGCTGGATGCCCGCACCGCCGAGCTGGCCCGCCGAGCAGGCGGGTCCGCTCGCGCCGCCCGGCAGCGCCTCGCCCAGGCTGGTCGTACGCTTCGCCGCCGGGTCGCCTCTCCGGGCCTGGACCGGCGTACCGCCGACGCCGCTCGGCGGGCGGGCCGGTGGATCGACCAGCGCACCGGACGGCGAGTCAGTACCGCGTGGACTGCGGCCCTCGGTGGCGGCCGTCGCGCTGCCGTCGCCGCCCTGCGGAAGCGTTACCGCAGGTGGGACGCAGAAACCACCGGCGCGCTGGTCGCGGCATGGGCCTGGCTGACCGCTCCGCTGCGTCGCCGCTGGGCCGCCCAACCCACACCCACCCCCGACACCGACCCTGCTCCCGATCCGGTCTCGGACTCCACCCCGGAGTCGCAACCCGCCCTCCAGGACCAGCAGCAGCGCCCCGACCGCCGCCCCGCCCGGGAACGGCTCAACCGAGAAGGAAGAACCATGGCAAACAACCTGGTCACCCATGCCACCGAACTGCCGACCATCGCCTCCGGGTACGAGACCGAGGACATGATGCAGGTCAAGGTCGACCTGGAGATGCTCCGCGAGCTACCGCTGCAGTGCGCCTCCGCCATGCGGCTGATGACCGAGCGCCTGTCCGCGGACTACCCGATCCATCAGGACGTCGTGGAAAGCCTCCAGGTCGTCTACGAGGGGTTCTGCCAACTGGCCAACGCCTGCGACGACGCATCCACCACCTTCCAGGCCGCTCACGAAGCCGACATCGCCCGCCACCTGGAGCCTCGCACCAACGAGCAGAAGTGGAACGTCCAGTAGCTCGCCGCACCAACGAAAGGGGGGATCATGGGCACGAGGACGAAACCAGCGCCGCCGCGCGCTGACTGGTCGATGCGCCCGCGTGGCACCGCCAGCGCCACCGGTATGGGCGCGCTCGGCCTGGCCGCGCTCGCGGCCGGCGGCGACGCGCTGCAACTGCATCCGGGATGGGCGGCGGCTGGCGCCACGCTGGGCGTGGTCGGCACGGTGCTGTCCGGTGTCCGGCTCCCCTCGAAGACGCTCGGCTACCGGCTGGGCGCGTGGTTGGGCGCGGGCGGGTGGTTGACCTGGTCGTGGGTGCACACCCCCTGGGAGCTCAACACGATGGCGGCGCTCGGCCTGGGTGCCCTCGGCGCCGGACTGCTCGCCGACTGGGCCCGCGTCCCCGACTCGGCCGCGCCTTCCACCGGCGCGGTGGTCGTGCACCGGCACGCCACCCTGGCGGCCGAGTGGACCGACCGCATCCAGCGCGTCGCCGCCGTGCGCGCGCAGGTCGAAGACGTCCGCGAATGGGCGGGCGCCGCTGGGTTCTCCGCGCTGGTCATGCAGCCCAGCGGCAGCTCCAGCACCAGCAAGCTGCGACAGTCCGCGGCCGGGCTGGCCGAGGACGCGCGCCTGCCCAACGGGTGTGGCGTGGAGTTCGCCGTGGGGCCGTGGCGTGGGAGCCTGCGCATGCACGTCTCCACGGTCAACCGGCTGACCGAGACGATCCGCCACCCCGGTATCACCGTGGGGGGCAGCATCAACGACCCGGACGCGATCCGGCTCGGAGCGCACCGCGACGGCAGCACCGCCGCGGTGGCGCTGCGCGAGTCGACGATGATCCTGGCCGGGCAGAAACGGAGCGGGAAGTCCGGCACCCTGCACAACGTCACCGCCGATGCAGCCTCTCTGGATGACTGCCTGGTGTGGCACATGGACCTCAACGGCGGAGGCATCAGCCGGGCCTGGCTGCGCGCCTGGTTGGAGGGCCGCACCGACCGCCCCGCGATCGACTGGGCGGCAGGGTGTCCGGAGGAGGCGCTGCTGATGGCCAAGGCCCTGGTCGACATCGCGAAAGACCGCAAGTCCGCGCACGCCGAGCTCAAGGCCGCCCGCGACGTGCAGCTGCTGCCCGTCTCCCGGCAGGTGCCGGCCATCCTGCTGATCCTGGACGAGGGCAAGGAAGTCCTCGGCACGAAGATCTCCGAGCCGATCATCCGGGCGATCCGGCGTGCGCTGGAGACGACGGTAGACATCGGCGGCAACGAGGCCGTCAACGCGGTGCTGTCGGTGCTGCGCAGCATCAGCACGGCGCTGTCGACCGACATCCTCAAGCAGTGCAGCACCAGAGCCACGATGCGGGTGTTCGACCAGTCCGAGATCGACTACCTGTTCGGCTACCGCCGGGGCGTCACCCCGCAGGACGCCCCCGAGCAGGGCTCGGGCTTCCTGCAGATCGGGGCGGATGCGGTGCGGGTCTTCAAGGCCTACTTCATGGTGCCGTCCGACATCGACGTCGCTGCGGTGCAGATCGCCGCGCACCGGCCTGACCTGGACGCTGACGCAGCCCGCGCCGCCGGTCAGGCGTATGCGACCAGGTTGGAGCGGATGCGCTACCTCTACAGCACCCCGGCGGTCCAGGCAACCCTGCCAGCCCCGGCGCCCGTCTACCTGCCCGGGTTCGACGACGAGCCATGGTATCCGGCCGGGGTCTCGGGCGACGGCGCCGCACCGGCTGCTCCCGCCACGGGGAGCGAGGTCACCCGTCGCCGTCCTGGTCATCTGACGCTGCTGAGGCCGACCGGGGCGACAGCGGGCTGGGATGACCCCGAGCAGATCGCCGCCCGCGCCCGAGGGGACCGCCCCGGCCCAGCGCGCGGACCCGAGCGCACCCACCCGTACCCGTCTGGGCCGCGGCCCCGGCTGCACGCCGAGCAGATCCACGAGATCGGCGGCGCCGAGGCCGCGGTGCCCGAGCTCCTCACCCGCGCCCTGACGCTGCCCTGGGACAGCGGACGCCTGCACAGCGAGGCCCTCGCCCAGGCGCTGGACATGACCGAGCTGGAGCTGGCCGCGCTGCTGGGCGCGATCGGGGTGACCACGCTGCCGAACGCCTTCGAGCGCGGCGGCAAACGGCGCCGCGGATACCAGCGCGGCGACCTGGAGGACGCGGCAGAGGCGATCCGCTCCGGCGAGCTGGAGGTGCCGCCCGAGGTGGCCGACTGGCCAGCGGCCTGACCCCCACAACCCCCCACGACCCCCACAACCCCCCACGTGGGACCCCCACAACCCATATGAGCTGGGAAAACGCCCCGCCCGTGGGGGGTTGTGGGGGTCGTGGGGGTCTCCCGAGACACCCCCTTTTCGGGGTCTGAGAGCCCTCAGACCCCCCACCCTCGGGACCCCCACGGGTCCCACACCAAGGAGATCCAGATGACCCTCAGAGAGAGCGCCCGCCAGGACACCATCCAGACCGACCCACATCGAGTCCTCGCCGTATTCACACTGCTGCTTGGCGCCCTGGTCCTGTTCAACAGACCCTTCTTCGCCCACCTACTGGGCACCTGGGGGCCACCGACGTGGGTCATCCCCATCGCCACCGCAGTCGCGGCACTGGACTACGCAGTGAGCGTCTGGCGGGGCGACCCACGGACATCATCGGGCGCGGTGACCGCCGTGGGTGCGGCGCTGCTCCTGGTGGCCGTCCTCGCCTGGCGGCTGTCGTAGCGGCGCTGGGGGTGCGCGACCGGCCGCCGGTCAGCCGCGTGCCCGGAGCAGCCGCTCCACTATCACCGAGAAGGAGAACGGCATGGCCAAGAACGAAGCGCGCGGTAACGACGTCCAGGCCGTCCAGGTCGGGCGTGTGCTGGGCAAGAGCCGGGAGGAGATCCTGGCCGACCGCGCTGCGGCGAAGGCCGCGAGCCTCGCGAAGACCGGAGACTCGACCCGGAACGTGCGCGAGGGCAACGCCCAGGTGGGCAAGCAGGCCGACGTCATCACCGGCGGGATCCGACTGTGATGGGCGCGACGTACACGCACCCCGACGTGCTCACCCGGGGAGTACAGGAGGGTTGGGCGGATCCGCAGGAGGACCCGACCCGCATCGACTGGGCCGCCCGGCAGCAGGCCGCGGCGATCCCGTTCCGCATGATCGAAGGACGCCCCGTCAGCCCCGGCGCGCCAACCGGCATCCGGTACGGCCGCGGCGAGCTGGGCCACTGGGGAGAGCAGCAGGTTGCCGACGCCATCGTCTTCGCCCACATCGACGGCAGGCGCTGGGTGCTGATGGTCGAGCGCGACGACGGCCACGGCTGGGCGATCCCGGGCGGCTGCCTGGACCCCGGCGAGGATCCGCTGGCGGCGGCGGTCCGCGAGCTGGAGGAGGAGACCGGCCTGGTCCTGGAGCGCGTCTCGTGGGAGGTGCTCCCCGTCCGGATCGTGCCGGACCCGAGGGCGACCGACGAGGCGTGGATGGTGACCACGCCCGCCGTGACCGACCTCGGCGACGTCGCCCAGCTGCCCGCCGTGGCAGGGGCCGACGACGCCCGCCGCGCCGAGTGGGTGCAGGCCGGCACCTACGACGCCCTGGCCACCTACCTGGAGGAGACCTTCGGCGGACGCGTGTTCGCCGCGCACGAGGAGCTGCTGGCCGAGGTGCTCGGCTGATGACGGACCACGACGAGTGGGTGGCCGGCCTCACCACCGCCGAGCAGCGGGCCCAGGCCGCCGAGGTGGTCGACCGCCTCACCCCCGCCGAGCAGACCCGCGTCCTGGTCGAGGTGTACGCCACCGCGGCCGCGCACGGCGATGACACCACCCGCATGATCCAGCTCGGCCGAGACGTCATCGCCACCGTACGGCTGCGCGGCCTGCCCGGCTACCGGGAGATGGTCGACGGCAGGACTACCGCGAGCCCGACGCCTGCTTGACCCTCGCGGCCCCGGTGTCCCCCCGGCGCCGGGGCCGCCCCCGTCTCCACCACCGATCTTGAGAGGACGCCATGAGTCTGCACGCTGGAGCTGGAGCAGCTTCTGATACTTGTGAGTATCAGAAGCTGTCCCCGGGGAGAGCTTCCGATACTTCGGTCTCCGAGGATTCGCAGGGCCCCGATTCGACTTCCAATACTACGGACCTTGATCACGATGGCGACGGGTCCGCCCCTCGACGCGGACCCGGAGCGCTGCCGACCCGGCTACCCGACCGCTACACCCAGGTGTTCGCCGACTACGAGACCAACGTCTCCCGGCCCGGCACCCCGCTGGCACCGAGGACCATCACCGCTTACCTCTCCCGGATCCGGCAGTACCTCGTATGGCTCGACGCCGCAGCCCTCGACGGCGACCCCCTCACCGATCCCGTCGCCCGGGACTGGGCGGCCCGCGACTACCGCGCCTACCTGATGACCGTGGCCAAGCGCGCCCCATGGACCGTGAACGGGCACCTGACCGCCGTGGACGACTTCAACCGGCGCATGGGCGTCGGCCCGGCCGCGGCCAAGCGCACCGACCTCCCCCAGCTCGCGCCCCGCGCGCTGGACGATCGTGCGCAGACCCGGTTCCTGCGCGAGGCCGAGCGAGCGCCGACTCGGGACCGCGCGCTCGCCTACACCGGGTTCTACGCGGGCCTGCGCATCGCCGAGCTGGCCGCCCTCGACATGGATGACGTCCACCTGTCCGCGAGGAAGGGAACGCTCATCGTCCGCTACGGCAAGGGCGGCAAGTACCGGAGCGTGCCCATCCACCCGCAGCTCCGCACCGCGCTGGAAACGTGGATGGCCCAGCGCGTCGCAACGGCCGGGGAGGTGGCGCTGTTCGTCAACGCCCGCGGCCGGCGCCTGTCCTCGCGCGGCATCTATGACGTCCTCACCGGCCTGGCGGACGCCGCCGGGGTCGAGGACTTTACGCCCCACGTGCTGAGGCACACGCTGGGGACGAACCTGCGGCGGCAGGGCGAGGACATCGTGGTCATCGCCGAGCTGCTGGGCCACAGCATCGAGACCGCCCGCCGGTACACCCTGCCCTCGGAAGACGAGCGCCGCGCCGCCATCGAAAACCTGCCCACCGACGAGTAACCCGGGGAGCCCCCATGGCCAAACGTGAACTTCCCTGCTGCGAGTTCTGCCACTACTGCGATGCCCCGCTCGTGCGACGCCACGAGCACGACCACTTCCCGATTCCCAAGGCGGCAGGCGGAACGGAGATGGCCCCGGCGTGCATGAACTGCCACGAGATGAAGGACCGGATGCCTCTTGAGCAGTGGAACCCCACCTTCTTGGTAACTGGGCTTCTGGAAATCCTCGGAGGTCAGCCTCAATGCTCCCTGTCCCCCTACGAGATCGTGGATAGCGTCGCTGACTACAAGGCAGTCTGGCCCAACCTTTCCCACGCCGGGCGGCTGGTTTATGCGAAGACGCGCGCGGCTGTGGAGCACCACCGAGCGCGGGAGACCCGCAGGCGGGCGGCTGGCGAGTAAGGGCGGGGGCGTCCTGCTGTCTGCCTGCGATCGATCAGTGGGCCGGGTGAACATGACCCCATGACCTCACCCGACCTGCCCTCCCCGCCCGACGACCCCGTGCCCGACTGGGTGCTCCAGCGCGGCCGGGAGTTGCTGGACCCGCACCGCGAGGTGCTGGAGCCGCTGCTGCGCGCCGCGGCGGACGCCCTGGACCCTGAAGAAAGAAAGATCACATGACCACCGCACCCAACAACCGGATGATCACGGTCGCGAAAGCCACCCGACCAGGCACCGCCAGCCCCAGCGGCGACGCCGCCGTGGTGTGCACCCTGGATGACCGGACCACGGCTATCGCCATCGTCGACGGCATCGGCCACTCCGACCGCGTCGCGCACGTCGCCGCCCTGCTCGCCGAGACGGCCGCCCGCGTGGCCGCGCGGCGCGGACCTCTGGCCGGAATCCTCACCGCCACAGAACTGATCGCCGACACCGGGGCCAGCGAGGACCCCGAGCCCGACGCGGCCGCCGTGGTGGTGACCGCGTCAGTGGACGCCGACGATGTACGGATCGCCTGGGTCGGGGACTGCCGCGCCTACGCCCTGGAGGACGGGCAACTCCAACTCCTCACCGTCGACCACAACCTGGCCACGCAGCTGGAAATGTGCGGGTACGAAGGCGAGGTCACCCGGCGCGCCGCGCAGCTGCTGCGCACCAGCATCGCCACGGCGTCCGTCGCGACGGTCTCAGAGGCATGGACCACGAGCGACCTCGTGGTCCTCACCTCCGACGGCGTGCACGACCAGGTGCCGCACGACATGCTGGAGAAACTGGTGCTCACACGCCGGGACGACCCGCAGGCGCTGGCCGAGGCGATCGTGGCCGCCGCCCGCGCGGACGCGGATGGCCATCGGGACGACGCGACGGTGGTCGTCCTGGCGATGCGGCCGCCGGCCGCCGCCATCTGACCGCAACGCGAGAAGCCCCGCCGCTCCGGAGGAGAACGGCGGGGCTTCCGTGTTCCTGGGTGCGCCTCGCGTCCGAGCCCGATTCGGATTCGGGCCAACCACTCCGCCCCGGCCGGCGTCTCACAGGGTGAGGCCCGTCAGCGTGCGGCTGACCGGGTCGGCGTCTCCTCCCTGGGTGGCCGCCTCCAGCGGGGGGCGGCCACCCAGCAAACAAGACGAAGCAGGCCCGCCCGGGATGGGCGGGCCTGCGTCATGCCAGTCGGGTATGGCTGGTAACCCGCGAGGCTCCCGAGCCGATCCCTGGTCATCGGTCCCGTACCCGGCGAGGCGGGTACGGGACCCTTCAGCCCTCGCCTCGGGCTGCTTTTTGCAGCGCCATCCGCGCCTTGTGCGGGTCGTCCACCGTCTGAAACCACGGGTGCCGGTATAAGACATCGACGAGGCGCAGCCGCTCGGCGCGGGCCGCCGCCAACTCTTCCCGCTGCTCCTCCGACACCGCCGCTTCCCTTGCGAGCACCGCCACCGACGACGGCATCGCGTCCGTTGCCGCCTGTACACGTTCGTCCGCCTCGTAGAAGGCGCGCTGCGCTTCGATCAGGTCTTCGGGAATCTCGTAGTCGGCCATCGGTCACTCTCCCCCGGGTCGTGCGATACCGGAGCGATCTTACGAGGCGGCGACAACAAGACGAACGCCCCGCCCTCCCGGAGGAAGGCGGGGCGTCTCAAGATCAGAGCGTGGGGTCCCGTCCGGCATGGCCGCACGCACAGGACCCCACCAGCACAGTATGCCGGGGGCAACTCCCGGAAGCGCGCCCAGCAGCAGGAGTTTGAGGCTGCCCCTGCAGTACAGGGTTCGTCAAAGCCGCACTCAAAGCCGGGTCGGGAACGCGAAGAAGCCCCCGCCGTCCGAAGACGACGAGGGCTCCCCACCTACCAGTTGCTGCCACCTGCGGCCAGGCTGGCAGTTCACGCTCTCGGCCAGTCAGGCCGCCAGGTCGTAGGCTCCGCGCGGCTTCGACGTCTGCCGGATGAACACCGCCACCGCCAGACCGACGAACGTCATGATCGCCACCGTCTGCTCCGGGCGAGCCTCCCACCCAAACGTGATCGCCAACGACAGCCCCGCCTGAACAGCGCCGAGAATCGCCGACTTGATCGACCCGCCGTTATCGAGGCTCCGCGTCGCGAACGCCACCCACACGCCCGCCAGCGCGAGGATGAGGGCGTTGACCACAGCGACCTGGACGTCCGACCACGGGATGAAGAACGCGGCCAGCAGCTGCACGAAGGACGCGGCGAGGGTCGCCCACAGGGCGGGCTCGCCTGTCAGGTCGTCCTTGGTCACAGCTGCTCCCCCTCGGGGGCGTCGCCCTCGCCGGGCGCCGGCGTCTCGTTCTCGACGTCACCCGCCACCAGCTCGATCGTCGCCGTCCCCGCGGGCACGACGTCGATGGCGTGGGTGGCCGACAGCGGCTCCTGCCCCTCACTGTTCTCGTCCTCGATGGTGACGGTCAGCACCGCCGAGCCGGGGGCGCCGGACACGACGACGCAGGTCTGCTCGTCCTCCGACACCCGCAGCTCCGCCACCGCCGGGTCGTCGATCGACCACTGCACGTTCGGCCGGGTCGGGAAGCCGGCGGCGTCCTTCGCGTCGATGCTGAGCTGGAACTGGTGGCCGGTGTTCATCTGCGTCATCGTGTTGCCTTCCTGGTGAGTGATTGTGCCGGTCGGCACGGGTTTGGCCTCGTCAACGACGGGCCCAGGGGTGAGGAAGATGCGGGTGGTGCCGAGCACGTAAGCGGCCAGCCCGTCCGCCAGCCGCCGGATCGCGGCCTGGGCGACGTGCTCGGTGACCGCCCGGTCGACGCCGGGCTCCAAACAGATCGGCCCGTGCAGCAGCGCCGCGGCGTGGACGGCGGCGGCCCGCGCCAGGGCACGGTCGGTCAACGGCATGGCGGCCTCCAACGGGCGATCAGCGCCCGGGCTCGGGCAGCAAAAAGCCCCAGCCGCGATGGCCAGGGCGTCGGGGGGTTCCGCCGCGGCGGCGGGTCCGGGGAGCGGACGATGCGAAGCTCCGGGCGGTGCGGGTCGACGCGTCTCATCGCCCCAACCCGTCTTGGATCCACAGGGGCAACTTCCAACTCCAGGGCCGGTTCGGTTGGATGCTGGCGTCTCATCAGCAGTTGGAGGAGCGCGGCCTCGATCACGCCGACTCGGGCGGCGTCCACGACCACGTCATCGCCCACGTCGCCTTGTCCACGGTGTCGCCAGCAGGAAGGCCGGTTCCGCGCCGGTAGCCGCGGGCCACGCCTGCGGACTGCCCGCCGAACCAGCCGTCGACGTCGATCGTCCAGCCGCGGCGGGCCATCTTCTCCTGCCACACCCGGACGTCTTCGCCGCGCATCATCTGCGCGCCCTCAACGTGCTTCAGAACCCGGCCCGGCCACCGGGGTACGTCGCCGTCCCACACCACCGTGACGGGCTTCTCCACGGGCTTCGGCTTCGCCGGGACCTCCTGTGGGCGGGGCGCCCCCTTCCGCACCCACGCGTACAGCGGGCCGCCCGGGCAGCTGGTCGAGTAGCCGTCGCGGTGCCCCTTGATCTCGCTGCCCGCGCCGTGCTTGCGCAGCAGCTCGATGCCGTCACGTACGGCGTGCAGCAGGTCGTCGGTGGGCTCGACGAAACCCGAGCTGCCGACGAGGGCGAGGATCGCGTAGTGCCCGCTGTTCTGGCCCTCCCCGTTCGCCGCGCTCATGACCCGGAGTCCGCGCCCCTCCAGCAGGCGGCGGTGCGGGCAACCCGCCAGGTTGTACGCGAAGTCGCTCCACTTGTTGACGTTGATGTGCTGGTTCTGGAAGTTGCGCATCAGCTCCAGGCAGATGTCATGGTCATCCACGATCTTGGGCGAGACATAGCCGCCGGTGTAATGCACTTTCGTGCCGCGCGCCTCGGGCAGCGGCGCGTAGGAGCCGGTCGGCCGCCGGGCACCCCACCCGGCCCTGGTGATTACCTTCATGGCGCTTCCACCTCTCCCACCTCAGTCTCCGGCCGGATGTCGGCCTTGCTCAGCTGCAGCCGCAGATCAGCGACCGTCTCCTCCAACAAGTCCACCTGCGCGCGCAGGTCACGGATCTGCTGCCGCATCTCCGCTGACGCGTCCTGCTCATGAGCAAGCTGCTGATTCAGCTCCCCCATCCGCTCACGCAACTTCAGGGACTGCTCTTCCAACGTCTGCAGCGCCGACTCGTAGATCGCCCGCGCCCGGTCGAAGGCGGCCGCATCGACCTTGCTGGTCTCCACCGCCTCCGTGACCCGCGCAGTGCGCCTGCTCGCAGCCGCGGTGAACGCGGCGCTTCCCAACGCGCCGATGCAGGCGACGACCGCGATCCAAATCTCACCGGTCACTCCGCCCACCCTTCGGCACCGTCGCCATCACCATCACCAGCCCGGCCGCCAGCAGCCACATCACCGCCAGCACGTAGCCACGCGGCAACACCCCCGCCACCCACGCCCCCAGGTGCAGCAACGCCCAAAAGATCTTCAGGCCGGTGGCGGCCGTGTACGCGACCCGATCCCGGGGCGTCCACGCCTGCACCAGGCAGATCGCACCGACTGCGGCCCACACGCTGCCCCACACGGGCAGCGGGGCAAGCGCCGCGTAGAACCGGTACGTCTCGGAGGCGAGCGTCTCCGGCGGCGCGTAGGTGAGGGCGATGGCGTAGACGACGTCGACGGTGGCGAGGATCAGCAGACACGCGCCACGTTGAGAAAGGCGGTGGCGCAGCACGACGCACAGCCGGGTCATGTGGTGGCCTCGGGCATGCAAGGTCCTCTCAAGGCAAGGTGAGGGCGCAGAGCCGCGCCGAAGAAGGGGGTGTCGTCCGCCGTGGGGGCACACGGGCGACACGAACACGATGGCCACATCCGGCCAGCAGTAACCCCGGAGAGCGACCCCAGCGTCACACACGCACCCCCCGACTCAGGAGATGCCGTGTCATACCCCCCGCAAGGTCAGCCGCCGCACAACCAGTACCACCCGCCGCACAGGCACCCGCAACAGCCGACCGCGCACAAACAGCCGCCACCGCGCGGCGGATCCGCACTCTCCATGGCAGTCATCGCCCTCGCCACCGTCGCCCTGCTCGGCATAGCCGTCGCCGCAACCCTCATCGTGCTCAGCCCCACCAGCCCGAACACCGGGGCTCCCGACAGCGTCGAAGTAGCCGCCGCAGACCTACCAGCGCAAGAACAGAACGAAGCCGGCGCGCGAGCAGCCGCCCAGCAGATTTTCGACCTCTACGCCGCCGGTTCCTACGGCAAGTTCTGGGATCACTGGGCGCCCCAATCGCAAGCCCTGGTATCGCGCGACGACTACGTGGACATGTTCGAGCAGTGCCCGCAGATCGCACGGAACCTGCGGTTCACGATCACCTCAGTCACCGTCAACGGCGACGCCGCGCAAGTGCAGGCCAACCGGCTGATCGCGGCGTTCACCTTCGACTTCCTCTACGAAGGGCAGGCGTGGCGGTACGTGCTGCCCGCTGACCAGCAGAAGGAGTACCAGTCCAAGACCGTTGAACAAATCGTGCAAGAGCGGCGAACATCCCGACTTTGCGGCGGCCAAGACGCACCGCAACTCACCCCGCAACCAGCCCCAACCTCAACCCCGCCACCAGCGGCGCAGGAACAGGCGCCGTCAGGCGCGAAGGTCGGCGAGACGCTCACCGTCAAGGGGCTGCAATCGGGTGTTGAAGTCGCTGTCACCCTCAACCGGGTCATCGACAACGCAACGCCGAACAACCCGTACGTGAAGCCGAAAGCCGGTAGCCGCTACATCGCCATCGAACTGACCTTGAAGAACATCGGCCAAGACGTCTACACCGACTCGCCGGGTATCGGCGGCGCGTTGATCGACGCCGAAGGCCAACAGCACCGCCCGACGTTCGCCGAGGTGACGGAGGGAATCGTGTTCGGCGGAGCGGTCACCGTAAACCGTGGTGACGCCCGTAAAGGGCTAATCGTGTTCGAGATGCCCGCCGCGGCGAAAGCGGTGAAACTCCAGTTCGGGGTGATGTTCGGCCAGCAGAAAGGCGAATGGGTGCTCTCCTAACGCCTTCCCGCCGCACCGGAATCCGCCAGAGATACCTACCTACCCACCTGCCGGAGTTCGGCGGCCTCCTGCTGCGCCTGCCGCAGGGCCGCCCTCAGCAGCACGTTGTCGTAGATGGCAGCGTCCAGCCGCACCCGGTACTCCTGCACGACCTCGGCGGGGTCGACGTTGGTTTGCTGCTCATCCATGTTGGCCTGCTGCTCATGCATCAGCGGTCCTCATCGTGTAGTAGCGGTACGGGCCGTCGCCATGGATGTCCACCTCATCGCGGCGAGGCTCCACCAGCAGCGGCGGGACGTCCGAGCGGATCGCTTTCACCAGCCAGGAAACGCGACGCCCCGGCGGCCCGGAAATGCGGAACCGGCCGCCCTCCGGGTACGTCGCCGCCACCTCGCCCGGCACATCGAAGCAGGACAGCAGCACTGCCCGGCCGACGCCCCGGGTGAGCGCTTCGAAGTATCCGGGCAGCTCCACCGCCGCTTGGCCGTCCTCGTCGAGCACCACGTCGCCCCAGTATTCGACGCCGTTGTGCGGCGACTCGGTGGTGGCGTGCACCAGGTGCCGGCCCGCGTCCTGCGGGTGGTCGATGATGAAGGTTTTCACGATCGAATTAGTGTCGTTCCGGACGAAATGGATATCCGACCCACTCCAGTAGCAGCGGAAAAAACCGTCGCCAGGCCCGCCCTGCGCCATGAAATGCAGTGCGCCGCCATTCGTACCAATGCCCGCGCCTCGCACGTCGGTGACGCCATTGTCCTTGAATCGGATCCCGGCGATTTCCGAGCCAGAGGTTAAACCAATGTAGTTGGTAGCCCCAGGCGAAATATCGATAACATATTTACGGCCACTGGAGGTTACGCTACCAATTTGCAACGAATCGGGGGATGCCACCGACGACGTAATGTAGTGGTAGCTGGACACGTCCTCGTAGAAGCGGATTTCCGCGTCAGCGCCGATAACCGGGTTGATGACCAGGCGCTTCGTCGTAAAGTTGACGCTACTGGAAATACGGCCCACGACATCAACGTTGCCGGTCGTCGCATCCAACCTGAACGTTTCCAAACCACTACTGTTGTAGCCCCGCAGCCCATAAAGGTCCAGCTCGATGCGAGCATTGGAGGTGCCCGACCTCAGGATGAACGACCCGTTCGGGTCGAGCCCTACCGTGTTGACGCCGCTGCTGTTGTGCAACTGCAGGCCGCTGATCGTGCTCAGATCCACCCGCGCCCCGCTCGTAGCGGACCTCATGTAGAACACGCCGTTCGCGCCTTGGATGCCGACGGTCTGCACGCCGGCGGCGTCCCACGCGCCGATGCCACCAGCGTTGACCTCTACCCGGGCGCCAGAGGCGGACGTCCGCAGCGCGAAGCTGCCGTCGTTGAGGAGCGACACGAGCTCGGTGCCGCCGCCGTTGTATCCGTGCAGGCCGGTCGCGTTGAGCTCCACCCGCTGCCCGGACGACGCGGTGCGGATGCTGGCGCCGAGCAGGATGTTCGCCCCGATCGTCCCGGCTGTGATCTTCGACGCGGTCAGGTCCGAAATGTGCGCCGAGTCGACCAGCAGGGCCGTCGCGCTCGCCGCAGCGGACGGCAGCGACCGGTTGCCCGCCTCATCCACCGCGACCACCCGCACCCATCGGGTGGTCGTCTCCTCCACCTCCACCGTGCCCACCGCGGCGATCTCCGCCTGCATCATCCCCGCGTTCGCAGGGATCTTGCCCTTCACCGTCGTCTCATCCGCGGTGAACCCGGAGCTGTCGCCGACGTGCACCTCAAGGTGGTCCAGGTCGAGTTCAAGGTTGAAGGTGCCGCCGGTCGCTTTGCCCAGCTCGTGCCGCACCTGCAGGGCCAGCGACGACCCGGCCACCGTCGGAGCAGCCGGCGTGCTGGGCGGGATCGTGTCCGGGTGCGCGGTCGCCGACTCGGTGACGCTCCATTCGCCGGCGTTGCCGGACAGGTCGACGGCGCGGATCCCGAAGTCGTAGACGACGCCGGGGCTGAGGTCGCCGACGACGACCTGCGTGTCTCCCCCCGCCGCGTACGCCATCCGCCAGGTGGTCGCCGGGGACACGTCGTAGCGGATCTCGTAGTGGTCGAGGTCGAGGATCGTGCTGCCGTCCTCGTTGAGCGGTTCCTCCCAGGCGACCATGATGTTTGCCCTCGTGCCGCCGAGCGCGTCCAGGTAGACGCTGGTCTCGAACGGCAGCGCCCACGACACCACGCCGGGGATCGTGGCGTCCGGGATGGGCCGCGGCCCGACCGGCTCGCCGCCGGAGTTCGTCAGCGACCTGTTGAGCTCGCCGACGACGACGGATGTGGCGCCGCTCTCCCACACCGCGTACGGGGTGAGATCCAGCCAGGTGCCGTCCTGGTGCCGGTAGGCGACCGTCATCCCCTCCGCCACCGGCCACGACGTTTCGACGGCGCGCAACCGGATCGGGTTGATGCGCTGCCCGCGGTACTGCACCTCGTTGGAGACGTCGAACAGGGTCGCGTCGGGGTCGTACACCCATACCCAGTCGCCGACGACGAACGCGCCGCGGATGTCGTAGTCCGCCGCGCTGAGCCGCATGGCGTTGCGGGTGCCGCTGAACCTGTTCAGCTGCAGCTGAGCGCGGGCTTGGGCGTTGCCGGTCGCGGTCCCGGACTCGCTGACCAGGCGGGTGCGCTTCACCGGGTTGCCGCGGAGGTCTTCGTAGGGGTTCGACAGGACGTTCACACCCGCGGTGGCCACGGATGCGCCGTCGCCCTCGGCGAGCAGCACCACCCGCGACGTCCAGTCCTCGACGTCGCGGGCGAGCGCCATATCCCCGGGCAGGCCGGTCAGCTCCATGTCGGGGCCGACTGCGCCGTCGCGGACGATGACGCAGGTCGGCGTGACCTTGAACAGGTTGGCGGATGGCCCGGCGTCGAGGGTGGCGTTGCCGTTGACCCGCCAGTCGCAGTCCTTCGTCGAGCAGATGTAGTCGATCGCTTTACGCTTCGACTGCCACTGGTGGCGGCCGGTGTAGGTGCCGGGGGCACTGTAGAGGGCGCCCTCGACCACGGCGGTGCTGGCGCCGAGGATGGCCCGGATGGCGTTCGGGAACGTCTCGCCGACGAGCTGGATCGGCGTCTCCAGGACTTCGCCCTTGTCGTCGGAGTCGCCGAGCCAGACGGCCATGCCCTGACCCTTGATGGTCTTCCGGTTCTCGAATTCGCGGCCGGTGAGCACGCCGACGTAGCGGGCCATGGTGAGCAGCTCGTCGTCGTACTGGGCAGGGGTGAGGTCGCCGGGGACGATGGCGACGTGGCCGAAGAAGCCGAGTCGGTCGAGGACGTCGCGCGGCGTCTCCTCGCTGAGCTGGACGCTCCAGGAGCCAAGCCCCATCAGCACCTCGGTAACAGCCACCCAGTCACCTCCTTACGACGCTGGTCGTTTCCGGTAGAGCACCGACATACTGATCCCGCAGGTGAATGGCCATGTCGCCGGACACAGCCCCGGAACCGCCCGCCACGGTGCCGAGGTAGAAGTCCATCACCGTCGAACTGGTCTTCGTCATCCCGCCGTTGGCGTGCGGCGCGAAGTTCCGGGCCGACCCGGCGGTCACCCGGTTCCCGTCGGAGTCGTTGGTCGAGCGCACCACGTACGACGTACCGTCCGTCAACGTCTCCGCTGACGCCAGGTAGACGCTGAGGGCGCCGGAGTCGCCACGCTGCAAATACCCCTCCACGAAGCGGGAACCCCGGCGCAGGGTGAGGTCCAAGACGGTTCGACCAACCGGCACCCGGTGCTCCACCAAGCGGACAATCACCTGCTCAGGGTCGTTCCGCAGGATCGTCGCCGACTCGAACCGGGCCACTTGCGTGCCGCCGACATCCACCCACCACGCCCGCGGCCGCCAAGCGCCGCCGGTGAACGACGCGACCTCGATGCTGCCGCCGGACTGCAAGGGGCGCACCCGCACCAGACCATTCGACAACTCCCAACCGTCGACCTCCACCCGGTGGCCGGTACCAACCCGCTCGTACCCGGCCGACAGGATCCGGACCCGGCCGCGCATGTAGTCGCCGGTCGCGCACCCCCACCGCGGCGACACCCCGGCGGGCAGACCCCGGTACACCGTGATGAGCCCGTCGGTGGTGGCCCGCGTCATCATGCTGGGCAGCGTGGCGCCGGTGTTCAGGGCGTAGTGGCCGGGCGGCGGCGCGTGCCACCGCTCCCCCGACAGGCCGTAATCGTTCGCGCGCCGGGCGCCGGTCAGCCGAGACTCCAGGTCGATGTCGGTGTCCGAGCCGTGCCGGCGCAGCCCCAGCTTCCACACCACCCACGCCAGACGCTGGCCGAACCGGTCGACGTAGTCCGCGGACACGTCGGTGACCGTGTAGTACCCGTTGCGTTCGGACTTCTCTTCCCAGCGAGCGGGCACCATGGCGCCGACCAAGCCGAGGGCGCCGTCCATGCGCTCGAGTAACTCCGCCCGGGAGATGAGCCCCACGACCTCCTTCCCTTGCAGGCTCATCGTCCGGCCGTCGCTGCTCCCCGACTCCGACAGCCCGAACGTTTCCCGGAGGGTCAGCCGGCCCACGGTCAAGTCGCTCACGCGTACACCTCCCGCTCTAGGTCACGCAACGCGTCACGAATCTTCACAGCCAGATCCCTGGCTACCCGGTCAACCTGCAGAGGATCACCGCTGGGCAACGTCGCCTCGACATTGAGGTTCTCCACCACGATGCCGCCCCGGCCGCCGGATGCCGACGAGGCGGTGAAAGCTCCGGCTGCCGGTGCCACCGTCATGGATCCGCCGGTCAGATCAAGGTGTGCTGCGTCAGCGAGCCGCCCGGCCGCCGCCGTCACCAGGCCAGCGGCACCGTCCATACCGACCGCCAGGCCGGCTGGCAGTTGCTTGCCGATCGCGGCGAACACCTTGCTGGGGGAGGCGATGCCGAGGAGGCGCCGCAACCAGTCGATGAGACCGGTGAACAGACCGCCGACCGCGCCGACGAACCAGTTCCAGGCCCCGACGATCCCATTCCACAACCCGATGATCATGTTGTGGCCGACGCTTCCGAGCAGCCCGCCGAGGCTGCTCAACGCGCCCCCGATCATGCCGGGCAGGCCCCGCACCCAGTTCACCAGATCGGTCGCGCGGCTGACTGCGGCGTTTCGCATCTCCAGGAACCAATTCGCGACCCGGACCGGTATCTGACCTAGGTCCGCTATCGCGTTGAACACCTTGCCGGGAAGGGTGGCGAGCCATACAACCATGTCGTTGAACCGGGCGATGACCTTGTCTTTCGTCTCCCGAATCCACTTCTCGGCATCCCCTGCGAAGGTCTGCAGGAAGCGGACGAACTCATCCAGGCGTGCGCCAACCCATTCCACCGCCGCCTTCGCGCCGCCCTTGAAGTCGTCCCAGCTTTTGACGATCTTCGCGACCTCGCCCGCGATCACCCCGGCCAGCCACTGCATGCCCGCCACCAGGGCGGGCATGATCGCGTTGACCAGGTCCGCCATCAAGGTGATGAGACCCGTCAACACGGGGATCAACGGGGCAAACGTCAACGCGAGCGTCACCAGTTCGGGGATCAGCGGGATGATCTGGATCAGCAGATTGCTGAACGCGGACACCAGCTCCGGCAAGTACGGGGCGACCTGCTGCACCGCGCGGGCGAGCTGCTCGGCGATGATGACTGCTACCTGCGCGAGCACCGGCACCAGCGGCAGCAAAGCCTGCACAACCTGCACGAACGCCGCCGCCAACGGTGGGATAACCGGCGCCAGCTGGGTGATGACCTGAGCGACTAGCTCAGCCAGCAGCGGCAGCAGCGGAGCCACCGCCACCACCAGGGAAGCGAACGCGCCCGCCAACGGCACCAGGGCAGGCGCCAACGCGGCGACCGCCTGGCCGATCGCACCGAGCACCGCGACGAACGCGGGCCCCAACGCGGCCAGGGCAGGACCCACCTGCTGCAGTGCGCCACCCAGTTGCTCGGCGAACACGGCCGCCGCAGCGCCGATGACGGGCAGAAGCGGGGCGATCGCGATCACCACCGCTTGGACCGCTCCGACCAGGTATACGCCCAGGGTGGAGATGATCTGCGCGACGATCGGGATCAGCGGAGTCAGGGCAGGCAGCAGCCGGTCGACGACGGCGACCGCCAAGCTGGTCAGGAGCGGCACCAACGGCATCAACGCCTGCAACCCTTGGCCGAACGCCGCCACCAGCGCAGACAGGGCGGGAGTGACGGCGATGACGCCTTGGGCGAGGTTCGTGGCGATGACGGCGGCGAACTGGCCGATGATCGGCAGCAGCGGCGCCAAGGCTTGCAGCACGCCGCCGATCGCGGCGCCGACCGGCCTGAACGCTGAACCCAGACTGCCCGCCGCGGCGCCGATGCCGCGGACCACAGCGGTGAAACCGGGCAGCAGCGCAGCCGCCGCCTTAGCGATCTCCGCGAACAAGGGGATCACCGCGGTCAACGCGTCCGCGAACGCGTCCCCAAGCGGAGCCAACAGGGGTGTCAGCTGGGTGACTGCGCCAGCCAGGCTGACGGCGATCAGGGAAGCGAGCCGGGCGACGACAGGCAGCAGCGGAGCCACCGCCTGCAGGACGGTGGAAACGGCTTGAGCGACGGGTTGCAGGGCGGGCGCCAGGCTGCCGACAGCGCCACCGATGCCTTGGACGACGGCGGCGATACCAGGCAGCAGCGCGATGAACGCATCACCGACGGCGGCGATCAGCGGAGAGATCCTGTCCAGGGTGACGCTGATCGCGCTGCCCAACGCCCCCAAGGTGGACGCGATCGTGGTGACCGCCGACCCGACCCCCTGCGCCAGCGCGGTCAACCCCGGGGTGACCGATGACAGGGCGGACACGATGCCCTGCACCACGGCGACCAGAACCGGCGCGAACCCGGCAGCCAGTTGAGCGACGACCGGCACCAGTACGCCGAGACCGGAGGCGATCGCGGTGATGACCGGCACCAGGCTCTGGCCGACCTGCGCGAGCGACTGGAAGATCGTGATAAGGATCTGCTGACCGGCCGCGCTGTCGACCCAGGCGTGCATGCCGTCGACCAGTTGGCCGAGCACGCCGAGCGCACCAGCACCTGCGGTCTCCGCCGCCCGCAGGACTCCGCCGAGAACACCGCCGAGATCAGCGACCAGCGCGCCGAGCTGCTTGAGGGCGGCCAGCGCGCCGCCCATCCACGCCAACGCCTGACCGGAAGCGGCAGCGTGGAACATGAACCGGCCGAACTTCTCCACCACGTCGGCGATGCCGGGCGCCAGATTCGCGAGCCAGCCGGCACCCACCACAGCCAGGTCCCTGAACCCGGCCAGCAGCGGGGTGATCGCTGGCTGCAGGGACTGCAGGGCGGTGCGGACGGAGATGAACAGTGATTCCAGGGCCCACACCGACTCGCCTGTGCGGGCGAACTGCAACGCGGACGCGGCGGCAACCCCGTACTCGCGGGTGATGCCGGACAAGCCGTCACGTAGCGGCCCGTGCAGGGCGTCCATGAGGGGGCCGAGCTCGCCGAGCAGCGGTTCGAAGAACCCCTGCCCGACGGTGTCCTGGATGTCCTCCAACGCCTGATTGAGGCCCAGCATTTCGCGGCCGAACTGCTGAGCTGCGGGGGCGAGGTTGACCAGCAGCGGCTCCAGCGCCTCGGGGGCCACCTCAGCCCAGAAGCCCTCCCAGAAGTCTTTGAAGTCCGACGTGACGATCTTCAGGGCGCCCATGGCCAGGCCGACGCCGCTGACCAGGCCGGGCAGGGCGGCGATCGCCCCGGCGGCGGGGGCGAGTGCGGCGACGAGGCTGACGACGCTGGCTGCCGCTGACGCCGCCCCGGCGGCGAGCACCGACATCGCTCCGGCGGCGACGCCGAGCTTGCCGAGCCCTGTGACGAGGGCGCCGACGGCGCTGGTCGCTTGGCCGAACCCGCCGACCAGGCCGCCGAGGCGCGGGGTGATCAGGTCGAAAACGCGGGCGGCGAGGTCGCCGACGCCGCTGAGCCTGTCGCGGAAGCCCTCGGTGAAGCCGCCGCCCGCTGATTCGCCGAGCCGGAAGCCTTCCCCGAAGAATCCGGGCCGGTCGAATCCGAGCCGCCCGGGGTCGGCTTTCGCGGACTGGTTGAAGCCGTCGTTGAAGCCGTCTCCGGCAGCGTCGCCGAGACGTCGGCCTTCGGCGGTGAATCCGCTCTGCTCGCTGCGCAGCCGTCCTTGGGCGTCGCGGCTGAAGCTGCGGCCGAAGTCGTCGCCCGCCTCACTTCCGGCGCCGTCGAAACCACGCCGGACGTCGTCGCGGACGCCGGTGGTGTCGGCTCGGACGCGGACGAACGCTTCGGCGAGGGCAGCCACGTGACCCCCTCGCCTGGCGTCGTGGGTTATCCGGCGGCGAAGCGGGCGATCATCGCTCTGCGCTCCTCCGAATCCCGGCGGACCGGGGCGGCAGGGGGAGCGAACAAGTCGTCGAACGCGGCATGCGGGTCCGGTTCGAACTCATCGCCCGCCCCGGCCAAGGTGAGGAGCATGCTGGTGCGCAGGGTGTCGGTGCGCCACTCGATCCACAGGCTGTGGACGACGTCGAGGAAGTCGGGCAACGGCAGGTCGCTCAGCCGTAGGACACCAGCCGAGGCGTCTCCTTCGGCTGCTGGGCCGGTAGCTCCGTCTGCTCGACGGTGCCCCGCGAGAAGGAAACGACCGTCGCAGTAGCCGGGGCGGTCGGCGGCCCATCGGATGAGTCCGAGGGCCTGCCGGTAGGGCGGTTACCCGCCTCCTCCATGAGGTCCCCGATGATGGCCAGCAGCGTCTCATCGTCCGTGCCATGCCTCCGGCAGTGGGCGCGGAACCGCTGGTAGGTGCTCTCGCCGAGCAGCATCATGAAGATTTCAGCGATGATCGAAGCGCCTGCCGCGCTTTTCGAGTCGACGCCCATGGTGGCCAGCCGGGCGAACTCGCTGAAGTCCAGGACGCTGGCGGCAGCATCTTCGTTCCGGAAGGTGACGCCGTCGAGGTCGAACTCGACGACGAGGCTGTTGGAGGCCTTCTTGTGGCCGGGCGAGGTGTAGGAGCGTCTGGTCATCAGAGCCTCGTCGGGGCGGCGAGGATGGCCTTGAACAGCTTCGCTCCCGCGGGCCGCTCCGCCTTGAAGCTGCAGCCGATGGTGGCCTTGGCCGCACCCTTGCCGCGGTTGATCTCCATGTTGCCGGTCTGCAGCGTCTTGCGGAACACCCACCGTTCGGTGTGGTCTTCGGACTCGAAGCCGATCATGACGCGGATTTCTTCGCCGAGGTCCGGCGGTTCGAAGGTGACGATGCCGGATCCGGCGGTGATCGTGCCGCCGTTCAGCGCGACGCGCAGGTTGGTGGCGGTGATCTGCGCGAGCGCGAAGTCGATGGTCAGTTCGCGGCTGGTGAGGGCGACCGCGATCGGGTCGAGTTCCTCGGCGACCTCAACGTTCTCGCTGTCGACGCTGTAATTGACCTTGGAGCCTTCGTTGGTGTAGCCGAGGCCGATCCAGGACGTCGACACCGACGCCCACGGCGTGACGAGGTCCACCGGCTCGGGGGTGCCGAGCACCGCAGTGAACAGGCTTCCAGGGCCGAGTGCGATCGCTTCCGGCTTGCCACGCGCCATCAGGCACCGTCCTTGCTGTTGGTGGCCTGGCCGGGCGTGGTCTCAGGCTCATGTACGGGGGTGTTCTCGGCGGGTTCGGGGCGGCGGACCAGGTCGGCCCAGCCGAACTGGACGACGTGGTCGACGGGCACCCGGTCTCCGGGGTTGAAGGCTCGACTGAACTGGTTGTCGATGAACAACGGCTGGATCGCGATGTAGTACGGCGGCGCGGCGGCCTCGTCGTCGACCTGCTTGGCGGCGACGGTGGAGGTGGCGTCGGCGGTGTCGGAGAGAGCGACCTCGCGTACAGCCTGCGGGGTGTCGTCCGGCGGCGATGAGGCGGCGCGGCTGGCCATCAGGCGGCCTTGAAGGCGCCGACAGTCAGGCTGGTCGCGTCCGGACTGTAGGTGATCACGCACTGGCCATCCGCGCCCGCGAACAGGCGAGACGGCACCGGAATCTTCCACCGCTCCCCGGCAGGCACCGGCACCGACCGGTCCTGAATTGTGAGCCCCTCCACCGTGCCCGGCGTAGCCAGAATGACGGTCTTCGTCGCCCCGGAGGCGTTGTTGACCTCCAGGAACACGCCGTCGCCCGGCGTGCAGGTGTCGCCGCCTCCGGCTGCGGCGGTGAGGGTGGATGCTGAGCCGCCGGGCACCAGCACCTGCGTGGTCAATGCCGCCATGAGGGGAGTCCTTCCAGGTCAGGCGTTAAAAGGGTCAGAGCACGTAGAAGGAGGCATCCACGACGTAGTGGTACTGCTCCCGGTCGGAGTCGTGGTTGTCGACCAGCAGCGGCCCAGCCAGGTCGTCGGCGACCAGGCAGCGCGCGTCACCCATGACCGCCGGTGCGCCGCGCAGCGCGTCGACGGCGTTGGCGTAGGCGACGGCGGCGATCTCCGCCGCCTCGTCAGTGCCAGCGAAGATGGATGCGCTGATGCGGGGGCTGTCGATGGTGTCCTCGGCGACCAGATCCCCGGCCGCACGGCCGATACGGGACAGCAGGGCGTAGGCGCCGTGGCCGGGTGAGCGGGGGTGCTGCCGGAAAGCGCCGAGGGCGAGCGGGCGACCGGAGCCGACGAGGGTGTCGAGGCTGTTGACCCAGGCTCGGACGGCGGTGACGGCGACCACGTACGGCATCAGGCGCCCCGCAGATCTTCAAGAGCTGGCCGGAGGTGCGGTTGCGCCGAGGTGCCGGGGTGGTTGACCTTCCGAGTGAACCGGACCTTGCCGTCGGAGCCGACCCAGCGCAGCCAGCCGCCCGGCTTCTTCGGCCGGATCACATGAGGCCTCGTCCCGACCTCCACGAACAGGCCGTACGGCTCGCCTTGCGGGGTGCGTGCGGGTGAGGCGATGTCGACGTACAGGCCGATCTCGTCGCGGCCGAGTTCCCACCCGATCTTGCTGCGGAGGTAGCCGGACGGGCGACCGCCGGACCCGCGCGGTGAGACCGGTGCCCGGCGTTTCGCCCCCTGGGTGACGATTTCCCCGTACCGGGCCATGAGCCGGCCGACCGGCCCGTCCTTGCCGTGCAGCAGCTCGCCGAGCTCGCGCTCATTGAAGTCGAGGCGGAAGCCCCGCCCGCCAGCGGCCACGATGACCTCCTACAGGGGGTAGTCACCGGGCCAGGGAGAGGGTGCAGGCATCGACCAGACAGGCAGCAGCGAGCCTTCAGAGCCGGGTGAGCCTGCGTCGCTGACCGCGCCCACCAGACGGGCCAAGGCGTCTTTCGCGCGCTGGTCGAGGCGTTCGGACACGTCGACGTCGGCGTCCCGATCCGGATATGCCAACTCGATGTCGGCGGCGGCCCGCAGCGCGGCGGCTTTCTGGGCGAGCACCCGCAGGTAAGTAGGGGTGTCGGGGACCCTGCCGGCGACGGCGCCGAGGACTTCGGAGACGGCGCTGTCGATGAACCGGCTGGCCTGCTCCCCGGTGGGGGTGGTTGAGGCGTTGAACGTCATCGACAGGGTGTCGTCGCCCGGCGGGGCGTTGGTGGGGCGGGTGCGGGTGGGGATGTGGTCGGCGACTTCCTCCAGGCTCGGCGCCCACGGCTCAGCCATACCCCTCCCCCTGATCCTGTTGTGGTGGCCCGGCCCGGGACCACGGGGGCGAACCCCGAGGCCGGGCCACGTCTCTACTGCTGGGCGCCCTTGAGGTAGCGGGCCTGCAGTTCCTTGAGGTTGAGGTCCTCCAACTCGGCGCGGGTGCCGCCCTGGGCGACGCCATAGTCGACGAGCTCCGCCTTCGAGGAGCGGGCGTTGACGCCCTTCCCGTCGCCACTCGGCTGCGGGCTGGAGGTCTGCTCAACGGGCTTGTCCGGCCCACCAACCTCCTTGATCAGCTTCACCGACAGCAGATGCTCGATCCGGTCGTCCGGCACATCCGACGGCAGGAACGCGTCCTTGTACAGCGTGATCCGCGTCGGCCCCATCGGGCCGCCGGTCGGAATGTCGGTCACGCAGGCGCCAACCACCTGATACTGCTTCGCCATGATCAACCCTCCTGTCAGGTGGTGGTGATGCGGATCCCGGCGCCGGGCTCCTGCACGACCGGGACGGTGATGCGGCGACCCCAGATGTCCCAGGCGTCGCGGCGGGCCAGCCGCTCGGACTGCACCTGCACGGCGAGCGTGTCGACGGTGTAGCCGGCATCGACCTCGGTCTCATCCGCCATGCCGCCGAGCTGCTTGCTGTCGACGATCCACACGTCGTCGGAGGGCAGGCTGGAGGCGGGCGCGGTGACGACCTTCAGGCCGGCGATGACGTCCATCTCGCCGGTGTAGATGGGGTTGTCGGTCGCCTCCCGCCTGCGCAGGCTGGCGACCTTCTCGTCGCTGATCATGTACGCCCACTTGGTGGTGGACAGCAGCAGCGTGTCGGGCTTGTAGCCCTGGTTCAGGTCGATGACCTTCGCCACGGCCAGCTCGACGTCGCGCAGCACAGTGGCGGACGTGCCGGACCACACCGCGCTGGCCGCCTGCGTCGCCGTGACGGCGGAGGCGACCGCCGCCAGGGCGATGGAGTCGACCTTGGAGATGATCGTGTTGACGACCTTGCGTAGGACGCGGTCAACCTCGTTGCCGGGGTTGGCGTTGCGCTTGATCTTCTCGTCGGTCAGCTGCGTCGCCTGCCCCCACTTGGAGACGGCGGCCAGGGCGGCGGTGCCTTCGGCGGTGACGTCGTGCGGGTACTCCGACCCAGGCGGCACGGCTTCGACGGGCCGGGTGTTGGTGATCGGCTCGGACACCTGGTAGAGGATGGCACCGCCGCTGGTGCGGTACCTCTGGGTCAGGATCTGGTCGCTGACGAACCGCAGGTCTTGGAAGGTGCGGAGGCGGCGGCTGATCTGGGCGGGCGACTGCAGCATCCGGTGGATGGTGAGCAGGTCTCCGGACAGGCCGGGAGGCGCCGGGGGGTAGACGGGCATTAGGTCAGGTCCTCTCGGTTACCAGGCCATCCAGCGGACCTTGTTGCCGTCCGTGGCGGTTGTCAGGGCGGTGCCGATGACCGCTCGGGCGGCGGTGATGTCAGCGGCGGCGTTTCCGGCGGCGGCGGCCAGGCTCTTGACCTTGCCGGTGGCACCGGCCTGTACCTGGTCCATCGCGGTGATGCCGCCGTCGGCGATGCTTTCGTGGATCACGCCGCGGGGGGTGTAGGTGACGCGGGCGCCGTTGGCGGCGTCGAAGGAGGCGACGCCGATGTAGGCGGCGGATCCGGCGGCGGCGGGGGCGACGGTGCCGTTGCCGGACACCGCGAGGAGCTGGCCGCCGGTGACGGTGGCGCTGGTGGTGGCAGGGACGGCGTCAGCGGGGGTGAAGACGGGGATGTAGTCGCTCATCAGGCGCTCCGTCCGGGGGTGGAGAACAGGCTGTCGATGTCGGCGTCGATGTCGCTGCCACCGGCAGGTTCGCCGCCGGGCTCGCCAATGTCGGCCAGGGGGACGAGGCCAGGCGCCAGGGAGGCGAGGACGTCCCGGGTGCCGTCGGGGTCGGCGGCCCAGGACTTCTGCCAGTGGTCACGGCGGGCGGGTGCGGTCTTACCCGCGCGGATGGCGTCCTCGATCGCGCGGTCGCGGTCCTCGGTGAGCTGCCGGGTGCGGGCGGCGACGCCCTGGGACGCCTGCTCGCGCAGCTCGTTCAGCACCGCCTCCTCGATGACGACGGTGCCCTCGGGCAGCGGCGCGGGCGCGGCGGCGACCGGCTCGACGGGGATGGTGGGTTCGGCGCGCTCGTTCAGCGCCTCGTCCACGGCGGCGAGGATGGTGGCCTCGTCAGCGTCGGCGCCCAGGCCGAGCCGCTCACGCAGGCCCTCGTCCAGAGCAGGCATAGTGGCCTCTCCTTCGGTTGGGGTGGGCCCCGCGGCCGGCTCGACCGGGGGAGTCTGTGGGGGCGTCGGGATGATCTCCGGCGCAGGCGGCACCACGATGGGTGGGGCCGCCGGGTCGGCGGGGGTGGCCGGGGTCGGCTCCGCAGGCTGGGCAGGTGGCGGCAGCGGGGTGGAGGCTTCCGGCCGGGACTCCGCGCGGGAGGCGAACACCACCGCAGACGACGCCGCCACCGGGGTCGAGTCGCCCTTGTCGACGTACTCGACGCGCACCTCGACGGCGTCGCCGAACGTCACGTCGTCGCCGTCCACGACGACCGGCACCCGGTACCGTTTGCCGGTCTCGTCGTCCATCGTGATCAGCTGCGGTGGCTCCACCTGCAACTCGGTGATCCACACCGACCACGGTGCGGCGTCGTAATACGCCCTGCGGACGTCCTCGGTGGTGACCCCGGCGGCGACCTCGGCCGGGCGCGGGTTGGGCATCGGAGCTCCCTTGCAATGGACGGAGACGGCGTGGCCGGGCTGGCCGGTGGAGGAGGCGGCGACGCCGTACAGGGCGGCGATGTCCTGCAGCGACTGCAGGGTGCCGACGCCGGGCGCGGTGACGCCGAGCAGCGCGACCGCGGTGAGCACGAACGGGTGCGTGTGGCCGAGCTGGCATTTGAAGTCGAAGACGCCCTCGATGCTGCGGTCCGGGTAAGCGGAGGGCAGGGCGGCGGCGAGCCAGCCGGGCATGCTCGCGTAGTCGCCGATGAGGGTGTTGCCGGAGTCGACCAGGCCCATGTTGTCGATCCAGCCGATGGCGGGTTCGCCGTCGAAGCGGGGGTCGGTGTGGCCCAGCTTCAGCACCGGCCTGCGGACGGCTGGGCAGTCGAGGGCGCCGACTGCGGAAGCGAGGTCGGCGGGGGCGAAGGTGACCCGCCCGGTGCTGATGTCCCACTGGCCAGCCTGGACGAGTTCGACGCCGGGGATGGTGGCGAGGGCGGGGAGGTCGGGCACGGCGAGGTTGGGCATCATGCCTCCTCTGGCCAGATCGCGATCACGATGCCGCGGCAGCGCAGCCGCCCGTCGCAGTCGATGAAGCCACCTGTGATGTAGGTGGCTTTCGCCTCGGCGAGGCTGTCGAACACGGTCCCGTCAAGATCAGAACAGGGCTTGCAGGTGTTCGTGTCGAGCACCTCTGAGCTGGCGTATTCGGCTTCCGGCGCCACGTCGAGCACGGCGAACCGGCCGTCCGACTGCGCCGCGCTGAGCGCCCCGCCGAGTTGCTCGCGCAGCCACGCATCCGACAGCCCAGCGAGGTGGTCGACCACCGCGGCGGCGACGTCCTCACCCGACGCATCCGCGGTCGCCCGCCGGATCGCCTCCCGCGCCCCGGCCCCGGCGAGCTGGGAGGCCAGCAGTGCGCCCAGTGCGCGGGCCAGGTCGAGCAGGTGAGACTCGTTGACGGGCGGCTGGTCAACCTCCACACCCTGGGATGCGGCCTCCCCCACCATCTGGGCGGACGACTGCTCGGCAACCGCGACCATGGCCGCGCCCAGCAGTTGGATCGCGGCGCCCGGGTCGAGCACCAGATTCGCGAGGGCGGCGAGGTCTCCGCCGGAAACGATGCCGCGGATCTGCTCGGCAAGGTCGTCCCGCCAGGCGGCGGACACCCCGGCCCAGTCGGCGAGGAGCTGGGTGAGGGCATCCGACCAGACGGCTTGGATGGCGTCCGGGTCCATGCCGGAGTCGGCTTCAACGAGGGTGAGCTGCCGGTGCCCGTCCTCCGATCCGGCGGCCCGCACCGACCGGCCACGGGCCCGCGTCTTGCGGGGGCGGGCCTGCACCGAGGCGGGGGGCGGTGGAGCGGCCGGGCGTTGCGGGAGCCGCCACGCGGTGCGCACGTACGCTTCCAGCTCCGGGTCTGGGGTGATCGCGCCGGACGCGATGAGCGCTTGCAGGGCTTCGGCGTTGACCTCGTGGCGTTGGCCGACGTCGGTGGCGATGATCCGCGGCGCGGGCTCGCCTTCCCCCCAGTTCAGGTCGACGCTGGGGACGGCGGCGCCGAGGGTGGCGGTGTCGGCGAGCTCGTCGGCGACGGCTTGGAGCGACAGGAAGAACAGCTCCAGCATCGACTCGCCGAGCGCCCGGGACCCGTTGCGGGTTTCCCCCAGGTCGAGCAGGCCGGCCAGGGCGGAGCGTGACATCTGCTGGTCGAGGTAGCGGACGAACTCCATCGCGTCCGGCGCCGACCCGGTCATACCGGTGATCGCCAGGCGGAAGCCGGGCGGCAAGCCGACGCCTGCGGTGTCGCCAGCGCGCATCGCCGAGGCGAGCCGCTGCGCTTCGGTCACTTGGGCGGGAGTCGCGCCTGCCGGGGCTTCAACGGAAGGGACCCCCATCCCGAAACGCCTGATCGAGGTGGCGTGCACCCTCCACACCTCGTGTTTGATCAACCAGGCCCCGTAGGAGGCGCGCAGAATCGACCGCCCGGTCCAGGAAGCGCCTTCCCGCTCGTGCGCGTACCACAGCAGCCGATCCGCGGGGATGGGCCCGCCCGCAGCGTGCTCCTGCGAGATGGACTTGAGGGTGCCGTCCCGGTTGATGTCGATCGCCCGCACCGTGTGCGGCAGCCGCTCCCCCAGGTTGACCAGGCGCGCTAGCCCGTCCCTGATCTCGTATCGGCGCTCAAACGGGGCGAACCCGTAGACGAGGCTGAGCAGGGCAAGGCGGACGTGCTCCGCCCACCGCACGCCGCGGCGACGGGCTGGGCCGGGCCGGTTGTCGGCGCCAAGGACCGGCAGGCCGAGGTCGTCGGCGACGAGCTGCACAACCTCGTCCCGACATCCGGCCGGGTCGACGGCCCAGGTGGCTCGGCGGATGGGGAGGGTGTAGGCGGCGAGGATAGCGGTGAGCTGCGGGTCGTGGCGCATCCGCGCGTACGTCTGCACCGACGTGGGCCACATCAGGTCGGGGATAATCTCCAGCAGGTCCGCGTACAGGTGGCCGAAGTATCCGGCGTCGAGGCTGCCGATGTCCCGGGTGGGGGCGTTAATCGCCATCGGCAGGCCCCTCTTCCTCGAATGCGGCGGCGGCCTCACGGAGGAAGGCGGCGACACGGCGGCGCAGCTCCGGCCCGTCCGTCTCAGCCGTTACGGGCAGGGACACCGATCCGTCTGGCGCCCGGGTGGCGGACGTCATCTTCACGGTGAGCGGCACTTCGATGCGGCCGATCTCGGCTTCGGACTCTCCGATGCGCAACACGACGGGCAGGGTGATCGGGGTCAGCTTGGCCATGCCGCTCACCCCCTGCTCTCAGTAGTCGACGCTCATGAAGTCCATGCCGCCTGCGCCGCCGGTCGCCGCGGCGTACGCCTGGCTGATCACCCCGTCATCCACAGGCGTACGGCGGGGGCCCGGCAGCGACGCAGTCTCCGCGGGCAGCCAGTGCGCTCCCGCCACCCGGGCGGCGTAAGCGACCACGTCCACGCAGTCGTCATGCACGCCGTTTGGGAAGGCCAGCAGCTCGTCCCGCCAATCGGCCACCTCGGGCATTCGGTCCAGCGGCGGGAACCACAGCCGCCCGGAGTCTGCGCGCGCGGTCGCCGGAAGGGCCCGGGTGACCTTGTCTGCGTCGGCGTGGAGTTCCTGCACCGGCACCCCGCCCTGGGCGGCCTCGTAGACGAGGGTCGTGCCGAACATGCGGGACTCGACGAACACCACGTCCGCCGACCAGCGCTCGCGCAGCCCCCGCACCGCAGGCCAGTGGCCGGCCGGGTCGAGGCGCTCCCGGATCCCGTCCAGCATGACCAGGTCGCCGGCCGGGCCGATCGCCCACACCGCAGCCGCCGTGTAGTCCGCCGACGTTTTCACGCTGGCGGCGAGGTCGACGGTGAGGAACTTCCAGCAGTCGCGCAGGTCCACGATGCGGTCGCCGAGCCGGAGCCGCTGCTCGCCGCCCGACACCCAGTGGCGCAGGCCGGCTCGTTTGAAGAGGCCGCCGTCGGCCGGCTGCGGGCGCTGCTGGTAGAGGGCAGCCCACACGTACTCGCCGACGTCCCGGCGGATCGCGGCCCAGTCCCGATCTCCGCGGGCGGAGGTCATCGGTTCGCCGATCCGGCGGCCGAGCGGGTCATCCTCGGACTCGGCGATGGCCGGGATCGAGACGACCCGCCAGCGCTCGGGGTTCTGCGCGAGCAGCCGCCCGCCGAGGTCGGCCTCGTGCCATCGAGTCTGGATTAGAACGACGCGCGCCCCTGGGCCAAGGCGAGGCACAGCGACAGCTTGCCAGAACCGCCAGGCGCGCTCCCGATAAACCGCCGACTGCGCCTGCTCCAAGTCCTTGATGGGGTCGTCTATGACCATGACGTCGATCGGCTTGCCGGTCAGCGCGCCGGCGACGCCAACACAGTAGACGCCGCCCTTTCGCCCCTCGATCTGCCACCGGCCAGCGGCCCGGGAGTCGGCACGCAGGCGTAGCCCAAGGTCGGTGGTCTCGTCGGCGCCGTCGAACGTCTGGGCATCGAGCTTGATGTCGCTGCCCCACCGGCGAGCCATCTCGTCGGCGTACGACACGATGCCGACCCGCAGGTCCGGGTTCTCGACCAGGAGCCACTCAACGAACCGGTGCGAGATCCGGACGCTCTTGCCCTCCTGCGGGGGCATGAACACCATGAGCCGGTCCTCACGCCCATCGGCGACCGCAATGAGTTCGTCGTCGATGAGGTCCAGCGCCGGGGTCTGCACGGTCGTCGGGTCGAGTTCGGCGGCCAGGGCGCCCGGGGTGGCCCACCGCCGGGTGCGGGGCTGGAAGCGGGCAGCTGCGATCTCCCACGGGGAAGGCGCTGTCACGGTCATGACAGCACGCCGACCGTGAGAAGCCCGGACCGGCGCACCGGTTTGCGGGTGCCTGCGGTGAGGCGGGTCCACACCACGTACTCGCCCGGCGTATAGGTGTGAGGCGTACCGGGGCCGATGTGGATGGACGCCCACCCAGTGGCGCCGTCCTCCCAGGCGGCGGCGATGTAGTCGCCGTCGACCGGCTCCGCCTCGGGGGACGTCCGGGAAATGATGGCGATGCCCGCTGGGAGACCAACCAAGCCAACCCCCCAGAACACACGGATGTCCTCGTTGCTGCTCGTGGGGATGTGCGCCACCCGGTCACCTCCCGACGTGTGGTGGGCCGGCAATCCAGTTGAGGGCGGGCGGGCTGACCGATCCCCAGACGAGGGTGGGCGGGCCGACCGAGGCGGGGATGTCGACCAGATCGAGCCCGCCGAGCGTCACCTGAGCAAAAGCCGCTGCGTGGCTGACGGTTCTCGCCGACACCACCCGGCGCGCTGTGGCCATGGCGGCTACCGCGAGGGCAGCCCGGCCGGTGGCCATGGCGGTCTTACCGGTGCAGCTGGCCGCCCAGGAGGCGGCGGTGGAGCTGGCAGAGGCGGCGGACACGTGTGCAGCGACCGCGCGGCCGTACGGCGCCGCATAGGCCCGCCCGCCGCCCGTGACGGTCTTCGCCGACACCGCGTGCCCGTACGGCGCCGCGCAGCACCAGGCGGACACGGCGCGGGCGATGATCTGCGAGTGGCAGGCGGAGAAGAGCCCCCAGCAGGCGCCCGTGACCGCGACACGTTTCGCCGCCGTGGCGCTGCTGCCCGCATGGGCTGGGCACACCGCCGTGACGCCGACGCGCTTGGCTGTGCCGCTCCCCGCCAGGGCGACGGCGTAGGCGTGCGCCGCCGCCGGACTGGTCTTGGCTGCGGTGGCGTAGGAGCCCGGCGAGGCGAAGCAGATGCCGGTCACCGTGGCCGGGGCGACCTTCCCTGCGGTCGCGTACGCCTGCGGGGCAGCCGCCGCCACTCCCGACGTGGTAACCGTCTTGGCTGCGGCCCCGTACGCGCCTGCGGCTGCGGTGCAAGACGCGGTGACCGCCCTGGCGCTGGCCTGCGAGTGGTGCGCCCACACCGCTGAGGAGGACGTCCCGGCTACGGGCACCGTCTTGCGGACCACGCCGGAGGAGAACGCCAGCGTGGACACGGCGCCGCTGCTGGCGGCCGACTTCGCCGCCACCGCGCGGGCGGTCGCGCTCGAGGTGGCGGCGCCTGCCGTGGTCACGTGCTTGGCGGTCACCGAAGACGCGGCGGACAGGAGTGTGGCCAGGCCGGATGCGCGGGCTGCCTTCGCCGCTATCGCCGTAACGTCCGCCGCAGCCGTGCTCGTCGCCGCTGCAGGGATGTTCTTGGATGCTGAGGCGCGGCCGGTCACGGCAGCAGAGCAGGTAGCGGTGACAGCGACGTGTTTGACGGCTGCGGCGGTCGCGGTGGGGGCGGCGTGAGACGTGCCGGTGGCGGTGGGGGCGGTGCTGGCGGCGGGGCCGATCCAGCCGACATCGCTGCTCGCGACGTCGTCGATGTTGAACGCGGAGACGCTTGCGGTGTTCGTCACCACGCCGACGCGCAACCTGGCCGGATTGGCGGCTCCGGTGTTGACGTTCGACACGGACAGGGTTTCGTCGGCGGTGGTGCCGTCGGGGCTGGTGACGTACAGCCGTGCGGACATGGCGCCGGTGGTGGTGCCGGCGGTCAAGCTGACCTCGATACGGCACCAGGCGCCTGCGGGGATCGTGGTTGTGCTGGTGCCGCCGAGGGTGCCGCCCCCGTACAGCATGCCAACGGTGCCGTTGGTGTTGATGCGGACCGTGCCCATGATGCCGTTCGAGCTGGACAGGATCCGCAGGATGCTCATCTGAGCGCCTGGGTTGCCGGTGCAACGGACGTAAGCGCGGTGCCACACGGTGGCGGCCGACACGCCGGACGTCCACGCCAGGTAGGCGGACCCGGACGCGGCGGTCGCGACCCGGGCGGAGACGGTGCCGTGCGCGGCGTACGCCGTGTCGTACTCCAGGGTGGCGCCGGAGTCGATAGTGACCGCGCCCCACGCGTCACCAGACGCCCCGCCGGAGTTGCCGGTGGAGATCGGGGTGGCGTCGACCCCGCCCTCGAAGGAGTTGCTGAGCGACGCCACTGACACCTCCCGGCGTGCAGGCGAACGTCACGGCGCAGAAGGAGCGGTGCAGAGGTCAGGGAGTACAGGAGACGTTCGCGAAGAGCCCGCCGGTGACGACGTTCAGACGCCAGTAGGAGGCGCCGTTCAAATGGAGCGCGTAGCTGCCCTGATGGCCGTCGTTGGTGAGCTGCGCTCCTGGGCCACCGCACAGCCAGATCGGGTCCTCGGCCGTACCCGAGACGCTCGCGGCCCAGTTCCCGTCGTACACGCCGTCCTGCAGGCTGATCACGTCGCCCGGCTGGGCGGCGGCCAGCGCCGCAGCGAGCTGGCCAGGCGTGGCCACGGTGACGGTCAGCGCCGGGCACTCCGAGTCCGCGCGAGCGGAACTCGGCGAGGTGACGGCGGAGACGATGAGCGCCAGTACGGCGGCGATGACAAGGCGGCGAACACGCGGCAGCAGCACGAAGGTCCTTCGGGGGTGTGGTGTGGTCGGCCAGGAGCAGGCGTCAGATGCCGGTGTTGTCGAGCACCAAGGCGCCGCCGTCGACGGTGATGGTGCCGGGCGCGCCGAACGATTCGGGGATGAGCTTCTGGAAGAAGACCTCGCCCTGGCCGGTCACGTTGACGGAGGCGCCGCCGAGGGTGAGGGACACGTCGAACGTGTCGGTCGTGCCGCTGACGACGTAGTAGATGGTGCCCTCGGCCAGTCCAGCGGGGAGGCTCTCGCTGAAGACGTTGAAGAGCATCACCCTGTCGCCGTCGACGAGGCCGTGGGCGGCGGACTGGATGGCGTCGGACGTGATGCCCGCCGCGTCGACCGTGCCGAACCCCTTCACCGTCGAGTTGATGGGGGCGTAGCCGCGGTAGTTGCCCGTGTTACCGGAGGAGGCGTTCCAGAAGGTGAGGAACGCGTATGAGCCTGCGGGGACGGGGATTGACAGGGAGGCGCTGTTAGCCTTCTGCTCGCTTGAGGCGGCGGCCCAGGTGACGGCCTGGCGGGCGTAGGATCCGCCGGTCGCCTCACCAGAGAGGGCGTTGGTGCTCGTACCGGGGTCCGTCACCGCGTGGACGCCGATGTGCGTTATCTGGGTTGCGGACTCGTCGAGAGCGTCGAGCATGACGTTCTTCGACGCGCTGTTGAACGGCATGAGGAACCTCCGGGCGGGGCGTGATGGGGAGCCGCCCGGCGGACGGCGACAAGGGTGAGGGGTTCAGCTGGCGTAGACGGTGCCGGGCTTCAGCACCGGAATCTCAGGCTCGGCAGTGATGCGCACCCACACCTGGTAGGTGATGCCTTTAGTGAGCGGCAGCAGCGTGCCGGAGCCGATGAGGATCATCGCCTTGAGCTGACCGCCCTCGGCGATCCACTCGGCAGGAAGCCAGTCGCCGGGGACGGGGTCTTGGCCAGCTGGCAGTAACGCCACCGCAACGGGCAGAGTCGCCAGGTCCGCCGGGCCTCCGATCGGCGGTTTCAGATACTCCTTGGACTGCCACGGCATCGTTATGGACGGGCCCACCACGCACCTCCCGTCGCTCAGAGGGTCGGGGGGCCGGACGACCAGCTGCGGTGCAGCGGCAGCGCGACCACGTCGCGGTCGCGGACCTCGGCGGCGCGGAGGCTGTCGGTGACGGTGACGTGGTCGGCGAGGCTCTTGGGGATGATCTCGATGTACGTCAGGCCGTCGGTGACCGTCACCGTGTCGGCCAGGCCGGCGGCGGCCGACACGGCGAGCGTCTCGGTGGCGGTGACCGTGTCGGTGAGTACCGGCGCGGGGACAACGGTCAGGTCGTCGGTGACGGTGGCGGTGTCGGCGAGGTCGATGGGGACGCCGCCGCCGAGACCGTCCAGCGCGGTGACCGTGTCGGTGAGCGGCACGGTGACGGTGACGGTGAGCGTGTCGGTGACCGTCACCGTGTCGACGAGCGAGATCTCCCGCTGCACGGTGAGCGTGTCGGTGACGGTGACGGTGTCAGAGAGGGTTCGCTCGGCGTCGCCCGACCGGGGAATGGTCCGGTCGCGGTAGCGGGCCATCAGTCGGGGGTGGTGACCGCCCACGGGTAGGACCGGCCGGTCCCCGCGGTCTGTTTGAGGGTAACGGTCGCCGTCTGCGGCACTGGCACCGGGAGGCTGATCTTGATGGGGATGTCCTGGGCTCCGACGAACGTGGCCAGGTAGACGACCCGCTCGGTGCCGCCGGACAGGACGTTGGCCTTGATGCGCAGCTCCAGCTCGTCGGCGGTGCCGGAGCCGTGCGACATGGCGTTGGTGTCGACGTGCAGGGTGAAGGTTTTCGCGCCGGTCAGCGTGGTTAGCGTGTGTTCGGTGCCGACGGTCGCGGACTGGGTGCCGGACGCGGTGATTGTCAACATGGCGCGCCCCTTCTCAGTAGGTGAACCCGTAGACGGCGACCTCGACCGGTGTTGCGACACTGCCGGTGGTTACCGCACACCGGGCAGCGAGTCGCACCCCGGCCGGAATGCCCATGGACAGCGGGTAGAAGTCCGGCGACATCGGCTGAACGTACTCGTTGGTGTCCACGGCAACCGAATGATCGGGGATGATCACCGTTTCGGATCCCGACCCGCCTACCGCGATGTCAACGGCGTAGCTGCCCGCCAGGTGGGTGCTGGTGCTGCCTTGCACCATCACCATCAGCGCGTGGATCGGCCGAGCTGTTGACGCGGTGAGCTGCGCCCAGCTGCCTTTGACGTTGGCGGTGCCGGACGGGGTGATCGTCGTGCCGCCGGAGGAGGCGGGCGCCGTGCCGTAAGACGTAATCCGACTCGGTATGGAAATCCCGGAGTCCGGTTCCGCCATGAACGCGGTAGCGGTTGTGGGGATGATCTGGCTCGTCAGCGCGGTGGCGATCCGGGCTCGCAGAGTGGCGCCAGCGGGAACGTGCAATGGGAAGCACAGTGAGGTGTTGAGGCGGTTTCCGCACACGATGTCGGCGGCGATGATCGTTTCGGACCCTGCGCCGCCGACGGCCAGGTCCATGATCATGGCGCGGTCTCCGGCTCCCAGACTGGAGGAGAGCACGCCGATGTTGATCCACCCGACGGGGGTTGGCAAGCCGGACAACAGGGTGAGGTACGACCCTTTGGTGTTGGCGGAGCCTGACGAGGCGAGGTTGACCTGTGAGCCGACGGCGACCCGTGTGGGGTACTGCGGGATGGGCCACTGCATGATGATCTATCCGAAGGAGATGTTGGCGGTGGCGGCCCATGTCTGCCCGTTCGCCTTGGATCCTTGGGCGATCGACGTTTTGTGGTTGAACAGGGTCGCGTTCACCGTGGCGCCGCTGGTGACGGTGGGGGCGCCGATGTCGACTCCGAATTCGTTCCAGGCATGGTTCGCGTCGCTGCCGCCGAACGTGGCCTTCAGGGTGAGGACGCCGCCGGAGACTTGCGGGTAGGTGGCGTCGAGGATCTGGAACCAGCGGTTCGAACTGCCTGCGGAGGCGGATAGGTCGGTGTCGCCGACGGCGGCGGTGCCGACCCCGTTGCCGACGCCGATGCGGGCGCTGGTGGCGACGATCGCCTGCCCGCCGCCCGCGGTGAGCAGGGAGGTGAGGCGGGTCAGTCCGGCGGTGGTGGCGAGGTTGCCGTGCACTTCGGTGGTCAGGTACGGCTGGACTCCGGCTCGGGCGAAGTCGGCGACAGTCGGTGCGACCAGGCCGCTGCGGCGTTGCACCCATGCGGTTTGGTCGGCGTCGAAGCGGTCGACCTTCCAGTGGGTGGTGGCCCGCACGGTGTCGTGGGCGGTGGGCATGTGGGGTCACCCTCCAAGCAGGTCGGGGCGGGGATCAGGTCAGAGGGTGATGATGGGCGGCAGGTCATGGGCAACCGTTGGGCAGACGCCAACGGTTGCCGCGCGGGCGCCTCAGGCCGCGTTGCGGTAGGCGTCACGCCGCTCTTCGCGAAGCCGGTCCCGTTCCTCAGGGGTGTCCGGGACGGGCTCCCCCCGGTGGATGTAGCCGTCGATGGCGGCGAGGTCGGCGTAGTCGTAGTAGACGGCGCGCCCCGGCCGGCCGAGCTGGCGGGCGTCGTAGCGGCGCGCCCACTGCCGGATGGTGATCGGGCTCTTGCCGAGGCGGGCGGCGGCGGCCTGCGCGGTGACGGGATCAGCGTCCTCGGGGTCGATGGTTCACCCCCTGGAAACGCGTAATGCCCTCCGCCTGGGGCGAGAGGGCATACGTGTTCTGCTGCGCAAAGTGTTACACAGGTCCGGATATTTCACCAGTCGGCTGTCATAGAACGACGGGCGTGCAGGTCAGCGCAGTTTCTCCGCCGGTACGCCGAGCGCGGGCAACCGGGCTGCGAGTTCCCGCTGCTGCGTCGGGGTGAGGCGGATGGCGAGGAGCCCGCGGGGGATGAGGATGACGTCGCCGCTGGGGCATGGGAGGACGTCGACGGGGAGGGGTTGGGTGTCGAGCATGATGCGCCCATTCTCCCAGGCAGCAGCAGGCCGTGAAGCCCTCAGCGTGGGGACTTCACGGCCTACATCATGTTCTTCCTATATCCCGATGCTCTTGGAGACGGCGTTGCCGGCGACGCCGAGGATGACGCTCCATCCGGTGGTTCCGAACCAGTCGGCAGTCTTCTTGAGGCGGCTGCGCTTCTCCTCGTCAGGTTCGGCTTCGGCGGCGGCATGGAGTTCGGCGATGATCTTCTTGGCGAGGGTTTCAGGGGTGGGCCAGGTGCCGACGGTGCGGCGAGCGTGGCCGGTGACGTCGTAGACGAGGCCGATTTCCCTGCGCGCTTGGCTCGATGTGTCGGTGAAGTCGAAGAAGGCGGGCTCCTCCTGGGAGAGCGCCCTGATGGCGCGCTGCACCTCCTCCTCGCCGATGCCGGTGCGCTCGACGATGGATCGCCATTCGACGCGGCCGTCGCCTTCGTCGGAGAGGGCGACGATGGCCTTGAGGACGGGGAAGTCCCGGTTTTCCCATGTCATAGGGGTATCTCCAGAGTTTCGTAGGGGGATGACCCGGAGGTCCCTTCCAGGGTGACAGCTCGACGCTCACGGATATTAATGCGCAGGTCAGAGCCGTGAAGCTCGTGGCGCGACTGGGGCTCGGCGGTGTCCGGCTACGTTCGCCGCTGCCCCTGCGGGTCGGCGAGGACGGCCTGGACTACGGCGGACACGAGGGCCTGGGCGAGCTGCGAGAGTACCGGTGCACGGTTTTCGTCGGCTGCCCCCTCTTCGGCCCCCGCCGGGGCCCGGCGGGGGCTTCTTCGCGGCCTACCTCTGGGTCGACATCTGACTGCAGGACCATCCGCCGACGTCTGCGAGTCGGATGCGCCACCATGCGCCGTCTCCGCCGGGCACGGTGGAGCCGGTGATCGGGTGCGCGTTCCGCAGGTGCAGGAATTCTGCCGGTTCAGGGTCGAGGCTGTCGTCGTTGGCGAGCAGGTCGGCCTGAGCCTTTTCGCGTCGCGCGGTGGCGTCCTGGCCCATGTGCTCGAAGATGATGTCGAACCCCTTGGTGTCAGGAGAGGTGAAGTTATGCGCCCTGTTGATCTGCTGGGCGACGTTACCGGCGAACTCCTCAGCGGAGATGAGTTCGCCAGTGATGAGCGTGCCGTTGACCATCAGGGTGATGCTGATCCCCGTCTTGATGTCGTCAACGGTGTCTACGAGGACCTGGAGAGTCCTATCTGGCTGTGACATGGGGGCAGGCTACAGATCGGGACCGACAGAATCCTCTCGATCGCGACGAAGGCGCGGGCGGCCTCCCACCAGAACTGGGCTCTCGTGCGGAGGAAGTTCCACGCCGTGTTCACCGCGCCTCCGCCATCTGCGCGTCCCGGCACGGCCCGCACACAGGGATGTTCACCTGGCCGACGGTGGGTGAGACCCGCACGAGTTTGTGGACGGCGGCGTGCTCGCAGATGCCTTGCTGAGGCTTGTGGGAGACCTGGCACCAGCAGTGGCAGGACGGCGGATCCGGCTCGATCTCGCCGCACTCGACGGCCTCGATGTACGCCCGCCCCTCGGGGCTGTTGGCGAAGTCGGCGAGGTCCTGCCAGATGGGCGACGCGGCGAGCGCCTGGGCGGTGCGGGCTATCTGCTCGGCGACGGGGCGGATTGCTTCCGTGAACGCCTGCATGCTGGCGGTGACCCGCTCGGCGAACGCTCGGACCGCTTCGGGGCTGGGCCGGGCGGCGTCGACGCGGCGTCGACGATCGCCGTGAGCCCGGGCAGCAGGTCGGGCTGTTTCGGCTCGTCGGCGGTCCACTCCATGGCGTCGGCGCTGCCGTGCCAGGTGATGACGTCGTCAATCGCGGCCAAGGTGTCGTCAGGGTTGGGCATGGCGGGCCATCTCCTCGTCGGCGACCGCCGCCAACGCGGCGGCTGCGGTGGACAGTTCAGCAAGCTTGTCGGCGGGCAGTTTCGCGACCGCCCGGCGGGCGGCGGCGAGGTCGCCCCGGTACATCCACCCCATCGCCTCCTGCGCCACGAGAACGTGGCCGACCTGGCCGAACGCTTCCGCCGCTTTCTCGGCAGCGGCACGGAGGTCTTTCGCCCACTGCGGGTCGTCGCCGCTCACCGGGTCTCCAGCTTGCCCTCAACCGCACGGGTGAGGCGGCGGGTGATGTGACCGCGCCGGGTCTTCCGCTGGGCGTCCGTCATCGGCTCCATCTCCCTGATTAGCCGGTCACGCTCGGCCTGAAGCGGTTGCCCCCACAGCAGTCGAGCCGCCTCCGCTACCTTTTCCAGCGGGACGCTGAGCCGCGCGGAGAGATCACGGTCGGCCTGGTCAGGTGCCGTGACCGCCTGAGCTGCTCGGCGGGCGCGGGCGGAGATTTCAGGGCCGCCCGGGACGGTTCCGGTGAACGTGTCGCGGAGCGCGCCGAGAGTCCAGGTGGCGTCCGGGCCGAGGCTCACCGGGCCGTCGCCGGAGAAGAGTTCCACCGTGGGAACGCCAAACGCCTGCGCCACCAGAGCAGCGGTACCAACGTCGATGGACTCCCGATGGCCTCCCTCGATCGCGGCGAGTTGGCTGCGCGTCCAGCGGACGCCGACGGCTTGGAGTCGTCGCGCGGTTTCGTGCTGGGTAAGGGCTGAGGCGCGGCGTAGCCGTCTGAGGTTCCCGCCGACGACATGGCCGAGCATGGGGGCTTCGCCGGTCACCGGACCGCCTCCAGCCGGTAGGTGTGTCCGCCGTCGGAGGCGATGATGTTCAGCTCGGGGCGGTGGGCGGCGACCTCGGCGCGGAGTTCGGCGGTGACCACGACTTCGCCGCCGAGCAGGTAGGTGAGGCAGACCAGGCCATCAGTCGCTTCGCGGAGTTCTTTCTCCAGGTAGGCGATGCGCGGGTTCGGGGCGGCGAAGCCCGGCGTCGGGCGGGTGTCGGTCACCTGGTCTCCAGTCTCTTGATGCCTGCGGTGAAGTTGACGCGGGCGCGGATGCGGGCCTGACCGGGTACTCCGGCGCGCATCGCTTCCTGCACGAACGCGGCCAACTCGTCGAGCGTCATGCCCTGCTTGCCGTCTTCGGCGTCGGCGCCGACGCTACGGGTGATCGTCATGATGCGTGCGCCTCCTGCTCTTCGGCCTGCTCGGCGAACTCCCGGTCATGCTCAGCCTGGCTCATGAGCTTCTCGCAGGACCCGCATTCGTAGTAGCCGTCGTCCTTCCGCCGGATCTGGCGTTCGGAGCAGCGGGGGCAGCGGATCGGGGAACGGCGGGCGGGCGGGTCCGACTTCGTCAGCGTGCGGAGGCGCCGCTGCCAGGCGAGGGTGGCGTGTCCGAACTCGACGGAGCCAGGGTGGGCGAGGATCAAATCCAACTCGTCGAGGAGGAACGCGATCGTCAGCCGGCGGGCCTGGCCTCCGCGGGTGCGTGGTGGCCGGTTCGGGTAGCGGCGGGCGGCCCGCCAGTGGTCTTCGACTTCGAGGAGGGTCCCGTAGAGCTCGTCGAGGGTGTCGGTGACTGGGCTGAGCGAGGGCGCGCTGGTTTTCAGGTGGAACCCGGTCTTGCCGTAGCGGGCGCCCGCATCGCGGTGGCCGTCGACCTCGGCTTGGGCTTGGGAGGCGAGGTCGTCGAGTTCGGCGAGCGCGGCGCGGATGCTTTTCACGCATCCGGGGTGCCAGATGGGGTCGCCGAGGTACGGCCGGATGGTGACCGGGGCGGGCGGGACCGGCGGGGCGGGGTGGAGGAGGGGGGTGTGCCAGGCGGCGAGCACGGCAGGGTAGGCGGCGCGGGCGGTCTCGTAGGCGGCGGTCGCTTGGTCGTAGGCGTCGACGGCGGCCCTGTACGGCTTCGAGCAGACGCCGGGGCAGGTGTGCGGGTGGTACGGCAAGGTCAGGCTCCCCCTGTGGTCGTGGCGGGCTGGTCGAGGTGGGTGCGGGTCACCGTGGCCCCGCGTCGTTGTTGCGGTTGTCGAGGACGCGCTGCCATGCGGCGGCGGCTTCCTCCCATTTCTGAGCTGCGTGATCCCAGAGGTCGGTGGCGCTGCCGGACGGCGAGGACGGCGAGGTGCTGCCGTGGTAGGCGGTGTTGAACTGGGCTTGGAGTTCGGCCATGCGCGTCTGCCACTCCGGGGTGTGTTGGATGCCGCACGCCTGTTCGGCGTTGTACTGGGCGAGGGTGTCGGACTCGGGGCGCCAACGCGGGTCCGAGGGGCGGTGCAGCCAGGCGGGGAGGCGGATCACGTCGGTTCCCCGTCCAGGAGGCGGATCAGCGCTTGCGCGATGAACTCCCGGGAGGCCGTCCGGGAGCCTTTCGCGATCTGGTTGGCGAACTCTCGGACGCGGGTGATGGTGGCTTCGGCTTCGAGGGCGTGACCGTTGGCGAGGCGCGCGGCGGTGGTCATCCGCTTCAGCTCTTCGCCCGCGCGGAGCCGGGCGACCTCGGCGCGGAGCTCGGCCAGTTCGGTGGTGGGGATGAGCGTGTGGTCGGTGCCGGGCGGCCCGGGGGTGGTGCGGGTGGTGTGGTGGCCGTGCTCGTCGACGGCGCGCCACTCGATGTCGTCGCTCATGCTCGTCTCCTGCGGCTGCGCTGGTGGTAGGCGGTTTTCACGCGGCGGGCGTGCGGGGATGTGCGGCGGAACAGCACCAGATGCCCGCACCAGGTGAGGCGGGCGGCGAAGATGATGGTGCGCGGGGTCGGCGGCCACACCATGAGCGGCGGGTCGGGTTCATCGAGGACGAGGTCGCACACGGTGGTGGCGCCGATCGCTGGCTGGTTCGGCCAGCTGGTGGACGCCGCCGCTCTGAGGGTGAGGTTGCACCCGGCGGTGGCGCCGATCACTTGCCAGCTCGCAAGCTCGTCGGGGTCGGTGCCAGGCGGGGCGATGCGGAGGACGCCGGGGCCGATGTTGATGATGCCGTTCACCCGGCACCCCCGTCCCGGCGTGCGGCGTCAGCGGCTTCCTCGCGCGGGTTGAACCGGACGACAAGCTCAGCGCCAGGCTTGAGCCGCACGAGGACGGATTCTTCGATCCACCTGACCTTGGCGGCGGTGAGGCCGTCCGGCGGCAGCGCGATGACGGCGACGCCGTACGCGCGGGAGCGGGGGGCGGCGCCGACGGCCAGCGGGTACGTCTCGGCCGGGTTGAGGCCGTGTTCGGTGACCAGTTCGGCGGCGAGGGTGCGGGCGGCGGGCAGGTGCTCGGCGATCACAAGGGTCGGCCCGGACGTGCCCGTGCTCTTCGTGCTGTCGGCGGCGATCCGTTCGGTGACGGTGAAGTGTTGGGGGAGGATGCGGCGGAACCCGTCGGCCTGGTCGATGATCATGGTGGGGTGTTCGTGGAGGCCCACGAGGGTGCCGGTCCAGGATCCGCCGTTGATGGTGCCGACGACTTCGACGGTTTTACCGAGGAGCGGGATCAGGTCAGGGCGGTTCATCGGGGCACCTCGTTTCCGGCAGGAGGGCTGATGCGGCGAAGCGCCCGATCGGTGAGTGCGGTGCTCGCGGCGAGGGCGCGGACAACGAGCCGCGCGACCTGCTCAGCGTGCGCGCCATCGATATCCCCGCTGATGGGGATCACGGTTCCGAGCTCCTGCTGGACGATGCGGCGGGCATTCTCCTTGCCTGCCAGCGTGCGGTCCCGCAGGTAGGAGTAGGAGCGCAAGGCGTCCACCATGCTCTCGGCCGCCTTCTCCGATGGGGCGGAGGCGGCGCCCAGGGCCGCGTGGAAGCCCTCTAACGCTGCGGCGAACGGGGAGGGTTTGGGGGCGGTCACGTCGTCTCCTCACTGTTGTGGTTGCGCGCCCCTGTGGCGCCCGTGGCGGGGTTCGTGGGGTGTTGCGGGTGTCCGGGGTTGGGGTTGGGCGGAGAAACGCTCACAACGGCGCGCGGCGTGTGGCGGGTGGGGTCGCACCGCCAGGACGCGGCGTAGCACTCGCCGTCGCCACCCACGACCCGGCCCGCGCACACCGGGCAGCCGCCGCACGGCACCCGAGGCGGTTCGAACCACGGGTTGCACCGCCAACACCGGGGCCCGCCGCACAGCTCGCAGACACCGGCCGGCTGACCGCAACCGCACTGCGGGGCGACGGCGAGCCCGTGCTCCGTGAGCGCGGCCAGCACCGTCTCCGTGATGGCGATCCGGCCGGTGAGCGGAATCCAATGGCCGGACGCCGACAGGGCCCGGTCGGCGGCGTTGTGGACGATCGCACGGGTCCGCTGCTCAGGCGTCACGGCCAGCCTCCGGGGCATCGAGGACGGCGAGGAGGAACCGTCCCGCGTCCGACAGCACCGTGTCCTGCGGGGTGTCCCCCCAGTCGTCCGCCGGGGCTCGGCGCGCCCATTCCTCAGCGTGTTGACGGACGCGGGCGACGGCCGCCTCAGCCTTCTCAGCGCGCTGGTGCGCGGCGAGGCCCTCGGATTCAGCGGCTGCGAGTCGCCCGTTCAGCGGAGCAAGGATCTCGTTGATGATCTCGGTGGCGTTCGCGCTGTCGCCCTTGATGAGGCCGCGCAACCAGTCAGCGTCGGACTCGGCGACGTGGGATCCGCCGGATGGTGCAACGTGCAGGGTGGCGGGTTGGCCGTCACCGTCCTTGGTGGGGGCGACGTAGACGCCCCACGACTTGGAGCGGGGCAGGTCGTGTCCGTCAGGGCAGTGCGGACAGGCGTCAGTCACGACTGGTCTCCTTTGACGGCGGGAGCGGCGTGTTCGCCGCGTTCGATGCGCCCGCACAGGATCCGCACGTCCTCGAACAAAGGGTCGTCCGACGCGGCGAAGTAGTGGCGGACCATGGCGGAGATGCGGGCGCGCTCGTCGGCACGGGCCTGCTCAACCTGCTGGCGGAGTGCCGCCATCTCCTCATCACGGACGGCGAGCACGGCGTCGGCGATGGCGTACGGGGTGGTGTACGCCCACGCGACCGCCGACGCGTACCGGTCGCGGAGCGCCCGCACCTCGGACGCGCCCGGCTTGGGGGTGTCCCGGCAGGTCGCGCAAGCGTGCGGGCACGCAGCGTCTCCCCGGGGGCGCGAGGCGGAAGCGCCCGAGAGGATCGCGGCCGGGCGCCCCGCGTCCCAGCCGAGGAGGCCCGCGACGGCGACCAGCGAACTCGGGCTGACCGGTGTCCCCGACTCGACACGCTGCCACGTGTTCGGCGAGATACCGGCCCGCCGACCAGCGTCCTCCTGCGTGGGGATGCCCAGTTCGCGGCGGCGGGCCCGTACGGCTCGGGCGAGGGCAGGCCAGTCGTCCCCGCGCCGACGGAGGTCGTCAGCCACGGCTCGACCCCCCGATCACTGGCTCTTCGGTGATCCACAGGTGGCCTTCGTCGTCGGGTTCTTCGCCGCGCTCGTGTACCGCCCAGGTGCGTGCGCTCTTGGTGCCGAGTGCGCTGGGGGTCTCCGTCGCTACCAGGTCGCCGCCGTGGATGTCGTGGCCACGGAGGATGTTCAGGGCGGCGTCGAGGCTGGCGGATACGGCGATGCGTTTGCGCCCGTCCACGGGGTTGTCGCTGAACCAGATCACTTCGGCGATGTACACGGCGTCAGCCACGTCGGCGACGATGCGGGCCCGCTCCTCCGCCCGCACCTGCTCGGCAATCGTCGGGAGTGCGGCGGCGAGCATGATGCGGATCGCGTCGTCGTGCCAGGGGATGCCGTGCTTCAACGTGATGGGGTAGACAGCGTCCACCCAGGCGGCGGGAATGTCGGCGGGCTCGGCCATCAGGTCTCCTTCGGGAAGGTGGTGCGGGCGATGCGGGCGGCGTCCTGTCCGGCGCGAACTCCAGGGAGTACCGACGTGACTGGGGCAGCCAGAGAGGGCAGCCCGGCCGGGCAGCAGGCGGCGATCCACCCGCCAGCCCCGTCCGTGCGGATCGGCGTGCCGGCCGGGTAGTAGTTGCCGCACCCTGAGCAGGCGTCGTCGACCCGGGCAGGCGCGGCCAGGTCGGCGCTGTTCGGCTCCCACATCTCCGGCCACCCACACCCAGGGCATGAGCGCTGGGTGTGGGTGAGGAGCATCTGCTCAGCCCACAGGGTGTGCGAAATGTAGGCGGCCGGGTGCACGGTGTGCCGGGCCGCGTTCGGACAGGCGGTGGCGGTCACTGTCCGCCTCCCGGCGTGCGGCTGTCGAGCCACCGCAGGATGGCGACAGCGTTGGACAGCACCAGGTCCTCACCAGCCTCCACCCGGGAGATCGTGGAGAAGCCGACGCCCATCTGCTTCGCGGCAGCACGCTGCGACAAGCCGCGCGCCCGCCGCGCCTCCCGGAGGAGAAGCGGCAGCGAGGCGAGCACCTCCGCCAACTCGGGGTACGGCGTGAGATCAGCCACGGCGCACCGCCCGCCGCGCGAGCCGGACGCGCACGACCGCCAGCAGCACCCCCGCCCAAGTACGAGCCCGCCCGGACGCCACCCGCTCACCGCCCCGGTACGCGACCCACTCCCACGGGCCGAAGCCGGACACCTCGACGGAGAGCCGGTGGCCTTGGAAGCCGAGCGGGGTGGCGGGGCTCCAGGTGCCGTCGTCGTTCTGCCGCGACGTGCGCGGCGCGGGCAGCCCGGCGGTTTCCTCCTCGAACTCGAAGTTCTCCACCGAGTGGCAGTCGTGGGCGCACGCCAGATCGGTGCAGCCCTGGCAGTTCTCGAACCGGCAGCGCGTCGAGATGAACTCGGTCATCGGTTCCTCCGTCGTCGGTAGTTCGTCTTGATGCGGCTCACCCGGGCCATCCGCGCCCGCCACACCTGGTCGTAGGCGACGCGTTCCGGCAACGTCAGGTGCTGGCCGTCCGCCCACCAGACGCGCGGATCATGCAGGTCACGTATGTGCGCGGCTTCCTCGTCGAGGGCGTCCCACCAGCACGGCAGGCACTCCGGGGCGCGGCACGGCGGAAGGTGGCGGGTGATCACGAGGCGGCACCCCCGGCGGGCGGCGTCAACGCGTTGGCGATCTCCAGCAGCACAGCGGCGTGGCAATAGTCCGGCCCCGGCCGGTCGGGTAGCGGACACCAACACGCCAAATCCCGGCCAGCCAGTTCACGGCGGATCTCGTCGAGGGACGGGTACGCGTCGCCGTATCGGCCGTTCAGCAGATCCCACTCGAAGAACTTCGTGGCGAACAGCCGCGCCGTCTCGATCAGCGCGTACGCCGGGCCACCGTTACGGTCCATCGGACTGCCATGCACCCGGAACATGACCTCGCCGCGCCGATCGCCAAGCTCGGGGGTGATGCGGACCGGGTTACCCCACCGCGACGGGCGGGACACGACGACCGCGCCCTCAGGTTTCCGCCAGCCCTTCGTACGGCGGAGCTGGACGCGCTTCGTCTCACGGTTGGCGGTCATCGTCCGTTGCTCCCGCCTTGGTCGAGGATCCGCAGCAGATCGTCCGCGTACTTGGCGGCGACGCCGTACGGGCTGCACCACTGCCGGAAGTCCTCGTCGAGGAACCGGCGGAACCGGGCCAGCGTTCCGGCATCCCCGCCCGCAGCCTCCGCTTTCAGACGGCCCGCCCGCTCCTGCAACGCGCGAGCGTGCTCCGTCGCCGCCAGCGCTTCAGCTTCCGCCGCCCGCACCTCCGCGCGCCGCACATCCCACTCAGCAGACGCCACCCGGGCCAGCAGACCCGCCGCCGCCTGCTCACCGTCAACCACATCAGCGAGCAGAACCGGCGGCTCCACACCCAGCGCAGCGGCGAGGCCAGCCAGGACGGTGAGGGTGGTGTTCTGCCTCCCAGCTTCCACGTTCGCGATTGACGGCCGGGTCAGCCCGCTGGCCGCCGCCAGATCCTCCTGCGACAGGCCACGGCCCGCGCGGAGCGCTCGGACGTTACGGTCGACCGTCAGCATCAGCGACTCAGCCACGGTCGGCCTCCAGTTTGGAGGCGTACCCGATGACCTGCTCGGCGAGGTCCGCCAGCTCGGCAACCTCGGACGCCGGGTGCGGCAGGCTCCCGGCCCGGCGGATCGCGGACTCCAACTGCTCGCCCGCGGCGCGGATCCCACCGGACGCGGCGGCTAGCCAGAGGCGGGAGATCGCCTGCGAGCCGTCAGGGGTGTCGTGGTCGGTTCGGGCCGCCGCCCGCGCCCTGCCCAAGATGACCGGTAGCCGCGCCGTCAACGCCTCCGCCTCCTCCCAGCGGGACTCCACCGGCCACCGGGCAGCGCCCCGCCCGGAAACCGCGGACCGGATGAGAGGCCGGACCTGCCTGCACAACTCCTCAACCAGGTTCAGGTCACGCTCCCGACCGGCCGGGCACCCGTCCAACGTCGGGTCGCTCGCGTACACGTCGGCAACCGCCCAGCACGCCTCCGCGACCGCGGCAAGCAACGGAACCCCGCGGGGCGGAGCACTGTAGACGGCCTGGTCGGCGGAAGCCCCGAGGCGGAGGAACGCGGCGGCGCGCGGCTCCCGGTTCACCGCTCACCCCCGGCGACCGCCTCAATCTGGGCGGGCACAATCCGCTCCAACCAGCCCGGCCAAGAGCGCCGCACCTGCTCGGCGTCACCACCGCCGCTCAACACCCCGAGGACGGAGGCGAGCAGCCCGTCCGCCGTACCCCGGATGACGTCGGCGAGCATCACCCCCTGCTGCTCCGCAAGACGGACCTGCTGCTCCGCGATCCCCATGTCATGACACACCTTCGCGAACCGGACACACCGGTCACGCTCCTGCGCCTCGAGAGCCGCCAACCCGCGCACCGCCTCACCGGTCGCGTAGATGCCGATGTCCTTCACCGCACCCCGGGTAACACCGACCAGGCCGGCGCCGTGGCCGACGTCTTCGCCGGGGGCCGCGAACTCTGCGTCGCCGTCCGGCCCGCCGTCGGGGTCCGAGCGGGCGCCCTGCGCTTCCTCCACCTGCCGGCGCAGCAACCCGGCGTACAAGTGCACCCGCGCCCACGACATCTGCAGCATGCCGAGCACCGCCTCCGTCGCCGACACCGTCGACTCGCCGTGCAGGGCGGACCAGGCCGACACGGCTTCGCCCTTCGCCTTCGCCACCTCCGCCCGCTGGCCGGCATGCATCCGGCAGGCGTCGATGCCCGCGATCGCGATGCCATGGCACACCGGGACCGTCTTGCCGCGTTTCGCGCACTCCCACCGTTCGTGCTGCTCGCACCAGCGGGCGCCGCCACGCGCGGGGTCGTTCTCTCGCATGGGGCCGGTCACACGGCACCTCCGGAGACTCGCGGGCCTGTAGTGGCCTGTGAGCCTTGCGAGACCCGGGGGGGGTCCTGGACTGTCGGGGAACCCTGTTCACCGCTCAGCGTCCGCTGTAGCCCCGTACACGGCGTGCGGAGCACGTACGGTTTCCCGCACTGCCCGCTCCGCACCGGCATGGTGGAGGCGGCGCTGTGCCAGTGGGTGCGGTCACACCACGGGCAGGTGACGACGAGCAGCCGGTCGCCAGCAGCCCGCGCGGTCGCCCACCGGGCGATGAGGCAGATCTCCACCTTCGCCCGGCGGACGGGTGGCCCGCAGACGACGGAGCACGGCACGCACAGCCCGTCGTCCTCGTCCCGGCCGCACACCAGGCAGCGGGGGTTGCAGACGCCGCGCAACGGGGCGGCGAGGCCGAGGGCGTGGAAGCGCTGCGCCTTCTTGAGCGGCGGCGGAGCAGCCTGGGCGGGGACCGCCGGTGCGGGGTCGTCCCACAGGGTGTCCTGGCCCGGCGGCAGGGCGAGAGCGCGGGTCACGGGGCGACCGCCTCAATGTGGGTGAGGAAGATGCCGCCCGCAACCCCCTCGACGGACACCACCGGGGCGCCGTGTCCGAGCGTCCACGCCGGGGTGCGGGTGCGGGTCGTCAGCGGCTCGTCGTCGCGAGTGCCGGGCCACGCCAGGACCGGCGTCCCGATCGGATGGAGGGCGTTCCAGTCGTCGGCGGTCATGATCCTTCTTCCTGAAGCTGGGCGGCGATCGTGTCGGCGAGGGTGTGGCATTCGGCCCGCAGGTCTTCCGGCAGGTCGGCGAGCACCCGGCGGGCGTGCGCGTCCGTCTGGGTCGTCGAGTAGGCGACCACCACGCAGCCAGCGGTACGGCGGGTGAGGCTGCCGCCGGGGGCTTCGTCGGCGAGTTGGCGGGCGCGGGCGGCGACGGCGAGGTTGGGGGTCACGGCTTGACCTCCGGGCCGACCTCGACGAGGAACGGGGTCCCGACCTTGTCGGGGAGGTCCTCGTCGTTGTTGCGGGGGAAGGTGCTCTGCAGCGTCGTGATGAGGCTCTGGATGGGGGCGAGGTCGCCGCGCGTTTCGGAGGCGATGAGAGCCCGCTTGGCGGCGCCCAGGTGGGCCGGGCGGACGTGGATGCCGCGGTATCGGGAGTTGCCGTTGCCGGTGAAGGTTTCTTCCCGGCAGCCGTCGGCCCAGAGCCAGTAGATCGACACCCGGTTGAGGAAGTCGGTGGTCTCGATGGTGGTGATGGGGGTCAGCCAGTTCTCGCCGCGAGAGCGCAGCTGGTCGACGAGTTCGTCGCGGTTGATGCCGACGTAGAGGTGGTCGCCGCGGTTCTCGACGTCGAGGTAGGCGCCGTTGGGGAGGAGGCGGTGCTCCCAGCCAGGGGCGGCGGGGTTGGTCCGGCCGGCGATGTTGTGGCGGGGGTTCTCGTCGCGGATGGCGGTCCGCTCGGCGGTGAGCGCTTCATCGCGGATGGGGTGGTGTTCGAGGGTGACGCGGGCGACGTCACCCCACCAGTGCTTAGCACCGCGGTGCTGCTGCCAGCGGCGGCCGGGGTTGCCTCCGACACCGACGTACAGCAGGACATCTGCGGAGTCGTAGAGCCGGTAGACGGTGGTCGGGGTGGTCATGGTTTGCCTCCAGGGGGACCGAGGTTTTGGTGACTCTGCGTAGACATCCGGTACATCCGGTACATCCGGTATCTCGGGAGTCGGAGAATCTGGAGGCGGTCGCTGTACGTAGATCCTCGCCCGGTATTTCTTATACAGACAGTAGTTTGATCTTGATCTATTTATTAATAACCGGATGTGCCGTATATACCGGGCCACCTGCGACGTCCGGTATTTTTCAGACCACATCCGGTACGTCCGGTACGTCATCCGGTACATCACAGCCGGTGACATTGAAGGGGTGGTCCGACCCGCCCCCGCCAGATTCCGACTCATACCGGGTACCGGATGTACCGGATGTACCGGACGTCGCCGTTTCCGCAGCTCAGAGCGCAGGGAGACGTCCGGTACCCACATACCGGGCACATACCGGATGTACCGGATGTCCCCGCCGACATACCGGACGTCTCCCCGGACGTACCGGACGCCTCTGCGCGGAGAGTGACCCATCACACGCCCCCGCCCAGCAGTGACGGATGCACCACGAACAACGGATCCGACAGGCGGCGGCCCGCCGCGTCCACCCGGGTGACGCTCGCCAGCCACCCCTCGTGGGTGAGCGCCAGCAGCACCGCCCGAACCCCAGGCGCCCCGTGCTCCTTCACCCACCCCCGGCCGCGGAGCCCAGCCCGCGCCTGGTCGGCGGTGAACTCCCCCATCCCCTTACGGCGGATCCACGCCAGCACGTGGCCAGTGGCGTCCTTCAACCAGGCGACCTGGCCGCGCGGCCCGCCGCCGTCGATGCCGCCGAGGATCGCGATGGCGTGCGGGATGCAGTAGTCGACGATGGCGAGCGCGTCCGTCATCACCTCGGCGCCGACGGGCATCTGCGGGTCGTGGCCGCCGGCCAGGTGCAGGATCGCGGCCAGCCGGTAGGCGTTGCCCGCGGCGCGGCTCATCCACCCCTTGATGCACACGAGGTCGCCGGTGTCGGGGTCGAGGCGGCGTTCGTGGCGTTCCCGCCAGGCGAGCATGAGCTGTTCGGCGTCTTCCCCGACCTGCATGGGGGTGGGCGGGGCGGGGGCGCCGTCGTCGTCGAAGATGCGCCCCTCGGGGCAGACGGCGTAGAAGGCGCGGCGCACGCAGGCGTCCCACGCTTCGCTGAGGTAGGCGGGGATGTGTGGCGGCCGCACGTCGCGGTTCCCGGCCAGGGAGGCGGGGCGGGCGAGGAGGAACCGGTTGAGGAGGCCCTTGTCGGTGACGCTTTTGGAGGAGATGGCGTCGTCGATGACGACGGGCTGCACCGACAGGGACAGGGCGAGGGAGGGGCGTTCGAGCTCGAAGGAGTCGCGGCTGATGCGGTCGGGCCGCCAAGGTTCGGAGGCGTCCCACGCGGTGAGCACGAACTCAAGGTTCGGTTTGCCGTTGTTGTAGCGGCCGCAGATGTTGCCGAGGAACGTGCCTTCGGCGCTGATGATGCCGATGTGGCCGCCGACGCGGTGCATAAGCCGGGCGAGCGCTTCGGGCAGGACGTCGCCGACGAGGAGCTGTGGGCGGGGCGGCCCGGTCAGCTCCTTGATGGTGTCCTTGAGCGTGTCGAGGTCGGCGAGGAGGGTGCGGCGTTTGTCGCCGTGGGCGGACGCCAAATCTTTGATGATCTTGTCGCGGGCGGCTTGCGCGATTTCCAGCTGTTCGGCGTTTTCCCCGTACTCGGCGTCCCACGCGCGACGGAGTGCGCTTTCGAGCCGGTAGATGGGGGCGTTGACGGCTTTGAACGCCCGGGATTTGCCGTCGCCGGAGTCGGCGATGCTGGACAGGAACAGGGCGAGGGTTTCCTCGGTCCACTGGCCGCTGATGGTGGCGTGGCTGCCGACGGCGGTGGACAGGGCGCCGATGGTGGCGAACGCGGCGATCTCGGGTGGCGTCTGCGTGTAGACGGCGACGGCCTGGACGAACTTGCCGGTGTCGCCGGGCAGCGTGTGGAGCGGGAAGGGCGGCAGGAGGGCGGGCCGGTCGTCGCTTCCGGGGATGGTCCAGACGGCGCCGTACAGGTGGCCGGTCTCGGGGAACACGCCGGCCCAGATGGTGTCTTCGCTGGCCGCCGCCATGGTTTTACGGACGTCGCCGCCGAGGTCGGCAGGCGCGGCGGCGGGCTCCGGGTCGTCGGTGGGATCATCGTCGTGCTCGGTCGGCTCGACGGTGGGCCAAGGCGTCTCGGTCTTCCAGGAGCCGCCCGCCTGCCAGGGGCGGATGGCGCACCGCTGCCGGATGTGGTCGAGGATGTGCTGCGGAAGCGCTCGGGCGGGAGCGCTCGCGTTGGGTGATCCCGCCGCCGCCAGGACCAGGTCTTTCGCCGCGGCCTGAAGCGCGGCAGGGGCTATCCCGCCGTGGTACCAGTGGGCGAACACCTTGGCCGGGGTCAGCCGGTATCCGGCGCCGACGGGCAGGGGCGCAGTCTCGGAGTGGTTGACGAGGACGTGCGGCCAGGCGCGCACGGAGTACTCGGACGCCGGGGATGAGCCGGAGTATTTCCACAGCTCGGCCCCGTCCCGCTCCCCTCGCACGTAGTTGAACCCTTGGGGCTCCAGAAGGTCACGCGGTTCGCACACCTCGGCGAACGCGGTGAGGGGCCCGACCTGCCCGGGCGGGTACGTCGCGGGCCGCAGCCGGGGCGCCGGGGTGGTGCGGGCGGTGTGCTCGGGTTCGGGCAGGTCGATGCTGAAGGAGACGGTGGCGAGTTCGTCGAGCTGGTAGACGACGCCGGTGTCTTCGACCGTTTCGCACCGCCGCTCCAGGCCGGGCACCTTCCGGTTGATGGTGCCAGGGATGCGCAGGACCCGGTCGAGGTCGTAGACGCCTACGCCGTACTCCCAGCCGAGCCGGTTGGCGGAAGCCTTGATGATGTGCTGCCAGCGGGAGGACAGGGTGCTGATGTCACCGAGGTCGTCGCTGATGAGGTGCGGGGCCTCCAGGAACCACCACGGGTAGAGTCCGCCGCCAGAGTTGATGATCAGCGACGGTTCGGGCAGCCCGGATTCGGCGATGATCTGCCGGGCCGCGGCGGCGTCGGGCGGGAGCGGCAGCAGGGTGCAGGCGTGTCCCCTGTTCCCCTTCTCGGGGCAGGGGGCAGGGCAGAGCTCGTGCTTGTGTCCGACCGTCCCGTAGTCGACGTCGGCCCAGAAACCGGGGAAGGACAGGGATACGTCGGCGCCCCCGCGGCCTGTGGCGGGCCGCTCCCGCAGGGTGGTGCAGCGGGTGTAGATGCCCAGGTCGTTCTTCGCTTCGAGGCCGCGAACGTATTCGGCGGCGCCGCTAATCCCGGCGGTGGTGGTGGCGAAGAAGCGGCCCCTCCATTTGCCGGGAGGGCCGCTGCCAGCGGAGCCGATGTGGATCCAGCCTTCGGCGCCGCCGTGGAGGCGGGTGAGCCACCGCTGGACTTGGTCGAGGTCCAGGGCCGGGGCGCTCATGAGGCCTGCCGGTCGAGCGTGGCGACGATGTTGATGAGGCCGGGTGCCCCGCCGTGGAGCGTGGTGAGCCAGTGGCGGGCCTGGTCGAGGTCCGCCCGCTCCGTAGTCGGCGGGTCGTGCTTGGCGGTCAACCGGTCCCCCAGGGGCGTGTTCGGGTTGGTGGTCAGGGGCGGGGCGGGGCCGGTCTTCGGAGACCACCTCCGGGCGCGCGAAATAGGGCTCTTGGCGAGCCGTGTTCTGGTGTCTCGTCGGCCACTTGCCGATTTCGTGTCTGCACACGATCATAGTCTGTGTGCAGACACAGGGCTACTCCGCGCGGGCTGGTGTGCATACACGCCCGGATACGATGTGCGACGTGAGCGACTCGACCGACAACCACACGCCCCGACACGCGATCCGGGTCGAGGAGTACCTGTGGGCGGAGTTCGGGCGCCTGGTGGGCGCCCGGAACCGCTCGTCGTTGGTCCGTGATTTCATCCGCTGGTACGTGAGCGAGCCCGGCGCTGAACTGCCGGCCCGCCCTGGAGACGCCGATCTCCGTGATGAGCTTCTGGAGACGAAGAACAAGCTGAGAGTCATCCGGAACAAGGTGGTTCATGCGGACCAAAAGGTGAGCATTTCTCCCAACAAGGACGAGGCGCTCGACCCTCTGGAATTCCGCCTTCTCCTTTCCATGGCTGACGAGATTTCCGAAGTTGAACTCGCCGCCAGGCTGGAAGTTCCGTCGACGGCTGTCAGGGGCCACATCAGAAGGCTCGCGGCGAAGATCGACGCCGTCGGCGAGGTCAAGATCTGGGTTCCAGACGATCCGCTGTTTCGCCGCCCAGCTGATGGCTGACGTGTAGCCGCAGTTCAGAACAGCCCATCCTGAACCGTCCCCGCGTACGTCTCCTCCACGACGGGCCCGGCTTTCGCCGCCTTTGCCCGGTGCCGCGCCGCGCACCTGTCGCATGTCAGCGCGGTGTACAAAGTCAGGCGTGGTCTGCGCCCGGTGATGATGAGGGTGGCGGGGCGTGGGCAGCTGCTGCAGGTGGAGGTCGGCAAGGCGCTCTCCGTGTTTACAGGACATTTCCGTAAGATCGACTGACCTGCGGTGATGTGTGGCGGGGAGGCGGTCCAGCGGTGCGAATGCAGGGTGAATGCGCGGGCGGCCGCAGCGAACGTGCTGGTCGGGGCGCTGCCGGGAAATTGTCCTGAAATTGGCAAGAGCCCCGCTCACGCTGTCCACCGCCCCGTCGAAATGCCTGCCTTCTCGGCGAGGTCAGCGGTGTAGCTCGCTCCGTGTGAGCCGTGAGGCTGTGGTCGGCGGCACGCGGGTTTCACGCAGGGGGCGATGAAGGCCAGGCAGTGGTGGGCGCCGAGGGCGACCATGTGGCTGTCGCGGTGGAGGGCGGCTGCTGGGCAGAAGGTGGTTCCGTCTTTTCGGGTGCGCCGGTGCGCGGGGGTGCATTTCGGTGTGGAGCAGACGGCCCAGTTCGGGCGGTGGGGTTCGACGTGGAGGGCGATTCCGGTGTTGTCGTACCAGCCGGCTTGGTCTTCGCAGTATTCGGCGGCGTGGGTGTCCGCGCCTTCGGCGTCGCCGTGGACGACGGTGATTGTTGTGTGGCCGGCCTGGCGCGCTTGGTGGATGGTTTCGTCGAGGTAGTCCCATACGGCGGCGCTGGGGACGCCTGCGCGGGATCCGGTGACGAGGATCCGGTAGGGGGCCGGACCTGTTCCGTTCCGGTTCGTTCCGTTTCGTTCCGCGCCTTGGGGTTCTGGCTGGTGGGCGCGGCAAAGAGGCCCGACCGCGTATGGCCGGGTCGGCGTAGCCCCGCATGGCCCGGTTCCGGCTCCGCATGGCCCGTGGAGGCGGGACGGGCCCGGCCGCGGGGTGGCGGCCGGGCTGGTGGGTGTGGGCGTATCACGCATGGCTGTCCGCGCGGAGGTGTTCGGGGACGTCTTCGTGGAGCTGGTAGAGGGTGTGGAGTTCGGCCGGGGTGAGGGTGGTGGTGCGGGTGGCGCTGTCGCCTTCGAGGTAGGTCATGCCGCGGATGTCGCCGTTGGGGAGGACGGTGGTGACGAGGAAGCGGCGGCGGGTGCTGGTGCGCCCGGCCCAGATTTGGGCTCGGCTGGGTGGGGCGGGTTCAGGCATCGCGGGTCTTCCCTCTGCTGGTTTTGCGTCGCCGCGGCGGGTTGCCTGCGGCTTCGCGGGCTCGTTTCTTGGCGGCGTCGTCTTCGCGGCGGGCGTGGAGGCAGGGTTCGCAGGTGACGGTTTTCTCTCGGAGGTGGCGTCGGTAGCCGCGGACGGTGCCGTGCCTGAAGTCGTCAGCCACTGCTGTCCTCCTTGGCCCAGGTGCGGTGTGCGGCGTCCTGGACCTTCTGGAGGGCTGCGCGGGTCTGTTGTGGGGTGAGGGCGCCCTTGTCGAGGGCGTTGAGGAGGTCGTGGATGCCGACGACGTAGGTGGCGCGGACTGTTTCGAGGCGGGCTTCGGTGCGTCGCGCGCGCCAGGCCTGCTGGGTGCCCTCGGTGCAGCGGGGGCAGACATCGTGGTGGCGTTCGCACGCCAGCTCGGTTTCTGTCCAGCCGCGGCGGGTGTTCTCCCGTTCGAAGCGCAGGTATTCCTCGTGGGTGGCGAGCTTGCCGCGGACCATACTCAGGGCGGAGCGGAGGCCCAGGACGCGCTGGTACGCCTGCCAGTACGGGGAGCCGGCGCGGCGCACCCCGTCAGGGTCACTGCGGTACTCGTCGGCGATGAAGTCCGGGGTCTCGTCGGAGACCGCTGCTTCGAGGTCGGCGACAAGGCCGGCGAACAACAGCTGGCGTAGGCCTTTCGGGTCGGTCGGTTCGGCGGGCGGCTGGGTGTCGTCGAGGTCGAAGAGGGTGTCAGCCATGGGGCTCAACCTCCTCGGCGTCTTGGTCGAGGAGGTCGAAGTCGATGGCGAACGGGTCGCCGATGGCTTTCAGGTCAGCCCAGAGGTTGCGGAGGCGGCGGATCATCGGCCTGCCTCCGGTGCGTCGGTGAGGAGCCGGTAGCCCGTGCTGGTGGGCCGGAACCGGTCGAGGCGGATGCGGCTGCGGCGTTGGCGTGTCCGGCTGTCGACCAGGCCGCGGATGTCGACTTGGACGACGGTGGCGCGGGTGTCGTCGGTTTCGAGCACGCGGATTTTCCGGCCTGCGGAGCGGGGGTCGTTGTCCGCCCACACCTGGTGAGGGCGGACGGCGAGAGCGTCAGCCATGGCTGGTCACCTCCGCGGCGGCGCGGGCTTCTTCGAGGTGGGCGCGGAGTTCGTCGGGGTTGTCGGGTCGGGGTGGGAGGGGTTCGGCGCCGGGGTGGGCGAGGTAGGTGGGGACGTCGGGGAGGAGGTGGCGGTGGGGGCTTTGGCGGGCTTCGTCGTGGGCGCGGGCTTGGTCTTCGAGCCAGGCGATGGTGGGGTCAAGCACAGCCGACCCCTGGTTGGCGGCAGCCATCTCCTCGTAGGAGCCGTACAGGTCGGGCCAGCCCGCGCCGGGGGTCAGCGCCTCGACGGGCAGTCGCCGCTGGGCGACGGCGATGCGGATGCCGAGGTGGTTTTCTCCGGCGACGGCAAGCCATCCGGCGCATGCGAGGTCGGCGTTGGTGCCGGGTTCGCCCTTGTGGCAGCCGAACATGGGGGCGCTGGGCGGCGCTTCGGCGCCGGGAGCGCCGGAGGTGGAGGCGAGGGCGTCGTAGCGGCAGGCGGAGAACTGGCCGGGTTGGGCGTCGCGGCGCCAGGGGCATTCGTTGCAGGGGAAGATGCGGCGGGGGAAGTCGCTCATCAGTTGTTCACCGCCCCGGCGTCCTCGCTCTGCGCGGCTTCCTGTGCTTCGAGGACGGCGTAGTACTCGGAGAGCTTCATCCGCTGCCACACGGCGGGGTCGATCTTCACGGTGGAGTCGATGGCTTCGGGGTCGCATCCCCATTTCACGTAGAGCGCGTTGTTGTCGATGAGGGCGTTGTTGATGAGGGTGATGCCGGGCCGGAACACGTGGTGGTCGCCCCACGCCATTTCTGGCATGCCGCCGGGCAGGTTCTTGCGGGCGGACGGCATGGCCAGTTGGTCGAGCCGCTTGCCGAGTTGCTTTCCGACCCGGGTGCGGCGGGCGGGCACGATGGCGCCGTCCAGGTCGCGGTCGAGCCGCCATCCGTCGGGTATGGGCTGGTCTTCGGGGTGGGCGACGCCGATCATCCAGCGTCCTTTGGTGGCGATGCTGCGGCCTTCGAAGCCGTGTGCGGCGAGGAAGGCTTTCCGCTGGGTTGTGATGTCGGCGGCGCGCTGCTCGGCCGCGTGCCAGGCGCCCAGCACGTCGGGGTGGGTGCTGCGGTAGACGGTGAGGTCGGCGCTCATCAGGCGTTCACCGCCGCGAACACGTCGTTGAGCGTCTGACCGGTGCCGCGGATTTCGGCGAGCACCTGCTGCAGCTGGCCGGGGCTGGCGAGCACCTCGCGTGCTTTCGTGCCTTCCGCGGAGCTGACGACGCCGTGCTCTTCCAGCTGGTCCATGAGCTGTCCGGCCTTGGCGAAGCCGACCCGGGCTTTGCGTTGGAGGAAGGAGGTGGAGCCGAACTGGGCGGTGATGATGAGTTCGGCGGCCTGGGCCAGCAGCTCGGTGTCGTCCCCGGCGGCGGGCGAGTCGGCGGCCGGACTGCGGAACAGTGGCTCTTCCGGTTCGGCGCCGCCGTCCTCATCGGCCAGCTCGTTCGGCCACGGACTCCCGGCAACGGCTTCGCCTGCGTCGAGGTGTCCGACGGGCATGAGCACCCCGATGACCCGGTGCTCCACCTGGATGAGGATCGGGTCGGTGGGCTCCGGCCCGACGTGGACGGTCAGCACTTCACCGGGGGCGGTCGCCTTGGCCCACCGGCTGAGGTAGGTGGGGGTGAGGGCGAGGAGCGGCGCCGCGGGGGCGAGGTTCCGCTCCACCACGGGGCGGAGGAGTCTCCGCCAGGTCCTGAGGGGCCCGTGGCCGCGCCCGTGGAGGACGAGCCGGGTTCCGTCCTCCGCTGTGACGGTGAGGCCGAGAGATTGGACGGTGTCGCCGCGGGGGCTGGCGGGGACGGACACCTTGTCGATGACGACCTGGAGCTGCGGGTTGTCCTTCTTGCTGTGCTTGAAGAGCTTGAGCATGGCGGCGATGTCGTCTCGGCCGATGGCCACCGCGGCGTCGTCGGCGTCCTCGTCGAGGGGGTGGCGGGCGGCGGCCATGGTGTAGCGGTCGGTGGCGACGGCGTACAGGACGTCGCCGCGGACTTCGAGGAGGACGACGCCGAGTTCGGGGACTTCGGGGTCGGTGCCGGCGTGCGGCAGCACCGGTGTGATCAGGTCGTGCAGGTCTTTCGTCGAGAGGTCGATGCGGGTCATCGGCTACTCCGAAGGGTGAGGGGCCCGGCCGTGCGGCCGGGCCCGGGGTGGGTCAGGACAGGCGGAGGGCCATGACGAGGTACCGGTAGGCGGGGGTGTCGCTGTCGTCGGCGGCGGTGATGAGGGCGGGGCGGGCGCCGGTGGTCATGCCGATCCGCGCGCGGCCGTCGACCCCGTTGAGGCCGTCGAGAAGGAACTGGGATTGGAAGGCGATCTCCAGCGGCGCCCCGTCGAGTTCGGCGGCCACCGTTTCGGCGCCTCGGCCGTTGTCGCCGCCTCCGGCCTGCACCAGGACTTCGCCGTCGGTCCAGTTCAGTCGGACGGCGGTGTTGCGCTCGGCCACTAGCGAGACGCGCTTCACCGCGCTGATGAGCGACGCCGCGTCGACCTCGGCCCAGACGTTGAAGTCGCTGAGCTTCAGGCGGGCGTTGTAGTCAATGAACTGCGGGTCGAGCAGCCTGGCCGTGGTGCACCTGCCGCCGCCAGTGAAGGAGGCGAGGCCGTCGGTGAGGCCGAGCGTCACCGTGCCCGCAGGCAGCGACTTGGCGATGTCGGCGAGCACCCGCCCGGGGATCATCGCCCCGGCGGCGGCGTCCAGTCCGGAGGGCCGCCAGCCGAAGGTGCGGGCGGCGATCCGGTACCGGTCGGTGGCGGCGAGGGTGAGATCGCTGTCGTTGATGTCGAGCCGTACGCCGGTGAGCATCGGCAGGGTGTCGTCCTTGCCCGCGGCGGGCACGACTTGGGCGACCGCGGCGGCGAGGGTGTGGGCGTCGACGTCGCCGACCGACTCGGGTGGTTCGGGCAGTTTCGGGTAGTCGTCGATGGGCAGGGTGAGCAGCCCGAATTCAGCGGATCCGCAGGTGATGGTGACTTCGTTGCCGGAGAGGGTGAGCTCGACGGGCTTTTTGGGGAGGGGTCGGACGATCTCGACGAGGACCCGTCCGGGCAGCAGCCCCCGGCCCGGCTCGGCAACGTCGGCGGCGACGGTGACCCGTCGGGACGTGTCGTAGTCGAAGGCGCTCACCACCAGCCCGTCGGTGTCGGCGTCGAGGAGGAGCCCGGTGAGGACGGGGACGGCGGGCCGGGTGGTGAGTGCGTGTGCGGCCCAGGCGACGGCGTCGGCGAGGGTGGCGTGGTCGATGACGAGTTTCATGCGGCGTCCTTGAGGTCGAAAAGGGGGTGCTGGCCCGGAACCTCGGGGCAAGCGGGCGCGGCGGGCGGCAAGACGGGCTCTGCTGCGGCTGGCTGGATGAGTCGCACGCTGGGTTCGCATTCGTGGCGGTCTTGCCAGGTCTGCGCGTCGTCTTTGGTGAAGGGCCGGTCGTAGTCGTCCCACTCCTCTTCCATGGACCAGTGGCAGGTGTCGCAGGTCGCATCCCATGACGGGGCGAGGGCGGCGGGCTCAGGGGTGTGCTGTTCGAGGCAGCTCTCGCAGACCCGGTCTCCGCGCGGGTTGAGCCAGCCGGGCCCTTCCTGCGGTTCGGGGGTGGCGTGGAGCAGTTGCTCGCAGTCGGCGTAGATGTGGCCGGTCGCGCCGCCGGGCCACCAGGGGCGGATCCAGTCGGTCATGGTCATCGGGTCGCCTCCTGGCGGGTCCTGGTGCGGATGGTGCGGCGTTCCTGCGGGGTGAGGCCCGCCCAGATGCCTTCCGGTTCGGCCCTTTCGAGGGCGTAGGCCAGGCAGGCGGGGCTGATCGGGCAGGAGCGGCAGACCGCTTTGGCCTGCTTCACCTCCGGCGAGTGGCCCGCGTAGCTGATGGGGAAGAAAATTTCCCTGTTGACGGCGGGGGTGCGGCATGCGGCGTTCTTGTCCCAGCTCATGCAGCGCTCCTGTCCTCGGCCTGAGCGGCGGTGAGAGTGCGGTAAGCGTTGGCGTAGCGCTGGAGTTGCCGCTCCGACAGCGACAGCACCCAGCGGATCCGGGTCGGGGTGGCCCGTTCGGCGACGAGCGCGGCGTAGTCGGTCAGCGTCTGCCGGCCCTTCGGGGTGACGGGCATCCACGTCGCGGAGGGCTGGCGGGGGAACCGGTTGAGGGTGCCGTTGCGGGTGTGGCGGACGTAGCAGGCGTTGATGAGGCCACGGCCGCGGTGCAGCCCGTTGGCCTGGCAGCAGGCGCAGCGGATGGGGATGGTGGGCTTGGAGGTCACCTCGCCACCCCCTGGAGGCCGAGCATGTCGAGTGCCTCGGCGAGCCAGTGTCCGTTCCAGCCTCCGCGGTTGGCGATCTCGCGGACGCGCCGAGCGGCGGCGGCTTCTTCGGCTGGGGTGGGCGGGGTGAGGGGCAGGCTGGTTTTGTTGCCGTAGTCCTTGCCTCTGCGGGGGTTTCGGCGTCCGGTCTGCAGGAGGATGTCGTTGAACTGGAGCTCCCGCTGGAGGAGCCATTCGGCGTCGTGGCTGCGGGTCGCGGTCGTGTAGCCGCTCATGAAGCGACCGCCTGCCGGAGCTGGGCCATGACGGCAGAACCGATGTGGCGGGTGTACGCCGGCGGGATCGCCTCTCGCAGCGCCAGGTGGTCGTCGGTCCAGTCGATGCCCTTCGCGGCCTGCATCTCCTCGACCGTGGCTTTGCCGCCCCCCTTGCCGTACGCGGCGACGTAGGGGCCGTCGTGGTAGATGCCGTGCCGCCAGCCGCGCACCCGGCCTCGGTGCTTCGGGTGCGGCAGCGGCACCCGCCAGGCGCCGCCGCTGAACTCGAAGAACCGGTGCATGATGACGCCGAGGCCGAACATCTCCCCGCACAGGGTGAGGTCTTTCCGGAGTTTCGCCCCGGCCACGTTTTCGATCACCCACGGCCGGCCTGCCTCCAGCAGCGCCTCGCGGGTGGGGGCGATCAGGTCCGGGTGGGTGACGCCGCGTTCGGCGTTGCGGGCCCGGTTGGTGCCCTTGGTGGGTGCCGAGTTGTGCTGGCAGGGCGGGCTGGCGTGGATGAAGTCGAACCAGGCGCCGTGTTCGCGGATGAAGGCGACGGCGTCGGTTTGGATGAAGTCGTCGCCGATGTAGTCGGGCTGCGGGTTGATGTCGACGCCGACGACGTAGAAGCCGGCCTGCTGGTAGCCGCGGGTTGCGCCGCCTTGGCAGCAGAAGGCGTCGAGGAGGCGAGGCTTCATCCGGTCACCTCCGGGCGGGCGCAGATCGCGGACACCTCGATGGGCTTGCCCTGGGGCGCCGATCGATGATCGGTTCCTCCGGCTTGCAGGTACTGGTTGTAGGCCGCCCTGTCTGCGCAGTAGGGGCAGCCGGGGTCGGGCGACGACTCAGGGTGGGTGTCGCAGAAGGCGTGGACGGCGAGCTGGACGGCCAGCACGTCGGCGATCGCGCGCCACCGGGCGACGGTCATCCGGTCACCTCCCGCATCGCGACGGTGCGGGCGATGGCGAGCGCGGTCTCCAGGTCGTACTCGTGACGGTCGATCCAGGCGACGTGTGCAGAGGTGCGCGCGTTCTTGTCGTAGTCGGTGAACGGCTCTTGGCCGTCGCGCCACACGAACGGTTCGGCGGGCCGGGCGTCGCGGTCGTAACTGGTGGTGCCGCAGGTGACAGACCACTTCCCGCTGAACTCGCTGACCCGCACCCGGACGTAAGCCGGGTAGGCGGTGTCGATGGTCCCGGGTGGCGGTCCCACCCGGTATTCGACGGCGGCGACTGTGGGCGTGCCGGGGCGGATAGCGCCGAAGCGGCTGAGAAGGGTTCGGATGCTCATCCGGTCACCGCCTCGGGCCAAGCCACCTTGGCGAGCGCCTCCCGGTGTAGGGCGGGCACGGTGGCCACCGGCACCCCAGCGTGGTCGGCGCCCATGCAGGCCAGCACGATTGCGTCGCACAGGTTGTCGTCGCCGCCGGTGGAGAACATGGGCCACCGGCGGGTAACCGCTTCGATGACCTCCCCCTTCTTGCCGGCCCCCTTGCCGAGCGCGTACTTCTTCAGCAGCGACGGCGGCACCTCGACGACGGGGATGTCCTGCTCGCGCAGCCAGTGGACGACGGTCCACCACAAGCCGGCCCGTTCGGCGGCGCCGCCGTAAGCCTGCGCTGCGGCGCACCCTTCAAGGACGACGAGAGCGGGCGGTGTGGTGCCGACGCCGATCGCGGCACACACCTGTTCGGCGAGGTTGGCGATGGCGGCAGCACGGGCGTGGAGGGGCAGTTTGAGGACGCCGTCCCGGCCGACTTTCTCGCAGCGGCCGGCGTTGTCGGCGATTCCTGTGGCTGTGAGCGAGATGTCCACCCCGCAGATGCGGGGGGTGGTGTGGGTGGCGGTCATGCTCTGGTCTCCGTGACGGCGGTGGGAGCCCTCACGGGCTCGACGGCGAGGTGGTTGAGGGTGAGGAGGGCGCCCGCTACGGCGGCGGCGAGGGCGACGCCCACGGCGAGGCAGGGCACAAACAGCGGGCGGCCGAGCAGCGCGGCGGCGACCGCGACGAAGGCCGCAAGGGCGGCGAGGACGATGCAGGCGATGATCAGCGCCACGGCATCCACCTCTTCGAGCGCTGGGCGGTGCGGGAGCGGATGGTCTCGAGCGCGTCGGCGACGGGGAACCGGTCGGCGAGCCGCCTGTGGCTGAGGAGGGCGGCTTCGACGGCCGGGTCGGCTTCGAGTTCGCCGACGGCGACGAGGGTTTGCCGGGCGGCGTCGAGGCCGACACCGGTGAGGGTGAGTGTCGCCACGATGAGGTCGGTCACCAGTCCCACGGCCTCTCACGCTTGGGTGCGGGGGCGGGGCGTTGGAGTCCGCGCCGGTGGTGGCGAATGTCGATGACGAGCAGGGCGACGAGGACGGCGGCGATGAGAGCGAGCGCCATGCCGCCGACCAGGCGGAGGATGAAGTCGAGGACGTCAGCCACGCAGCTCACCCCCCTTCACGGCGCGGGCGACGCCCAGGGCCGTGTTCCAGCAGCGGCACACGTCGTCCTCTGTGCCTGTCTCCTGCTCTGCGACCTCGTGTCCGCAGAGGTCGCAGAACCGCTGCTCGGTGTGGCCGGGGCACATGCTGTAGCCGGGCCCGCAGTCGTCGCCGTGCTCGGGCTCCTCCGTGTAGGTGTTCTCGGCGTACCGCTCGGCGGCGTCCTCCAGGAGGACGGCGAGCGGCTCACGGAGCCGGTCGGGGATGTCGCGGGCGCAGACGGCCCAAGCCGCCCCGCACCGGCTGCAGGGGCCGGGGGCGAGGAGGGTTCCGTGGGGTGGCTGGACGGGGAACGAGTGCTCGCAGCGGAGGTTCGTGGCGGTCGTGCGGAGTTCGTCGGGGATGGTGAGGTCAGCCACGGCTGGCCTCCCGGGCGGCGATGGCGTCACGGGTTGCTTCGGCGATGCGGTCCCGCATCAGGTCGGGCGCCGCACGGATGTCGTCGAGGGTGAGGGCGTCGCGGCCGTGCTCGGGGGCGAGGACCATCACCTCGGGCGGCGGGGAGCCCTGAGACCAGGTCCGCAGCCCGCACGCCTTCGCCGCTTCGGTCTCGTCGTAGCGGCCAGCGGCCCAGATGTCGCCGGTGTAGCCGGACCCGTTCGGGCCCCGCCAGGTGCGCTGCTCGTTCGACCAGACCAGGTAGGTGCTGGCCTGCCGCTCGCCACCGTCCTGCTCCTGGTCGCGGATGGCGAGGAGCCCGGTGACGAGGTCGCGCATGGCGGCGGAGCTGATGCCCGCACCCCGCCACTCCTCGACCAGCGCCCACACGGCGGCCAGCTGCTCGGCGGCTTGGGCGGCGCGCCGGTCGGCGGCGTATTCCCGGTCGAGGTGCCCAGCACAGTCGCCGCAGGTGGTGTGCCAGGTGATGCGGTTCTCGTAGTCGGCGACCTGCGCGCGCAGCCGGTCCACCTCGGCCACGAGTTCGCGCCGGGCGGCGTCCAGCGTCCACACGTCAGGGTTGTATGGTGCGTCCCCTGCGGTCGAGTCCACCTGAAGGTCGCGGAACTCAGCGAGCCGCTCAGCGGTGAGCGGCGGGTTGGGGTTGTTCACAGGTGCTCCTAGGGTTGGGGGTGGAGCCCCGCCCGCTTTCCTCGGGCGGGGCTCCGTGGCGTTCACGGGGTGAGGAGGCTCATGTCGGCGGCGTACTGCTCGCACGTCTGCTCGATCGCGGACCCGTACACGACGCCCGCCCGGCTCAGCACCGCCGCGCCGCACCTCGTGCACGTCCACCGGGACACCGCCGATAGGGCGTGAGGCGGGTCGTTCTTCGCCGTGTGGCCGAGCGCTTCGGCGCGCTGCACCGGCGACAGGTCGGCGGCCAGGTCAGTGCTCATCGGGCCGCCGCCTCTCCGCTGCCGAGACGCCACTCGGTGACCTTGAAATCCAGGCCCTCGCCCGTACGCGTGACGAAGTCGAACCGTCCGCCCGGGGTGTCCTCGATGCGGCCTGTGGTGTGGTGGATGTCGGCGAGCATCACCTTGGTGATCGGCTTGTCGTGGTTCACCCTGGAGAGGGTGAGGATCGCGGAGGCCATCCACTCCAGATCGACATGGCCCAGAGCGATGACGTGGCCGCCTTCGTCTCCGAGTTCCCAGATGCGGAGGCCCTCGCAGTTGTGGCTGAAGTCGGCGTTCTGGAGCTGCTGGGGCACGGACCTTCGCGTCTCCGCCTCTCCAGAGGAGACAGACAGAGAGGCGGACTCCAGGTACCGGACGGGCTTGCCGAGCTTCTCGGCGTACTCGACTTCGGAACGCGTGGACGACCCGATGTATCCGCCCACGTTGAGGACGAGGACTTCGTCGGCCAGGTCGATCTTTCGCTTGTGCAGCTCGTCGAGGCGCGTCTTAACGTCGGCCAGGTCGCCCTCGGGCATGTCGCCGAAGACGTCGGCGTCCGACCGCATGTCGCAGCCGATCGACAGGACGATCCGCCCGGCCAAGGTCTCCTTGAGGTTCGCCTCCTGGAAGGCGGTGGAGAAGCGGGTGGAGCCGCACAGGACGACGATGGTGGGGCGGGGGCCGTGGAAGTCGCGCACCAGGTCGTGGTATCTGCCGCAGTCGGTGCTGTAGTGGGCGTAGCTCATCGGGTGGTCCTCTCGTGGTGGGGGTGGTATGGGTGGAAGGAGGCTGCGCGGCCGAGCGCGGCGAGGGTGCGGCGGGTGGACGTCCACCGGCGGGCCGCCCACACGGAGGCGCGGCGGCGGGCGGCGGGCCGGAACCGCAACCACTGGCCGGTCAGCATCAACAGCCAGAAGGCGGCGTGCACCAGGTGCGCGGTCACCGGGCGTCCCGGCGGGCGAGCATCCGCGCCTTCCGCTGCTCATCCGACGGCGCCACCCACCGGTGCCAACCCGCCTCGTCCGTCCACCGCTGGAAGTGACCACGCTGCTCGACTCCGCAGCGGGCGCACCCGTTCGGCGCGGTCACGACGCGTCCAGGACCGGGGCGTCGAACACCCGGGTCGGCGCCGGATCGTCCGGCGGGCAGGCGGCGGCGGTGCCGCCCTGCACCAGGTGCACCGGCCCGTTCAACCCCGGGAACACCTCGCGCCCGCACCCCGCCGGGCACGGCACACCGAAAGGCGCCACACCCTGGGGAAGACCGGCGGGCGGGGAGGCGGGCACCAACTCCGGGGCCGCCGGGGCAGGCTCCTCACGCAGGACGGGGAACGTCGTCGTCTCCCCCGGCGCCGCCTCCCGCACCGGCCGGTCCGGGCCTTGGCCGTCGACGATCCGCCGGTCAGCCTCCATCTCCAACACCCGGGCGGCCGTCGCCCACGCAGCAGAAACCGCCCGCGCATACACCGCGTCGTCCGCCCAATCCCGCAGCCCAGACCCGTAGTCGATGGGGATCTGCGGGCGCCCGTCCCGGACGGTCAGCTCACCGGTGCGCGGCCACCCGAGCAGGTGCGCCGTCGTCGTCTCCCGCTCGCTCATGCCGCCACCGCCTCAACCGGCGCCAGGCACTCACAGCCGAGTTTGTTGCACGCCGCCGGATGAGGCTTCGGCCACTTCCCCGGCTCCCCGGACCACAGGCCCTGGTGCTCGTCGACGACGAGGTGCCCGCACACGCACTTGGAGCGCTCGTCCTCGTCGCCCCACACCTGGGATGCGCCCTTGGCTGTGACGACGGCCTCGACGGAGTAGCCGACGCACTCGCCATCCCCGGCCTCGCCGTTCTCCAGCACCTGTACGGCGGCGTCGGCGTCTTCGGCCTTGACCCGGTACTCGAAGTGAAGGTAGGCCCGGATGATGAACTCGCGCTCGCTGCTCACAGCGCCACCTCCCGGCGCGTCGCACCCGGCATCGTCGGATCCGCCGCCGGGCCGTACCAACGCACCCGGTACGTGAGGTCACCCAACGGGACGACGAGTTCGCGGACGCAGTCGCCGGACCGCTGCTCGAACACCTCGCCCGCCGCCGTCAGGTTGCGGGCCAGCTCGTCCAACTCCGCCATCGTCGACACGGTCGCGTTGATCGCGTCCGGTAGCGGGGCACCCGCCTTGGCCAAGACGGCCAGGCGGCACAACGCCATCGCCTTACCACGGTCGTTGATCTGCACTTTCAGCTCCTTCCGAGGAGAGCCGCCCCGGGCCGGACAGCAGCCCAGGGCGGCGTGATGTCAGGGGGTAGGGGCGGCGTACGGCAGCAGCGGCCAGTCGCCCGGCACACCGTCATGCGGCTTGCCGACCCGGTCGAAGTAGGCGCGCATCTCGTCGCACTGCCGGGCCCGCTCCCGCACCTGCAACGCGTGCAGGTCCGGCAGGCTCATGGAGCCGATCTCCGGCCGGGAGCGGGCGATCCGCCACACCACCCGGGCCGCGGCCAGGGCGTCGAAGTTCGCGTCGTGCGCGCCGTCGATCTTGACGTTCCAGATCTCGCACAGCTGGATCAGCTTCCGCCCCGAGAACGGGCCCGGCCGCACGTACCGGTCGAGCACGAGGGCGTCGACCACCGGGCAGACGGGCTCACCCAGCCGGTCGTGCAGGGTGCGCAGGCCGTGGCGGCGCAGCTCCCGGTCCAGCAGGGTGAAGTCGTACACGGAATTCATGCCGACCAGCGGCCAGCCGAGCCGGACGGCGTCGGCGAGGTCGGTGGCGACCTCCTCCAGGACGGGCTCCGGCTGACGGCCTTCAGCTTGGGCTCGCGCTGTGGTGATTCCGTGAACCTCGGTGGCGCGTTCCGGAATGTCCACGCCGGGGTCGACGAGGTGGTGCTTGGACACGACCGGCTTGCGGGGTTCGATCCACACGAGGGCGGCGGTGACGATCCGCGCCGTCTCCACGTCGACGCCCGTACTCTCGGTGTCCCAGGCCAGCATCGGCTGCTGGAACCAAGGCGTGCTCACAGCGCCACCCCCTGGACCTTCGCGCACTCCCGGCAGGAGGCGGAGGCGACCGGGAGGTGATCGACGCACCCCTCCGTCCTCGTGTCGACGCCCAGCACCGCGGGCGGGGCAGCCTGGTTGGTCGCGCCCAGCGCCACGCACATCGCTTCGGCCTTGACGGGGCCGATGGCGCCGTCCCGCTCCCACTCGCCGACCAGCGCGAGGGCGGCGGCCCGCTCGGCCTGCATCTGCTTGTAGCCGTGCAGGATCAGCCGCAGGTCCAGGGCGGGGATGGCGACGTGCCCGCCGCCCGCGTAGCGGACCGCGTCGACGACCTTCTCCCAGTCGTCGGCGGACCTGTCGAAGGTGGCGTGCCCCATCAGAGCTCACCCGCCTTCAGCTTCTTCAGGAACTCGTCGAGCTCCGCCTCAGACGCGGTGTCCGGGGCTACTCCGCCCATCACCTGGGCGAACGCGGTGTTCAGCTCGCTGGTGGTGCCGGGCCAGACGGCGACGATCTGCTGCCACAGGGCGTCCGCCTCCGACGGCCCGGCAGCCGGAGCGGCGGGCGGCGTGGGCGGGGCCTGCTCGACGGCGGCCGGTGCGGCGTCCTTCAGCCGGGCGCCGATCGCCTTCATCTCCGCCACCTGCGCCTCGGAGGGCGACACCCTCGCCGCCCCAGCCTCATCCCAGATGGCCTTGAACTGTGCGAACGTCGTCGCCGTCCGGGCCTGAGCCAAGAACTCCTCCGCAGTCGGCCCCACCGGGGTAGCCGACTGGCCGCCCTCGATCGCCGTACGACTCCCGCCCGCCACCGCAGCCGCCGCCGGAACCGGCTCCACCGAGCCCGTACCCACCGGCACCACCTGAGCAGCCCCAGCCAGCACCTGGCCCGCCGTCGACCCGCGCAACTCCACCGCGACCACCGGGAACTGCTTCGTCTTGCCCTGCGCCACCCGAGTCCGCTGCTCAATCCGCAACCGGACCGGGATCAGCGCCTGCTCACCGATCGACCCCTTGAGCACGTCGACCGCGGCCGCCATCTCGTTCGCCGAGTAGAAGGAGTGCGTCTCGACACGCCAGGCGCCGATGTCCGGCATCTCCGGCAAGATCACGTTCAGCCGGGTCGTCATCTTGCACGCCTTGTCGCGGGGTGCGTTCTCCCAGAACAGCTCACCCCACTGGGCCCGGCACACGCACGGCTGGTCGCCGAGCGACTCGGTCATGCCGTCGCACCGCCGCTGCGCCCCGCCCGCAGACCAGGTCTCGTACGCCTGCGACAGCGGGTCACCGGGCGGCAGGATCGCGTCCAGCGATTCGGCGGCGGTCATGACCCGCCACTGGGCGGCGCCGTTGCCCTGCGGCTGCCACTTCTCCACCTGGCCGCCCCACACCTCGGCGGCGGCCTGCACGTAGTGCTCGGCGTGGGAAGAGACGATCCACGTCTTGGAGCGGACCGCGCGGGGGCGCTTCTTCGGGTCCTCGTTGGGGACGCTGTAGCCGGTGCGCAGGCGCCCCAGCTCGCGGGCCTGCCGCTGCAACGTGATGATGCGGGAACCCATCAGGCTGCCGCCTTCCTGGTGCGGGGCTTACGGGTCGGGGTGTTGAGCGGCTTGCACGGCTTCATATCCAGGCCGTGCAGCACGTAGGAGGCGCCCAGCAGGCCGAGGAACCCGGCGTGCACCTCCCGGGTGGCCGGCACCGGCACGAACCCGTACGCGTGCTGGCGGAGGTTGAGGATCGCGGCGCCGACGAACTCCGGGATCGGATGCTCGGAGTCGTCCGGGCCCAGCGCGAGCTCGGCGTAGCGGAGGGCGGCGAGCTGCAGCGGATGGTCCTGGTAGACGGTGCTCGCCGGTTTGGTGAGCGACGTTTTGATGTCGACCAGCCACAACCCGTCCGGCTGTCCGCCGGGCAGGTTGGCCAGCCGCATCCACAGGTCTGCGGTGCCGCCGTACCGGTTGGTGCGGTCCAGGACGGTGACCTCGACAGCGTCGATGTCCGCGGCTGGGTCGACGCCGAAGTCCTTGAGGAACAGGGCGTACTGGTCGACGAAGGGGGCCGCTTCGGCGTCGGCTTCGATGGGGGTGCCGAGGACGTGGGCTTCGGCGAGGGCGTGGACGCGGGAGCCGAGGTCGCGACGGGTTTCCCACACCGTCTTGTGCTCGGCCTTCGCCTTCTTGATGAACTCGTCCATGGCGGCCGGGTTCCGGCTGGCCTTGACCGCGGTGGGCAGGTGCTCAGCGAAGTATTCGGCGGTGACCTTGGCGGCGGCCGGCGCGAGGGCGGGCTTGTTGAGGGTGTTGATGGCGTTGGTGACCGACATGTGGAGGGCGCCCGTCTTCGGGTCCTGGTAGTAGCGGCCGTTGTCGGTGTCGCGGGCGTGCTTGGGGTCGGTCACTCGTCGTCCTCAGGCTCGTCGGCGGGTTCGTCGTGGATGTGGTCGTCCTGTTCGCGCCGGTACTCCTCCTCGTCGGAGGGGGTGAGGGGCGGTTCGTCGGGGTGGCTCACGCCGTCCTCCCGGTGCCGTAGGGCCGGGCCCCGGCCCGCCCGGAGGCGGGCGCGGGCTGGTCTGGGCCGGGGCTGAGCATGTCGACCAAGTGGCGGAGCCCGTCCGCCTCCTCAGCGGCGCCCCGGGCGCGGCGGGAGGGGAGGCGGTTCAGCAGCCGCTCCATGCGGGTGGGGTGCTCGGAGACGCTCACAGGGCGCCGCCCTCGGGCTGCACGAACCGGGCGTTGTCCGGGTAGCGCTCCCGCCACTTCGGTGGGATCACGCCGTGATCCCACCGATTCCGGGTGGTGGCCGTCCGCCCGTCGAAGAACTCGATGTCGAAGCGGCGACCGCTGAACCCTCGGAAGCCTCCGGCGCTAGCGCTGCCGATCTCGTACAGGTGGGCGTCCACGACAACCCGCGCACCGGGCCTGGATCGGTCCGCCTGACTGTCAGGCCCCCAACGTCCGTCGTGCTCGTCCACCGACTGCTCGACGGCGAGGGTCAGGGTGTACACCTTTGTCGTGCCGTCCGGCTGAGCCACCTTGTATGTAGACGTCGCGGTAGTCCTGGCGCCGTCCTCCGTGAACTCACCGATTTGGCGGGACGTGCCGCCTGTCTCTTTCGGCAGCCCGTTGATGATGGCGAGGGCGCCTGCCCAAAGGGCGGCCTGGGCGGCGGGCAGTTCGCGGTTGCTCACGCCCCCTCACCGCCCTGCTCGGCAGCCGCAGCCGCCAACTCCAAGGCCTTCACCACCTCCAGGCAGGTGCGGCGCTTCCGCCACGCCTCCCAATCCGCGAGGGTCCGGTAGCCGGAGTGGTCCACCAGGAACGCCAACACCTCCTCCGCACGGGCACGGCCCGCCGGGTCAGCACCCGCCGCCAGGCGGATCGTCGGCGCGACATCCATGACGGTGGGGGCGTGCGTACGCATCACCCGGGCCGCCTCACGCAGAACCCCAGCAACCGTCGCAGGGGCCAGCAGCTCACCCTTGCCGGAGCCACCGTGCACGGTCGGAGCCTGGCCGCCTCCCCCCGCCACGGGGTAGGTGGCCGGGTACTCCGCAGTCAGGTCTCGCAGGTGTCCAGCCCACCAGCTCACGGTGCACACCTCCGACAGGCGCCGCCCCTCGACAAGGTTGTCGATCACCGCGTTCACCACGCTGGCGCGGTCCACAAGCAGCCATTCGCGGGCCCGCCCGGCGGATGCCGCCGGGTAAGGGGCGGTCAGCGCCTCACGGATCGCGGCCAGCAGGCCGAGCACCTCGGAGGTGGGGACGGTCTCCGGCTCAGCCATGGGTCACCGCCGCGTCGTCGCGGGCGTACGCCTGCACCAGCTCGGCCGCTTCCAGCACCCAGCAGGAGCCGAGCGACCACACCTCGCGGCGCCCCTCCACGAGGGTCTCCTCGCGGGTCTCCGGGTTCAGCCTGGTGATCAGCACGTCCGTCTGGCCGCCCGGACGGCGCAGCGAGTCGCCCACCTCCAGGTCGGCGGTGGTACGGATGATCCGCAGCGGGGCGGGGGCGGGCGGCTTCGGGTTCCAGCGGGCGCGCACGTACTCGCGCAACTCCGCCTCGGAACGCACCACCAGGCGCGGCGGGGTGGGTGAGATGATGGTCACGTGACCTCGTCCTTTCAGGAGGATGGGGAAACGGCGGGCTCATTCCGGTGCATCGGGTGGGCCCGCAGCCATGCCAGGGGGCGGGAAACGGCCCAGGCCGGCAGGTTCAGGAAGCCTTCTTCGCGGGCGCGGGCCTACCGTCGGCCCGCAGGTAGCCCTTTTCGATGAGGTAGGGGCGGACCAGGTCCGCGATGGTGGCGAGCGCTGTCGGGTCTTCGACGACGGGCGGCAGCCCCTGCTCGGTGCGGGTGCGGGTGACCCAGGCGGCAACCCATTCGCGGTCGACCTGGTAGGCGGCCATTACGACGCCACCCGGTCGACCTCGAAAACGTCTTCGAACTTGAGGTCGGGGCAGGCGTCCAGGACGGCGGCGATGAACTCTCGGCCGGGCTGGATGGCTCCTTTTTCGATGCGGAGGACGGTGGTGCGGGATACGCCGATGTGCGCAGCGCGGGCGTCGTCGGTGGAGAGGTCCTTGGAGGTCATGTGCCGTTCCCAGGCGTCCGGCCGGAGCCGGATGGTGGGTCGGCCTCCCTGTAGTTCGTGCATGCACGCACTATGGCATGTGAGAGTGCATGCACGCAACGCTTTCTGTCGGTGTGCCTCTTCTTTTTGGGCAGCAGCATCAACGGGTGTGCATATACGCACACCCGTTCGGACCAGGAATAGGGGTCTCACCAGCGTGGAAGAGAGTCAAGACGCGTGTTATGGTGCGTGCGTGCACACGACTGAGTGGGATCGCGCCGCACTGCGGACTGCCCTCGACGCGATCATGGAGAAGGCGGAACTCAGCCAGACCGCCGTCGGCGAACTCGCCGGCCGGGACCGCACCATGGCCAACCGCTGGCTGAGCGGGAAGCACCAGCCCAACTACGAGGCGGCAGCACGGTTCGCTGCCGCCATCGCCCAACAGCGACCGGATCTCGCCGACCTCGCCCGACAATTCATGATCGCAGCCGGGTATGGCGACCGAATCTCAGGCAGCATGACGGCGCTCCTGCCACCCCTGGAAGCCTCACCGACCGGCACCTCGGACGTCCTCCGCCAGGCGGTACAAGATCTCCGGGCCCGGGCTGAAGCAGAAGGCCGTCCCCTCGCTGAACTGCTCGTCGAAGAGGGCATCGTCACCCCGGACGAACTGGTCGTGCCCGACGGGCTGAAGCCAGACCCCATCATCGAAGAGATCAACGCGTCTGATCTCTCGCCAGAAACAAAGGCGAGAATGATTCGCATACACCTGGACAACCGTGCTCAACACTTCGAGCGCGCCCGCCTGGAACGCAAAAAGCTGGACGGCTGAGCACCGTCCAGCTTTTTAAGCGCCTTAATTCATTTAACCCTTGTATGCCCGAAACGGCCCCGTTCCGAGCCCGTCCGCCGCATGCACGTCCGCTGCGTCACGCCGGGCGGCCTCGTTGCTGCGCGCCCCCAGCTTGAACCACCTCTCCAGGGCCAGCACCTGCCCGGCCATGATGTCGGCGTGCGCCCGGGTGATCTCCTCCATGCGCTCGGCGTGCCGGTCGAGGGCCGCCTCAATCTGCTGGCCGAGGTACTTCAACGCCGCGCACCCCGACGTCACGGCGGCGGCCCCCATCAGGGCGGCGAACATTTTGACGCTGAGCAGATCCACCAGCGCCGCTTCGACGGCGACGGCCAGCCAGCCGAGCCCGGACAGGCGGAAAGCCCAGGCCAGCGAGACGGGAGCGGCGCCAACTGTACGGATGTTCAAGAAATCCTGCTTCCCAGCCGAGGTCCCCATCGTCCCGGCTTTACCGCGAGATTCGTTCCGAGGCGAGACGCGATATCGACTCACCTTAAATGAGGTGGGCGCCGTATGGAACGCTCCGTATTGCAGTAATCGGCCAGGTCGGCGAGGTTTCTTCCATGTATCTACGCGGAGTTACCGACTGTGATTGAAATGCGAACTATGCGTACCGAAATACCCGGAACGTAGTTAAGGGTAGGCTACACAAAGTAAGTGAACCCTAACCGTACGGCCAGATTACGGGCGGCTAGAACCGCCACACAGGGGCCAGCCGCGCCGGATCGAACCTCTTACTCCCCCGCACGATCACCGGCCGCACCAACACCCGCTCCAACGCCACCGCGAGCACCGAACGGCGCCGCGACGCCTCCACCTCACCGTCCAACAAGAACGCCTCCACCCCCTCCGGGGTGTCTGGAAGCCCCTCCAGCACCCGCACCACATCGACCCGCCCCAGAGAAGACCTGGCCGCCTCAATACGCCCCTGAAGCGGTTTGCGCGCCGCCATCCACTCCGCCCGGGAAATCACCCCCGCCCCATGATCAGCAGCCAAATCCAGCAACTCCTGCTCGCACGCGGCGATCTCCGCCACCGCAGCCCCCTCATCAGCCGCCTCATCCGCCACCGCCAACGCCTCCGCGAACCCCGGCGCGGTGAGAAACTGAGCAGCCGCCGCACCGATGACCGCATCCACATACTCGGCGCGCGCCGACACCCGCCCGCACCCCGGCCGCCCCGGCTGCCCGTCACACATGTAATGCTTCCGTCCACCCGACTTCGACCGCCCCACCATCCGGTGTTTACACAGGTCGCAGTAGATGAGCCCCGTCAACAGGTACTTCCCCGTCGGCCCCGGCGACACCCGCCGCGCCGGATCCGCGAGCATCACCCGCAACCGGGCCGACTCCGCCGGGGTGATGATGGCCGGCCACTCCCCCACCCCCATAATCTCGCCGGTCCGCACCCGCTTCGTCTGATGCCGGGAACGCGGCCGGTGCTCCCGCAGCCCGGCGATGCGGGCGGAGGTGAGCATCCGAGCCAACGTCGGCGTCGACCAGCCGCCCGGCACCGGCAGGGGGACGTCGCGGCCCATCAGGTCGCGGGCGATCGCGGAAGCGGGTTCTTCGGCGGCGAGCCGGGCCCGGATCTCCTCAGCCACCTCGCCGCCGCCGACCTCAGCCGCAGAAGCAACCTGGCGGGCCGTCCAGATGCCCGTAGAGCTCGTCGGGACACCCCGCCGGTTCAGATCCCGGCAGACGGCCGCCAAGGCTTCTCCGGCCAACACGCGGCGCACACACTCCCGGATGATCTCCGCCTCCTCCGGGATCAGCTCCTCGCGCAGGAGACGGTGGGGCGGGTCGGGGTGGTCGTAGATCCGCCGGTACCCGTACGGCCTGAAGCCGCCGCCCGTCGACTTGCCGTCCTTGGCCAGTTGCAGATGCTTGGCCTTGATCCGGTCGGCCTTGTGCTCGGATTCGAAGCGGGCGACGGCGCCGAGCTGGCGGGCGACCATCCGCCCGGACGGGGTGGACAGGTCCAGCGACCCGGCCTTGAACGTCTGGGTGATGATGCCCCGCGGGTCGCACACGTTGATGTACTCCTCCAACTCGGCGGGGAGTCGGTGCAGCCGGTCGTTGTGCCAGGCGAGGACAGCTCCTGCTATGCCTGCTTGGAGGTCGACGAGCATCCGCTGGTAGTCCGGGCGGGGTTTGCCGCTGTAGGCCGACAGATCGTTGTCGATGTAGACGCCAACGACGTCCCAGTCGAGTTTGGCGGCGAGGCCGCGGAGATCGCCTTCTTGGCGTTGGACTCCGAGGCCAGCGCCGGTGCGGTCGTCGGAGATGCGGAGGTAGAGGACGCAGCGCATGCGGGGGGTCGTCATACCCCATATTGAAGCACCGCCGGAGACGACGCCCCACCCCCGCTCGCTCAGCCCCGCCCCGAGCTCCGCCGCCACATGCGTGCCATACGGCGTGGCGGCTCGGGAACCGACGACCGCGACGGATCTGAGACAGGAGAACCGCAGGTCGGCGTCGCCATGGAGCCAGAGGCCGTAGGGCCGGGAGTCTCCCAGGTCGTCGAGCTGGGTCGGCCATTCCGGATCTCCGGGAACCACCAGCCTGGCTCCTATCCGCTCCCCCTCGGCCAGGTCACGCCCGGGATCGGCCGTCTTCAACCGGGCCGCCCAGGAGGCGACCATCCGGTCCAGCCTGGCCGCGAGCCGCTCGTCCCGCGCGGCACCCGAGCCGTTGTCCGTGCCGGGCCGGTCGGTGCCGGACCGGCCGCCGGACACGCCTGGTGTCCCGTCCCGTACCGCCTCCGAGGCGTCACGCTGGAGGGGCCGTCCGCCGGATGGGCCGGGGCTGGATGGGCTAAATGGGCTGGATGAGCCGGACGCTCCGTCTCCCGGCGCCGGGCCGCCGCCGCCTCGGCCCTCACCCTCGGCACGCGGAGGGAACCGTTCGCCAGATGAGCCGGACCTCCCGCCCGGCGGCTCCGGCCTCCCGCCATGCCGACCCGGGCTCTCGCCACCCGGACCGGGATCTCCGCCATGGAGACCTGAGCCCGCCTCGCGTGGGCTGGAACCCCCGGCCAGTGGGCCAGGGCCGCCAACCGGCCGTCCGGGATCTCCGGTCAGGCGGCCGTGCGTGTCGACGAACCATCGGGTGAGACCCGCGTCCGCGGCACCCCTCCGGACCAGGGCGACGGCGGCCTCGGGGCCGCACAGGGCGACGAGGGCGCCCATCACGGCGTCGCCCGGCTCGGCGAGGCGCATCAGGGTGAGCCGGGCGAGCCTGTCGCTCATCGCTCCTCCCCCAGCCAGAGCCCCAGCGCGGAGTTGGTCTCGTGGAGCTCCGGCCGATCCTTGCCCGCGAGGTCGGCCAGGGTCCAGGCCACCTTGAGGATCCGGTCGAGGCCCCGGGCGCTCAACCGGCCGCTGTCGAGATGCCCGAGCAGCGGCGACATCGCCGCGGGCGGCGGCCGGTATTCGGAGTGGAGGGCTCGGGCGGGCACCTCCGCGTTGCACCGCCACGGCGTGTTCGCGAACCTTTTGGCGGCCCGCTCACGCGCGAGCAGGACCCGCTCGGCCACCACCCCGCTCGACTCGATGAACCGGCGGTCGGCGAGGAGCTCGCGCCTGGTCGAACGGAACAGGCCGACCTTGACGTCCACCCGGTCGAGCAGCGGGCCGGAGAGCCTCGCCAGATAGCGGCGGCGGGCCGCGGGAGCGCACGCGCACGGGTCCTCCGGGGTGGAGGGCCGCGCGCACGGGCACCTGTTGGCCGCCAGCACCAGCATGAACCTGGCGGGGAAGGTCACCGACCCCAGCGCCCTGGAGACCGTCACCCGCCCCGATTCGAGCGGCTGCCTGAGCGCGTCGAGCACGGCCGTCGGGAACTCGGGCGCCTCGTCAAGATAGTCACATTGACCACATATGTCGAGCCGAACTAGCTTGCAGGTCGTAGGGACGTACAGAGAGATAGGTGTAGGGATGCGGCAGCGCGGCGTAGGTCACAGCGCGGATAAGCGCCTCTTGGGAGTGATCCGGCTCAGCAAGAGCCGCGATGAGTCCACATCGCCGGAACGGCAACGGGAAGCCATCGAGTCCATCGCGGCCTACCGGGGAGACACAATCGTCGGTTGGGCCGAGGACTTGGACGTGTCTGGCAAGTACGTCGCCCCGATCGACCGCCCGGAGTTGGGGGCGTGGATGCGGAACCGGGCTGACGAGTTCGACGGCTTCGCCGCATGGAAGATGGATCGCATCACCCGCCGTGCGCTGCATTTCCACGAATTCATGGAGTGGTGTAACGAGCGAACGAAGTTCTTCGTTACAAAATCGGACGGCATCGACACAACCACTAAGGGCGGAAAGAACACTGCCGAAATGATGGCCATGGTTGGCCATTGGGAGTGGGAAGCCATACAAGAGCGAGCCAAAGACTCCTATGACAAGCTAATCACTACTGGCCGATGGCGCGGGGGGTTTCTCCCCTACGGATACACGCCGGTTAAGACAGCCAACGGCTGGTATCTAGAGATTGATCCAGAAACAAGCGCAGTGATCCGGGAGATTGTCACCCGAATCATTGAGGGCGAGTCCGCTAACTCACTTATCGTCGAGTTGAACGCTCGAAAGATTCCCACGCCGCTTGACATGCAACGGATCAGGACTGGCAAGACAGCTAAGGGCTCAACGTGGCGAGTAGGCAACCTGTTGAAGATGCTTCGCTCCCGCACCCTGCTAGGCCAATACGAGGCCGACGGGGCATATACGGCGACAGGCAAGAAAGTCATCAGGGGCTCAGACGGCTTGCCGCTTCAAAGAGCAGAACCAATCATCACTCTCGCCGAGTGGGAGCGGCTACAGGCCACGCTCGATGGGAACTCAAACAAGCGGGCGGGGAATCGCAAGGGTGGTTCCCCTCTGCTGAGAATCGCGTTCTGTGCCGTCTGCGGACGTTCCCTCTATCGCGTACCGGGGCGACGTGAGGGTGAGTCCCGGTATCGGTGTGCCGCTCGGGCTGAAACAAGCGTGGGATGCGGGAACGGGAGCATCAAAGCTTCGGAGTTAGAGAAGCACGTAGAGGAAACCGTCCTGCGGGAGATTGGCCATCGGGAAAGAATGATCCCGACGCATATCCCTGGAGAGAACCACAGCGAAGAACTAGCCACGGTCGCCAAGGCTATGCAAGATATGCGCGACGAACGCGACCTAGGCATGTACGACTACCCCGAAGGGGACGAGGAGTTCAAGGCGCGCATGGGGAACCTCGTAGCCCGACGCAAGCGCCTAGCCGCACTCCCTTCCCGTCCTGCGGGAGTTGAGTGGCAAGGCACTGGCGAGACGTTCGCTGAACACTGGGCGGGGCTGAACGTCGAAGGCCGGGGGCGGTTCCTGCGGGCGGCGGGTGTCCGAGTGGACTTCCTACGTTGGTCCGATCTGCGTAGCCCCGACGAGTGGCCGGACCTTGCCACCGCGACTCTCGGCGGGATCACTTGGGCGCTCGGGCCGGAGAAGACAAGCCGTGGGTGCCCGCCAATGATCGACGTGACCGTGCCGGACCTGGACGAGTTGAACAGGCAAGGCACGGGGCAACCGTTGAACGGTGCCCCCACTTGGGCCGAGTAGCTCGCAAAGCGTGTACACGCTTTCATTTCTTAAAGCGTGTACACGTAGCAAACCTATCTGGTTTGCAGTTTTTCCCGTCACGTGCTTATATGCGGCCAGGCCCCCGCTGCGGACGACACCGTTGGTATTTTGAGCACCAGGACCCCATTCCTTGTGTGCCTGCCGCAGCGGGGGCCTTTTGCATGCCCTCGCTCGCTTCATAACTCAACAGAGAAACAGGCTGTAGGCCGTGTTTACGAGCATGAGGGAAAAGCCATTAACGAACGCGTTGAGCAACAGCTTGAACAACTAGAACCGCTCGGGCCGCGACAGCGGGAAGTACTTAGAGCACTACTTAGGCAAATCCATCAGAAGAATGGTGTAAGCAACGTGAGCACAATCAATGGACCAAAAGACTTCGAAGAAGTCGGCGGCCTGGTCATCGTCGCAGACGAGGACGGGGTTCAAGTGAACTACACGGACTTCCGTGACGGGCGCTTATGGGAAGTGAATTGGAAGGTCGAAGCAGACGGCACGGCCGTTAGAAGAGCGGTCGGCTACGTGCCAAAGACAGCCATCCCCGATGGGTTTGGAGAACGGACGGAAGACGGCAGGACCTACGCGGGTTACTGGCGGGCTGCCGCATGACGGAGATTGACCAGTACGGAATGATTTATCAGCGCTATGCGGGCACTATTGCCCGCTCGGGAGATTCGCTGAGCCGAGACACACGCCTCTTACTTGCGGCTGTTTCGCGGGCGAACAACACAGGACACGCCATATTCAAACCTGGTGAACTTCGCCAGACACTCAGCACAGAACGTTCTGACGGCACACGCAAGCCTGCATCACGGTCTACGGTCTACGAAGCCCTAGGAAAGCTACGTCAGGCTGGCCTGGTGCTCGCTGGGGGTGGAGAAACATGCGTGTGGCTTCCCCATGAGTTCTGGTCCCGCAAGCTCAACCGGGGCTCGCTCTGCCCCGTGCATCGTTCATACCAGGGTGGCTATGCAACAGACGGAAGCCGCGAGCAAGAAGCGACGTGAGTCATAGGATTCCGGACTCTACGGTCCGGGAATCCTGGACTAGCACATGCCTCCTACCTGGCCTTACTCCAAACCCTCTCTATTCTTTTGTTCGCGGGCTAAGCCCGCAGCATCGGACGAGATCAGTAAGGGGTTATAGCCCAAAACCGGCTTGGCTGCTGCGGCCCTGCCGGGCCGCGCTAGTTCGGCCATCGGGCCGAGCAATAAGCCTAGACAGCTAACGTCCCAGGCCCCAAAGCCTGGGGCTACTAAGCCAACGGGGTTTGAGTGAGAAGCTAGTACTAGGCGACCTTCGGAGGGTCGCCAGCTTAGCTAGCTGCGGAATCAGGATTCCGCTCTGACCTTGTTGATTCCATTGGACTAGGGCATGCCTACGGCTGCCCTGCCCTTCTGATTCCGTTGGCTACTCGGGCTTTGGCCCGATGGCTATTAACTCGCTGCCCGACGGGGCAGCACTAAGGGCAGGTTTTTGAACGTTGGAGACCAGAGCCTCATAGAAGGCTCTGAGATGGCCTGTGCCACGTGTTCCCGTTGCCGGGAACCCTTTACCTACCCTCGCAAGCCTAAGGGTCGTAGGCGCCTCTGTGAGGCGTGCCGACAGGCACGACGAAGAGAATCAGCCAAGGAAGCAATGCGAGCCCGGCGGGCCAGGCCGTACGGGTATCACTCGTTCTACGGCCCGTGTGATGGGTGCCGAAAGGTTCAGGACCTTCGGCACCACGAGGGACACACGAACGCATGCTCGCCAGAATGCTTACGGGTCGGGGTTTCTGGCGGGCCTGAGTGGGACGACGACCTAGACAACTGGTAAGCGAGTTACCAGCATCTTGTTAGCGGAACACGACTAGATATATGTACAGCGGAATCTTGTACATCTATGGGTTAAACGATGCAAGGCCCCTCGGTGATCGGAACCGGGGGGCCTTTGTCATGCCCGGACACGTACTCAATTAAGGAAGGGGGTGCGAAATGGATCTCGCATACAGCGCACTGACGATTGCAGAGCTTGCCCAGATGCGCGCCGAAGCGGACAGCTCCGCTCAGGAGTGGCATGTAGCCGCCGCTACAGCGGACAGCGGGAACGCTTACGCCCTCGCATGGTGGGCGGCTCTCCGAGAGGTCTCACGAGAGGTGAGCGTGACCATGCACAACCGGGCAAGGCTTGACGGCCTGCCCTGTGCCTGCGGTCTGTGTGGCAAGCGGAAGCGTAAGCGGGTGACAGTCAATGCCCCCGACTCTGAATGAAATCAGGCAGCGGTATGACAGGTCCCGCCTGTCGATGCGCGCCAGTCTCGTGAGAACGGTTCTGAGGCTATGGCGAGGTCTCCCTAGCCATCGAGACGCCTCTATCGGCCCGTGGCTGGCCGACGTCGTCCCGCTTGTCCGGCAGGGTCAACGTGAGGAAGCGGCCTTCACCGTCGATCTCATGCGCGAGGTGTCACTACTGCGCACGGGGCAACCGGCCCCGGTCATCGACCTGTCGGCCATTCGTGGGCGGGTCAACGACGTCCCCCTAGAGGACGTGTACACGCGTCCTTTCCATCGGGTCTGGACGGACCTCGCCGAGGGCAAGCCGTACCCGGTCGCGGTCGAGGCGGTCGCCGACAAGCTAAGTCGGGCGGTCGAGGCCGACCTACAGCTAGCCTCACGCAGCGCAGCCCAAGCCGTCATAGAAGCCGATGAGCGAATCATCGGATACAAGCGCGTTCTCTCAGACCGCCCCAACCATTGCCCGCTGTGCGTGGTCGCTGCAACGAACACGTACAAGCGTGAAGACCTGATGCCCATTCATCCCGGTTGCGGATGTTCCGTTAACCCCGTCTATGCCGATGGGGACGATAGCGATTCCCTAGACGATGCGGTCTCCAACGCTTACAAGCGGGCTCTTGAAGCGGGCACTATCACCGTGGTTGATCACGGCGAGTACGGCCCCTACCTACAGGCCGCCTAGGCCATCAATAGGAGTATTTCAATGAATGATATTGATGAGATGTTCGCTGGTCAGCTAGATCGGGAAGACCTGAAAGGTATGACCCACGAGCAGATCAACAAGGCTCGCGATGCTGGACAGCTTGATTCAATGATGAGGTACCCGAATTGGGTTCGTCCGGGAAAGCTTGAACAGCGTATGGCGATAGCCGAAGCTGAGGACCGGTATGACGCGCTAAAGAAAGCACATCTTTCTCTCAAGCTGCAAAACGATCCGGAAGCCGTGATCCGTGAAGTCATGAACAGCGATGAGACTAAGCAGCTCACTCGGGACGACCTAGCAACTATGACGCATGAGCAGATTAACGAAGCCCGCGACGCCGGGCGGCTAAATAAGGTTCTCGGACTCAACTAACCAGCACAACCCGTAGGAGCGTAACCGTGAAGTACTCAAGCGACATCGAACGCGTCAACATTCCTCTGCCCTCGGCGACCTACTTGCCGAGCGGTGTGCGTAAGGCCGACAAGAAACTCACTGAGCTATTGAGGGCTCGTGTAATGCTCAGGGCAGACAAAGAACTAATTGAGCGGCAGATCGTTGATGCTGTAGAGGCTGACCGCTTGTCGGATGTCGAAGCTGTGGCGAAGGGCAAGGAACTGCCTCCTTCTAGCGTTCCTGAACTGGAAGCAAAGCGCGACGAGGTGGAGCGGCGTATCGCCGCAATGTTCGACCTGATTGCCGAAGCTAAGCATGCTCTAGTGGATGCGCTTGCGGAGGACCTTACCACTATTCACTCATCCGCTTTGCAGGACGTAGAAGCCAAGTCGGCTGCTTACATCAACGCCATCAGTGCTGTACTTAAAGCACGACAGGACTACAATGAAGCTCTTGGAATTGTCGATTGGGCTACCGGTCGAGGCGCGCAGGAAGTAGCCCTTTTCCAGGATCGCGAATACACGAGGGTCTTGTTCCCTGCGCACTTCGACAGCCTGAGCACTGATGGTATTCACCAGGCATTCAATACGCTACGCGATGAAGCGCTGACCCATAAGCCCTCCGAGCAGCTTGGTCACTGGAAGGGCAAGACCGATTACAGCATCATGCAGTATTAACTCACCCAGGACATCTCAGGCCCCCGTCACAACGGGGGCCTTTTCCTCGTTGTATGCCATACATACTTTACGAGTGGGAGACAAGTGGGTGTGTAGTTGAGTGGTAATGAGTGGTGGTGATGGTAGTTGGGTAGTGAGGATGAGAGGTGAATGAGGGTGTAGGTAGTGGTGGGATGAGTAAGTAATGGTGTGTAGTGGTGTGGTGATGAGTACATGGATATGTGATGAGTGTGGATGTACTCAAGGTTGTGATGAGTGTGTAGGTGTGGTGAATACATGTGGTTGGTGTGGTTGTGGTTGTAGACACAGGTCTCCCACAGAAGCCAACCAACCGAGCGCGCTCCGGCGCGCGTACCGCCCACGTCACTAACCCACGTCACCACGAGGTGACACACCACCATGGCGCACAGGCTCACGTCACGCTCTGTAGGCACGCAGGTGGGGGTACCCCCATGATCACGCGCGTAGGGAACGGTGGAGGGGCTGTCCCTCGCGAGATGTACGAATCTGGGACTTTTCTAATTACATAGCGTGAGAGCGGTTGAAGTGCGCGAATGCGAAGTTTGCCCGGTCGAATTTCTGCCCTCCGCTAGGGAGCGAAACCGAACGAGCCTTGACGGGCCATCGACCCACATGCCATCACCCAATGTGACGAACGACCGAATCGGCACAACGTCTGTGACCTGCAACGACAAGGTGCCGGCGACTCCGGACTGTGATCAGAAAAGACCTGCCATGGTTGGCTTGCTGTGGAGCCCCCGATAGGGCGCGGTCGCTGGGTGTGGACCGTCCTGGGAAGGGATTGCCCTACCGGGGGAGCTTTTCAGCCCATCGGGTGTGGTGCGGGCTGGAAGTCGTGAATCTGGACAATCAGCTGTGTGGCCAGCGCATGAGTAAGCAATGTGTCTTCGCTCAGGCTGATCTCGACGTTGTGTTCGCCCGTGTGGAGCGCTCTCCGGGACGGGCCGGGGGTGAACATGTCGGCCAGTACGGCGGCGGGTTCGGCGCGGGCGACGGTGCCAACGGCCTGGGAGATGTGAAGCTGGGGGCAGGTGGCCAGTGCTTCCGGGATACAGGCCCAGCAGGTGGGCGGGGCGCTGGTGAGGCCCCCGGTGGGGTCCTCGGGAAGCTCACGGAACGCGCTGTCCGTCGTGATCCAGGGAATGCGCCCGGTGGTCGGGTCGGTGGCGGCCTGGCCGCAGACCTGGCACAGCAGTTTTTCCATGCAGCGCCATTGACGCAGCGTGTTGAGCTTGCGCCACTGCGGCGCCCCTCGCTGGTTGTTCAGGACGCGGACCCGCAACACCCCCTTGACCCGATCGCCACGGCGTTCGTTGTTGTAAGCGAGCCGCAGCCCGCCCAGCGGGCGGCGTACGAACGTCAGGGGTTGCGGTGCGATCTCGGCGGCGTGAGCGATGACGTAGGGGACACGAAGCTGTGTCGGCACGGCCCCGGTCATCCTGTCCCCCTGTCCGGCCGGATCGACCATGCCACTCGTGCGGCCAGGCATCCCAGTTCAAGGTCTCGGAACGTCGTCGCGTTCACGTCGGCCGGGGCGTTCACAGAACTGCCCTTGCGTCGTGCCTCAAGGGTGCCGTCCGGGTTCTCGGTGACGTCGAACTCCGGTATCTCCGGTGTCATGCGACGTCCTTCGGGAGTGCGGCAAGGATCAGGTCCACGACCGCGTGAGGCTGGTCGGCATTGACCGGGTGGCACTCAACCGCAACCGTGGGAAGCGAGACCATGAAGTATCCGGAGTGCTCCCCCACGGTCACGGTCGCCACCTCCCAGCCATCACGGTCATGGGCGACCAGCTCGAAGCGGTCATCTCGTGGGAACGGGTCCGGCCGATGTCCGTAGAGACGAAGTCCCACGCGGTGAATGATCGACGTACGAACCCCGTGCACGTTCACCAACCCGGCGAGACGGCTTAACAGCTCGGGAGGTTCCTGCCCAACGGGCTTCGCCGTCTCGTTGTCCTCTTGCCCCTCCGCGCAGGGCTCTACCGCTGTCTGTCCGGAAGCCATACCTCTGACGGTATGGATTTAGAAGCGGGCTATCTAGACCGTTTCCTGTCCTGTCAACAATTCGTCTCTGGCGCGTTCGATATGTCTTCTCATTTCATCGTCGTAGATGGCTACGGCTGCGAACCCATTGAACTTGGCGGCATACGTTGCTATGTCTCTTGGTTCTGTGGTCACAACCTCAGCGTGAGGCGTTTCCACAGTCACAAGGCGCTCGTCAAAGATACAGAACGGCGTACCGGGAAAGTCGGTTTGCCGCGACGCCAAGGGCACAACCCCTATCCGCACATTGGAGAGCCGAGAGATAGATACGAGCCGGTCTAGCTGACTAGCCAGCATCGCCGCTGGCAGTATACGCCACCAAAGGACAGGCTCAGTGATGACGAAGTGAAATGATTTCCCTGAGTCATATAAGACCGATTGGCGCTCAAGCCTGGCCCCGACTGTGCGAGTCGTCTCGTCTGTTGTGAGGTTGCGCCTGCCGAGAACAGCTCTAACATATTCCGGAGTTTGAAGAAGGCCAGGGATTAGCGAGCACTGAAACAGCCGTATGACCGCTGTTTGTGCTTCGACCGCCTGAATTTGAAGTTGCTTCTTGTGGGAGCCGAGACGCCGGTACAGCCGCCAGGCGGTTGCCTCTGTCGCAGCCACGCGGGCAACCTTGATGAACTCGGCTTTGACCTCTTCTGAAACCTCTAGGGCCGTGAGGATGCGTTCAACATCGGTGAGCGACGGGGCAAGATGCCCGTTCTCGATCTTGCTTAGCTTGGATTGGGACATGACAGCACTCCGAGCAACCGCTTTGGCGGTCAGGCCGCTCGCCTGGCGTAGTTCCCGGAGTGCTGTCGAAAGATCTTCCTTGTTCAGCCGTACCTCTCCCAGAATGACACGAATGGTTCAGCGTGCTTCATCGCGAGGTCTCGGCACCGGATGTGTTCCGAAGCCTTGTCTTCGGGCATAATCTCAGCGCCTTCGAATGCGCCTTGAGGGGTGTAGAACATTCGGACAACCGTCTGTTCGTCGAACATCCAGAAGTCGTAATTCAGGAGGCCGGGTACGGGGTGTTCGGCAAGGTCAAGAATGAAGAATTCTTCACCGGCTTCCATGTTCCTGTGATAGCCCCACGCGAACTCAAAGCGGAGGTAGTCCGTAAGCGGTGTGGTCACTACATGAACCCGATACATCCGCTTACCAGATTTGGTCGCGTTCCCTACGGTCGTCACCCACGGGGATTTCTTGAACTGTTCGGGTTCTTCTTCCCCTGCGAGGAAGGCGGGAAGCCCTACACGCGTTCCTGCCGCGTCGTAGTAGTCGAGTGTTTCCAGTCGGAAAGCTTCTCGCTCAAAGTTGTCGAAGAGCTTCCCAAACTCGTCAGGCGAGATCACGAGCAACCTGCCTCAATAGCTCTTCCGGAATTTCTACGATCGTTTCGTGATCGGGAATTTCTAGTCCGTGTTCTTCGGTAACCCTGCCCCCCTGCACCACGTACGTTCCTCGGTCACTCTTGAAGATGGCTGGGCATGTCCCCTCGTCGCAGTTGTCCCCGCCAACCCTGGTGAGTCGCATGGGCGCCCCTCTCAGCTCGCTTGATCTACATGCTTCGGGGAAGGTGATTCAGGGTCAAGCACCCTGAGTTGAGAGAACAGGAAACCGACGGTTGCACGTGATCTTAGAAACGTGGCAGGCCCCCGCCGTAGCGAGGACCTGGCCGGGAGTGTCAGACGAGAGCCGGGATCAGCTCTAGCGCGTCCTGTACGGGCCTGTGAGCGGTCATGTCGGCGCGAGCCTTGTCCAGTGCTTCCCGGCGGCTACGTGCGCCGAGCCGGGGCAACACGGCTTCAAGGTCGGTTCCCGTGACCTTCGACGGATCGGGAACGGTCGCGAGGAAGGCTCGCGCTTTAGCGATGTTGGCCGGGCTCACTCGGACGGTTCCGCGCGGCCGGGCGGGCTTGTCTTCCTGGGGTACTTCGACGGCCGGGGGAACCTCGGGCGTCTCGTCGGCCCCCGGCTCGTCAGCCGGGGGCGTGTACACGGCTTCCTGCTCGACCGTGCCGGACATGGCCATGTGGAGCAGCACCGCGACACAGAGAGTGGGAACGGCGGCGACGACCAGGACAAGCCAGAGAGCTACCTGGATCGCGCCGAAAGCGACGGCTTCGGCCAAACCGTTGAGAGTGAAGCTCAGGAGGATGCCGACCGCCATGTTCCACGCTGCGGCTTTCTTCTGTGCCCGGTAGTGCTTGGGGGTTGCTGCCCATACGCGGGCCGCCATGGCGGCGTATAGCTCGCTGGCGACGGGTAGGGCGGCGGCAAGGTAGAGGTTCCAGCCGATCGCTACCGCGAGGTTCCACTGCCCGATGATGTTGGGGCAGAGGGCGGCCAGCAGGCCGACCGCGACGGCGATGCCCTTTTCCCGCTCGACCCTCGGGGGCAGGATGCTCGTAACGTTCACGGTGGTTTCCTTCGGTGCTTTTGCTGGCGTGGGCATGCCAGTGGGAGACGTGTACACGGGTTGTCTGGGGTTCGGCTCTACGCCGCGACTGCGGCGGGGCGACGGGCGGTCAGCAGCTCACGAGCTATGGCGACATGACGGGCTACGTCGGCTATGGGGCCGGGCTTCCTGTCGCTCTCGGCGACACAGAGGGAGCACACGCCAGGCCGGGCGACAGGCCGGGAGCACTCGGAGCATTCAGCAGCGGGGACCTTGACGACCTTCGGGGCTACAGCCATAGGGGCGGGCATCTTTGCCTTGAGCCGGTGAATGATCAGCGCCACGGGAGAACGAAGCTCGTCGGGCAGGCCCGTCGTCAGCGTGGCCCTGATCTGCGCTTCGGTAGCGCCGCGCCCTAGCCACTCAGCTACCAGGGGCAGCACGCGCCCCATCTCACGCTGTCCGACAGTCAGCCGGGGCTCTACGCGCCCCAGACGGGCCACCAGGGCCGCACACGCGGCCGTCTTGTCGTCGAGGGAGTTAGAACCCTCCCCGCCCTCCGTGACCACGTCAGCGGGCCGTACAGGCTCGGGAACCTCGCTCGTCGCCGTCGTAGGAGGGTTGGTGTTTTCTTCCTGAGTCTTAAACCCCTTGGGGTTCGTGACCGCGACACCGTCGATTGGGCCACCGCTGGACGGGAAGGCGTCCGTCGGCTTGAGCTGTGAGCCCTTGCCCTGAGGGGTGTCGTACACGGCCGTCTCGGTACGCACTCGGCCCGCATCGTCCCGCACAGCGCGACGAACGTAGTAGCCGTGCAAGATCAGTTCGTCCAGAGCCTTGGAGACCCCCCGACGGCCTACGCCGGGGTTGCCGTCCGCGAGGGTGTGAGCGTCGTGCCGTGCCCCATCGGGCAGCGACAGGAGGAACGCGAGGATGCCACGGGCCGTGAAGCTGAGACGGCTGTCGCGGAGAACCACGTTGCTGAGCTGAGTGAAGTGACGGACCTGCGGTGTACGGTGAACACGCACTTGGAACTAGACCTTCCGGTGCTCGCCTGACCGGGGTTGCCGCCCTGGTCAGGCATCGTCCTTCGTAGTCAGAGTTACCTCGCCGTTCGTGTGCGGTGACTCTGACTACCTGGACTCGTCCAGGAAGAGCACCCCCTGATGGGCGAGTGAGACCGCCCCCGGACGGATCATCCCGCTGCCCCCGCCGATGACGGAGGCGACGGTCGCGGTGTGGTGGGGCGCCACGAACGGCGGGCGGACCAGCAGGGGGCGGTCCCTGGGCAGCACGCCGGCGATCGAGTGGATGGCGGTCACCTCCAGGGCCTGGTCCCGCTCCAGAGCGGGGAGCAGGGTCGGCAACCGCTCGGCGAGCATGGTCTTGCCGGTGCCGGGGGGACCGAGCATCCAGAGGTTGTGTCCTCCGGCGGCGCAGATCTCCAGCGCGCGACGGGCGAGCGGCTGCCCCGCGACGTCCCCCAGATCGGGGGTGTCGCCCGAGCCATCCCCGGCGTCGTGCGCGTCTCCGGGACCGATCTCGCCGGGAAATCCCGGCGGGAGCGGGCCCACGGCACCCGAGGCCCGATCTCCGGCACCGGCACCGGCACCGGGCTCTCCTGCGCGCCCCCCTCCGGCACCTCCGGCACCCGGCGGGAGACCCGTCACCGGCTCGTCGCTCCGCAACCAGCTCACCAGCGCCCCCAGCGTGGTCGCGGGAACCACGGTCACCCCCGGCACGAGACCGGCCTCGGCGGCGTTACGGGCGGGGACGACGACGGTGCGGGCACCGGCGGCGACGGCCGCCAGCACGGCGGGGAGCACACCCCGCACCGGCCTGACCGAGCCGTCCAGGCCCAGCTCACCCAGGAAGAGCGGCTCGGCGACCCTGGCGGCGGGCACGAACCCGGCCGCCGCGAGCAGGGCCATGGCGATCGCGACGTCGAACAGGCTTCCGCGCTTGGGCAGGCTGGCGGGGAACAGGCTGACCGTGATCCGGGCGTCGGGCCAGGCGTAACGGCTGTTGACCAGGGCGGAGCGGACCCGGTCCCGGGCCTCGCTCAGCGCGGTGTCGAGCATGCCGATGAGATGGAGACCCGCCACGCCGCTGCCGACATCGGCCTCGACCTCGACGAGACGGCCGGTCACCCCGACCAGGGCGACGCAGCGCGTGCGTGCGACGGCCACTCACCCCACCTCCCGCGAGGAGCGGATGATCCACGACAGGCCGGGAGACGCCGACAGGCCGGGAGACACCGACGGTCCGGGAGACTCCGGCACGCTGGAAGACGCCAGCGCTTTGGAAGACGTCGACGAGCCGGGAGACATCGACACCCTGGAAGACATCGGCACGCCGAAAGAGATCGGCACGCGGGGAAACGTCGACGAGCCGGGAGACATCAGCACACCCCCCGCTCGTGGCGGAGGACGAAATCCCCGGCGAACCGCTCCAGCGCGACGACGTCGACGCGGATCGCGTCGAATCGCTCCTGACGCCCGGCGAGCCAGCCGGCCGCGAGCCTGCGCAGACGCGCGATCTTCGCGGCGGTGACCGCTTCGAACGCGGTGCCGTGACTGCGGCCGGAGCGGGTCTTCACCTCCACCGCGACGAGCGTGCGCCCCTCCCGGGCGACGATGTCGATCTCCCCGTCGGGACACCGCCAGTTGCGATCCAGGATCTGCAGGTCGTGCGCCAGCAGATAGTCGACGGCGAGCTGCTCACCGTGCTTGCCGAGCTCGTCTTTCGCGGCCATGGAACCACCTCCGGTTCCAGACCTTCGCTCAGCTCACCGCACCCCCGAGAAGCCGAACGCGATTCTGTGGAAAACCGGCCGGGCGTGGGGCATGGCTGTGGACAACGTCTCGCGGCCGCTCAGCCGCACCACGAGGCCTCGAAGCGCCCAGCCTCACTCCAGGGCACCCTGACCCTCCGGCCCCGTGGACGGCCCCCTCAGGGCCGTTCGGGGAAACGGGCCGGGAAAGCCCTCAGGGAAAGCCGCTCAGGAGGAGAAGCCCTCCTTTGGCATCTCCAGGTCGGGCTTGGCGAGCTCCTCGACGTTCACGTCCTTGAAGGTCACCACGCGGACGTTCTTGACGAACCTCGCCGGGCGGTACATGTCCCAGACCCAGGCGTCCTGCATCTTCACGTCGAAGAAGACGTCACCGTTCTCGGCGGTGCGCACGTCAAGATCGACGGAATTGGTGAGATAGAAGCGCCGCTCGGTCTCCACGACATAGGTGAAGAGGCCGACAACGTCGCGGTACTCACGGTAAAGCTGCAGCTCCATCTCGGTTTCGTACTTTTCGAGATCCTCTGCGCTCATACCGGTCCTCCTGTTAAACGCCCACCCCGGCCCGCCCGATCAGACGGCACCGGCCCCCACTTCATTCTCACCCATCACCTCGCCCGCTCCTGACCGCGCCACCGTCGAGAACGAGAAGCGGTGATCCGGACACGGACCGTAGGTGCTGAGAGCCCTGCGATGATCGGCGGTGCCATACCCCTTGTGCACGGCGAATCCGTACCGGGGATGGCGTTCGTGCAGCGCCACCATCATCTCGTCCCGCGTCACCTTGGCCACGATCGAGGCCGCGGCGATGCAGGCCGCGACCTGATCTCCCTTCCACACGCCCAGCGACGGCGCGGGCAGGCCGGGAACGGGGAACCCATCGGTCAGAACGTAGCCGGGGTGACAGGGTAACCGTGCCACGGCCCTGCGCATTCCTCCGATGTTGGATCTGTGGAGCCCCCGGGCGTCGATCTCACCCGGCGGGATCACCACCACGCTCACCGCCTCCGCGGTCACCGTGATCCGCTCGAACAGCGCCTCGCGCCGGGAGGCCGTCAGCAGCTTGGAGTCGTCCAGGCCGTCGATCATCCGACCGCCGAGCACCACGGCGGCGACCACCAGCGGCCCGGCGCAGGCGCCCCGGCCCGCCTCGTCGACTCCCGCCACGGGACCGAGCCCGCGTCGGCTGAGAGCCCGCTCGTAGCCGTACAGTCCAGAATCCCGCCGGACCACGCTGGGTCTGGGGCGAAACGCAACCGTCATGGCACCACGGGTGACAGAGCGACCATGACCAGAGAGTACGCCCCCTCCGGTGCATTCGGTACCGCTATCTCACCTTGAGGAAGCTCTCCGGTCTCGAAAGGATCGTGGCCCTGGAGAACGGCCAGTAGATCGCGACGGCACGGCCGATGACGTCGCTCTCCGGGATCGAGCCCTCTCCCAGCCGTTCCTCGTGGGCCCGCGAGTCCGCGGAGGCGGTGCGGTGATCGCCCATCACCCACAGCCGCCCCTCGGGAACGATCTTCTCGAACGGGTCCCCCGAGGGGAAGTCCTCGGAGTAGAGGTAGGAGCTCTCGTCGAGCGGAATCCCGTTGACCGTGATCCGCCTCTTGGCGTCACAGCACTTCACCGTGTCACCGCCGACCGCGATCACCCGCTTGATGGTGTGCTCGTTGTTCCAGCCCTCGAAGACCACGATGTCACCGCGCTCGGAGTCACCGTGCAGCTTGTTGACGACCACCCGGTCGCCCTCGACGAGGGTCCGCTCCATCGACTCGGACGGGATGTAGAACGACTGGAAGACGAACACCTGCAACAGCAGCGCCACCACCACCCCGCACACCAGCAGGAACAGCGACTCGCGCAGGCCACCGCCCTTGCCGCTCTTCTCTTTCTTCGCGTCCTCGGGTTCCACGGTCATGAGAGGGGGCTACCGCCTTGAGAGCCGACGACGACGCCACAGCACCAGCGGCACGGCGCCCGCGAAGCCCGCGAGGAGCGGGGTGGCCCCTCCCAGGGCCGCGGCGGCCTTGAGGGCCGGCTGGCCGAAGGTGTCGGGAATGGGAAGGGTCGTGGCCCTGGAGAACGGCCACACGATCACGAAGGCCCGGCCGATCACCTCGTCCACCGGGATCGTCCCGCCTCCGGGGTCGCCGAGATGGGAACGGGAGTCGAGGGAGACCAGCCGGTGGTCGCCCATCACCCACAGCCGCCCCTCGCCGACCTTGGCCTCGAAGAAGCTCTGGGACGGCACGTCGCCGGGGTAGAGGTACTCCTCGTCGAGGGGGACCCCGTTGACCGTCACCCGGCCCTTGGCGTCGCAGCACTTCACGGTGTCGCCGGCGACGCCGATGACCCGCTTGATGTAGTCCTTCTCGCCGGGGACCACGCCGAAGGCGGTGCCGATCCAGCGGAAGAACCCCGCGACCGGGTTGGGCGGCTCCTCAAGGTCGATCTCGGGGTCCCACGAGTCGACCCCGGAGAAGACCACGACGTCGCCGCGCTCGATGTCGCGGACGCGGTAGACGAGCTTGTTGACCAGGACCCGGTCGTTCGTGAGGAGGGTGTTCTCCATCGACTCGGACGGGATGTAGAAGGCCTGGATCACGAAGGTCTTGATTATGAGGGCGAGCACCAACGCCACGACCACCAGGACAGGCAGCTCCTTCCAGAAGGAGCCCTTCTTCTTGCCCTTGCCGTCCTCGGCGCTCTTCTGAGTGTCTTCGGCGACCACGTCCACCTCGTCCTCGACAGGTCGACGCGAGACTGCGCCGTACTCCCGGTCTTCGCTAGTCATCGCTGACGAGCCTAGATGATGGGCGGTACCCAGTGCTTGAGTGACGGGGTACCGCATAGCCATGCGTATTGCCATAGGAGGTCAAACCTCCTTACATGCGACTGGCCCGCTCCCCGGTGTCGGGGGCGCGGGCCAGGTCGGAAGACGCTGACGCGCCTAGCGGGCGTCGCGCTTCTCGCGGATGCGGGCGGCCTTGCCGCGCAGGTCACGCATGTAGTAGAGCTTGGCGCGGCGGACGTCGCCACGGGTCACGAGGGTGATCTTCTCGATGACCGGGCTGTGCACCGGGAAGGTCCGCTCGACACCGACGCTGTAGCTGACCTTGCGGACGGTGAAGGTCTCACGGGAGCCGCCGCCCTGGCGGCGCAGGACGAAACCCTTGAAGACCTGGACACGGGACCGGCTGCCCTCGATGACCCTGACGTGGACCTCAAGAGTGTCACCGGGCCGGAAGTCCGGGACATCGGTGCGGAGCGCGGACTTCTCGAGCTCGCTGATCAGCGTGTGCATGGCAGTGGTACCTCATTTAGGAGCGCACACGGAGGTCCATCCGGCCGCGACGGAGCGGCGTCGCGATGGACACGCGTGCTGAAGTGGACTATGTCTCGGAGCTGGCCGGCCGCGATGAGACCGGTCTGGGGACCGGATGGGCAGTCGGCGGCAACGCTTTAGTCTGCCATATTTTCCCGACCGACCGGAAATCAACCGGTCAGGACGGCCGGACCCGCGGGGTCCGCGGGGCCCGCCTCGGGGAGGTCCAGCTCCTGCAGGGTCCGCCTGTCGTGCTTGTCCAGGCTCTCCGGGTCGAGCGCCGCCAGCAGCTCGGGCCTGTTCCTGGCGGTACGGCGCAGCGCCTGGTCCCGCCGCCACCTGGCGACCTTCCCGTGGTGCCCGGAGAGCAGGACCTCCGGCACCTCGTGCCCCCGCCACTCGGGCGGCTTGGTGTAGACGGGGCCCTCCAGGAGGTTCTCCATCGCGCCCGGCGCGAAGGAGTCGTCCACGGCCGAGTTGACGTTGCCGAGCACGCCCGGCAGCAGCCGCCCGACGGCCTCGATCATCACCAGCACCGCCACCTCGCCCCCGGCGAGCACGTAGTCGCCGACGCTGACCTCGTCCACGCGCATCCGGGCGCCGTACTCGGCCATCACCCGGGAGTCGATGCCCTCGTAGCGGGCCGGGGTGAACAGCAGCCACGGCTCGGCGGCGTACTCCATCGCCAGCCTCTGGGTGAAGGGCACCCCGCTGGGGGTCGGCACGATCATCCGGGGCGGGGCGTCCGGGGCGGCGGCGAGGACCGCGTCGACGGCCTCCCCCCAGGGGCCCGGCTTCATGACCATGCCGGGACCGCCGCCGTAGGGGGTGTCGTCCACGGTGCGGTGCACGTCGTGGGCGTGGTCGCGAAGCTGGTGGAGGTGGACGTCGAGGATGCCCCGCTCCCGGGCCTTGCCGATGAGGGAGACGTCGAGGGGGGCGAAGTACTCGGGGAAGATGGAGATGACGTCGACGCGCATGTCAGGCGATCTCGTCCGGGTCGAGCAGTCCGGCGGGGCCGTCCACGACGAGGACGCCCTTGACGAGATCGACCTCGGGGACCAGCGCCTTGACGAACGGCACGTAGACCTCGGCGGCCCCGGCGGTCCCGGTCCTGCCGCGTCGTACGACGAGCAGGTCCTGGCCGTGGTGGAGCACGTCGGACACCTCTCCCACCACCTCGCCGTCGGGTTTGACCACGGTGAGGCCGACGAGCTGGTGGTCGTAGAACTCGTCGGGGTCGTCGGGGGGCGGGATGTCGTCCGAGTCGATGACGAGCATGGTGCCGCGGAGGTCCTCGGCCTGGTCGCGGCCGGTCACGCCCTCGAACCTGACCAGCAGGATCCCGGAGTGCCAGCGGCGGGACTCGACGACCAGCGGGCCCGTCGACGCGGGGTCGGTGGCCAGGGAGGTACCCGGGGCGAAGCGCCGGTCCGGCTCGTCGGTGCGCACCTCCACGGACACGTCCCCGCGGAGCCCGTGCGGGCGGCCGATCCGGCCTACGACGAGCTGCACGCCCGCCTCCTCACGTAGTGGTGTCTGTGGTGTCTGCGGAAAACGGACGGGCCACCCACACTGGGCGGGTGGCCCGTTCGCTCGATGGACGCGTCTCGCCGGCTAGCGGGCCTCGTTCAGGTCGAGAAGATCGACCCGGACGTACTTGCCGTCGCCGAGGGCGTTCACGACCGTGCGAAGCGCCTTGGCCGTACGGCCGCCGCGGCCGATGACCTTACCGAGGTCCTCGGGGTGGACCCGGACCTCAAGCACACGCCCGCTGCGGATGCGGCGAGCGTGAACCTGGACGTCGTCAGGATGCTCGACGATGCCCTTCACCAGGTGCTCGAGGGCCTCCTCGAGCACCTCAGGCCTCGCCTTCCGGCTTCTCCTCGGCGGCCGCGGTGGGCTCGGCCGGGGTCTCGGCGGCGGCCTCTTCGGCCTTGGGGGCCTCAGGCTTGGGGGCCTCGGCCTTGGCCTCTTCGGCCTTCGGAGCCTCGTCGGCCTTGGGAGCCGCCTTGCGGGTCGACTTCTTCGGCGTGGTGGCGGCCTCCAGGGAGAGCGCCTCCTTGGCCGCGGCCTCGTAGACGGCGTGACGGTCGGCCTTGGGCTCGGCGACCAGGAGCGGAGCCGGAGCCGGCTCGCCCTTGAACTTCTGCCAGTCGCCGGTGAGCTTGAGGAGCTTGAGCACGGGCTCGGTCGGCTGCGCGCCGACACCCAGCCAGTAGGCCGCCCGGTCGGAGTCGACCTCGATGCGCGAGGGGTTCTCCTTCGGGTGGTACAGGCCGATCTCCTCGATCGCCCGGCCGTCACGCTTGGTGCGGCTGTCGGCGATGACGATGCGGTACTGCGGGTTGCGGATCATGCCGAGCCGCTTGAGCTTGATCTTGACTGCCACTGGTGTGGTCTCTCCTGCATTAGAGCGTGGGTGAACGGCGTCTCATCGAGTGGGGCACGAGGAGAGGATCGTTCGAGGGACAGGCATGGCACGCGGGAGTGAGAGGGCAACCACGTGTCACGATGTTCCAACATGTCATTGTGCCAGACGCGCGGGGGTGCCCGGCCAACCCGCGGCCATCCGGTACGGCGGCCGGAGGGCAAATCTCGGTAATCCCCGTGTGTCCGGGCCCCCGGGCGGGGCGGCCTGGTGCGCTAAATGGCCGCCGTGGCAACCACCCTCAGATCTCTGCTGCTGACCGCGACCGGATCCGTCACCGTGCTGGGCGCGGTGCTGGCCATCAGGGCGACGACCCCCGCGGGCCAGGCCGACGTGTCCCCGGCCCCCGTCTCCTCCCCCACCGGAACTCCCGCCGGAACCCTCAGGGAGACCCTCGGAATCCTCGGAGGGGTCCTCGGGAATCTTGAGGGCCCCCGCGGGGATCTCGGAGAAACCGCCGGGAGCGCGGGAACCGACGGGACGACCGGAGGCACCGGAACCACCGGGGCCTCGGGAACCCCCGGGCTCCCCGGAACCGGCCGGGATCACGTCCCCGGGCACTCCCGGGCCCCGTGGGGGGCGCCCGGAGCACCCGTGCCGCCCGGAGCACCCGCGTGGCGTGGGGATCCCGTCGTGCCGGAGGCCGCGCCCGGGGCGCCGTTCCCGCGAGGAAGCGCGGTGCGGCCGGAAACACCCGGCTCGCCGGTGGTCCCCGTCCCGTTCGGGGTCTCGGTCCCGCTGAGGATTCCGGCCCTGACGACGATCCCAGCCCCGTCCGGAGCCTCGGTCCCGCTCAGGATCCCGGCCATGGCGGGACCTCCGGCCCTGCCGGGGATCCCGGTCCCGCCGGGATCGCCCATGACAGCTGTGTTCCCGCCGTTCCCGCCGTTCCCGCCGTTCCAGACGTCTCCGTCGTTCCCGCCGTCCCGGCGGTTCCAGCCGTTCCCTGCGGCCTCGTCGCCCGTGCCGTACTCGACCTCGGCGCGTGAGCCCGGAGGCGGCGGGCTCCGGTGGGAGGACTACTTGGGGCGTACCCCGAGGAGTTCGAGAACGGCGACGAGGATGAAACCCCCGACGATGATCACCCAGATCCACCTGGCGCGCGTGTGGAAGCCGTCGTCGCTCATTTCTGCCCGGGGAGCTTGAACTTCGAGGGGTCGAAGCCCGGCGGCAGCTCCAGGCCCGGCGGCAGCTGCTGCCGGGAGCCCAGCTTGCCGAGGAGGCCGTTGCCCGCGGGGGTCGCGGGCTCGTCGGTCTTGTCGGCGGCGGCCTTGCCGAGCGCCGCCTTGCGCGGGTCGCCGCTCACCCTGCGTCCCTTGGCCGCCTTCTTCTGCGCGGCCTTGCCGCCCTTGCGGCCGCCCGGCATGCCGGGGATGCCCATGCCGCCAGCCATCCGCTTCATCATCTTCTGGGCGTCGAAGAAACGGGTGACCAGCCCGCTCACCTCGGTCACCGTCACGCCGGAACCCTTGGCGATGCGGGCCCGGCGGGAGCCGTCGATCATCTTCGGGTTGTGGCGCTCGGCGGGGGTCATCGAGCGGATGATGGCGGCGATGCGGTCGAGATCGCGGTCGTCGACCTGGTTGAGCTGCTCGCGCATCTGCCCCATGCCGGGCATCATCCCGAGCAGGTTCTTGATGGGGCCCATCTTCTGGACCATCATCATCTGCTCTAGGAAGTCCTCCAGGGTGAAGCCCTCGCCCGAGGTGAGCTTGCTCGCCATCTTGGCGGCCTCGGCCTCGTCGAAGGTCTTCTGCGCCTGCTCGATCAGGGTGAGGATGTCACCCATGTCGAGGATGCGGGACGCCATCCGGTCGGGGTGGAAGGCGTCGAAGTCCTCAAGCTTCTCACCGGTCGACGCGAACATGATCGGCCTGCCGGTGATGTGGCGGACCGACAGGGCGGCGCCACCGCGGGCGTCGCCGTCGAGCTTGGTCAGCACGACGCCGTCGAAGCCCACGCCCTCCATGAAGGCCTGGGCCGTGGAGACGGCGTCCTGGCCGATCATGGCGTCGACGACGAACAGGACCTCGTCGGGCGAGACCGCGTCGCGGATGTCGGCCGCCTGCCTCATCAGCTCCTGGTCGATGCCCAGGCGGCCCGCGGTGTCGATGATGACGATGTCGTGCTGCTGCCGCTTGGCGTGGTCGATCGACTGGCGGGCCACGGCGACCGGGTCGCCGACGCCGTTGCCGGGCTCGGGCGCGTAGACCGCGACGCCCGCGCGCTCGGCCACGACCGAGAGCTGCTGGACGGCGTTGGGCCGCTGGAGGTCGGCGGCGACCAGCAGCGGCGTGTGGTTCTGCTCACGCAGCCAGCGGGCCAGCTTGCCTGCCAGGGTCGTCTTGCCCGCGCCCTGCAGGCCCGCGAGCATGATGACGGTCGGCGGGTTCTTCGCGTAGCGAAGCCGCCGGGTCTCGCCGCCGAGGATCTCGATGAGCTCGTCGTTGACGATCTTCACGACCTGCTGCGCCGGGTTCAGCGCCTGGGAGACCTCGACGCCGCGGGCGCGTTCCTTGACCTGGGCGACGAACGCCTTGACCACGGGCAGCGCGACGTCGGCCTCAAGCAGCGCGATGCGGATCTCGCGGCAGGTCGCGTCGATGTCGGCCTCGGACAGCCGACCCTTGGATCGAAGGGAGGAGAAGACCGATGTCAGCCGGTCGGAAAGCGTCTCGAACACGTGATTGGCCAGCCTCTGCGCTACAGGTCTGCGACTCGACCTCCCAGCCTATCCGCTGGGAGGTGCGACTGACGCCCTCCAGCGGTCAGCGACCCCAGCCGGGGACGGCCATCCGCATGGTGAGCGCGTGTTCCACAAGCGTGATGAGCGTGGCCTTCACCGCGTCGCGCGAGCGGGCGTCGGTCCGGGAGATGGGGATGTGCGGGGCCAGGGTCAGCGCCTCGCGCACCTCCTCCTCACCGTGGAGGTAGGTGCCGTCCCAGCCGTTGACCGCGACGACGAAGGGGAGCTTGGCCTCCTCGAAGTAGTCGATCGCCGGGAAGCTGTCGGCCAGCCGCCGGGTGTCGACGAGCACGATCGCGCCGATCGCGCCGCGGACCAGGTCGTCCCACATGAACCAGAACCGGTGCTGACCCGGCGTACCGAACAGGTACAGGATCAGGTCGCGGTCCAGCGAGACGCGTCCGAAGTCCATGGCGACCGTGGTGGTGGTCTTGTTGGGTGTGAGGCCGAGATCGTCGATCCCGGCGCTGGCGTCGGTCATCACCGCTTCCGTGGTCAGCGGCAGAATCTCCGACACCGCCCCCACGAAGGTGGTCTTGCCAACACCGAATCCCCCGGCGACGACGATTTTCGTCGATGTCAGGCCGCCGCCGCGGCTAGAGCCTGCGAAGTCCACTGAGCACCCTTTCCAGCAGGTTGAGATCCGGCTTGCCCGCGTCCAGCTGCGGCTGGTGGATCTGCACCAGGCCCTCGGCGGCCATGTCGGCCACCAGGATCCTGGTCACGCCGAGCGGGATGCGGAGCATCGCGGAGATCTCAGCGACCGAACGCACTTGCCGGCACAGGGCACTGATCCCCTGATACTCCGGGGTGCGGGTGGATAAATCATGATGTATGGAGGTCGCCGAGGAGACCAGGGCCTCCAGGGCGAGTTGGGTCCGGGGGGCGGTGCGCCCCCCGGTCACGGCGTACGGACGGACGAGGGAGCTCTGCTCCGACGGCGCCGAGTGCATGAGATGGGAAGGACCACCCTGATGCCGGTGCGGGTCGTCCATCGATTGGTAGGGATACCCGCCGTGCGGGTCGCCCTCACCGGTCCAGCCGCGGCCTGCCACGACAGCCTCCTAGCGTCATAGCCGTCACCGTGAGTGGGAAGACTGCAGTTCGGCGCGGACTGCCGGGGTCAGCACCTGACCCGCCCGCTCGACGAGCATCGTCATCTGGTAGGCCACCAGCCCCATGTCACAGTCGGCGGCGGCCAGCACCGCCAGACAGGAACCGTCACTGATGGACATGATGAGGAGCAGCCCTCGCTGCATCTCCACCACGGTCTGGGTGACCGCACCGCCCTCGAAAACCCGCGAGGCACCCTGGGTCAGGCTGATCAGGCCGGCCGCGACCGCGGCCAGCTGGTCGGCCCTGTCCCTGGGAAATCCGTCCGAGTACGCCAACGGCAGACCGTCGGCTGACACGACGACCGTGTGCGCCACACCTGGGACGTTGTTCACAAAGTCGGTGATCAGCCAATTGACCCCCCGGGCGGCCTGGCTCATTTCGCGCACGTGTCATCCTCCTTGGCGACCATGATGAGCTCGCTCACCGGTCCTCCTTGTTTCCTTCAACATCCCGGCCGAAGTCGGGATACGGCCGCCCGTCCCCGGCGCCGCCCCTGGCGGCCGCGCGGCCCTGCCGTACTCCCTGCTGGAAGCTCGCCAGCCTGCTGCGCACCGCCTCGGGGGAGACAGCCGGCCGGTGCACGGGAGTTTGGGGGGCCGCGCTCAGGTCGGGCGCGGCCGTACCGGGTACCAGGTTCGCCTTGGGCACCCGCTTGGGCAGCCCCGAACCGGTGACCCCGCCGAGCGAGGGCTCGCTGGCGGCCTTGGCGGCCTGCCAGCCCACGTCGGCGGGCGACGACCAGCCGTTCCCCGGTGCGGGGGCGGCCGGTTGCGAGAGCTGGACGGTCTCCTGGGCGGCCTGGGCCTGGGGGGCCTCCTCGACGCGCTCCTGGACGACCGGGGCCGGCTCGACCTTCTTGAACCAGTCGGACTCGACGGCCGCGAAGATCGGCAGGAACTCCTCCTTCGCCTCTTCCATGGGAGAGGCGTCGGGGATCACCGGCAGCGGGCCGGTGTTGTCCGCCGGGTCGAAGACGCGCCGCCCGAACGGCCCGGAGTTGCCGGTGGACGGCCAGCCTCCGGAGTCGCCGCGCGAGGAGGTGGACCAGACGTCGGAGCCGGTGTCCCTGCTCTGCTGACCGCCGGGCCAGACGGGGGCGTCGCCGCGCGGGGTCGCGTTCGGGCCGGTGGACCACACCCCCGCGTCACCGCGGGAACCGCCCTGTCCCTGCCGCCACCCCGAGGGGTCGGGCTGGGAGGCGTTCGGCCAGCCGTGGCCGGGGTCGGCACCGGGCGGCGGTACCTGTCCCGGCCAGGGGGTGTCGACGGGCGCCTGCCCGAACTGGCCGCCTCCGAAGGGAGGCTGCGAGGCCTCGAAGGAGTTGAACTGCTGCCCCATGTCGAAGGAGGCGAACGAGTTCTGGTGGGCGGCCTCGAACGAGGCGAAGGACGGCATCGGCGGGGAGGTGGGGCTGGCCAGCACGGGCGGGCGGTCCATGGAGGCCATGGATCCGGCCCAGTCGCCGCTCTGCATGCTGGGGTTGGTGGGCCCGCCCGGCCGGTTGGTGACGGCGAGCAGGTTCTCCGGGAGCAGGACCATCGCGGTCAGGCCGCCGCTGTCCTGCTGCCTGAGCTGGACGCGGATGCCGTGCCGCAGGGCGAGGCGGCCGACCACGAACAGGCCCATCCGGCGGGAGACGGAGACGTCCACCACCGGCGGGTTGGCCAGCCGCCAGTTGGCCTGGGAGAGCTCCTCGGCGGTCATGCCGATGCCGATGTCGGTGACCGATACCATCACTCCGCCGCCGTCGATGCGGTTGCTGGAGACGATGACCTTGGTCTCGCGGGGGGAGAAGGAGATCGCGTTCTCCACGAGCTCCGCGACCAGGTGGACGACGTCGTTGACGGAGGTGCCCACCACGGACACGCCCGCGGACAGCTGCAGGTCGACCCGCTCGTAGTTCTCGACCTCCGACAGGGAGGCGCGGACCACGTCGATGAGCGGGACCGGCTGGCTCCACCGGCGGGCGGGTTCCTGGCCGGCGAGGACCAGGAGGTTCTCGGAGTTACGGCGCATGCGGGTGGCGAGGTGGTCGAGCCGGAAGAGGCTGCCGAGCCGGCCCTCGTCCTGCTCGCCCTGCTCCAGGCTCTCGATGAGGGAGAGCTGGCGTTCGACCAGGGTCTGGCTGCGCCGGGAGAGGTTGACGAACATCGAGTTGACGTTGCTCCGCAGCGTGGCCTCCTGGCCCGCCAGCCGGACGGCCTCACGGTGGACCTCGTCGAAGGCCCGCGCCACCTCACCGATCTCGTCGTCGGAGGCGACACCGATCGGGGTGATGTCGGCGGTCGAGACCTCGCCGCTCTCGCGCATCGTCTGGACGGTCTCGGGGAGACGCTGGCCGGCGATGGAGAGCGCCTCGGTACGGAGCCTGCGCAGCGGCCTGACCAGCGACCGCGCCATGACGGCGGTGACGATCAGGACGAGGAGGAGCAGCAGTCCGCTCAGCCCGGCGGCGATCAGCGCGCCGCGCTGCTCGGACGCCTGCAGGTCCGAGCTCTGCATGATGAGGGTCTTGGCGACCTCCTCCTCCACCAGCCGCATGCGGTCGATGATGTCGGTGGAGGAGTCGAACCAGGACTGCAGGTCGCTGAGCTCGCTCTTGGAGACGTCGACGTTCACCAGCGGCCGGCCGTTGAGGGCGAGGAAGACGGCGCGGGCGCGCGTCGCCGCCGCGCGGTCCTTCTTCGGGCTGCTGACCGTGTCGTCGTAGAGCTGGCGCTGCTGGATCGAGGCCTCGGAGCGGAAGGCCGCGAGCTCGCCGTCGAACTGGGCGCGGGCGGCCAGCATGGCGTCGAGGCCCTCGGCGCTGAACCCCCTGACGACGAGGGCGGCGGCGAGGTTCGCCCGCTCCCTGGACGCCTGTTCCTTCGCCCTGGTCAACGCGGCGAACGAGGCCGCGCCGCCGGTGAGGTTCTCGTCCGAGACACCCTGGATGATCTCGTCGTGCAGGGCGATCAGGTCGACCATGGTGCGGGAGTACATGGCGATCGTGGGCTGGGCCGGCAGGCTGGTCTTGTCACCCGCGGCCAGTTCGCGCACGCTCTTGAGCTCGTCGATGCGGCGGCGGATCTGGGTGAGCTCGGTCGCGCCCCGGGTGCCGAGGGCCTCCAGGAGGCCGCTGTCGGTCATGGCGTTGTCGACGAGGACGCTCACCCGCGCGACGACCTGGTCGACGGACCCGTACTGCTTGCGCAGGGTCGTCCTGCTGCTGGCCTGCCTGCCTCCCGCCACGTGCCGGGCCGACAGGTCTCGTTCGAGCTGCAGCTCGTTGACCAGGTCACTGAGACCGGCGGTGAGCTCGGCGGTGGTGCGCACGCGCTCGTACTCGGCGGCGCTGCTGATCGAGCTGGTGACCCGCAGGCCGCCCAGCACGATCGCGGCGACGGTGGGAATGACGATGAGCGCGATCAAGCGCGATCTCACTCGCCAGTTCTTGAGCGCGAGCCGGCCGCCGTTCCTCGCGGACTTCTCGGAGTCGCGACCGTCGGGATCCTGACCCGGGCCGCTCTGCGGCCGTCCCCCCTGGTTGTCGAATCCCAGGGCAGGTGCCAGCCCGGATTCGCGTTCGCTGGGGATTGACGCTGTCCTCACTGGCCTCCGCTGCCTCTCCTCGGATCGTCTGCTTGGAGGGGATCGCGTCACGCAATGATGTGCGAGTGACGCCGACGCATCCATGGGGTAGGGGTTATTGGAGCACAGCCGGATGAGTTCGGCCAACAGCACATAACTCGCATTCTTCACGTAACAGGCACACAGCATCCGCAACCGGGCGATGACTCTCCGTCCTGTAACCGCAAACTTCCACAAAGTTGCGAAACAGATTTATTGACTTCTTTCCCTACGCCCGCTAAGTCCGCACATCCAGTGATTGATACGGGTGAGGCGACTGAGAGTCCCGTGACCGTTTTGTGGCTTAGGGGCTAAAGAGGCAATATTTGTAATTTGACTGATCTACTCCGCTACTCTGATCCGCGGTCGGCATACCCCCCTTGACCAACATGCCTCCCGGGACCCCCTCCATGTCGCCCGATGAGTTACCGCGAGTTCCGGCAGGGGCGGTCAAACGCAGCTAAGGAGACCCATGAGGTTCAAACTTGCGAGCCGTGCCGTCATCGCGGGAGTGGCCGCCGCCCTCGCGCTGAGCGCCTGCGGAGGCTCTGACTCCTCCAATGACACCACCAGCGCCGCGAACGCGGGTGGCCTGGAGAAGACCAGCATCAAAATGGGGGCTCTGCCGATCCCCGACTCGGCGGCGCTCTACATCGCCAACAAGCGGGGCTTCTTCAAGGAGGAAGGTCTCACCGTAGAGATCGAGCCGGTGCCCGGCGGCGCCCAGGCCCAGCAGGGTCTCATGGGCGGCACCCTGGACGCCACGCAGACGAACTACGTCTCGACCTTCCTCGCCGTCTCCAAGGGCCAGAAGATGAAGATCATCTCTGACCTCTACCAGGCCGCCCCGAACTCGTTCAACCTCATGGTGCCGAAGGACTCCGGGATCAAGACGCCCGCCGACCTCAAGGGCAAGAAGATCGCGGTCAACAGCAAGCAGAACATCGGCACCCTGGCGGTGACCACGGTGCTCAAGACGAACGGCCTCACCGAGAAGGACGTGGAGTTCGTCGAGTTCCCCTTCCCCGAGATGGGGGCCCAGCTGGCCAGCAAGACCGTCGACGCCGCCTGGATGACCGAGCCGGCCCTGACCGCGGTGCAGAAGAACCTCGGCGCCCAGAAGCTCGCCGATACGATGGTCGACTCCACCGCCGACTTCCCCATCGCGGGCGTGGCCGTCACCGAGAAGTTCGCCACCGAGAACCCCAAGACGGTCGCCGCCTTCCAGCGCGCGGTCGCCAAGGCCCAGCAGATCGCCGCCACCGACCGTAAGGCCGTCGAGGAGATCCTGCCGACCTACACCAAGATCGACGCCGCGACCGCGGCCGTCATCACGCTCGGGTCCTTCCCCACCAGCCTTGACGAGACCCGCCTGCAGCGGGTCGCCGACCTCATGCTGGAGCAGGGTTACCTCACCAGCCCGCTCCAGGCCAAGGCCATCCTCCCCGGAAACCTCGGGTGACGAGGCGCAACCCGCTCGACAGCAGACTGCTCTGCGGCGCCCTCGGCGTCGCGGGGCTGTTCTGCGTCATGGAGGCCGCGGGCCGGGCCGGGCTGATCGACCCGCTCGCGTTCCCGCTGGTCTCCACCGTGCTCGGCCGGGCGGTCGCCCTCGTGACGGACGGGGAGTTCCTCTCCGACGTCGTCTCGACCCTCGGCGCGTGGGCGACCGGGCTGCTGATCACGGTCGCCATCGCGGTGCCCGCCGGGTTCCTGCTCGGCAGCCTGCCCCGCGTGGAGAACGCGCTGCGGCCGATCGTGGAGTTCCTGCGCCCGATCCCGTCGATCGCGCTGATCCCGCTGGCTCTCGCCGTGTTCTCCGAGCGGTTCGACATGAAGGTCACCCTGGTCGTCTACGCGGCGACCTGGCCCGTCCTGATCAACACGATGTACGGCCTCAAGGACGTCGATCCCCTCGCCAAGGAGACGCTCCGCAGCTTCGGGTTCGGGAAGTCGGCCGTGCTGTGGCGGGTCTCCCTGCCGAGCACCGCGCCCTTCATCGCCACCGGCATCCGGCTGGCGTCGGCGATCGCGCTCATCGTGGCGATCAGCACGGAGCTGATCGGCGGCGGCGCCGACGGCATCGGCAGCTACGTCCTGGAGAGCGCGGGCGGCGTGGACGCGACGCAGTACGTCATCGCCGCCGCCATGTGGGCCGGTGTCATCGGCGTGGTCACCAACAGCCTGTTCGTGCTCGTGGAACGGCGGCTCTTCCGCTGGCACACCGCCCGTACGGAGGTGGTGTGATGAGCGGCGCGACGCGCGTCGTCAACCGGCTGTGGCCGGTCGTGGCCGTCGTGGCGCTGTGGGAGCTGTTCACCCGCTACCTGGAGATGCTGAGCTTCCCGCCTCCGTCGCAGATCGCGGCCAGCGCGTACACGCTGTGGCTCACCGGTCCCGCGGAGCGGCTGTGGCTCACCGACGCGGCGCTGGAGAACATTCCCGCGAGCGTCGGCCGGCTGCTGGCCGGGTGGGTGCTGGCCGGGGTCGCCGGGATCGCCCTCGGGGTCGCCCTGGGCCGCTCCCCGCTGCTCTTCCGCCTCGTCGACCCGCTGGTGCAGTTCGCCCGCGCCATTCCCCCGCCCATGCTGCTCGCGCTGTTCCTGGCGCTGTTCGCCATCGGTCCCCGGATGCAGATCAACTTCATCGCGTTCGGCATCGTCTGGCCGGTCCTGATCAACGCCTGCGAGGGGGCGAGGCACGTCGACCGCCAGCACCTGGACACCGCGCGGGTCTTCGGGCTGACGGGCGGCGAGCGGCTGTTCCGGGTCATCCTTCCCTCGGCCATGCCGAAGATCTTCGCCGGGCTCCGGGTCAGCCTGTCGCTGGCGCTCATCCTCATGGTGCTCTCCGAGCTGATCGGCAGCACCGACGGGATCGGCTTCCAGCTCCTGGACGCCCAGAGGTCGTACGACTTCCCCGCCGTGTGGGCGACCATCGTGGTGCTCGGCGTCCTGGGATACGCGCTCAACTCGGCGTTCCTGGCGGCCGAGCGACGTGTCCTGTCCTGGCACCGATCCGCCAAGCAGACGACCTGAGGACCTGCTGTGCTCGAAATCACGAACCTGTCCCATACCTACGGCAGCGGGCCGACCGCGCACAACGCGCTGGGCGGCGTCAATCTGAAGGTCGCCCAGGGTGAGCTGGTGTGCGTCGTCGGCCCCTCCGGGTGCGGCAAGTCCACCCTGCTGCGCTCCATCGCGGGGCTGATCCGGCCCACCGGCGGCCAGGTCACGCTCAACGGCGTCCGCGTCGAGCAGACACCCGACAACCTGGCCGTGGTCTTCCAGGACTACAGCCGCTCCCTGTTCCCCTGGATGTCGGTGGCCGACAACGTCTCTCTCCCGCTGCGCCGCAGGGGCCAGGACAAGAAGCGGCGCAGGGAATCGGCGCTGGAGGCGCTGGAGGAGGTCGGGCTGCAGGGAGCCGCGGCCAAGTACCCGTGGCAGCTGTCCGGCGGCATGCAGCAGCGGGTATCCATCGCCCGCGCGCTGGCCTACCGTCCGGCGCTGCTGCTGATGGACGAGCCGTTCGGCTCCGTCGACGCCCAGACCCGCGAGGACCTGGAGGACCTGACCCTGCGGGTCCGCGGGCTGCACAACATGACGATCGTGCTGATCACCCACGACATCGACGAGAGCGTCTACGTCGGCGACCGCGTCGTGGTCCTGTCCAAGGCCCCCGCCGGGATCGTGGGCGACCTGCGCGTGGACCTGCCGGGGCCGCGCGACCAGATCACCACCCGCGAGCACCCCGGCTTCGTGCACCTGCGCGCCGAGGTCGGCCGCCTGGTACGCGGCAGGCGGAGCCCGTCGGCCTGGACCCCCTGAAGCACCCCCGGGAAACCGGGCTCCCCGGAGCACCCCAGCCCAGGAGACCCGGCTCCCTGAAGCACCCCCTCAGGAAACACGATTCACCTCCGGAGCGCGCACCGGAGAAGAGAGGATTCGCATGAGCGACCCACAGGCACCGGTCTGGGACGCGATCGGTGGTGTCTCCCGTTTCGCCGCCCTGGCCACGATGGCCGAGCTGGGCTGCGCCGACCACCTGCGAGACGGCGCCCTAACCGTCGACGAGCTCGCGCTGCGCTGCGGCGCCAACGCGCCCGCGCTCGGCAGGGTGCTGCGCCAGCTCGCCTCCATGGGCATGGTCGCGACCGCCGCGCCCGGCACGTACGAGCTGACCGAGGCGGGTGCCACCCTCGGCGAGGACACGCCGGGCTCGCTGCGCTCCGCGGTGCGGATGATCGCCGAGGACGGCTTCTGGTACGGCATGGGCAAGATCCCGCAGACCGTGCGTACCGGCAGGTCGGGCTTCATGGAGCGGCACGGGCCTCTCTACGGGTACCTCAAGGCCAACCCCGAGGCGGGCGCGCTGTTCGACGACTACATGGTGGTCAGGGCGCAGCCGTTCGCGGAGGCCGTGGCCTCCCGCTACGACTTCTCCGGCGTGCGGACCCTGGTGGACGTGGCCGGCGGCAAGGGGCACATCCTGGCCGCCGTACTAAAGGAGCACTCAGCTGTCGGCGGGGTGCTGTTCGACCAGGAACACGTGGTCAGCGGGGCCAGGGAGTTCTTCACCGAGGCCGGTCTTGAAGATCGTTGCAAATTCGTCGACGGCGACTTCTTCGTCTCCGTGCCCGCCGGGGCGGACGCCTACATGCTGAGCAGCGTGCTCCACAACTGGTCCGACGAGGACTCGACGCGGATCCTGCGCAACATCCGGGAGGTCATCTCCGACGACGGCCGGGTGCTCATCGTGGAGTTCGTGGTCCCCGACGACTCCAGGCCGCACATCAGCAAGGACGTCGACATGCGGATGCTGGCCCTGTTCGGCGAGGGCATGGAGCGCAGCACCTCCGAGTACGCGGAACTCCTGGGCAAGGCGGGTTTCCGGCTCAGCCGGCAGATAGACCTCACCGGCGGTTCCTCCATCGTGGAGGCCCTGCCGATTTAGGGACGGCGAGGGGACGGCGGCCGGTGGCGTGAGGTTCACGCCACCGGCCGCCGCCGTTTCGCGCCCTTTCCGCGCGGCCCCGCTTTCCACCCGGGCCCGCTTTCACCCGGCCCCTCTCGCGCTCGGGCCCGCTCCGCGCGGATCCCCTTTCCAATGAGTTCGCCTGAGTCCGGCTCCGCCGCCCCTCTTTAAGCCGCCCCTCTTTCCGGCGGCCCCTCATTTCACCCGGGCCCGTTCTCCGCACGGAACGGAAACGACCGCCGTGAAATCGGTGATCGTGTGATCGATCGGCGTCGCGGGCCATTGGCGTGTCCGGGGAAATGACGCTGCGGCGCGTCCAGGCGGTCACCCAACGCGTTCACGACCGGAAGCGCGTCGCGCCGATCCGTGCCACTGCCGAATTCGAGCGGCTTTACGGAATGCTTTATCGCTTAATTTCGGGCATTCTCATCAAATGAACAAATGCCCAGCGAAAACAGGTGTGGGCCCCGTCCCACCAGGGACGGGGCCCACACCGTGACGTCAGACCCTGAGCGTCAGGACGTGCTCGACCAAGGTGATCAAGGTCGACTTCACGGCGTCGCGGGACCGGGCGTCGGTCCGGACGACGGGGATGTGCGGGGAGATCGTGAGAGCCTCCCGCACCTCCTCCTCACCGTGGACGTGCGATCCGCCGAACCCGTTGAGGGCCACGACGAACGGCAGGCCGGCCTCCTCGAAGTAGTCGATCGCCGGGAAGCTGTCGGCCAGCCTCCGGGTGTCGACGAGCACGATCGCACCGATCGCGCCCTTCACGAGGTCGTCCCACATGAACCAGAACCGGTGCTGACCCGGCGTACCGAACAGGTACAGGATCAGGTCGCGGTCCAGCGAGACACGGCCGAAGTCCATCGCGACCGTGGTGGTGCGCTTTGTCGGAATGTGCGAGAGGTCGTCGACGTCCGCACTCGCCTCCGTCATCACCGCTTCCGTGGTCAGCGGCATGATCTCGGAGACCGCGCCGACGAAGGTCGTCTTGCCGACACCGAACCCGCCGGCAACGACGATCTTCGTCGACGTCATTCCGGCGTCAGAGCCTGCGAAGCCCACTGAGCACCCTTTCAAGCAAATTGAGATCCGGCTTACCCGCATCCAGCGAAGGCTGGTGGATCTGCACCAGGCCCTCGGCCGCCATGTCCGCGATCAACACCCGGGTCACGCCGAGAGGCATGCGCAACAGAGCGGAGAGCTCGGCAACCGAGCGCACCTGCCGGGACAACGAGATGATCGCCTGATATTCCGTGGAGAGCGTGGAGGGGTCCACGCCCACGAACGTCGCCGAGGAGACCAGCGCCTCAAGAGCGAGCTGCATCCGGGGAGCGGTCCTGCCCCCGGTCACAGCGTACGGGCGAATCAAACGATCTCGCCCGCTCTTGGCCTGGGACGTGCCCAGAGATTCCTCCGGGCCACGCCAACCTGGTGCGTCCATATCACCCCCCTATCGCTGAACCGACTGCAGTTCGGCCCGGAGCGCAGGCGTAAGGGCCTGGCCGGCACGCTCTGCGAGCAATGTCATCTGGTAGGCCACGAGGCCCATGTCGCAGTCCGGCGAGGCCAGCACGGCCAGCGCGGAACCGTCGCTGATCGACATGGTCAGCAGGAGGCCCCGCTGCATCTCGATCACCGTCTGTGCCACGGGACCGCCCTCGAAGACCCGGGAGGCGCCCTGGGTGAGGCTGATCAGGCCGGCCGTGATCGCGGCGAGCTGGTCCGCCCTGTCCTTGGGGAAGCCCTGGGAGTAGGCCAGCGGAAGCCCGTCCGCGGAGACGATCACCGCGTGCGCCACTCCGGGCATCTCCTTGACGAACTCGGTGATCAGCCAGTTGAAGCCGCGCGCGGCCTGGCTGAGTTGGTTGTTCACTGCTGGTTCTCTCCCTCGACGGCGTTGGCGCGCTCGCTCATCTCAGCACGCCCCTGCCGTACGCCTTGCTGGAAACTGGACAGACGGCTGCGCACCCGTTCCGCCGAGATCGGCGGCATCGGGGGGGCCGGAGCCGCCGAGGCCGCCGAGGCGGCTCCGGGCACGAGGTTCGCCTTGGGCACCCGCTTCGGAAGGCCCGCTCCGGTCACCCCGCCCTCCACGGGCTTCTTCGCGACCTCGGCTGCCGCCCAGCCCTGGTCGGAGGGAGTGCTCCACGGCTGCCTCTCGGCGACCGGCTCGGCCTGCCTGGGCTGCTGCGCCGGCTGGGGCGTCCGCTGCGGCAACGGCTGCGCCTGCTGCGGTGCCTGCTGGGAGGCCTGCTGGGGTGCCCGCTGCGGCAGCGGCTGGTGCTGCTGCGGCGGTGGCGTGGAATGCGTGATCTGCGGGATGTTCTGGGTCTCCAGCCCCTGCGGCCCGCGCCTGACCCGCTGCTCCAGCGGCCGCGGCCTGACCTCGGCCACCGGCTCGGGAGCGACCTCCCGCTCCGGCTCGGGGACGGCCGCCGCACCGCTGCGGAACCAGTCGGACCCCACCGCCGCGAAGATCGGCAGGAACTCCTCGGGCTCCGGTTCCGTCGGCGGCACCTCGACCACGGGAAGGGCCTGGGTGTTCTCCATCGGTTCCAGCCGCTGCGGCGTCCAGGGGTCGATCGCCGGCGGGTCGGGCCAGGCCGAGGGGAACGACGGCGGCGCGGTCGACGCCAGCGGGGACGACCACAGGTCCTCCACCGCCGAGGCGGGCACCACCGGTCCCGACCACAGGTCCGCGGACGTCGGCGCCGGCACCCGGGGAGGCGCCTGGGCGGGCGGCGCCCCGGGACCGGCCTGCTGGCGGGCACCGCGCCCGGTCCCGAACGGGTCCGGGTTCGGGGCGGAGCCGAACGGGTCGGGGTTCACCGAGCCGAACGGATCCTGGCCGGACAGGTTGGACATGCTGGTCATGCTGGACATGGAGCCGAACGAGTTCGACGGGCCCCCGAAGGAGCCGGACGGCATGCCCTGCCCCGACAGCGCCATCTCGGGCATCATCGTGGACTGGGCCACCACCTGCGCCGGCAGGAGCACGACGGCGCTGAGGCCGCCGGTCTCCGGGCGCCTGAGCTGGACCCTGATGCCGTGGCGCATGGCCAGGCGGCCGACCACGAACAGGCCCATCCGGCGGGAGACCGACAGGTCCACCGCGGGGGGCTCGGCCAGGCGGCGGTTCGCCTCGGCCAGTTCCTCGTCGCTCATCCCGATGCCGGAGTCGGTGACCGCCAGGATGACGGCGCCCATCTCGTTGCCGTTGCTGGTCACCGTGATCTTGGTGTCCTGCGGCGAGAAGAAGATCGCGTTCTCGACGAGCTCGGCGACCAGGTGGACGATGTCGTTGACGGCCTGGCCGATGATCGAGATACCCGACTCGACCCGGAGGTTGACCCGCTCGTAGTTCTCGACCTCCGACAGCGAGGCGCGGACGACGTCGCTGAGCGGGACCGGCTCGCTCCACCGGCGGCTCTGCTCCTGGCCCGCGAGGACCAGGAGGTTCTCGGAGTTGCGGCGCATGCGGGTGGCCAGGTGGTCCAGCTTGAAGAGGCTGCCCAGCCGGCCCTCGTCCTGCTCGCCCTGCTCCAGGTCGTCGATGAGGTCGATCTGCCGTTCCACCAGCGACTGGGTGCGGCGGGAGAGGTTGACGAACATCGCGTTGATGTTGCTGCGCAGTCGGGCCTCGTCACCGGCGAGCCGGATGGCCTCGCGGTGGACCTCGTCGAAGGCCCTGGCCACTTCCCCGATCTCGTCGCGGGAGGCCACTCCGATGGAGGGCACCTCGACGTTCGGGGCCTGGTCGCCGGACTCCCGCAGCACCCGGACGGTCTCGGGCAGCCGGGTGTCGGCCACTTCGAGCGCCTCGCTGCGCAGCCTGCGCAGCGGCCGGACGAGCGTGCCGGCCACCCAGGCGGTGATGAGCAGGATCAGGACCAGCAGGACCAGGATCGAGGCACCGGAGATCACCGCGCTGCGCTGCTCGGCGCTCTCCATCTCCTGGCTGCGGGAGACGACCGCGGACGCCAGGCGGCGCTCGACGGTCCGCATGCCGTCCACGATCGAGGTGGAGGCGCCGTACCAGGTGTTGGCGCTCACGAGCCAGCCTCGGCCGCGCTCCAGCGGCTTGTTCTCGCGCATGAGGGACATGACGAGAGCGCGCATGGAGTCGGCCTGGTCGACCTTGGGGCCGGTGACCGCGTCGCGGAAGCCCTTGGTGTCGGCGGCGGAGGCGGTGGCGCGGAAGGCGTTCTCCTCGCTCAGCTGGCTCCGGTACGCGCCGAGGAGGTCGGCGGGGTCGTCGAAGTCGAACTTGCGGTCCAGGAAGCTGACCAGCAGGGTGCCCCGCTGCCTGGCGACCTGTTCCTTGGCCCGGGTCAGCGCGCCCAGCGCGAGCGCGTCTCCGATGAGGCGCTCGTCGCCGCCGCTGCGGCCCAGGTCGTCGTGGAGGGTGATGAAGTCGGTGATCATCCGCGTGTACATGCCGAGGGCCGCCCGGGGGAGCACGCTTCCCTCGGTCATCAGCCTGCGCAGGCCGGGGAGCCCGTCGAGCCAGCGGCGGATCTGGGCGACCTCGGTACGGACGCGGGCGGCCTGCGACGCGTCGAGGGCGTCCATGGCGGCCAGCGCCTGGTCGCCGCTCCGGTCGACCACCGCGCGCTGCTCCGTGACCCTGTTGAGGTTGGTGCGGGTGGCGACGGCGATGGACCAGGCGGTGAGGTCGCGTTCCTCGGCCATCTCGTGGGAGAGGTTTCCGAGCGACTCGACCAGCGAGGCGACCTCGGTCATCCGGCGGTACTCGCCGGCCGTGGACAGGGCCGTGGTGAGCTGGAGGCCGGTGAGGAGGACGGCCGCGGCGGTCGGGAGCAGGATCAGCGCGACCAGTCGGGGACGCACGCGCCAGTTCGCCGGCAGGAGTCGACTGCCCACCCCTGACGCGCGGTGGCTCCGGCGGTCTTGTGTCATCACTGGCCTACGTAACCCCTCGCCGGATTTGGAAGCGGCGGAAGCAATTTGAGCACATCCTTTATGTCACTTCGAATGGAGTAATTGCCGACATATCACCATAAATGGGACATACGGCGTCAAAGTTTTCAGGCGGGCCGGAAGGAATCCCTCACCTCCGGAGCCTGGTGCTTGATCATCAGATGGCGGGTCACAGAGTATTCCTGAACCGCCTCCTGACTCATGTCCTTGCCGAAGCCACTTCCCTTGACCCCGCCGTGCGGCGCCTCGGACGCGATGGGCAGATGGTCGTTCACCCAGGTCACGCCCACGTCGAGCCGGTGCGAGACGCGCAGTGCCCGCGCCACGTCCCTGGACCAGACCGAGGAGGCCAGTCCGTAGGGGGTGTCGTTGGCCAGCCGTACCGCCTCGTCCTCGCCGTCGAAGGGCAGTGCCACGAGGACCGGGCCGAAAAGCTCACCCTGAACGATCTCACTGTTCTGCGCGGCGCCGGAAACCAGGGTGGGCGGATAGTGGAACCCGGGCCCCTCGAACGGGACGCCGCCGTGCAGCACGGAGGCGCCCGCGGCGACGGACCGCTCCACGAAGCCGTGCACGCGGTCGCGGTGCCCGGCGGAGATCAGCGGGCCGATGTCGGTGGCCGGGTCCCAGGGGTCGCCCACCGTGATCTGGGCCAGCGTCGCGTGGAGCGCCTCGACGGCCTCGTCGTACACGTCGCGGGCGATGTAGACGCGGGTCGCGGCCGTGCAGTCCTGGCCGGTGTTGTAGGTGGCGCCCATCGCGACGCCTCTCGCCATCTCGGCCAGGTCCGCGTCGCCGAAGACCAGCGCCGGGGCCTTGCCGCCGAGTTCCAGGTGCACCCGCTTCAGGGAGCCGGTGGCGCCGCGCATGACGGCGCGGCCGGTCGCGGTGGAGCCCGTGACGCTCACCATGTCGACGCCCGGGTCGGCGACGAGGGCCTCCCCCACCTCGGCGTCGCCCAGGACGACCTGGAGCAGGCCGTCGGGCGCGCCGGCGCGGGCGAACAGCCGCGCCATCCTGAGCGTGGTGCCCGGCGTCTGCGGGGCGGGCTTGATGACCACCGCGTTCCCCGCCGCCAGCGCGGGGCCGATCTTCCACACCGCCATGACCAGGGGGAAGTTCCAGGGGGCGATCGATCCCACGACCCCGACCGGACGGCGTACCAGCACCGAGGTGTAGCCGGAGCTGAGCACCCCCGCGCCGGTGCCGTCCAGCGAGCGGGCCGCGCCGGCGAAGAAGCGGAGGTTGTCGGCCGCGAACGGCAGCTCGCCGTCGCGGAAGACCGCCGCGGGCTTGCCGGTCTCGCTGACCTCCAGCCGGGTGAGCTCCTCGGCGTCGGCCTCGACGAGGTCGGCGAAGCGCAGCAGCACCCTGGACCGTTCGGCCGGGGTCGCCGTGCTCCACTCCTCGAACGCCGCGCGGGCCCGCCGCACGGTGGCGGCCACCTCCTCGATCGGGGTGTCGGCCACCTCCCGCAGCAGGTCGCCGGTCGCCGGATTGATCAACTTGCCCATGGAACTTCCCTCGTCGTGGTGATGCGGAGCCGTCAGGCGCCCGCCCGCTCGATCAGGTCGGCGGCCCTGCGCAGGCCGTCCCGGCCGCGGATCTCCTCGCCCGCGGCGGCGAGGCGCTCGCGGAGCGCTGTGTCGCCCAGGAGCCGCTCCAGCGCGCCGGTCAGTTCCTCGTCGGAGAAGGCGTAGGTGGCCAGGCGCACGCCGTAGCCGAGCTCGTGGACGCGCTGGGCGTTGTCGTACTGGTCCCAGAACAGGGGCAGCAGGATCATCGGCTTGCCGAAGTGCAGCGCCTCGGTGGTGGTGTTGTTGCCGCCGTGCGTGATGACCAGGTCGACCAACGGAATGATCTTGGTCTGCGGGACGAACTCGGCGCCCCACATGTTGCCGGCCAGTTTGATCTCCTCGTGCAGCGGGCCGAGGGAGACGATGAAGCGGTACGGGGTGGTGGCCAGCACGTCGACGACCCGCTGCATGAGGGCGACGTCCGCCGAGCCGAGCGAGCCCAGCGAGAAGTAGACCAGCGGCCCCTCCCGCCCGGCCAGCGACGCGGGGAGCTCGAAGCCGCCCTCCGTCTCGCGCACCGAGGAGTCCAGGCGGTGCCAGGAGTCGCCCAGCGGCCGGGCCTCGGTGTAGTCGGCGATCTCCGGGAAGACGTACAGGTTGAGGTCGCCCTCGTGGATGAAGTCCAGGTCCGGCAGCGGGCGCGCGCCCTGCTCGACGACCCACTCGTTGAAGGCGGTCCAGATCTCGCGGTGGGTGCGGTCGTACTCGGCCTCGAAGGCGCCCCACCCGGAGCGGTCGTCGGCGGGCAGCCCGGAGAAGACCGGGGCGACGCCCTCGCCGCGCACCTCCAGCGGGTTGCAGGACACGATGCGGACGAACGGCTTGCCCGCCGTCAGCAGCGCCGGGAAGGTGATGACGTTGTCCTCGACGATGACGTCCGGCCGGACACGCTCGATAATCGCCTTCAGCTGAGGCTCGCAGTACTTGGCGCCGTCGATAAGCGCGTCCCAGATCGGCTTGGTGACCGTCTCCAGCTGCTCCAGCGTCGACTTCCGGTATTCGGGGGCGGTGTCCCTGATGAAGTCCTTCCAGAACTGCCCGGCGTCCTGCTCCTCCTCGGACGGCGGCGCGAGATCGACCAGGTCCTCCTCGAATCCGAGGGCCGTCAATTTCCCCTTCCAGGAGGCCTCAGCTGCGAAAACGACTCGATGTCCACGCTTACGAAGAATGTCACCGATGCCGATGCAGTTGTTCGTCGGCCCGTAGGCACTCTCCGGCATGAACAGGATCGTGAGGGACATCACGCCTCCTTGCGTCTAGGGGTTGCGGCTTTTGAAGAATGGTTCAATTCTTGGCTGGTAAAAACGCTGGGAAAGGGTCACTATGGACCCCGGCACAGAGCGTGGTTCTCAACGAGCGGGGGAATATGACGCGCAAGGGTCGGGCGGACCGGCGCCTGGATCTCATCGCGGCCGCACACCGGGCGATCATCCGGCACGGCACAGAGGGGGTGCACCTCAACCACGTCGCCGAGGAGGCCGGTCTCACCTCCGGGGCGGTCCTCTACCACTACCCGCGCCTCAGCGAGTTGCTGGTCGACGCCCACCACGCCGGGATGGAGCGCTTCTACGAGCAAAGGCTCAAGCGGATCGGCGGCATGCGCGACCCCGCGGAGAAGCTCGTCGTGACCATCCGCTCGGGGCTGCCGCACGGCCCGGACGACCCGGACGTCCGGCTGCTCAACGAGCTCGGCGGCGCCGCGCCCCGCAACAGGATGTACGCCCTGCTGCTGACCACGCTCTACGACCGCCAGGTCTCCCTCTACCAGAGCATCCTCGACACCGGGGCCGCCCTGGAGACCTTCAGGCTGTCCGGCGACTCGCTGCCCATCGCCCGCAACCTGGTCGCGCTGGAGGACGCCTACGGTTACCGCATAACGGCCCGCCACCCGGTGATCGGCCCGCAGGAGGCGGCGGAGCTCATCCTCGACTACGCCAGGACCGCGACGAACAACCCGCTCAAGTCTTCTCATTGAGGGATCAGCACTCCGTCCCCGTCCGCCCAGCCCAGCGCGACGAGCGAACCGGCACGCACCTGCGTGGCCCCCGGGGTGGCGGCCAGGACGGGCGTGGGACGCCCGCTCACCTGGACCGACACGTGCGAGACGCCGCCGAAGAAGCTCACGTCGACGACCTCGCCGCGCAGCACCCCCTCGGTGCCCAGCCTGAGCCGCTCCGGTCGTACGGCGAGCAGCGCGGGCGTGCCGTCGGGCAGGTTCGAGATCCCGGGAAGCACGCCGAGCCCGTCACTCGCCAGGCCGACCGAGCAGGCCCGGCCGGGGAAGATGTTGTTCGCCCCCACGAAGCCGGCGACGAACGGGGTGCGCGGGCGCTCGTACAGCTCCACCGGGGCGTCGATCTGCTCGACGGAGCCCGCGTTGAAGACCGCGATCCTGTCGGCGAGCGACATGGCCTCCTCCTGGTCGTGGGTGACCACGACGAAGGTGATGCCGACCTCGTTCTGCAGCCGCTTGAGCTCCAGCTGCATCTCCGCGCGCACCTTCTTGTCCAGCGCCGACAGCGGCTCGTCGAGCAGCAGCAGGCGCGGCCGCTTCACGATCGCGCGGGCCAGCGCGACCCGCTGCCGCTGGCCGCCCGACAGCTGCTGCGGCCTGCGCCCGGCCATGGTGTCCAGGCCGACCTTCTCCAGCACCTCGCCGACCCGGCGGCGCACCTCAGCCCTGCCCAGCCTCTCCCGCTCCAGGCCGTACGCGACGTTCTTCGCCACGGTCATGTGCGGGAACAGCGCGTACGACTGGAACATCAGGTTCACCGGGCGGCGGTGGGCCGCCTGGCCGAGCAGGTCGGCGTCGTCGAGCGTGACGGAACCCTCGTCGGGTGACTCGAAGCCCGCCAGGATCCGCAGGAGCGTCGTCTTGCCGCAGCCGCTGGGGCCGAGCAGCGCGAAGAACTCGCCCTGCCGGATCTCCAGGGAGACGTCCGACAGCGCCGTGACGTCGCCGAACCGGCGGCTGACACCTGTGATCTTCAGCATTAGGACAGCGACTCCGTCAGTCGGGTCATCCGCTGGGTCACGATCACCGCGGTGAAGCTCACCAGCAGCAGCAGCGTGGCCAGCGCGTTGATCTCGGGGGTGACCCCGAAGCGGACCATTGAGTAGATGACGATGGGCAGGGTCGGCGTGGTGGGCGCGGCCGTGAAGTACGCGATGACGAACTCGTCGATCGAGAGGGTGAACGCCAGCAGCGCGCCCGCCAGGATGCCCGGCGCCAGCTGCGGCAGCGTGACCCGCAGGAACGTGGTGAACGGCGTCGCCCCCAGGTCCCTGGACGCCTCCTCCAGGGAGGTGTCGGCGTTGGTGAGCCGGGTGCGGACCACCGCGGTCACGAACGCCATGCCGAACACCGTGTGGGCCAGCAGCACCGAGTGCAGGCCGAGGGTCGCCTTGATCATGGCGTAGAACACCAGCAGCCCGATGGCGAGCACCAGGTCGGGCAGGACCGCGGGCAGCACGCCCAGCGCGTCCAGCGCCCGCGACCTGGTGTGCCTGGCCAGGCCCACCGCCAGCAGGGTGCCGAGCACCGTGGCCAGCGCGGTGGAGCCCGCGGCCACGATCAGGGTGTTGACCAGCCCCTCGCGGATCTTGGCGTTCTGGGCGAGGACGCCGTACCAGTCCAGGCTGAAGCCCTCGTAGACGTAGGGGGACTCACCGGCGTTGAACGACATCGCGACGAGCACGACGATCGGCGTGTAGAGGAAGGCGTAGGTCACCCAGAAGGGGACGTACAGCAGGCGTGATCTACGCACGTCGGGCACTCCAGGCCTGCAGGAGCAGCAGGACGATCAGCACGGCGATCAGCGCCAGCGCGAGGGTGGATCCGAACGGCCAGTCGCGCGCCTTGAGGAACTGGTCCCTGATCAGGTTGCCGACCATGATGGAACGGCCGCCGCCGAGCAGTTCGGGGATGATGAAGTTGCCGAAGCTCGGCACGAAGACGAACAGGCAGCCGGTGAACACGCCCGGCAGGGTGAGCGGCAGCGTCACCGACGCGAACGTGCGGACCGGCGAGGCGCCGAGGTTGGCCGAGGCTTCGCGCAGCTGCGGGTCGAGCTTCTCGATCGCCGCGTACAACGGCAGGACCATCAGCGGCAGGTACGAGTAGACGAGGCCGGTGACGATGGTGCCCTGGTTGTAGAGCAGCTCCAGCGGCTTGTCGATCAGCCCGAGGTCCAGCAGGGTGCTGTTGACCAGGCCGGGGCCGCTGAGCAGGATGATCCAGGCGTAGATGCGGATCAGGAAGTTGGTCCAGAACGGCAGCACGACCGCCACCAGGGCGATCGTCTTCCACTTCCGCGGGAGCTGGGCGATCAGGTAGGCCGTCGGGTAGCCGACCAGCAGGGCGATCAGCGTGGCGATCGTGGCCAGTTTCAGCGAGCCGAGCAGGACGTCCAGATAGAGCGGGTCGAGCAGCCGGGCGAAGTTCCTGCCCGTGACCTCGTAGACCACCCCGCCGAACCGGCCCCTGCGGAAGACCGTGAAGCTGACGAGCAGGGCGAGCGGTACCAGCAGGAGGACGAGCAGGTAGGTCAGACCGGGCCCCAGGAAGACGAGCCTTCCCAGGGCACGCGACCGGCGCGCCCGCGATCTCGCGGACGCGCCGGAAACGGTGGTGGAACGTGTCACTGCTTCGCCGAGACCTCGGTCGCGAGCTGGGTGAACTTGAGCGAGTCCTCGCCCAGGTCGATGATCGACTCACCCTTGAGCAGGTCGGACGGCGTCATCTGCAGCGGGGCGTTGTCGGCCTTGAGCTTGGCGTCCATCGCGTCCATCGCGGCCTTGTTCGGGACCTTGTAGAGGATGTTCTCCGCGGCCCAGCCGTGAACCTTCGGGTCCAGGATGTAGTTGATGAAGGCGTGGCCCGCCTCCTTGTTCTTGGAGGACTTCAGCACGACCATGGTGTCCACCCACAGGTCGCTGCCCTCCTTCGGGATCACGAACTTGATGTTCTTCTCGGTGGTCGGGCACCAGCCGTCCCACGCCTCGACCATCACGGCCTCGCCGGTCTTCAGCTTCTCGCCGAAGGTGGTGTCGTCGTAGCCGAGCAGCTTCGGCTTGGCCTCAAGCAGCTTCGCCTTGACCTTGGCGATCTCCTCGTCGCTCCTGGTGTTGACCGAGTAGCCGAGGGCCTTGATGGCGGGAAGGGCCAGCCAGCGCTCGGTGGTCATCATGGTGACCTTCTTGAGCGCCTCGGCCGGCGGGTTGAGAATATCGTTCCAACTCGTCGGCGCGGTCTTCACCAGGTCGGTCCGGTAGCAGATGCCCGTGGTGCCCCAGGTGTAGGGAACCGAGAAGACGTTACCCTTGTCGTAGGACAGCTCCTTGGCCTCGGGGTAGAGGTTCGCGAGGTTGGGGATCAGCTCCGGGTGGATCGGCTCCAGCAGCCCGGCCTCGTTGAGGGCCTGGGCGTACTGGCCGGAGACGAAGGCCACGTCGAGACCGGTGTCGGTGCCGCTGGTGAGCTTCGCCATGATGTCCTCGTTGGTGGCGTGCTCCGTCACCTTGAGGGTGGTCTTGAGGTTGTCCTTGATCCGCTGGGGCAGGTCCTCGGGCGTGTAGCCCGCCCAGACGGAGATGGTGACGCTCTGCTTCGCGAGGTCGGCGTTGGGGTTCAGCTGCGCCGCCGAGGCGCTGGCGGCGGGCGCGGCGGCGGTGTCCGCGGCCTCACCGCCACAGGCCGAGGCTGCGAGCGCGAGACCGGTGACCAGGGCGGCGACCGGAAGACGACGGGTGTACCGGGTGCGGGACACGGCCGCTACTCCTTCAGAATTCAGTGTAATTGGGGTAGACCGGCCGTTGGGGACACGGCAGACCAAAGCAGGAGTGTTGCAGTCAACATTAACTTGAGCAAGACTTCCCCCGACATCACCCCTGGAAAGTTTGGTCCGTTTGTTAAATCCTGCTTCAATCTGGAACCGGATCGACACGGTTCCCCGGGCCGGCGACGGGCGGAGCAGCGAGCTCGTCGAGGCTCTGACCTGCGATGTCCCGGCCCCATTCGCCGTTCGTCGATTCCATCCGCTCCCCTTGCCGATCACCACTCTTTTCTCAATCGACACTCAATTGTCATCGAGTGACGGGGGCCTCGGAGGCACCGAGCGGGGGGTCGAGGCCGACCAGACCAACCATTCGGTGGTCGTCGGCGAGCGGTTCGTCGTGAAATGGCTCACTCCACCCGCGCCGCTCCCCCAGCCCGCGCCCGACGTGTTCGCGCACCTGACGTCGGTCGGCTTCACCGCGACCGCCACGCCGTACGCGTCCGTCTCCCGGCGCGCCGGCGACGGCTCCGAGCTGCTGCTCGCCCTCGTCACCGCGTACCTGCCGGGCGCCGCGGACGGCTGGGAGTGGTGCGTGGACGAGGCCGTCTCCGGCGGCACCTCCTTCGCCGCCGACCTGGGCGTCCTCTCCGCCGACCTCCACGCGGCGATGGCGACCCCGTCCGCGACCTTCCCCGACCCGGTGCGGCACGCGGACGCCGTACGGGCGGGAGAGGACCCGTGGCCGCCCCGAGCGGGAGAGAGCCCGTGGCCGCCCCGGGCGGGCGAGAGCCCGTGGTCGCTCCGGGCGGGCGAGGCGCTGGCGGAGGCGCTGGCGCTGACCGGCGGCGAGGACGGCGAGTGGCTCGCGGAGCGCGCCGGCGAGCTCCGCGCCGAGCTGGCCCCCCTCGCCTCGGCCCGGGCCACCCCGCTGATCCGCATCCACGGCGACCTGCACGTCGGCCAGATCCTCCGCTGGCGGGACGGCTACGCGGTGATCGACTTCGACGGCAACCCGACCGTCGCGGGCGCCGACCCCTTCCAGCCCGCGGCCCGCGACCTCGCCCAGCTCACCACGAGCCTCGAACACGTCGGCCAGATCGCGATCAGGCGCCGCGACGCGGCCCCCGAGGTGATCGCCGGATGGTCCGCCACGGCCCGCGCCACCCTGGAGGCGGCCTACCTCGGGCGGCTGGCCGAGCTGGGCCACGCCGCGCTCCTGGACCGTTCCCTGCTGCGCCCGTTCGAGATCGAGCAGGAGTGCCGCGAGCTCGTCTACGCGGCGAGGCACCTGCCGCGCTGGCGCTACGCCCCGATGGGCGTGCTGCGGTCCCGATACCGATGAGCCCGACGGGCGTGCCGTACTCCCCCACCGATGAACCCGGCGAGCGTGCCGCGCTCCCGACACCGATGAGCCCGACGGGTGTGCCACGGCCCCGACACCGCTGAACCCGACGCTTCCACGAAGGAGAGACCGTGATCCCCGAGCTGTACCTCGCCGATCTTGAGGCCAAGCCCGCCGCGCTGGCCGCGCTGGCCGACGCCCTGGAGGCGGGCGACCCCTTCGCGGGCATCCCGCCGGGGATCCGGCGGGTGCTCCTCCTCGGCATGGGCAGCTCCCGGTACGCCGCCCGGGTGGCCGCGCTGCGCCTGCGGGCCGCGGGGGTGGACGCGGTGGCCGAGTACGCCTCCGCCGCCCTGTCCTACCCGCCGAGCCCGGACACCCTGGTGGTCGCCATCTCCGCCACCGGCGGCAGCCGGGAGACCCTGGACGCGGTCGCCCGCCACCGGGGCCGGTCCTTCGTCCTCGCGCTCACCAACGCCCCGGACTCGGCCGTCACCGAGGGCGCCGACCTGGTGGTCCCGATGGTGGCGGGCGAGGAACGCGGCGGCGTCTCCTGCCGGACCTTCCAGCACACCCTCGCCCTGCTCCTGGCACTCGGCGGCCATCTGACCGTCCCCGGCTGGGGCGGGCGGGTCCCTGCCGGGGACGAGCCCGGCGGTTTCGGCCGGGACGTGCCCGAGCTGCTCCGCCGTACGGCCGAGGCCACCGCCGACCTGCTCGACCGCCGCGACGAGTGGCTGGAACCGGCGGCCGCGCTGCTCGACGGCCCGCACGGCGTCTACACGATCGCTCCCGCCGAGCACCTGTCCTCGGCCGAGCAGTCGGCGCTGATGTTCCGGGAGGGCCCCCGCAGGGCGGCCGACGCGTGCGAGACCGGCGACTGGGCCCACGTGGACGTCTATCTCACCAAGACCCTCGACTACCGCGCCATCCTCTTCCCCGGTTCCCGCTACGACGAGCAGGCCATGGACTGGATCGGGCAGCGCGGCTCCACCGTCCTGGCCGTCGGCGGTGACCTTCCCGGTGCCGGGGCCTCCGTCCGCTACCGCCACGACGACGACCCCGACGTGGCGCTCCTGACCGAGACCCTGGTGGCCGAGCTCGTCGCCGCCCGCTGGTGGCTCGCGGGAACCGACGCGAGGAGCTCGGCGCCTGAGGAGGAGCTCAGCCCCTGAGGTGGTTGAGGACGCGTTCGAGCAGGTCGGGCCCGGGCCCCGCCGCAGTGACCCGGGGGTGGTGGATCCGCACCAGGCCCTCGGACTCCATGTCGGAGACCAGGACGCGGGTGACGCCGAGGGGGACGCTCAGCAGAGCGGATATCTCCGCGATCGAACGGATGCTGCGGCACAGATCGCTGATGAAGCGATATTCCTTGATGTAGGACAGGCCGAGCGGGGTGGTGGTCGTGGTCGCGACCAGCGCCTCCATCGCGAGCTTCGAACTCGGCACGACCCGTCCCCCGGTCACGGCGTACATCCGGACCAGCGCGCTCTCCTCCTCGGCCGGCTCGTCGTGCTCCGGCTCGTACCCGAGGCGCCCGTCCCGCCGGGCCCCGAAGCCGGACGGCTCCTCCGGGGAGCCGTATCCCGGCGGCTCGGTCCCGGCACCGCGCACGGGCGGCGCGACCGGGGGCGGCGCCGCGAGCCATCGGTGTCCCGCGGGCTCGGCCCGGAGGCCGTACCTGGGTGTGTCGTCCCACTGCTCCTCCCCGGGGGAGGCGTGACCGTCGCGAAACTCGCGCCCGTGGTCCCGGTTTCCGGCCCGCACGCTACCCCTCCCGCTTCGGGAGCTCGTTGCGCGCCTTGCGCACACCCTCCTGGAAGCTCGCCATGCGACTGCGCACCCGCTCGGGCGAGAGAGCGGGCCTGACCGGCGCCGTGGACACGGACCGCTCGGATGACTCGGATGACTTGGACGGCTCGGACGGCTCGGACGGCTCGGACGGCTCGGACGGCTCGGACGGTTCTGACCGTACGGACGGCGTGACCGAGCCGGGGACCAGGTTGGCCCGGGGGGTGCGCCTGGGCAGGCCGGCCTCGGTCGTACCTCCGAGCACGGGGGCGCTCGCCGCCTGCGCGGCCCGCCAGCCGAGGTCACCGGGCGAGGTCCACTCTTCGGTCTCGGCCCGAAGCCCCTCGGAAGCAGAACCCTCGGAAAGGGAGCCCTCGGAAGCGGGACCGTCGGAGATGGAGCTCTCGGAAGCGGGGCCGGAGGAGTCCCCGGAGACAGCGGCCTCGGAGGCGGAGTCGGGGACGGAGCCGGAAACGGCCCCCTCCCCGGGGCGGGCCGTCCGCGCACCGGCGTCGCGGGAGAGGGCGGCGGTCCTGAACCAGGCGGACTCGACCGCGGCGAAGATCGGCAGGTAGTCGTCCTCCCGCTCCGCCGAGGTCCCCGCACCGGTCTCGTCCACCGGGGGAAGGCCGTCGAGGAAACCGGGCGAGCCGTCGAGCGGCCCCGGAGGACGCTCGGGGGAACCGTCGAGCGGCCCCGGAGGGCGGTCGAACGGGCCGGGCGGGAACTCCCCTCGGCTCCCCGGCGGGCGGAGCCGCTCCACGGGCGGGCTCCACACGCTCCGCGCGGCCGAGTCCGTCCTGACCCGCGAGGGCAGCGGTGCCCGCGCCGCGGGAGGTGCCTGCGCGGCCGTGGGCGCGGCGAGCAGGGGAACCCGCGACGGCCGTCCCGCGACCCCGGGAACCTCCGGGAACGGAACGGCGGCCGGGTCGTCCTCGCTCCCGGCCCCGTCCTCGTCGTCGTCCGCGGGGTGCGGGAACGGCGGGACGGGCAAGACGGGCGAGACGGGCGGACCGCCCGCGTCACCGGGGAACGGGGAGCCGCCCGCCTCCGCGGAGAAGCCGACCACCCCCGCCGGAAGACCGGCCACGCCCGTCCGCGTACCCGGGAAGGCCGGCTGAGGGTGTCCGGACGACCGGCCCACGATGGGCGGCAGGACGAGGAGCGACTCGGGAATCATGATCATCGCGGTGAGGCCGGAGTCCTGGGGGCGGAGCTGGACGCGGATGCCGTGCTTGAGCGCGAGGCGGCTGACGACGAACAGGCCCATGTTGCGGGCGATCGAGGCGTCGGCGGCCTGCGGGTTGGCCAGCCTCCAGTTGACCTGGGAGAGCTCGTCGAGCGTCATGCCGATGCCCTTGTCGGTCACCGAGACCATCACGCCGCCGTCGTCGACCCGGCTGCTGGACACCGTGACCCTGGTGTCCGGCTGGGAGAACGAGACGGCGTTCTCGACCAGCTCGGCGAGCAGGTGGACCACGTCGCTCACCGCGGGGCCCGCGACGGCGACCTCCGACTGGACCCGGTTCGTCACCCGCTCGTAGTTCTCCACCTCCGACAGCGCGGCCCTGACCACGTCCATCAGCTCGACCGGCTGCCTCCAGCGCCGCGCCACCTCCTGCCCGGCGAGGACGAGCAGGTTCTCGCTGTTGCGGCGCATGCGGGTGGCGAGGTGGTCGAGCTTGAACAGGTCCGCCAGCCGCTGGTCGTCGCGCTCGCCGCGCTCCAGCCGCTCGACCAGGGTGAGCTGGCGTTCCACCAGGCTCTGGCTCCGCCGCGAGAGGTTGACGAACATCGCGTTCACCGTGGCGCGCAGCCTGGCCTCCTCGCCCGCCAGCCGCACGGCCTCCCGGTGGACCTCGTCGAACGCCCTGGCGACCTCGCCGATCTCGTCGCGCGACAGCACCCCGATCGGCGGCACGTCGGCGGCGATCTCCCCCTCGTGCGACTCGCGGACCCGCTGGACGTACGCGGGCAGCCGCTCCCCCGCGACCTCCAGCGCCTCCCTGCGCAGCCGTCTCAGCGGCCTGACCAGCGAGCGCGCCACCCCGACGGTGATCGCCAGCACGAACGCCAGCAGGGCGGCGACGGCGGCCGCGACCGTCAGGGCGTGGTCGTACTCGGCGTCGCCGAGCCGCTGGCTGCGCGCGACGATGTCCTGGGCGTGCCGCTCCTCGACCTCGCGCATGTGGCCGATGGTGACGGTGGCCGCGTCGTACCACTCCTTGGCGTCGTCCTTCCGCTCCAGGTCCAGGCCCCTCAGCGAGATGCCGGAGGCCGCGCGGAGCAGGACCAGCTCGCGGAGGAGGTCGGCGCGTTCGGCGGTACGGCCGTTGACGACCTCGTCGAAGAGGCGGCGCTCCCGGCCGCCGGCCTCGGCGGCGAAGGTCCTGCGCTCGTTGCGCTCGGTGGAGAGCGCGCCGAGGAACCGCTCCATCTGCCCCTGCTCGAAGCGTCCCGCCACGAGCACCACCGTCAGCAGCGCCCGCTGGAACGAGGCGGCCTCCTTGGCGCGGGCGAGCGCGTCCAGGGTGATCGCCTGGCCGAACAGGACGTCGTCGGCGCCGCCCTTGCCGAGCTCGTCGTGCAGGGAGAGCAGGTCGGCGATGACCAGGGAGTAGGCGGCGATGGCCGCGTCGGGCAGCAGCGCCGATCCCAGGGCCTGCTCGCGCAGCGGGCGGAGGTCGTCCAGACGGGTGATCGCGGTCTCGACCTCGTCCCGGGTGCGGCCGCTCACCTCCTCGCCGAGCAGGGAGCCGCTCTCGCGGACGCGTGCCGCGAAGGTGTCGACCAGGTCCATCTGGGACCGTACTTCCTTCACGTCCTTCTCCGGCCGGCCGAGGGCGATGAACCAGGCGGTGTGGTCGCGCTCCTCGGCCAGCTCGTGGGTGAGCGTGCCGATGCGGGCGGAGAGCCGGGCGAGGTCGTTGACCCGCTGGTAGTCCCCGGCGGCGCGTACCGAGGCGAACACCTGGACACCGCCGAGCAGCACCGCGGCGATCGTGGGCACCAGGACGAGCGCGACGAGGCGCCGGCGTACTCGCCAGTTCCGCGGGCGCAGGCCGCTGCCCGCGTCGTGGATCTCCTGTGGACTCACCGAACGCTGCCCTCTCGGTGGATGAACCTTCCGGTCGAATTTCCCATGGTTCCTGGCAATTCGAGCACATATCAACCTGTGGGGCCAAGCGAACACAGTTCGGTAAATGGGTATTCCTGGTGAGGCAGGGACTCGACCCGGGGCTCCAGCTATGGCTGGAACCTCGGTTCCGGTCCGCTGAATACCGACGTTAGGGATTTTCCGACCCGTATGACCGTTTACACCGTTCCATTTCACGGTCATGGGGCCCGCGACGGGAGCGGGCCGGCCCACAGGCGATCACAAAATTGTGGTTCGCGATATGTACGCCATATCTTGACCCCCTACGTCCGTAGCCCGCATCGCGTCCCCGGCCCGCCGAATCCGGGCGACGAGCCCTGGAGGAGACCGTGGCCACACCCGGCGACGCCGCGAGCCACGTTCGCGGCTCCCGCCCGCCTGTCCGCGCCGTCCCGCTCCGTCCTCCGGCACTCGACACGGCCACCGCGCCACCCCTCCCGCTCGTCCTGGCGCTCGCCGTGCCGCTCCTCTTCCTCGCCGCGTGCACCGGCGGGGAGGCGCGGGAGACGGCCGCACCGGCTCCCCAGGCCTCCGGCGGGACGGTGCGGATCGCCCTCAACGAGCAGGCGGGCTACGAGGCCGGCGCCGCCGTCATCGGCCGCCTGCTGACCCAGGAGCTCGGCTACCGGGTGCAGACGGTGAGACTCACCCCGGCCGAGTCCTGGGAGGGCCTTGAGAAGGGCACCGTGGACGTGATCGTGGAGAACTGGGGGCGGGAGGCGCTGAAGCGGACCTACATCGAGGAGAAGAAGGTCGCGGTCTCCGCGGGAAAGAGCGGCACCAGGGGGGTCATCGGCTGGTACGTCCCGCAGTGGATGGCGGACAAGTATCCCGGCATCACCGACTGGCGGCGGCTCAACAGGTACGCCCACCTCTTCAAAACGAATAAATCCGGCAATTTAGGTCAGCTTCTCGACGGGGATCCCTCGTACGTCACCAACGACGAGGCCCTGGTCCGCAATCTCGGTCTCGATTACCGGGTCGTCCACGCGAGCGGTGAGAAGGCGCTGATCGACGCCGCCAGACGGGCGACCCGCGACCGGACCCCGCTGCTGATGCACTTCTACGAACCTCAGTGGCTCTTCACCCAGATCAAGCTCGCGAAGGTGAACCTCCCGCCGTACGCGATCGGCTGCGACGCCGACCCCGCCAGGGTGAGGTGCGACTACCCGCCCTACCTGCTCGACAAGATCGTGAGCCGGCGGTTCGCCGACACCGGCGGCAGGGCCTACGAACTGGTACGGAACTTCTCCTGGACGAACGAGCAGCAGAACGCGGTGGCGAACGACATGGCGGGCGGCATGGCGGGCGACGGCCTCGACGCCGCCCGCGCGGCCCAGAAGTGGATCGACGCGAACAGGATCACCTGGAAGCAGTGGATACCGGACTGAGCGGATACCGGACCGAGCGCGAACCCGCCCCGACGGCCCGGAACCACGTCCGGGGACGGGCCCGCGAGAAGCGGGCCCGTCCCCGGAGGGGAAGCGTGACTACACCGACGTGCCGTAGGCCGTGCGGACCCGCAGCACGTGCTCGACCAAGGTGATCAGCGTGCTCTTCACCGAGTCGCGGGAGCGGGCGTCGGTCCGTACCACCGGGATGTGCGGGGCCAGCGTCAGCGCCTCACGCACCTCCTCCTCGTGGTGCGGGAACTCGCCGTTCCAGCCGTTGACGCCGACGACGAAGGGGAGCTTGGCCTCCTCGAAGTAGTCGATCGCCGGGAACCCGTCGGCCAGCCGCCGGGTGTCGATCAGGACCACCGCGCCGATCGCGCCGCGGACCAGGTCGTCCCACATGAACCAGAACCGGTGCTGACCCGGCGTACCGAACAGGTACAGGATCAGGTCGCGGTCCAGCGAGAGGCGGCCGAAGTCCATCGCGACCGTGGTGGTGGTCTTGTGGGGGGTGAGCCCCAGGTCGTCGATCCCGGCGCTGGCGTCGGTCATCACCGCCTCCGTGGTGAGCGGCACGATCTCCGACACCGCCCCCACGAACGTGGTCTTGCCGACGCCGAACCCGCCCGCGACAACGATCTTCGTTGACGTCAGGCCACCCTGGCTAGAGCCTGCGAAGTCCACTGAGAACCCTTTCGAGCATGTTGAGGTCCGGTTGTCCCTCGTTGAGGTGCGGCTGATGGATGCGGACGAAGCCCTCGTCGACCATATCCGCCACCAGCACGCGGGCCACGCCGAGCGGCACCTTCAGCAGAGCCGAGATCTCGGCGACCGACCGGTACGAACGGCAGAGCCTGATGATCGCATCCTGCTCGGGGGTGAGCAGAGCCAGGTCCTCCTCCATGATGAAGGAGGAGGAGACCAGCGCCTCCATCGCCATGTGGAAGCGGGGCTCCGACCTGCCGCCGGTGACGGCGTACGGACGGAACAGGGGCTCGTCGTCCCCGGTTCCGTCAATCCCGAGCACGAGCCTCTCCCGTGCGGGAACCGGACGCGAGCGCGGTCATCACCGGCCCCGGGAGGACTGCAGCTCGGCGCGGAGCGCCGGGGTGAGCACCTGTCCCGCCCTGTCGACGAGCATGGTCATCTGGTACGCCACCAGGCCCATGTCACAGTCGGGAGAGGCCAGCACCGCGAGCACGGAGCCGTCGCTGATCGCCATGACCAGCAGCAGGCCGCGCTCCATCTCGACCACCGTCTGGGTGACGGCGCCTCCCTCGAACACGCGGGAGGCGCCCACCGTCAGGCTGAGCAGGCCCGCCGCGACGGCGGCGAGCTGGTCGGCCCGGTCGGCGGGGAAACCCTCGGAACTGGCGATCCTCAGCCCGTCGGCGGAGACGCACACCGCGTGCGCGACACCTGGCGTGCCGCGGACGAACTCGGTGATCAGCCAGTCGAACCTGCGTGCCTCATGACTCAGGGTCGTCACGAGCCCTCCTCCTCGTCCACCAGGTTCCTGGTGGTGGTATCGACTACTTCGGCGCGGCCCCGCCGTACACCTTGCTGGAAGCTCGACAGACGGCTGCGCACCCTGTCCGGTGACATGGGCGGTACGGGGCTGGACGGCACGGCGGCGGCCGTGCCGGGTACGAGGTTCGCCTTGGGGGTGCGCTTGGGCAGGCCCGCGGCGGTCACCCCGCCGAGCGCGGGCTCGCTCGCCGCCTGGGCGGCCCGCCACCCGGCGTCGGCGGGGGTGTTCCAGCTGTCCGGCTCGGCCACCGCCCTCACCTGCTCTCTCTTCGGTGAGATGTCGTGGGCCGGCATGCCGGTCGGGGGAGTCGGCCTCTCCTCCCACGCCGCCTCATGGGACTCGCCCTCCGGCCCGGAGGGCGCGGCCCCTCCCGGGGATCCGCCCGTGGCCGGGGGCTCGCCCGCCTCCTCCGCCCGGCGGAACCAGGCGGACTCGATCGAGGCGAAGATCGGCAGGTACTCCTCCTGCTCGGTCTCAAGCGGGGAGATCCCCACCGCGGGCATCGCCCCCACCGCCGTGTCCTCGTACGAGGACTGGCTCCAGGCGGAGAACTCGGGGGCGGGGATGCCTCCGCCGCCGTTGCCGTTGACCTGCCGCTTGGGCAGCGGCGGGCCGTTCCCGGCCGGGGCACCGGGCGAGCCCCCCGGGGCCGTCGGGGCGGTCGGGGCGCCGAACGGCGGGGCGGAGCCGGACGCGGGCACGTCCACGGACGTCTGCCCGAACGAGCCCTGCCCGAAAGAACCCTGCCCGTACGAGGGCTGCCCGTACGACGTCTGCCCGAAGGGATTCGACCCGAACGGGGACTGTCCCTGCTCGAACGAGGGGTGGGTGTGCCCGAACCCTGGCTGCGGCTGCCCGTACGAGGGCTGCTGGACCGGCGGCCGGCCCACGGCCGTCTGGGCGAAGAGGTCCTGCGAGGGAGCCTGATCGGTTCCCCAGGAGGGCGTCTGCACCGGCTGGACCGCCTGGACGACGAGCTCCGGCGGGAACAGGACCATGGCGACGAGACCGCCGCCCTCCTGCGGGCGCAGCTGGACGCGGATGCCGTGGCGCAGCGCCAGGCGGCCGACCACGAACAGGCCCATGCGCCGCGACACCGAGACGTCGACGACGGGCGGGTCCGCCAGCTTGCGGTTCGTCTCGACGAGCTCCTCGTGGGTCATGCCGATACCCGGGTCGCTCACCGCGAGCAGCGCGCCGCCGCCCTCGATCACGCTGCTGGAGACCACGACCTGGCTCGCCCGGGGCGAGAACTGGATGGCGTTCTCCACCAGCTCCGCGACGAGGTGCACGATGTCGTTGGCGGCGCTGCCCGCGACCGAGATGGTGCGGTGCACCTTGACCTGGACCCGCTCGTAGTCCTCGACCTCCGACAGGGAGGCGCGGACGACGTCGACGAGCTTGGCCGGCTGGCTCCGCCTGCGGGTCGGCTCGTGACCGGCGAGGACCAGGAGGTTCTCGGAGTTGCGGCGCATGCGGGTGGCCAGGTGGTCGAGCCTGAACAGGTCGGCCAGGCGTCCGCCGTCCTCCTCGCCCTTCTCCAGTCCGTCGATCAGCGAGATCTGCCGCTCGACCAGGGTCTGCGTGCGCCGCGACAGGTTGACGAACATCGCGCTGATGTTGGAGCGGAGCTCGGACTCCTCGGAGGCGAGGCGCACGGCCTGCCGGTGGACCTCGTCGAAGGCCTTGGCGACCTCGCCGATCTCGTCGCTGGTGTCGACCGAGATGGGGTCGACGTCGGGGGCGCGGGTGTCGCCGGAGACCCGCAGGCGTCGCACGATCTCGGGAAGCCGGAAGCTCGCCACCTCCAGCGCCTCGGCGCGCAGGCGGCGCAGCGGCGTCACCATCGAGCGGGCGATGACGACCGTGAGGCCGAGCACCAGCAGGAGCAGGAGCAGGATCAGCCCGGCGGTGACGATCGCGTTGCGCTGCTCGGCGTCCTCCAGGTCCCTGGCCCGGGTGACCACGTCACCGGCGACCTGGGTCTCGACCTTCCGCATCCGGTCGAGGACGGCGGTGTTGTCCGAGAACCACTGCTTGACCTCGTCGAAGTCGGACAGCAGCCGGCCGGTGCGCGCCGGGTTGCTCGCGAGCACGATCACCCTGGCCTTGGTCAGCTCGGCCCGGTGGACCCGCTCGTCGATCAGGGAGGTGACGAGGAGCTGGGCGTTGTCCGGGCTCGACTCGACACCGAAGTCCGCCTCGTACTCGTCCATGCGGGAGCGGGAGGCGATGAACTTCTCGATCTCCTGCGGGTTGATCAGCGAGGGCGCGTAGTAGCCGGCCAGCAGCCGGGCGCGCTGCTTGGAGACCTCCTCCTTGGCGTACGCCAGGGCGCTGAGCGCGCGGGTGTTGCCGATGATCTCCGGGTCGTCGCTGACCAGCGTGAACTCCTCGTGGAGCGTCAGCAGCGGGGCGATCATGGAACTGTACCGTTCCACACGGGCGATGCCCGGCAGTCCGCGCAGCTCGGGGAGGCCCTCCAGCTGGTAGCCCACGTTCCGCGCCGCCTCGACGACCCGGGCGCCGTAGGAGTCGTCGATCGCCTGGACTTCCAGCCGCACCTTCTTGACCAGCGCGTCCACGGTCTTCCGCTGCGCGTCGGAACTCTCCTTCAAGCCCTTGTTCGAAGGCTGGAACGACGACCACGCGCCTCGGTCACGTTCCAGGCCGAGCGCCTGGGCGAGGTCGCGGAGACCGCCCGAGTACTCCGCCGCGGCGGCGGTCCGCTGGTATCCGGACACGCTGTCCACGGAGGCCACCACGCGCGTGCCGGCGAGCACGACACCCACCGCCGTCGGCACCAGGATCAGCGCCGTCAGGCGCGAACGGACCCGCCAGTTTTTCAAGCCGAACCGGGCGGCAGGCCGCTTGCCACGGTCGGGTGCCGAAGCACCTCCGCTTTCGGATGTCGCCGTAGTCACCGCTCTCGCTACCCCTCAATCACGACACAAGTGGACAACATCAGACCACAAGGTCATGGAAAAGAATCAGCAAAACCGACATAGCGACTTTAATCGTTACGTAGGTGACGAGGGACCGCTACTGTTACCGGAGGGCAGCAAGCACCTGATCACGCACCTGCGCCCGCTGGACCTCGTCGGTCAGCGGGCGGCCGGCTCTGTCGACCACGTAGAAGACGTCCACCGCCTCTGCGCCGAGAGTCTCCACACGGGCGGCCCGCACGTCAAGGCCACATTCACCAAATGCTCTACCAATGCGCCACAAAAGCCCCGGACGGTCATGGGCTCGCACCTCGACGACGGTCGCGGTGTTGGACGCGTCGTCCACCAGGTTCACCCTCGGCGGCGCCACCGGCACCCGGGCCGGGCGCATCGACCTGGTCCTCCTGGCCAGGCGTTGCTCGATGTCGAGGCGGCCGGCCAGGACCAGGCGCAGGTCGGCCTCCAGCGTCGCGGGGTCGGGCGGCGAGCCGTACTCGGGCACGACGGAGAACTCGATCACGGCGGTCGCCCCCGCCGAGGCGGCCGACGCCGCGCGGACCACCATCCGGTGCGCGGCCAGCACCCCGGCCGCGCGCCAGAGCAGCCCGGCGCGGTCGGGCGCGACCACGGTGACCGCTCCCCCGTTGACGCGCACGGCGCCGCCGCCGTGGCGGGCCAGGGACGCCTGCTCCACCGAGAGGGAGGGCGCGGGGCGCAGCGGGGTCCCCGAGAGCGCCGAACGGACCCGGCGTACCAGGTCGGCGACGAGCGAGGCCTTCCACGAGTTCCAGGCGGCGGGCCCGGTGGCGTGGCCGTCGGCCACGGCGAGGGCCGCCAGCAGTTCGAGGACCTCGCGCGAGCCGACGGCCTCGGCCACCCGGGAGATCGTCACCGGGTCGTCCAGGTCGCGGCGGGTGGCCGTCTCGGGCAGCAGCAGGTGGTGGCGGACCACGGTCTCAAGAATGTCGACGTCGGCCGGGGGCAGGCCCATCCGGGCCCCGATGTCGCGCGCGACGACGGCTCCGGTGGTGGAGTGGTCGCCGGGGTATCCCTTGCCGATGTCGTGCAGCAGCGCCGAGATGAGCAGCAGGTCAGGGCGCGAGACCTCGCGGGTGAACGAGGCGGCCCCGGCGGCGGCCTCGATCAGGTGCCGGTCGACGGTGTAGCGGTGCACCGGGTTGCGCTGCGGGCGGTGCCGCACCCGCTCCCAGTCGGGCAGCAGCTTGACCAGCACCCCCGCCTGGTCGAGCTCCTCCCAGACCGGCACGGCCGCGCGCCCCGCGCCCAGCAGTGCCACCAGCGCGTCACGCGCCTCGTCCGGCCAGGGCACGGGCAGCGGCGGCGACTGGGAGGCCAGCGCGGTGACCGTCGCGGGCGCCAGCGGCAGCCCCGCCTCGGCCGCGGCGGCGGCGGCGCGCAGCACCAGGACCGGGTCCTTGCGCGGGTTGACCCCGCGGGCGAGCACGACCTCCCCGCCGTGCTCGACGACGCCGTCGGCGAGCGGGCGGCGGCCACGGGGAGTGGGACCGGTCAGCAACCGGTCGACGGTGCGCCAGGTGGCGTCGAAGGCGTGCCCGATCGTCCTGGCGGCCTCGGCGAGCCTGCGCATCAGCGCCTCGGCGTCGAGCAGGCCGAGCATCCCGGCGACCGCGTCCTGCTCCTGGAGCACCAGCCTGTCCGCGCCCCGGGCGGTCACCAGGTGCAGGCCGTGGCGGATGTCGAGCAGCAGCTCGTAGGCCTCGCGGACCCGGGGGCCGGGCGCCGAGGCGACCCAGGCCGCCGCCACGGCCTGCATCGCCTGCACGTCGCGGATGCCGCCGCGGGAGTCCTTGAGGTCGGGTTCGAGCAGGAACGCCAGCTCACCGCTCGCCTCCGCCCGCTTGTCGGCGGCGTCACGCAGCTCGCCCAGGCGGCGCCGGGAGTCGGCGCGCCACTCGGCGAGCACGATCTCGCGCGCCGAGCGGGTCAGCTCCGGGTCTCCGGCCACGTGCCGGGCCTGGATCAGGCCGAGGACCGCCTTGAGGTCCTCCCTGGCGACCTTGGCCGCCTCGTCCACCGTCCGCACCGAGTGGTCGAGACCGACCCCGGAGTCCCAGATCGGGTACCAGATGCGGTCGGCGACACGCGCCACGTCCTCCCGCCCGTCGTGGAGCAGGACCAGGTCGAGATCGCTGCCCGGCGCGAGCTCGGAGCGTCCAAGGCTCCCGACCGCGACGAGCGCGACTCCACTGAGGGCGCCGCGCTCGTCGTTTCTCGTCGTTCCCCCGTTGGTCCCGTACGGCGTACCGACAGCGGTGCGGACCAGGTCCGTCAGCCAGCGGTCGATGTCCGCGGCCCGTTCCTTACGGGCCGCGGCGTACGAGCGCGTGTCACCTCTCACCGGCTAGAGCGCCTCAGGTCCGCGTTCTCCGGTACGGACGCGAACGACCGTGTCCACCGGAACGGACCAGACCTTGCCGTCACCGATCTTGCCGGTCTGCGAGGCCTTGACGATGACGTCGATGACGTCCTCGGCGTCCTCCTCCTCGGCGAGCACTTCGAGGCGGACCTTCGGCACCAGGTCGACCTGGTACTCGGCGCCGCGGTAGACCTCGGTGTGACCGCGCTGGCGGCCGTAACCGCTGGCCTCGCTGACCGTCATGCCCTTGACCCCGAACTGCTCCAGGGCCGCCTTCACGTCATCGAGCTTGAACGGCTTGATGATCGCTGTGATGAGTCTCATGCGTCCACCTTCTTAGACGCCGGGGTGGGGGCCGGGCCGTTGACGGCGGCCACACCCGAGGAGTGGATGGTGCCGAGGTCGTAACCGGTCTCGGCGTGGGAGGTGATGTCGACGCCGGTGACCTCTTCCTCGGCGCCGATCCGGAAGCCCATCGTCTTGTCGATGATCTTAGCGATGATCCACGTGATGATGAAGGAGTAGGCGCCGACCGCGACCGGGCCGAGAACCTGCAGACCCAGCTGCTTGACGCCGCCGCCGTAGAGGAGGCCGGGGCTCTGCTGGTCCAGGAACGGGTAGGCGGCGATGAAGCCCAGGGAGACGGCGCCGATCACACCGCCGACCAGGTGCACGCCGACCACGTCGAGGGAGTCGTCGTAGCCGAACTTGTACTTCAGGCCCACCGCGTAGGCGCAGACCGCACCGGCGACGAGGCCGAGGAGGAGAGCCGCCCAGGGGTCCACGAAACCACAGGCCGGGGTGATGGCGACCAGACCGGCGACGGCGCCGGAGGCGACACCGAGGCTGGTGGCGTGGCCGTCGCGGAGCTTCTCGACCACGAGCCAGGCGCCCGCCGCGGCGGCGGTGGCGATCTGGGTGTTCATGAACGCCAGGCCGGCGGTGCCGTCCACCGCGAGCTCGGAGCCCGCGTTGAAGCCGAACCAGCCGAACCACAGGAGACCGGCGCCGAGCAGGACCAGGGTCAGGTTGTGCGGCCGCATCGGCTCCTTGCGCCAGCCGGAGCGCTTGCCGAGCACGATCGCGAGTGCCAGCGCCGCGGCTCCCGCGTTGATGTGGACCACGGTGCCACCGGCGAAGTCCTCGATGCCGAGGTTGAACAGCCAGCCGTTGCCCCAGACCCAGTGGGCCACGGGGAAGTAGACAATGGTCGCCCAGACGATGGTGAACAGCACCCAGGCGCCGAACTTGGCGCGGTCGGCGATGGCACCGCTGATCAGGGCGACGGTGATGATCGCGAAAGTGAGCTGGAAGGCCGAGAAAACCAGGCTCGGCATGCCCGTGCCATCGTCCTTGGTGGCGGTGTCGACCAGGCTCTGCAATCCAAGGGCGTCGAAGCCGCCGATGAACTTGTTGACGAGCTCGCTGCCGTTGTCGGTGAAGGTCAGCGAGTGCCCGTAAAGCACCCATGCGATGGTGACGGTGATGATGCTGACGAACGACATCATCATCATGTTCAGGACACTCTTGGCCCTTGTCATTCCTCCGTAGAAGAACGCGAGGCCAGGAGTCATCAACAGCACCAAGGCGGTGGCTGTGAGCATCCAGGCAGTGGTGCCGCTATCGATCTTCATTCGACGCGACCCTCCCTTACAAATGGCGTGTGGCCGGTTTCACAGTCGCAGTGATCGCTTCCTGGGCTCCATCGACCGGCCGCGCACTGACGTTGCGCCACAGCGTGTTCTTCCACCGTTTCAAGGTGCGACCTTGCGTGTTTCACATCTGTGAATCTCGGCCGCATGGTGTTTCAGACGTGTTTCGGACGAGGCATGCCATGACTTGGAGCTGACCGTAAAACCGCCCAGGTGAACCGTGCTTGACCGTTCCCAGGGGCTCGGATGCCCCGCCCACGACGGCCGCCACGCCCAGCATGTCCCCTCAATCCGGACATATAGGTGGGACCGTAAGTCCTGGCCAGTGCCTCATCCGGCCTTGATCGGCTTCGGCGCCGTTCACGCTCCGGTGGGCGGGTATTCCGGACGGCCGTCTCAGTGACGCCCTGGTGATCCAGGCCTCCGGCCTGCGCGGGCGCGGTGGTTGCGGGCTCTTTTGAAGCCGTCCGGAACACCCGCCCACCTCCGCTGCGCCCACTCCCGCCGCACGGCGTACGACCGTAGTGGCTCACTCTCCGGCCGCTCTGTGAACGGTGTGCGGCTGAAGCGATTCGTACGAGACCGTTCAGAGCGGGCCGCCGTAACTGAAGCGTTACTTTCGAAAGGAGCGCACGGCGAGCGCCGTAAAAACACGAACTCCACCGTGCCGATGTCTGGAGCGATCCTTCTCACCGAACAATGCGGCCGTACGTCGCGGAGCCCCGTAAACACCAGCCCTGAAACAGCTGATCGGCTCAGTTCATCCCATTACGGATGGCCAGCGCGTGAAGCTCCGCCGGGACCGGTCCCGCGCCGTACCGCATCCCCGAGATCAGCGTGGCCACCGCCGGTCGTCGGATCTCCTGGGGAGCGGTCCGCTCGGCCGCGAGCAACGCGGTCACCGCCCGATCCCTGCGGCCGAACTGCTCCCAGGCACGAGCCGTGTCAACACACCAGCGAGCATGGCGCTCGGGGGTGGGAAGCAGGCGGTGGTTCACCCCACGGGCGTGGTCGAGGGCGACCCCCGGCTCACCGAGAGCGGTGTGGATGCCGACCCGATACACCGCGACGTTCGCGGGCGTCGGAAGCCTCCCTCGCGACGTGGCCCCGGGAAGACGGCCCGCTGCCCGCTCCGCTTCCCCGATCAGATCGAGCGACTGGGCCCGCAGACCGTTCTGGGCACAGGAATAGGCGGCGGTGCACAGCAGCGCGGCGTAGACCTGAAGCGTCTGCGGCTCCGGAGTCCCCCTGTCCGCCCCCAGGTCGAGCGCGGTACGTGTGAGCATGCCGACCGCACCCTCATGACGCCCCTGGCGCCGCATGGCGATCGCCACCGCCCGGGAGGCCCCGGCGATCGCGAACGGGTCACCCGAGAAGGTGGCCGTGGCGAGGGCCCTGTCGGCTGCCACCCAGGCCATGCCGTCCTGATTGAGCTTGACCGCGAGCTCGCTGGTCAGCATGTAGGCATCCGCGAGACAGGCGTTCACCTGGTCACGTTTGCGCCCTTCGACCTGGGCGAGGGTGGCCTGCACGGCGGTGGCGACTTTCGGAAGCATGGCCGACAGGTCGCCGTATCGGCAGGCGTCGAATGTCGTACGCGCCACGTCCAGAGCCGCGCGCAACTCGGTCATGGTCGCCGGAGTTCCGGCGGTCTCCGTGGTGAGGAACCGTTCGAGACGCTGAGCCATCGTCGCGGCATCGGCCGCCTCCTGAGGCCCCGCGAGGAGGGCCGCCCCGGTCAGCCCGGTGAGCCCGGCGAGAAACCGGCGTCGCTTCACGGCGTCATCCTCCCCTGCCAGGTGAGGTTCAACACTAACGGGCACAGTCGTGGAGCGGGGGTGGACTCTCCGGCACGCGGGGGGATCCTCCGGGGCGGGCGGGGATGACAGCCCCAGCCACGACGATGGGATGTCAAGCACGCGGGCCAGGATGCGAAGCGTGGTGATGTCGTCCAACGCCTGATGCCCGGTTCCGAGCCGCGAGATCGTCGCGGCCGAGTAACCCGCCCGGACGCCGAGTTCCTGTTGTGTCAAACCTTGGGCCCGGCGGGCGAGCCGTACCACTTTCCCGTAGTCGTGCGCGGCGACCGCTTCGCGCATCTGAGGATCCGGCACGTCATGCCTTCGCGTCTCCACCATGGGCCACCCGCATCCAGGGAGGGGATCTCATGCGGCTGGGGTGGAACGCCCAGAACCCGACGGCAACGATTTCCGGCCGGGAACGAGGAGAACGGCCGAGGTCTCATGACCGTGGCGGCCCTGGCCTCCAAAGTCGGATATCGAGGCACCCAGGCCGTCGGCCACGTGGTGTGGGCACAATTCGACCTCACATCCCCGTGACACGGTACGGCGACCCGCCCTGCGCTCCTTTCCGAGGTGGAGCTTCAGCTACGGCGGCCCGCGCTGAACGGTCCCGTACGGATCGCTTCAGCCGCGCACAGTTCACTGGGCGGTCGGAGAGAAAGCCACTACGGTCGCACGCCGTACGGCGGGAACGTGCGCAGCGGAGGTGGGCGGGTGTTCCGGACGGCTTGAGAAGAGCCCGCAACCATCACGCCCGCGCAGGCCGGAGGCCTGAACCACAAGACCGTAACTGAGACGGCCGTCCGGAATACCCGCCCGCCGCAGCGTGAACGGCGACGGAACCCACCGACGCAACCGGCGATGCACCACAGCCTGAACACCCATGGAACCGACCAAGCGTGAACGGTTATGGAACCCGCAGAGAACCCTCACAGAGAACCCGCCGCAACGTGAACAGCGAACCGCCGCAGTGGCAAGACTCACCGCGAAAGCCAAGCGCCCCTGTGATCCGGCACGGTCCAAAAGGAACCGTGCCGGATCGTACGAGGTTAAGCGGCCGTGGCCATCTTTCGCAGCCGGGCCAGGGCGTCGCGCTCGATCCGGCGGGCGCGGTCGCGGCCGATGCCGTAGCGCTCGCCGACCTCGGTCAGCGTGTGCTCGCGTCCGTCCATCAGGCCGTAGCGCCAGCGGAGCATCTCGCGCGTCTGCCCCTCCAGCCCGGTCAGCCACACCTCCAGGCGCTCGCGCTCCAGGATGTCCATCGCCTGCTGCTCGGGATCGGCCCACGTGTCGTCGGCGATCATGTCGCCGAGCTCGGTCTCGTCCTCGTCGCCCACGCCCAGCTGCAGGGAGACGGGGTCGGAGGCCCAGCGGCGGAGCTCGCGGACCCGCTCGATGGGGAGTTCGAGCACCGTCGCCAGGTCGGCGTCGGTCGGCTCCTGGTCGAACTCGGCCAGCATGTCGCGGCGGACCCGCATCAGCCTGGTCATCTGCTCGCCCGCGTGGGTGGGCAGGCGCACCGGCCGGGCCTGCTCATGGATGGCGCGCCCCACCGACTGCCTGATCCACCACGTGGCGTATGTCGAGAACTTGTAACCGCGTTGGTAGTCGAACTTCTCGACCGCGCGGACCAACCCCAGGTTCCCCTCCTGGACCAGATCGATCAACGGCATTCCCCGCCCCGAATATTTGCGCGCGACGGCCACCACAAGACGTAGATTGGCCTGGATGAATTCATCCTTGGCCCTCCGCCCGGAAACGGCCAGTCGTTCGAGCTCCTCATCGGCCGCGTCCCCGATCCGCGGCTCCGTCAATCCACCCAGCCCGCCGTCCAGCAACTGCTCAGCGAAGAGACCCGCCTCGATCCGCTTGGCGAGTTCGACCTCTTCCTCCGCGGTGAGCAGGGGCACTCGTCCGATCTCTGCCAGGTAGGTCCCGAGCAGATCTCGATCAGAGACGTGCTGATCCTGCGTCCGATTCCCCGTCGGCCTTGCCATCCGATGGCACCTCGCTCCGCCTGCTTATGACGTGTCCACTCGCTCGCTTGACGCCCCGTGCGCGCAGACACATCGCTTGTCTTTTCAACGGACGTGCCAGGGCAAAGATTCCCTCAAAAAGTACGCCTGGAGAATGGTTTGGATTTCCTCCTCAAGGAGGAGGTCTCCCAGCGTGCCGCCAAGGCTGGCGACTAACCACCGCAAAGGCGCTCAAACCAGGCGGCGGCCCCGCTTCCACACCTGAGTCACCAGCGGCACCCCCGGCCGGTAGGCGAGATGGACGTACGTGGGTGTGTCCAGAATCACCAGATCACCGCTGCTCCCCACCCGCAGCGTGCCGACGTCCCCTCGGCGCAGCGCCCTCGCCCCGCCGTACGTGGCGGCCCTGATCGCCTCCAGCGGCGTCATCCGCATCTCGCGGACCGCCAGCGCCACGCAGAACGGCATGGAGGAGGTGAAGGAGGAGCCCGGGTTGCAGTCGGTGGCCAGCGCGACCGTCACCCCGGCGTCCAGCAGGCGGCGGGCGTCCGGGTAGGGCGAGCGGGTGGAGAACTCCGCGCCGGGCAGCAGGGTGGCCACCACGCCCGACGACGCCAGCGTCGAGACGTCGTCGTCGCTCAGGTGGGTGCAGTGGTCGGCGGAGACCGCTCCCACCTCGGCGGCGATCCGCACCCCGGGCCCCTCGCCCAGCTGGTTGGCGTGGATCCTAGGCAGCAGCCCCGCCTTCACCCCGGCGAGGAGGATCTCCTTGCTCTGGTCGGCGTCGAAGGCCCCGCGCTCGCAGAACACGTCGACCCACCGGGCGTGCGGCGCGCAGGTCTCCAGCATCTCCCCGGTGACGGTGCGGACGTACTCGTCGGCCGAGGAGGCGTCGGGGGGGACGACGTGCGCGCCCAGGTAGGTGGTCTCCTCGGTGAACCCCCGCGCGATCTCCAGTGACCGGCGCTCGTCGTCGACCGTGAGGCCGTAGCCGCTCTTGATCTCGACCGTGGTCGTCCCCTGGGCGAGCATCTCGGCGACCAGTCCGGCGGTGCGCGTCACGAGCTCGGCGTCGGAGGCGGCGCGGGTGGCCGACACCGTCGTACGGATGCCTCCCGCCGTGTACGGGCGGCCCGCCATGCGGGCGGCGAACTCGGCCGTGCGGTCGCCCGCGAAGACGAGGTGGGCGTGGCTGTCGACGAAGCCCGGGATCACGCAGCGCCCGTTCACGTCCACCCGCTCGTCGGCGTACGGGGCCGCGCCGGAGGGGCCCACCCACACCACCTCGCCGCCCTCGACGACGAGCGCCGCGTTCTCGATCTCCTCCCGCGCGCGGTCGCCCGTGTAGAGCAGGCCGATGCGGTCGAAAAGGGTGCTCGTCACCGGCCGGTCCTCACGCGTCATAACGACTTCCCCTCTCACCGGCCGGTCCTCACGCGTCATACGGACTTCCCCTCTCACCGGCCGACCCTCGCTCGTCATGCAGTTTTCCCCTCTCGCGCCTCGGCGATCGCCTCGGCGAGCATGGTGCCCACGTCGCCGAGGGCGTGCCTGCCGTCGGCGACCACGTGGCGCCCGCCGGACACCACGGAGTGCACGTCGGCGGCCGTGGCGGCGAAGACCACGGTCTCGGCCAGGTGCGCGGGCGCGGCTCCGGCCGTACGGACCGAGTCGAGGCGCACCGACACCAGGTCCGCCCACGCGCCGGGGACGAGCATGCCCGCGCCGGCGAAGCCGAGCGAGTCGTGCCCCGCGGCCGTGGCGGCGTTCAGGAGCTCGGCGGCCGACCAGTGGCCGCGCCGCTCGGTGGCGAGCCGCTCGTCCAGCTCGACCGCGCGGGCCTCCTCGAACAGGTCGACGACCGCGTGGCTGTCCGAGCCGAGCGTGATGGGCGCGCCCGCCTCGAACAGCCTCCTGGCCGGCCCGATGCCGTCGGCGAGGTCGCGTTCGGTCGTCGGGCACATGCACACGCGCGTGCCGGAGCTCCCGAGCAGCGCGACGTCCACGTCCGACAGGTGCGTGGCGTGTACGGCGGTCGAGCGGGGGCCGAGCGCGCCGTGCGCCTCCAGCAGCTGGACCGGGGTCGCGGCGTAGGCCTCCACGCAGGCGGCGTTCTCCGCGCGCTGCTCGGAGACGTGGGCGTGCAGCGGGACCCCGTGCCGGCGGGAGAACTCGGCGACCACCGGGATCTGCTCGGCCCTGACCGCGCGGACCGAGTGCACGGCCACGCCGATCTCCACGTCCCGCTCGCCCCGGTACCCGGCCGCGAGCGTCTCCGCCCGCCCGGCCCACCCGTCGACGTCCCGGTCGCCGAACCGCCGCTGCACGCCGCTCAGCGGGGTGCCGACGCCGCCGGTCAGGTAGCAGGCGTCCAGCAGCGCGATGCGCAGCCCCGCCTCCCGCGCGGCCTGGACGAGCGCGTGTCCCATGGCGTTCGGGTCGTCGTACGGCCTGCCGTCCGGCCTGTGGTGCAGGTAGTGGAACTCTCCCACGCAGGTGATCCCGGCCAGCGCCATCTCGGCGAACGCGGCCCTGGCGAGCCTGAGGTAGGAGTCGGGGTCGAGGGTGCCCGCCACGCCGTACATCTGCTCGCGCCAGGTCCAGAAGCTGCCCTTCTCGCGTTGCGTCGCCCCGCGCAGGGCGCGGTGGAAGGCGTGGGAGTGCGCGTTGGCCAGCCCGGGGAGGGTGAGCCCGGCGAGCCGGACGGCTCCGCCGGGCGGGGTCGTCACGCCGGTGACGATCTCGGTGATCAGGGTGTCGTCGACCCTGACGAGCACCCCCGCGACGACCTCGCCCGGTGGCAGCCAGGCCAGCTCGCACCAGTAGCTCAGCTCCCGCACAGATCCTCCACAACGGCGGCGAGGGCGGTGACCCCGGCGTGGCAGTCGGCCCTGTCCGCGTGTTCCTCCGGAGAATGAGAGATGCCCGTCGGATTGCGGACGAACACCATCGCGCTGGGGACACCCGCGGACGCCAGGATTCCCGCGTCGTGCCCGGCGCCGGTCGGCAGGACGGGCGCGCTCCCACCCCCGGCCGCGCCCCCACCCCCGGCCGCGTTCCCGGCCGCGGCCGCGACCCGCTCCCGCAGGACCGCGTCGAAGTCGACGACCGGGGTCCACGACTCGACGGTCACCTCGGCGCCGGAGAAGTCGGTCAGCTCGTCGACCAGCGCCCTGACCGCGTCCTCGTCGCCGCCCCTGGCGTCCAGCCAGGCACTGACCAGGCCGGGAACGGCGTTGGCGTTGTTGGGCGACACGCGCGTCTTGCCGAAGGTGGCGACCACGCCGTTGCGTTCGGCGGCCTGGCGGGCGTGCAGGACGGTACGGGCGAAGGGCAGCATCGGGTCGTCGCGATCGGCCAGGCGGGTGGTGCCCGCGTGGTTGGCCTGGCCGTGGAAGTCGAACCGCCAGCGGCCGTGCGGCCAGATGGCCGAGGCGACGCCGACCCGGGCGTCCCGGTGGACCAGGTCCTGGCCCTGCTCGACGTGGAGCTCCACGAAGACGCCGATGTGCCGCAGCGTCTCCTCGTCCCGGCCCAGCGCGCCGGGGTCGCGCCCGGCCCCGCGCAGCACCTCGGCCAGCGAGTCGCCCTCGTCGTCCTTCAGGGCGAGCGCCCTGTCCGGGGCGAGGATCCCGGTCAGCAGGCGCGAGCCGACGCACGGGACGCCGAACCTGGCGCCCTCCTCGTCGGTGAAGCAGGCGATCCCCAGGGGGCGTGCGGGCCGGAAGTCCCTCGCCCGCAGCAGGTCGAGGGCGGCGAAGGCCGACACGACGCCGAGGGGGCCGTCGAAGGCGCCGCCCTGCCGCACCGAGTCGAGGTGGCTGCCGGTGACCACGCCGGGTCTGGCGGACGGGTCGCCCCACCAGGCCCACAGGTTGCCGTTGCGGTCCTCCCTCAGGTCGAGGCCGCGCCTGGCGGCCTCCTGCCCGAACCACCGCCGGAGTTCCAGATCCGCGGGCGACCACGCGTCGCGCAGGTAGCCGCGGGTCCGGCCGTCACGTCCGAGGTGCTCTATGGCACCCCACATCTCGTCGAACACCCTCCCATTATGTGAATGACTCCATTCATTGGCGAGCCCGCCGCACCATCGGTCCTCCCCGCGCCCTCGGCCCCGGCCGCCTTTCGTACCGCTCTCAGTTCGGGGGTCCGGCGGCGGGGCGTACGGTGATCTCGGTGATGTGGGCGTCGGGGGACGCGGTCAGGGCCGTCAGTACCAGCCGGGCCACCGAGTCGGGGTCGAGATACTTCTCCGGCTGGTAGGGGCCGCCCTCGCGGTCTCGCACCCCGCGCTGCATGTCGGTGGCGACCCGCCCCGGGTAGACCGTGGTGACCTGGAGCTCGGGCTCCTCCAGGCGGAGCCCGTCGGCGAAGGCGCGCAGCGCGTGCTTGCTGGCCGAGTAGGAGACCCAGTCGGGGTTGGCCCGCTGCCCCGCCCCGGAGTTGATCAGCACCACGTGGCCGCGCGCCGCGCGGAGCGCGGGCAGCAGCAGCCGGGTCAGCTCGGCCACCGCGATCACGTTGACCTCCATCGTGCGCCGCCACACCTCGGCCGGGGTCTCCTCGACCCGTCCTAGGGTCACCACGCCCGCGCTGTGCACCAGCACGTCGAGCCGGTCGATGCCGGCGACGTCGGCCTCCGTGACGGCGGTGAGCTCCACCGGCCAGGGCCGCGACACCGAGGCATCGGGCAGGGCGGAGACCGTCCCGGCCAGCGCCTCGGTGTCGCGCCCGCCGAGCAGCAGGTCGTGCGTGGGAGCCAGGGCCCGGGCGATCGCGGCGCCGACCCCTCTGGAGGCGCCGGTGACCAGCGCGTTGGGGCGTACGGACATGGCAGTCACCTTACTCCGGGCGGGAATCCCTCACTCGGGGCGGAACGTCTCCGGCCCGGGACGCTCCAGCGTCACCGTGAGAACGTCCTCACGCGGATAGCCGAAGTCGTTCGGCCGGATCCCGACCGCGCCGGCCGCCGCCTCCACGATCACACACCGGTACCACTCCCCGTCCTCCAGGAACCGCCAGGGCCGCATCAGCACCTCCAGCCCGGACCGGTGGACCACCTCCAGCGCCTCCTCCTCCGGGGAGGGCTCCCCCAGGGGGTAGCCGAACACGGTCAGGGGCTCCCAGCCCTCACCCGCCGGGCGGATGAAGCCCATGAGGGCACCGTCGCCGTCACGCCTGATCTCTCGCATGGTTGACATCATACTCAAATTTGAATACAAACTTGAGTATGTCTTCCACCCGGACCCTGCTGCTCGGCGTGCTGCTCGACGGCCCGCTGCACGGCTACGAGGTACGGCGCCGCCTCGAACTGTGGGGCGCCGACAGCTGGGCCAACGTGGCCTACGGCTCGATCTACCACGGCCTGGCCAAGATGGCGGAGGAGGGGCTGCTGGAGATCGTCGAGCAGGGCAGGGGCGGCAAGACGATCTACGGCATCACCGGGGCGGGACGCGCCGACTTCCAGCAGCAGCTGATGAACAGCTGGTGGTTCGTGAGGCCGATCGTCGACCCCTTCCAGGTCGCGCTCACCTTCATGGACCGTCTTCCCCCGGCCGACCTGGTCAACGCCATGGAGGCGAGGGCGGAGCAGCTGCGGGCGTCCATCTCGATGATGCGGCGCGCGCTGGGCGGCAAGCAGGGCTACGGAGCCCCCCGGCACATCGACGAGTGCCTCCAGCTCAACATCCGCCAGTTCCAGGCGCAGCTCGACTGGATCGAGGCGTCCGTCGCCGACGTCAGAGCCGGAGAGCTGCCCTGAGCCCCGCCCCCGGGCAGGCCGCTGACGGCCCCGGCCTCACCAGCCCATGGAAAAGCTCACCGGGACACCCGCCGGCCCCCGAAACCTCCGGAGGACCGCCGGGCCGGAAATCCGGTTGAGCCTTCGCCGCTCCTCGAACCTTTCCCCACCCCCACGACGGAGAGCCATGATCATCGAAGCGCACGACCTGCGCAAGACCTTCACCACCAGGCGCGGCAGGGACAGCCCCCGGAAGGTCGAGGCCGTCAAAGGCGTCGACCTGTCCGTCGCCGAGGGCGAGATCTTCGCCTTTCTCGGCCCGAACGGCGCGGGGAAGACCACCACGATCAGGATGCTCGCCACCCTCGTCGCCCCGACCTCCGGCACCGCCCGGGTGGCGGGCCACGACGTGGTCACCGAGGCGGCCAGGGTGCGGGAGAAGATCGGTTACGTCGGCCAGGGCGGCGGCGTGGACGAGAACTCCCCCGGCCGCGAGGGCCTCGTCCTCGCCGCCAGGATCGGCGGCATGTCCCGCGCGCGGGCGAGGGCCCGCAGCGAGGAGCTCCTGGCCGCGTTCGACCTGGCCGAGCTGGCCGACCGTCCCGTACGGACGCTGTCCGGCGGGCAGAAGCGCAGGTTCGCCCTCGCCGTCGGCCTGGTCAATTACCCGCCGCTGTTCTTCCTCGACGAGCCCACCACCGGCCTCGACCCGCAGAACCGCGCCAACCTGTGGGACGAGGTGCGCTCCCTGCGCGAGCGGGGCACCAGCGTGCTGCTGACCACCCACTACCTGGAGGAGGCCGACGCGCTCTGCGACCGGCTGGTCATCGTCGACCACGGCCGCGTCGTCGCGGAGGGCACCCCCGCCGAGCTCAAGAAGGAGGTCGCGGGCGACGTCGTCACCCTCCGCCTCGACCGGGCCGCCGAGGCGCGGGCGCTCCTCGACGCGGAGCCATACGTCAGGGAGGTCCGCGAGGAGGGGGACGTCCTGCGCGCCTACCTCGACGACGGGGAGCACAACCTGCCCGTCCTGCTCCGCGCCCTGGAGGCCGGGGGGCTGCCGATCCGGTCGATCTCCCTGGACCGGGCCACGCTCGACGACGTGTTCCTGCGCCACACCGGCCGTTCCCTGCGCGACACGAACTGAACGACAAGGATCCCCCGTGCTCCGACACACGACGCTGTTCCTGGGCTACGAGCTCAGGGCCACCCTGCGCAACCCCGTCTGGCCGCTGTTCGGGCTGATGCAGCCCGTCCTGTACCTGCTCCTCTTCGCGCCGCTGGTGGCCAACACCACCGCGGGCGGCACCATGGGCGACACGCTGCGGATGTTCACGCCCGGCGTGATGATGATGATCGCCCTGTTCGGCTCGCTCTTCGTGGGCTTCGGCATGATCAACGAGATCCGCAACGGCTACCTGGAACGGCTCGCGGTCAGCGCCGTCTGGCGGCCCGCGATCGTGCTGGGCCGCACCCTGCGCGACATGATCGTGCTGGTCGTCCAGGCCCTGCTGGTGATCGCGCTGGCCACGCTGATGGGCATGCGGGCCAGCCTGCCCGGGCTCGCGCTCATGCTGGTGCTGATGGCGGCCACCGGGCTGCTCGCCTCCGGCCTGTCGTACGGCATGGCGCTGGCGCTGCGCGACGAGAACGGGATGTCGCAGATCATGCAGTTCTTCGCGATGCCGCTGATCCTGCTCACCGGGATCATGCTGCCCATGTCACTGGCCCCCGACTGGATGCGGGCGATCGCGCGGTTCAACCCGCTCTACCACGCGGTCGAGGCCGGGCGGGCGCTGTTCGACGGCGACTTCTCCGACGGCTCGATCCCGCTGGCCTTCGGCCTCATCCTGACCCTGTCCGCGATCAGCCTGCGCTGGTCGGTCGGCTCGATGAAGCGGCTCGCCGGATAGGCCCGGCGAGCCTCGGGTGACCCGCCTCTATCCCGTGACGGCGTCTCTCACGGTGCCAGGCGGGACTCCCGCGCCGTCAGTCGGGCTGCTCGGTGAAGACCCCGGCCTGGTCGGTCATCCGCTCGTACTCCTCAAGCCGGGCCTGGGTGCGCAGCGGCGCCGCGTCGGCCATCGACTCCACCAGCACCATGGCGAGGGCGAGCGGCGCCGCGTGCGAGTCGAAGACCAGCCGCTCGCCGACGGGGGCGGCCAGCACCACGTCGGCCTCGAAGGGCACGTCCCGCCGGTCGGTGATCACCGCCGTACGCAGGCCGAGGTCGCGGGCGTCGCGCAGGGCCCGCACGGCCTCGGCCGGGTAGCGGGGCAGCAGCACCGCGACCAGCCAGCCCGCTCCCGCCCGGCGCGCGGCGTACAGGCCGTCGGCCAGCTCCGAGCCGCCGTGGGTCAGCAGGCGGACGTCGGGGTGGATGCGGCGCGCGAAGTAGGCGAACGTGGTGGCCAGCCCGCTCGACACCCGCAGGCCCAGCACCGGCAGGGGCTCGCATCCCGCCAGGCTGGCGCCCAGCTCCGAGAGGTCGGAGGGATCGCTCAGCGTGTCGCGCACGCTCCGCAGGTTGTCGATCTCCACGTCGATCGCGGTCTGCAGGTCGTTGGCCCGCGACGGCTTCCTGCCGCCCACCACGAGGGGGCGCAGCGCCTGCCTGAGCTCGGGGTATCCCGCGAAACCGAGCACCACCGCGAACCGCGTCACCGACGGCTGGCTCACCCCGGCCCGGTCTGCCAGCTCCACGCTGGACAGGAAGACGGCCTCGGAGAGGTGGTCGCCCAGATAGCGCGCGATCCGCCTCTGCACGGGCGACAGCCGCCGCCCCTCCAGAAGCCGGTCGAGTCCGTCGCCCACGCCCCCTCCAACCGCTCGAAGACCCACGAGCATTCCCCTCCCCCGTCCCGCCCCGTTGTCGTTCCTACACCCGTAGGGGAGGGAGCGAGCACCCGGAGGGGAGGGAGCGAGCGGCGCCCGGCGTATTCGCTCTCCGGAACCGGGACACGGCACGCGAATCGGCACCCGCCGTCCGGGCCGGTGGAAAGCCGGGTGTCCTCCGTCGGGACGCGCGCCGCCCGGGACTCGCACGTCGCCGGTCGAGACCCACGCGGCCCGGGACTCACGTGTCCCCGGTCACCGGCGGGGCGGTCAGGACTCGCATCTCCTCGGTTAACGGTGGGCCGGTCAGGACTTCGCGAGCCCCGGTCGCGGCGCGAGTCCCGACGGGACGCGCGAGCCGCAGGCACGGCACACGTCCCCTCGGGACTCGCGAGCCCCGGGCGCGGCTCGCGGCCCGTCAGGACTCGCGCATCGGGATGCGCACGCCTCGTTCCTCGGCCACGGTGACGGCCTCTTCGTACCCGGCGTCGACGTGGCGGATGACGCCCGTGCCCGGGTCGTTGGTGAGGACCCGGTTGAGCTTCTCGGCACCGAGCGCGGTGCCGTCGGCAACGGTGACCTGACCGGCGTGGATGGAACGGCCGATGCCGACGCCGCCGCCGTGGTGGATGGAGACCCACGCGGCGCCGGAGGCGACGTTGAGCATCGCGTTCAGCAGCGGCCAGTCGGCGATCGCGTCGGAGCCGTCGGCCATGCCCTCGGTCTCCCGGTACGGGCTCGCGACGCTGCCGCAGTCGAGGTGGTCACGGCCGATCACCAGCGGGGCCTCGATCTCCCCCGAGGCCACCATGTCGTTGAACCGCTCCCCGGCCAGGTGGCGCTCGCCGTACCCGAGCCAGCAGATGCGGGCGGGCAGTCCCTGGAAGTGGACCTTCTCCCCGGCCAGCCGGATCCACCGGGCGAGCGGCTCGTTGTCGGGGAACAGCTCCAGGATCGCGCGGTCGGTCTTGGCGATGTCGGAGGCGGCGCCGGAGAGCGCGGCCCAGCGGAACGGCCCCTTGCCCTCGGAGAACAGCGGCCGGATGTAGGCGGGCACGAAGCCGGGGAAGTCGAACGCGCGGGTGTAGCCCGCGAGCCGCGCCTCGCCCCGGATCGAGTTGCCGTAGTCGAAGACCTCGGCCCCGGCGTCCTGGAAGCCGACCATCGCCTCCACGTGGGCGGCCATCGCCTCGCGGGCCCTGCGGGTGAAGCCCGCCGGGTCCTTCTCCCGCTCGTCGGCCATGTCCTCGAAGGCCACGCCGATCGGCAGGTACATCAGCGGGTCGTGGGCGGACGTCTGGTCGGTGACGACGTCGATCTCGGCGCCCCTGCGCAGCAGCTCCGGCACGACCTCGGCCGCGTTGCCCTCGACCCCGATGCTCAGCGGCCCGCGCCGGTCACGGGCCTCGTACGCCAGGCGCAGCGCCTCGTCGAGGTCGGCGGCGCGGACGTCCAGGTAGCGGTGCTCGATACGCCGGTCGATCGACCTGGGGTCGCAGTCGACGCAGATCACCACGCCGCCGTTCATGGTCACGGCCAGCGGCTGGGCGCCGCCCATGCCGCCGAGCCCGGCGGTCAGCGTGATCGTCCCGGCGAGGCTCCCGCCGAACCTCTTGGCGGCCACGGCCCCGAAGGTCTCGTAGGTGCCCTGCAGGATGCCCTGGGTGCCGATGTAGATCCAGGAACCGGCCGTCATCTGCCCGTACATGGTCAGCCCGGCGGCCTCCAGGCGCCGGAACTCCTCCCAGTTGGCCCAGTCGGGCACCAGGTTGGAGTTGGCGATGAGCACCCGGGGGGCCCACTCGTGGGTGCGGAACACCCCGACGGGACGGCCCGACTGCACCAGCAGCGTCTCGTCGCCCTCCAGGGTGGTCAGGGTACGGGTGATCGCGTCGAAGGAGCGCCAGTCGCGGGCGGCCTTGCCCGAGCCGCCGTAGACGACGAGCTGTTCCGGATGCTCGGCGACCTCGGGATCGAGATTGTTCTGGATCATGCGGAGTGCCGCCTCCTGCGGCCACCCCTTGGCGGTGAGCGTGGTACCGCGCGGCGCGCGCACGATCCGGCTGCCGGACATGCCCGACCTCCCCCTCAGGAATGAATGAACGTATTCATATTTGGTCACCCGGAGGCTACAGGTCAACCCGGAAAAGGGGGTGTCGCGGGCAGCGCGCCCGCGACACCCCCGGTGGTAGCCGTAACGATCGTCACGCCCCGATCCTCGTCCCGCACGGACGGGACCGGGTGATCGAATGCGGCGAGCGCCCGATCGGCGCCCCGATGCGAAGGAGAGGCTTCGCACAGGCGGGGATGCCCGATTCACCGGACGGCGAATCAGCCCCTCGGCCCGGTGTCCGATTTATTCCTTTATGGACGATATGAATTTACACAACCGAGCCAGTGACCGCAGGTTCGGCTGGGCAACGGGGACGGGCGCGCGGCTCCGGCGGGCGGCCGGAGCCGTCCCTCGGCTCCGGGCAGGCGACGGGCAACGGCTACCGGGCAGCGGGAACCGGGTGACGGCTCTGGGACAAGCGGCAAAAGGCTCTAGGTGGGCAGGAGGAACTGGGTGGTGGCCAGCTCGCGGTAGAGGGCGTCGTCGGCGAGCAGCTCGTCGTGGGTGCCCACCGCCCGCACCCGGCCCGCCTCCATCACCACGATCCGGTCGGCCCCCGCCACGGTGGAGAGGCGGTGGGCGATCACCAGCACGGTCGTCTCCGCCGCCACCTCCGCGATCACCTCGCGGAGCCGCAGCTCGTTGACCGCGTCGAGCTGGGAGGTGGCCTCGTCGAGCAGCAGGAGCCGGGGGCTGCGCAGCAGGGCGCGGGCGATGGCGACCCGCTGCCGCTCGCCACCGGAGAGCATGATCCCCCGATGGCCGACCCTGGTCTCCAGCCCCTCGGGGAGCCGGGAGACCAGGTCCTCCAGGCGGGTGCGGGCGAGCACCCGCCAGATGTCGGCCTCGTCCACGCCCGGCGCGGCGAAGACGAGGTTCTCCCTGAGCGTGCCGTCCAGCACCGGCGCGTCCTGCTCGACGTAGCCGAGGCAGGCGCGCAGCTCGGCGAGCGGCCAGTCCGCGAGGTCGCGGCCGTCGATCGCGATCCTCCCCGCCTGCTGCTCGTAGAACCGCTCCAGCAGGGCGAAGATCGTGGACTTGCCCGCCCCCGAGGGCCCCACCAGGGCGGTCAGCCCGCCCGCGAGCACCTCGAAGGAGACGCCGTCGTGGACGACCGGCCTGTCGTCGCCGTACCGGAAGGCGACGTCCTCGAAGACGACCCCGGCCGGGGCCCTGCCGACCTCGTACACCGTGCCGTCCGCCTCCTCGGCGGGCAGCTCCTCGATCTCGCGGATCCGCTTCACCGCGGCCAGGCCGTTCTGCACCTGGGTGAAGCCGTTGACCAGCTGGCCGATGGGTGCCACCAGGTAGAACAGGTACAGCAGGAAGGCGATCAGCGAGGAGACCTCCAGCGAGCCCGAGGAGACCCGCGCGCCGCCCACGCCGAGCACGGCCACGAAGGCCAGCTGCGCGGACACCCACGCCGAGACACCGGCGATCGAGGTCAGCCACGCGACGGCGATCCCGCGGTCGCGCGCCTCGCGGGCCGCCTCGCCCACCGCGGCGATCTCCCGTTCCTCGGCCCCGCTGGCCTTGACCGTGCGGAACGCCTGGAGCACCCGGTCGAGGACCGCGCCCATCTCGCCGACCGCGACCTGCGCCTGCATCGAGGCCTGCCGGATGCGGGGCATGATCAGGCTGACGAACCCGCCGACCACGACCAGCACCCCCAGCGTGATGAGCAGCAGCAGCCCGTCGATGACCGCCATCATCACCACGGCGCCCACGAGCATGAACAGCGAGCTGACCGTCTCGACCACGCCGTTGGTGAACACCGCCCGCAGCAGCGTGGTGTCGGAGGTCACCCGGGACATCAGGTCGCCCGGCTTGAGCCGGTCGACCTCGGACACCCGCAGCCGCAGCATCCGGTCGACGAGCGTACGGCGGGCGGAGAAGACGATGCCCTCGCCCATCCGCTCCAGCACGTAACTGCCCAGCGCGCCGATGGCCGCGCCCAGGAGCACGGCGGCGGTCAGGCCGAGCACCGGGCCGAGCAGGGAGCGCTGCTCGCCGAAGGCGTCGATGACCGTCTTGGCCAGCAGCGGCATCGCCAGCCCGGCCAGCGAGCCGACGAGGCTGAGCACCCCGCCCAGCAGCAGCGCCCTGCGGTGCGGCCTGATGTACGCGACCAGCAACCGCCAGGACGCGGTCCCGGGCGCCGCGTCCCCCGCCCCCGTCTTCGGCCCTGTCTTCCCCGGTCCCGGCTTCTCTGATCCCGTGTCTCCCGGCACCGTGTCGTCCGGGCTCCCCGGCACCGTGTCGTCCGGCAATGTGCCCCCCGGCAATGTGTCCCCTTCCGAAGCGACGCGATCGGCCTCCGGCCGCCTTTTCTGTCTACCGCGCATGAGCCCACCCCGAGCGTCTCGCCCTGTTTTGTAATGAAAGTCGATGCCGTCAACATAAGTTGACACCATCGACGTTGTCAATACAGGTTGACGCCAAGGCGACGTCTCCTCCGATTCGGCCGGGGCCGTGCGGGATGCCGGGGATCCGGCGAAGAGATCAGCACCAAGAAGGCGTTACCGCCTATTTCGCCTGATGAATCAATAAATGAGGCGGCGAAAACTCATCTCCTCCAGGACCAATCCGGGGAGGCCGCGGCGGCGAATGGGCGCCGAGGAATCCGGCCGGATCCTTCCTTCCCCGTACCCACGGCCGGTCACACCGTGACCGGCGGCCGAAAGGACCAACTGACATGGAGCTCCGGATCAACCGGCGCGCCCTGGTCGGCATGGGCGTCATAGGGGCGTTGACCGTTTCCTCGTTCACCCTGCTCAGGGCCGAGACCGGCACCGCCTCCTCGCACCGCGAGGCGCCGATGATCGCGGGTGACCCCCGCAACGACAACACCGACGTGTACGCGTTCGTCAGCCCCGACAAGCCCGACACCGTCACGCTGCTCGCCAACTTCATCCCGTTCGAGGAGCCGAACGGCGGCCCGAACTTCTACCAGTTCGACACCAACTCCCGCTACAACATCAAGATCGACAGCAACGGCGACGCCAGGCCCGACGTCGTCTACCAGTGGACGTTCCGCAACGAGGACCGGCGCGGCAACGGCACCTTCCTGTACAACAACGGCCCCATCACCTCGCTGAACGACAAGAACCTGCTGTTCAGGCAGCGCTACAAGCTCACCAGGAGCACCGCGCACGGCACCAAGACCCTCGTCGCGAACGGTGTGGTGGCGCCGAGCAACACCGGCCCCGCCTCCGTCCCCGACTACGGCAGGCTGCGCGCCCAGGCCGTCAAGAGGCTGCCCGGCGGGGGCAGCGTCTTCGCCGGTCAGTCGGACGAGGCGTTCTTCGCCGACCTGCGGGTCTTCGACCTGCTGTACGGCGGCGACCTGTCCGAGGTCGGCCAGGACACGCTCAAGGGCTACAACGTGCACAGCCTCGCCCTCCAGCTGCCCAAGGACGAGATCGCGCTGCGCGGCGACCCGAAGCGCAACCCCGTCGTCGGCGTCTGGTCCACCGTCGACAAGTGGAGCCCGAAGGGCTACGTCCAGGTCTCCCGCCTGGGCCAGCCGCTGGTCAACGAGGTCGTGGTCCCGGCCGGGCTGAAGGACGCCTTCAACGCCCTGCCGCCGGACCAGGACGCCGGGGTCCCCGCCGTCGTCAAGCGCGTCACCGAGCCTGAGGTGCCCAAGCTCCTGGAGGCCATCTACGGCCTCAAGGCGCCGAAGACGCCGCGCAACGACCTGGTCGAGATCTTCCTCACCGGCATCGCCAAGGAGAACGGCCCGATCAAGGCCGACCTCAACTCGCAGAGCCTCAACAAGGACGCCGGGAAGCTGCGCCCGTCGGAGATGCTGCGGCTGAACATGGCGATCCCGCCCGCCGCGACCCCGAACAGGCTCGGCGTGCTCGCCGGAGACCTGCAGGGCTTCCCGAACGGCCGCCGCCTCGGCGACGACGTGATCGACATCGCCCTGCAGGCGATGGCGGGCGCCGCGCAGACCGGCAAGCTCGTCGACGCGCTGGCCACGGGCGACAAGGTCGACGCCAACGACAAGTCGTTCGGCACGGTGTTCCCGTACATCCCGCTGCCGGGCAACACGTCGGTGAACGCGAGCTGACCGCGAGGGCGCGGCGCCCGGCTCTCCCCGGGCGCCGCGCCCCCCCGGGCCCCCGCGTGCTCCCGCGCCGACCAGAGGGACGATGACCATGAAGACTTCCGCGAAAGCCCGTACCGCCGCGGCCGTGCTGGGCCTGGCCGCGGCGCTGACCCTCGGGGCGGCGCTGATCCCCGGCGACCGGCCCGTACCCGCCACCGCCACCGCCGCCCCGGCCCGGGTGGAGCTCGCCGGGACGCCCGCCTCCGCCGTCTCCCTCGACGGCGCGATCAGGGCGCTGACCGACCGGCTCCGGCGGCTGCCCGCCGACCACCTCGCCTGGGCGCGGCTCGGCGCGGCCTACGTCCAGCAGGCGCGCGTCACCGCCGACCCTTCCTCCTACCCGCGCGCCGAGGAGGCGCTGGCCAGGGCCTCCGCGCTGAGCCCGGGCGACCCGGAGGTGCTCGCCGGCCTGGCCGCGCTCGCCGCCGGGCGCCACGAGTTCGCCGAGGCCGTACGGCTGGCCCGCTCCTCGGTCGCCGCCAACCCCTACGGCCTGGACGCCCACGCGGTGCTGGCCGACGCCTACACCCAGCTCGGCCGGTACGGGGAGGCCGGGCGGGCCGTCGACAGGATGATGGAGCTCCGCCCCGGTGTCGCGGCCTTCACCCGGGCCTCCTACGACGCCGAGCTCAGGGGCGACCGCGCGACGGCCCGCCGGATGCTGGAACACGCGCTCTCCGACGCCTTCTCCCCCGCCGACGTCGCCTACTGCCGCCACTACCTGGGCGAGCTGGCCCTGCACTCCGGTGACCCGCGCGGCGCCGCCGAGCAGTACCGGCTCGCGCTGGAGGCCGACCCCGGCTTCCTCCCCGCCCTCGCGGGCGCCGCCAGGGCCGCCGCGCTCGACGGGCGCACCGCCGAGGCGATCGACCGCTACGCCACCGTGGTCGCGCGGCTGCCCCTCGCCCAGTACGTGGTCGAGTACGCCGAGGTGCTCGCCGCCACGGGCGGGGACCCCTCCGAGCAGTGGACCCTGCTGCGGGCGCAACGGGACCTGATGCGGGCGGCCGGGGTACGGGACGACCTGACCTGGGCCGAGTACGAGGCCGACCACGGCTCCCCGGCGCTGGCCGTCACGCACGCGCGGGCCGAGTACGCCCGCAACCCGAACGTGGTCGCCGCCGACGCCCTGGCCTGGGCCCTGCACCGCGACGGCCGCGACCGCGAGGCCCTGCCGTACGCGAGGAAGGCCACCGCCACCAGCTGGCGCAACGCCCTGCTCCTGCACCACCGCGCGGAGATCGAACGCGCCCTGGGCATGACCGCGGAGGCGAGGCGTTCCACCGCCCGCGCCCGCGCGGCCAACCCCTCCTTCTCTCCCAGCCTGCCCGCCCTCGCGAGGTTGTCATGAAGCTCACAGCGGTCCAGAGACCGACGACGGCGCGCGAATCCGCGAAGGCGCCGAGGCCGGTGAGGCCGGTGAGGCCGGCGAAGTCGTCGGGGCTCGCGTCGGTGGTGTCGCGTGTGGTGCTCGGCGCGGCCCTCCCGGTCGCGGCCGTGGCCGCGGTGTGCGCGCTCACCGTCCTCGCGCCCCCGGCCTCCGCCACCACCGCGTCCGGCTCCGCCGCAACCGGCACCGCCACCGCGGCCCGTCTGTCGGCCGCGACCGGTGCGCGGGTCGCGCATCCGCTGGGCAACTTCACCGTCAACCACTACAACGGCCTGCGGATCGGCCGGGAACTGGTGGAGAACCTGGCGGTGGTGGACAGCGCCGAGCTGCCCACCCTCCAGGCTCGCCCCTCGGTGGACACCGACCGCTCGGGCACGGTCTCGGACTCAGAACGGTCGGCGTACGGCACCGCCCGCTGCGCCGAGCTCGCCTCCGCGCAGCGGCTGGCGGTGAACGGGACCGCGACACCCTGGCGCGTCGCCGAGAGCGCCTTCACCTACGAGCCCGGCCAGGGCGGCCTGGAGACCACCCGCCTGACCTGCCGTCTCTCCGCCGTCGCCGCCCCCCTCCAGGGGACCGGGACGATCTCGTTCGGCGACGCGTACCTCGCCGACCGGATCGGCTGGCGGGAGATCACGGCCGTGGCGTCGGGAGGGGTACGGCTGGCGCGCTCGTCCGTGCCCGGCACGAGTGCCAGCCGGGAACTGCGGGCCTACCCGGACGGCCTGCTGTCCAGCCCGCTCGACCAGCGCGCCGCCGAGCTGGGCGTGGCCCCGGGGACCGGATCGGTGGCGGTCACGACGCTTCCGTTCGTCCCCGACGGGCCGATCGCCGACGCGCTGGCCGCGCTGGACCGTACGTTCGTCGGCCTGATCGGCACCCGCTCGCCGACCCTGCCGCTGGGACTGCTCGCCGTCCTGCTGGCCACGGTCCTGGGCGCCGGGCACGCGCTCATCCCCGGCCACGGCAAGACGGTCATGGCCGCCTACCTCGCGGGCAGGAGGGGCCGCCCCCGTGACGCGCTGGTCGTCGGCGCCACCGTGACCGCCACCCACACCCTGGGCGTCATCGTGGTCGGCCTCCTGCTGAGCGCCTTCTCCGCGCTCACCGGGGAGGGGGTCCTCGCCTGGCTCGGCCTCGCCAGCGGCCTGCTGATCTCCGCCGTGGGCGTCCGCCTGCTGCTGTCCGCCTGGCGCGCCTACCGCACCGGCGAGGCCCCGTCCCACGGCCACTTCGGGCATGGACACGGGCATGGTCACGGGCACGGGCACTTCGGCCATGGCCACGGGCACGGGCACGACAGGCTCGCAGAGCTCGCGGAGGAGGGTCGTACCGTGGCGCTGCTGGAGCGGGAGGGGGCCGCTCCAGGCGAGGAGGCCGCACGGTCGCGGGACGACGGAACCGCCCGTCCCAAGGGCGGGAAGGCGGCGCCCTCGAAGGGCGGGCTCGTGGGCATGGGGGTGGCCGGAGGGCTCGTACCCAGCCCGTCGGCGCTCGTCGTCCTGCTCGGGGCGATCGCGCTCGGCCGCACCTGGTTCGGGATCGCGCTGGTCCTCGCCTACGGCGTGGGGATGGCGGGCACGCTCACCGCCACCGGGCTGCTCCTGGTCAAACTCACCGGGCGGCTCGACCGCCTCGCCACGGCGGGGGGCGGCCTCGCGGCCCGTGTCTCGGCCCGCGTCTCGGCCTTCGCCCCGGTCGGCACCGCCGCCCTCGTCGTCCTGCTCGGCCTGGGGCTGGCCCTGCGGGGCCTCACGGGCCCCCTCTAGGCGACCTCAGGGACAGCGTGCCACGCACTCGCCCGGCCGGGTGGCCGGGCACGGGCCCTTCTGAGTGACCTCAGGGATCCTGGGCGACCCGTCGGACCGCCACCGGTGTCCCGCCGATGCGGAGTCGGTCCCGGGGGGAGCCCATCGGCGGGACACCGGTGGCCGGTGCGGGAGTCACCGTCGGCGGGCGCCGTACTCCTTGCGCATCTCCGCGACGGTGTCCAGGATCTCGTCCTGGGTCTTCAGAAGCTTCGCCTCGGCCTCCTCGGTCCTGGCCTCGGCCACCTTCCGGCGGTCGCCCGTCCGGCTGGCCAGCTTCAGCTTCGCCTTGGCCTTCATTTCGCGCAGGTTGAGCTTCTCCATGAGACCCATGATCAGCACCCTTCAGCAGAGAGGACCGTCACCTGCCCGGCGGGCGGCCGGATATGCGTCCCAGAGGTTTTCCCGTCTCCCTCGTGCCCCCGGCCTCACCACCGGCCCGGCCCCGACGGCTTTCCGGATCCGGAGTGTCAGAGGGGAACCAACCCCAGCGGAGAAGCCCGCCTGAGCTTGGCGGCCGCGATCAACTTGGGCACGTGTGAGGCGTCGCCGGACGTCACCTTCGCCGGTCCGCTTCCGGTGGCGGCGGTCGCGACCACGAGGGCGTCGACCACGCGTTCGTGTCCGTCCAGGCCGGTGTCCTCAAGCAGCAGGGCAGCGAGGTCGGCGACCGTCTCGGAGGCGGGAATCACCGTCAGGCGCGACCGCTGCCAGGCCAGGCGCCTGCCCACCTGACCGGCGCGGCGCACCTCCGCCAGGGTCACGGTGCTGATCGCGGGAACGAACCCCTCCTGCCGGGCGACCGCGATGCGTGCCACGATCCTGGGGTCGTCCTCGGCGAGAAGGGAGAACGGCTGAGCGTCGAGAACGAGCAGCGGTGTGGGAAACGCGACCTCCGGTGGCGCGTTCCGTCCTCTCACTCTCCGTGCCACGCGCGCCTGGCTTCTTCCAGATCCGCCTCGGACAGCGGAGCGACCCTGGTCTCGTGGTCCTTCACGATCTCCTGGGCCTTCAAGAGCGCGAGCCCGTACTCGACCGACTGATCGACGAAGTGCGAGAAGCCCCGGGGGCCCGTTCTGGACTCCACCTCCTCGGCGACGGATCGACGCAGGGTGACCGACTTCTTGATCGTTGGATCTACGGGCTGAGGCATGGCCATACGCCAACTATGCCACCGGCAGTGGCATAGTTGGCGGCCTTCCGGCCTCTCAGGCCCCGGTCTTCTCAGTCGGGGTCGGGGACGTCGTCGTAGTCGACGTCGCCCTCCTCGGCGCGGCGGAGGCCGATGTCCTCCACCCAGGCGCAGGCGAACCGGCGGATCTCCATGATCTGCTCGCCGTCCACGCCGTACGCCTCGAAGTCCTCGTCGGCGATCAGGTCGACGAACTCCAGCCGCATCACCAGCTCGGCGACCGAGAACTCCTCGTTGTGCAGGCGGGCGAGGTGTTCGAGCTCGCGGAAGCCGTACAGGTGGGAGACCGAGGCGATGTCGATGACGTCGCGGGCGAGGCTGCGCTCGTGCAGGGCCCGCATCTTCAGGCCGACGGCGTCGTCCAGGGAGACGACGGAGACGTCGCCGACGATCACGGGCTGCTGCTGGAACGCCTCCCTGAGCAGGTCGAACTCGCAGCTCTGCTCGGTCACCGGATCGCTGACCACGAGACGGCCCATCCGGGGCGTCACCTCCGTCAGGGTGACCTCCAGCCCGGCCTCCCTGAACGCCTCGGCCATCCCCTCCGCGACCTCGGGCAGCGGCGTCTCGGCGGCGGTGGCGAAGTCGAGGTCGTTGCTCGGGCGTTCGGTGAAGCCATGGGCGTTCATCGCGTAACCGCCCGCCAGGACCAGCCCGAACCGGGTGCAGGCGGGCAGCGCGGCCTCCAGCATCCGCTGCTGGAAAGGAGGCAGGATCACCGCTCCCACCCCGGCGTCGCGGCACCCGTCCCGGTTCCGGGAGTCCACGCCGGCGTCACCGCGCTCGTCCCGGTTCCGGGAGTCCAGCTCGGCGTCACCGCGCTCGTCCCGGCGTCACGCCCCGTCGCGGTGCCCGCCGTCCCTGCTTCACGACCTGTCCCGGCGTCGGAGACCACGCTGGTACCCGATCCGGCGGCATGGCCCGTCCCGGTGCCCGGTCCGGCGTCGGGCCGCCACCCCAGGGCGGTGATCTTGGTTTCCCAGGCCCTCCGGTAGCTCGGCCCGATGCCCCGGCGCAGGGTCGGCCAGTCGGCCACGAGGATCTCGGCGTTCAGGTAGGACTCGGCGTCGGACCGGCCACCGCCGGTGATGACCGTACGGTAGAGGCTCATCCGTAGCAGCGGGTTCACCAGGTCGTACTCGGTGAGCCCGGACCAGCCGAGGTGCACGGGCAGGGCGACCGTCCCCGTCGCCGGGCCGCGCAGGTCGGCCAGCGATTCGGGGACGCGCTGCTCCACGCCGTCCCAGCGGGACGGAAGCGTACTCACGTCCCCCAGTATGCCCGCCATTCGCCCGAGGTCCACGGGGCGCGCGGGCTCAGCGGCGGGAACGGCGGCGGGTGGAGGGGAGATCGTGGCGGCCGGAGAGGAACTCCTGGAAGGCGATCTTGCCGCGGATCACCGGGCGGCGCCAGCGCTCCTCGCGGCCCTCGGCCCTCGCCATCTTGCGGGGCTGCGGGCGCCGGGAGTCCGGCGCGAAGAACCAGTGGGCCCAGGGCGATCCGGGGCGGGCCAGCCGTACCGCGCCGGGCACCAGGAGGATCGGGACGAACAGTCCGGCGAGGCCCGTCCAGATCTTGCCCTTGAGCAGCGTGATCACGGCGAGCACGAGGTTGGTCACGATGAAGCCGACCGTGAGCCACGTGCCGCGGGGTTCGCTGTCGTAGTCCTCCCAGCCGAGGGGGCGCAGGCCGAGCAGGAGCAGGGCGGTGATCGCGACGGCGATGAACACGGCGTCGACCGACGCCCGGCCCTCCTCCTCCCAGTAGACGTCGTGCAGGTGCAGGATCAGCGCGAACTCGTCCAGGATCAGGGCGGCTCCGGCGCCGAAGACGGCCGCCGTCACGGCGTACCAGCCGTCGGAGACCCCCGAGACGATGAGGCCGGACACCCCGCCGAGCAGGGTCAGCACCACGCCGAACACCACGTGGTGGATGTGCATCTCGCCGACGTTGACGTCGCCGAACCAGCCGATCTTGGCGCGGATGAGCCGGACGTTGATCCTGGTGAACAGGAAGACGACGATCAGCGCGACGAAGAAACAGAACAGCGGCAGCCGTCCTGTGTCCATGATCCGCTCTCGGAACAAATCCCCCACCGTCCCCCCAGGCTATGCGAGGGAGGCCCCCCGGCAGGCGCGGGAGTCCCGGCGGCACGGCGGTTTCCCGGGCGTCCTCCCTCGGCAGGAGGCGCTCCGCGCGTCAGGTGAGGAATCCGCGCAGCAGTGCCGCGGTCCCCTCCAGGTGCTCGGCCACGGCGCGGCGGGCGGCCTCCGGGTCCCCGGCGAGGATCGCCGTCACGATCGCCTGGTGCTGGACCGCGGCGTGCTCGATGTTGCGCTGGAGCACCGGGATGGCGTTGAGCAGGTCGGTGACCCGGAGCCTGGCGTCGGCGCAGGCCCCGGCGAGCAGGGTGGAGCCGGTCAGCTCGGCGATGGCCAGGTGGAAGGCCGTGTCGAGACGGCGGTAGTCGTCGGGCCCGGCCGCGTTGACCTCGCCCAGCCTCTCCCGCAGGGTCTCGCGCCGCTCCGGGGTCAGCGGGGTGGTGGCGAGCACCTGGGCGGCGCCGCACTCGACGGCCATCCTGAAGGTGAGCGCGTCGGACAGGTCGTCGGTGCCCATGTCGACCACGGCCCTGCGCAGGTCGTCGCGGTGCGGGCGGGGCGGGGCGTAGGTGAGGAAGGCGCCGCCGTACCGGCCGCGGCGCACCTCCAGGTAGCCCGCGTCCTGCAGCTCGCGGATGGCCTCGCGCAGGGTGACCCTGCTGATGCCGAGCTGGGCGGCGAGCTCCCGCTCCGGCGGCAGTTTCTCGGCCACCAGCCCCAGTTTGACGACCTGGAGCAGGCGCTCCACGGTCTCCTCGAACGCGTTGCCCGCGCGCACCGGCCGCAGCACGGCGGTCAACCGCGACACCTCGTCCAATTATCCCCTCCGGCCCTTGACAAGGCTCCCCCCGCTACACGTCAATGGTCTGACACTAGCCCAATAGAACCCCGACGAGGAGGGCATGTGGACGTCACCGAGCTCCACGACGAGGTGCGGGCAGGGCGGATCGACACCGTGCTGCTGGCGGTCGTCGACATGCAGGGCCGCCTCCAGGGGAAACGCCTGTCGGGACGTTACTTCGTGGAGGAGGTGCTGGGGCACGCCTCCGAGGGCTGCAACTACCTGCTCGCGGTCGACGTCGACATGAACACGGTCGAGGGGTACGCCATGTCGTCGTGGGAGCGCGGATACGGCGACTTCGTCATGAGGCCCGCCATCTCCACCCTGCGCCGCGTGCCGTGGCAGGAGGGGACGGCCCTGGTGATGGCCGACCTGGTCTGGGAGGACGGCTCCGACGTGACCGCCTCGCCGCGCCAGATCCTGCGGCGGCAGCTCGCCCGGCTGGACGAGCGGGGCTGGGGCGCCTTCGTCGGGACCGAGCTGGAGTTCGTCGTCTTCGACGACACCTACGAGGACGCCTGGCGCCGCGGCTACCGCGACCTGACGCCTTCCAACCTCTACAACGTCGACTACTCCCTCCTCGGCACCGCCAGGGTCGAGCCGCTGCTGCGCAGGATCAGGCTCGGCATGGAGGGCGCGGGCATGTACGTCGAGTCGGCCAAGGGCGAGTGCAACCTCGGCCAGCACGAGATCGCCTTCCGCTTCGGCGAGGCCCTGTCCAGCTGCGACAACCACTCGATCTACAAGAACGGCGCCAAGGAGATCGCCTCCCAGGAGGGCATGGCGATCACCTTCATGGCCAAGCCGAACCAGCGCGAGGGCAACTCCTGCCACATCCACATCTCGCTCAGGGACGCGGGCGGCGAGCCGGTCATGTCCGGCTCCGGGCCGAACGGCCTGTCGGCGACGGGACAGCACTTCATCGCCGGGCAGATCGCGCTGATGCGCGAGCTGACCCTGCTGTACGCGCCCAACATCAACTCCTACAAGCGGTACGTGCCGGGCAGCTTCGCCCCCACCGCGGTCAAGTGGGGCGTGGACAACAGGACGTGCGCGCTGCGCCTGGTCGGCCACGGCCCCTCGCTGCGGATCGAGAACCGGGTGCCCGGCGGTGACGTCAACCCCTACCTCGCGGTCTCGGCGCTCGTCGCGGCCGGGCTGTACGGCATCGAGAACGAGCTGCCGCTTGAGGACGCGTTCACGGGGAACGCCTACTCGTCGGGCGCGGAGACGGTGCCGAGTACGCTGCGGGGCGCGCTGGAGCTCTGGGAGGGCTCCGAGTTCGCGACGGCCGCCTTCGGGGAGGACGTCGTGGCGCACTACGCGAACAACGCCCGGGTCGAGCTGGCCGCCTTCGACGCGGCGGTGACCGACTGGGAGCTTTTCCGGGGATTCGAACGGATGTGAATGTGAAGATCATCAACCCGGCGACGGAAGAGGTCGTCGCCGAGGTCGAGATGGCGGACGCCGCCGAGACCGACCGGGCCGTGGAGCGTGCCAGGCGGGCCTTCGCGACCTGGCGGGACGTCGGCCCGGGAGACCGGGCCCGGCTGCTGCGCCGTTTCGCCTCGCTGGTGCGCGAGCACGCCGAGGAGCTGGCCCTGCTGGAGGTCGCCAACTCCGGGCACACGATCGGCAACGCCCGCTGGGAGGCGGGCAACGTCGCCGACGTGCTCGACTTCTACGCGGGGGCGCCCGAGCGCAACCACGGCCTGCAGATCCCGGTGCCCGGCGGGCTGGACGTCACCTTCAGGGAGCCGCTGGGCGTCGTCGGCGTGATCGTGCCGTGGAACTTCCCGATGGTCATCATGACCTGGGGGCTGGCCCCGGCGCTGGCCGCGGGCAACACCGTGATCGTCAAGCCCGCCGAATGGACCCCGCTCACCGCCCTGCGGGTGGCCGAGCTCGCCCTGGACGCCGGTCTGCCCGAGGGGGTGTTCCAGGTGCTGCCGGGGGCCGGGGAGGTGGCGGGCGCCCGGCTGGTCGAGCACCCCGGCGTGGCGAAGATCGTGTTCACCGGCTCGACCGAGGTCGGCAAGGAGATCGCCGCCGTCTGCGCCGGGCAGGTCAAGCGGCTCACCCTGGAGCTGGGCGGCAAGAGCGCCAACGTGGTCTTCGCCGACGCCGACCTGGAGAGGGCCGCGGCGACCGCGCCGTACGCGGTGTTCGACAACGCGGGCCAGGACTGCTGCGCGCGCTCCCGGATCCTGGTCGAGCGCTCGGTCCACGACGAGTTCCTCGCGCGGTTCGGGGAGGCGGTGCTGGGCGTCAGGGTCGGTGACCCCCGCGACGAGGCCACCGAGATGGGCCCGCTGATCAGCGCCGAGCACCGGGAGCGGGTCGCCTCCTTCGTCACCGGGCCGCCCCACCTGCGGGGCACCTGCCCGCCGGGGCCGGGGTTCTGGTTCCCGCCGACGGTCCTGACGCCCGGCTCGGCGGACGACCGGGCGTTCACCGAGGAGATCTTCGGGCCCGTGGTGTCGGTGGTGCCGTTCGACGACGAGGCGGACGCCGTGCGCATCGCCAACGACACCCCGTACGGCCTGAGCGGGTCCATCTGGACCCGTGACGTCGGCCGGGCGCTCCGGGTGGCGAGGGCGGTCGAGGCGGGCAACCTCAGCGTCAACTCGCATTCGAGCGTCCGCTACTGGACCCCGTTCGGCGGTTTCAAGCAGTCGGGACTCGGCCGCGAGCTGGGCCCCGACGCCCTGTCAGCGTTCACCGAGATCAAGAACGTCTTCATTTCCGAGGAGTAGTAGCGATGCTGCGTTTGCAGGACCGGGTCGCCGTCATCACCGGCGCCGGAAGCGGGATCGGCCTGGCCACCGCGCGCCGGTTCGCCGAGGAGGGCGCCCGCGTCGTGTGCGTGGACCTGGACGAGGCGACCGGTTCCAAGGCCGCCGACGAGGTCGGCGGGCTGTTCGTGCGGGCCGACGTGACCAGCGAGGACGACGTCGCCCGCGCGTTCCGGACGGCGTTCGACACCTACGGCAGCGTGGACATCGCGTTCAACAACGCGGGCATCTCGCCGCCGGACGACGACTCGATCCTGGAGACCGGCATCGACGCCTGGCGCCGGGTCCAGGAGGTCAACCTCACCTCGGTCTACCTGTGCTGCAAGCACGCCATCCCGTACATGCGGCGGCAGGGCAAGGGGTCGATCGTCAACACCGCGTCGTTCGTGGCCGTGATGGGGTCGGCGACCAGCCAGATCTCCTACACCGCGTCCAAGGGCGGGGTGCTGGCCATGTCCCGCGAGCTGGGAGTGCAGTTCGCCCGCGAGGGCATCCGGGTGAACGCGCTGTGCCCGGGGCCGGTGAACACGCCGCTGCTGCGGGAACTGTTCGCCAAGGATCCCGAGCGGGCGCAGCGCCGCCTGGTGCACATCCCGGTGGGCCGCTTCGCGGAGGCGTCCGAGATCGCCGCCGCGGTGGCATTCCTCGCCTCGGACGACGCGAGCTTCATCACCGGCTCGGAGTTCCTGGTGGACGGCGGCATCTCCGGCGCGTACGTCACCCCGTTCTGAACACCGGCGACGGGCGTCCCCGCACGGGCGCGCCGCGCGTCACCGGCCTCACTCCTTGCCGACCGGCGTCCGGCACACCCGTGCCGTACGCCGGCCCGTGCCCGCGACGACGCCCGTCACCGGTGTCCCGGCACGCCCGTGCTGCCGCGCGGGGTGAGCCTGGCCGTCTCGGTCTGGACGCCGGTGACGTGCTCGCCGGCGATCAGCGCCAGCAGGCTCCGCGCGGCCCGCGCCCCGTACTGGGGGATGTCCCTGCCGAGAGCGGTCAGTGCCGGTCGCACCACCTGGGAGAGGGGCGAGTCGTCCCAGGCCACGAGGGACAGGTCCGCGGGCACCTCCAGCCGCATCTCCTGCGCGACGGAGAGCCCGGCGACGGCCATGATGTCGTTGTCGTAGACGATCGCCGTCGGCCGGTTCGCGGTGCTGACCAGCCGACGGGTGGCCCGCGCGCCCTCCTCGCCGGTGTAGTCCGTGTGCACGATGGAGTGGCCGGTGAGGCCGAGCCCGTCGCACGCGGCGGTGAAGGCACGGTCGCGCAGGACGGTGTGCACCAGCGCGGGCAGCCCGGCGACCCTGGCGATCCGGCGGTGGCCGAGCGCGGCGAGATACTCCACCGTCTCCCGCATGGCCGCGCCGTCGTCGGACCAGACGGGGGCGAGCGAGCCGGTCTCCGACGGGTGGCCGATCACCACTGCCGGCAGGTCGAGGTCCTCGATCTCGGGGACGCGCGGGTCGTCGAAGTGCAGGTCGACCAGGATGACGCCGTCGACGCGGCCCTCTCCCCACCACCTGCGGTACACCTCCGCCTCCTGCGCGTGGCCGGTCACCATCTGCAGGAGCAGGGCGTAGGAGCGGGCCGACAGCTCGCTCTCGATGCCGCTGATCAGCTCCATGAAGAACGGTTCCATCCCCAGGACCCGTGCCGGGCGGCACACGGTCAGGCCGACGGCGCGGGCCCGTGCCCCGTTGAGGGCGCGCGCGGCGCTGTTGGGCTGCCAGCCGATCTCCCTGGCGATGGCCTTGATGGTGTTCCTTCGCGCCTCCGACACGCCCGGACGGTCGTTCAGCGCGTAGGAGACCGCGACCTTGGACACCCCCGCGCGACGAGCGATGTCGGCGATCGTCGGTCGCTTCACGAGACCTCCACCTGAACCGGTTACCCGACGCGTTCCCGCTGCGCACCCTACTACGCGCGTCCCGGCCCCCGGCGATCTCCATGGCGGCCGGCGACCCGCCCTGAACAGCGGCCATGGCCGGACGCCCGTGCCCGCGACGAGACCGGGAGCGGTGACTCCCGAACCGCCTTCTCGGCGGCGGATTCGCTTAACCACTTAACCCTCGCCGCGTGCCTCTCCGCCGCCCGCGCCCCGGCGGCCCCCGGCGGCCCCCGGCGGCACGTCGTTCCGCCCCGGCCGGTAACGTGCGGGGAGGGCACCGGGCCGGGCACGATCGGCACCATGGGTACGAGGGGTACGAGGGGTACGAGGGGTACACGGTGCCAGGACCTCGGTGGAAGCACGGCGAAACAGGAGATCATGTCCCGTCCCGTCATCGGTATCACCTGTTACGTCGAGCCCGCGCGCTTCACCGTCTGGGAGACCACGACCGCGCTCCTGCCGTACGACTACGTCGACCACGTGGCCCGCGCGGGCGGGCAGCCGGTGATCCTGCCCCCGGCGGGCGACCCCGCGACGCTGGTGGAGCGCCTGGACGGGCTCGTCCTGGCCGGTGGCGGGGACGTCGGCCCGGAGCGGTACGGGCAGGAGCCGCACGAGCGGACCGGCTACGTCCGGCCGTTCCGCGACGACGCGGAGCTGGGGCTGGTCCGGGCGGCGCTGGAGCGCGGCCTGCCCTTCCTGGGCGTCTGCCGGGGCATGCAGGTCCTGAACGTCTCGCTGGGCGGCACCCTCCACCAGCACCTGCCCGACGTGGTCGGCCACCCGGGACACGCCCCGGCCCCCGGCCACTACGGCAGGATGCCGGTGTGGCTCGCCCCCGGCAGCCGGGCCTCGAAGATCTTCGGGGCCGAGACCGTGGACGTGGCCCACTACCACCACCAGGCCCTCGACCGCCCGGCCCCGGGCCTGACGGTGACCGCCCACGCCGAGGACGGCACGATCGAGGCCGTAGAGGTGGACGACCACCCCTTCGCCGTCGCCGTCCAGTGGCACCCCGAGACCGACGACGAGTCGGCCCTGTTCGAGGCGCTGGTCCGGCACGCCGCCCCCTGACCGGCACGGATCGGGGGGACGAGGGGATTTCGCTCGGCCGGTGCGGGCGGTTAGGCTGGCCGCTGACACCGATGATTCCCGTGCGGGAGAGCGTCCTGACATCCAGGCCAGGACCCCTGAAGGAGCAAGCCCTCCCCGCGAACCTCTCAAGGCAAAGGACCGTGCGGGTAGGTGCCCTCTGGAAAGCAGGTCCCACGACCTCGCCGAAGGTGAAAATCCGGTAAAACCCGGATGAAACTCTCAGGCACCCACGACAGAGGGGGAGGATGCTCTCATCTGTCCCTTGTCTGAGGTGCGCACATGTCCCGACCTACGCCGCTGCGCGGCGTGCACGAGTCCCTCGGCGCGACGCTGACCGACTTCGCGGGCTGGCTGATGCCGCTCCGCTACGGCAGCGAGTCGGCCGAGCACAACGCGGTCCGCCAGGCGGCCGGCCTGTTCGACCTCTCCCACATGGGCGAGATCTTCGTGACCGGGCCGCAGGCCGCCGAGGCCCTCGACCACGCCCTGGTCGGTCACCTCTCCGCGCTGGAGCCCGGCCGCGCCCGCTACACGATGATCGTCGACGCCGAGGGCGGCGTGTTGGACGACCTGATCGTCTACCGGCTCGCCCCCGCCGAGTTCATGGTCGTCGCCAACGCCTCCAACTACCCGCGGGTGGCCGCCGAGCTGACCGGCCGCGCCAAGGGCTTCGACGCCGCGGTGGACGACCGCTCCGAGCGGTACGCGCTGGTCGCGATCCAGGGCCCGCGCTCCGCGGAGATCCTCGGCGCGCTCACCGACGCCGACCTCGACGGGCTCAGGTACTACGCCGGACTGCCCGCCGTCGTCGCGGGCCGCGAGGCCCTCATCGCCCGTACCGGCTACACCGGCGAGGACGGCTTCGAGCTGTTCGTCGCGTCCGGGGACGCGGAGCCGGTCTGGGCCGCCCTCACCGAGGCGGGCGCCCCGCACGGCCTCATCCCCGCGGGCCTGTCCGCCCGCGACACCCTCCGGCTGGAGGCCGGGATGCCGCTGTACGGCAACGAGCTGTCGTCCGCGCTCACCCCGTTCGACGCCGGGCTCGGCCGTGTGGTGAGGTTCGACAAGCCGGGCGACTTCGTCGGCCGGGCCGCCCTCGAATCCCGCAGAGACGTCCCGCCGTCCCGCCGCCTGGTCGGTCTGGTCGCGACCGGCCGCAGGGTGCCCCGGCACGGGTACCCGGTGGTGGTCGCCGGTGACGGCACGGTCGTCGGCGAGGTCACCAGCGGGGCGCCCTCCCAGTCACTGGGCAGGCCCATCGCGATGGCCTACGTGGACAACGGCCTGTCGTCAGGACTGGCCGTCGACATCAGGGGCAGCCACGAGCCGGTCGAGGTCGTCGCACTGCCCTTCTACAGGAGGAAAAAATGAGCAGCATTCCCGAGGACCTGCACTACACCAAGGAACACGAGTGGATCTCCGGCATCGATGACGGCCTCACCCTCACCGTCGGCATCACCGCCTACGCCGCCGAGGCGCTGGGCGACGTGGTCTACGTGCAGGTGCCCGAGGTCGGCTCGACCGTCGCCTCCGGTGACGCGGTCGGCGAGGTCGAGTCGACCAAGTCGGTGAGCGACATCTTCGCGCCGGTCGCCGGCGAGGTCGTCGAGGTCAACCAGGCCGTCGTGGACGACCCCTCGCTGGTCAACAGCGACTCCTACGGCGACGGCTGGCTGTTCCGCGTACGTCTTGAGGGCTCCGCCGACGACCTGCTGTCGCCGGAGGAGTACGCCGCGCTCACCTCGGGTGAGTCCTAAGCCTCTCCCCCCTCGCGTCACGGCCACGCGTGTCCCCGGGCGCGCGTGGCCGTCCACGCTGGAAGGATTCAGATGACGATCAGCGTCTTCGATCTCTTCAAGATCGGAATCGGCCCGTCCAGCTCGCACACCGGCGGCCCGATGGCCGCCGCCCACAAGTTCGCCCGCGGCCTCGACCAGGACGGGCTCCTGGAGAAGACCGCCCGGGTGAGTGCCGTCCTGTACGGCTCGCTGGGCCTGACCGGCAAGGGCCACGGCAGCGACAAGGCCGTGCTGCTCGGCCTGTCGGGCGAGAAGCCCGAGCTGGTCGACGTCGACACGGTCGACGAGCGGCTCGCCGCCATGCGCGAGTCCGGCACCCTCTCCCTGTACGGCTCCCGCGAGATCCCCTTCGTCATCGGCGAGGACCTCGTCTTCGAACGCAAGATCTCACTCCCCGGCCACCCCAACGGCATGCGCTTCACCGCGCTGTCCGAGTCCGGCGAGACGATCCGCGAGAAGGTCTACTACTCGGTGGGCGGCGGCTTCGTCGTCGACGAGAACGCCACCGGCGCCGACCGGATCAAACCCGACGACACCGTCCTGCCGTACCCCTTCACCACGGCCGCGGAACTGCTCGCCCAGTGCGCGGAGACCGGGCTGTCGATCTCCGGGCTGATGCTGGAGAACGAGCGGGCGTTCGGCCGCACCGAGGCCGAGATCCGCGACCGGCTGCTCGTCCTGTGGCGGGTCATGAGCGAGTGCGTGCGGCGCGGCATCGGCAAGGAGGGCGTGCTGCCCGGCGGCCTGAAGGTCCGCCGCCGCGCCCACCAGCTCCACCGGCAGCTGCGCGGCGAGTCGCCGGAGAAGGACACGCTGCAGACGATGGACTGGGTCTCGCTGTTCGCCCTCGCCGTCAACGAGGAGAACGCCGCCGGAGGCCGCATCGTCACCGCGCCCACCAACGGCGCCGCGGGCATCATCCCGGCCGTGCTCACCTACTACGACCGCTTCACGAAGGACTCCGACGACGAGGGCGTGATCCGCTTCCTGCTGACCGCGGGGGCGATCGGCGTGCTGTTCAAGGAGAACGCCTCCATCTCCGGCGCCGAGGTCGGCTGCCAGGGCGAGGTCGGCTCGGCCTGCTCGATGGCCGCCGCCGGGCTCACCGAGGTGATGGGCGGGACCCCGGAGCAGGTCGAGAACGCCGCCGAGATCGGCATCGAGCACAACCTGGGGCTGACCTGCGACCCGATCGGCGGCCTGGTGCAGATCCCGTGCATCGAGCGCAACGCGGTCGCCTCGATCAAGGCCATCGCCGCCGCCAGGATCGCGATGCGCGGCGACGGCCGCCACTTCGTCTCTCTGGACAAGGCCATCAAGACGATGCGCGACACCGGCCGCGACATGCTCGACAAGTACAAGGAGACCAGCCGGGGCGGGCTCGCGGTCAACGTCATCGAGTGCTGAGCGGGCACGGGACGACCGAGGCGCCGGGGGCTCCCGGCCGCCCGAGTCTCTGACGCGAAGAACCACGGGTCACCGACCGGCGCGCGAGGAGAGTCACGGGCCCCTGGGAACATACAACCCGATCACCAACAAATTTCGCATCACGTGCAAGACCCTCCGATCCCACGCCTATGCTGGGTGGCCATGTGCGCGGGACTCGGGAGGTCGCGGTGGTAACGGGAACGCACCCGGCAAGCCGTTCCCGTCGCTCCCAGCGCCCCGCGAAACCCTCCCTCCCCCTGCGGGCGCTCCGCTTCCTCCGGTCGCACTGGCTCTTCATCACCGCCCTGCTGGCGGGCGGCGGCCTGCGGGTCCTCGCCATGCTCGGCTACCGGCCCGCCCTGTGGTTCTGGGCCGACTCCTTCGTCTACCTGAACGCGGGGCTCGACCCCCGCCCCCTGGAGTCCCGCCCGGCGGGCTACGCGCTGTTCCTGTGGATTCTCAAGCCGCTGTCCAGCGTCCCCGCGGTGGTCGCGGTGCAGCACCTGCTCGGACTGGCCGTGGCCGTCTGCGTCTACCTGCTGCTGCGCAGGCTGGGCGGGCTGCCCGGATGGGGCGCGACACTCGCCGCGCTGCCGGTGCTGCTGGACGCCTACCAGCTCCAGCTCGAACACCTCGTCATGGCGGACCTGCTCTTCCAGTTCCTGGCGGTGCTGGCGGTCACGCTGCTGCTGTGGCGGCGGCGCCCCGCGGTTTGGGTCGCGGCGCTGGCCGGGGCGCTGCTCGCCGCGGCGACCGTCACCCGCACGATCGGGCTGCCGCTGATCGCCGTGGCGCTGGTCTGCATGCTGATCCGCCGGGCCGGGTGGCGGGCGGTCGTCGCCGCGACGCTGGCCGCCGCGATCGGCCTGGGCTCGTACGCCACCTGGTTCAGGGCCGAGCACGGCAACTTCGGGCTGACCAGGGGGAACGCCTTCCTCTGGGCGCGGACGATGACCTTCGCCGACTGCGACAGGATCCACCCTGCCGGTCCCGAGGCGGCCCTGTGCCCCGTCGAACCGCTCGGGCAGCGCGCGGCGCCGCCGACCTACATCTGGGACGGCGACTCGCCGCTGAACAAGGTCAAGGGCAGCTGGGCCGAACGCGACGCGCTCGCGGGCGCCTTCGCCACCCAGGCGATCCTGGCCCAGCCGTTCGACTTCCTGCGGGCGGGCCTGGACGACGCGGCCCACATCTTCGACTGGAACCGGCGCGTCTACCCGGCTCCCGGGCCGCAGAGCGCCTACGTCTTCCCCGACACCGTGCGGCCCTTCTCCCCGGGGGCCGCCTCGCAGGGAAAGACCGCCGAGCAGCTGACCGTGGCCTACCAGGGCTCGTCGGGGGCGCCGGTGATGGCCGAGCCGTACGCGGGCTGGCTGCGCGGCTACCAGGAGTACGGCTTCGTGCGGGGCCCGTATCTCGCGGTGATCCTGCTGGTCGGCCTGGTCGGCGTGCTGATGCGGCTGCGGCGGCTAGGCGGCGCGGTGCTGCTGCCCTGGGCGGCGGGGACGATGCTGCTGATCCTGCCGCCCTTCATCGCGGCCTTCGACCACCGCTACGTCATCCCCGCCCTCCCGCTGGCCTGCCTCGCCGCCGGACTGGCCTTCGGGGTCAGGCACGAGGAGAACGCCCCCGAGGCGGCGGCCGTCGCGCCGGACGAGGATCCGCCGTACGAGGACCCCGGCGGCGAGGACCCGTCGTACGGCCCGACGACCGACCGTCCGGTGTACGCGAGCCCCATCGGGGAGACGGGGTACGGGCCGTACGACGAGCGGGGGTACCGGGACGCGGCGCACGAAAGCACCGGGTACGGAAGCACCACGCACGGAAGCACCGGCTACGGAAGCACCGGGTACGGGGACACCACATACGGGACCACCGCGTACGGGGACACGGCGGAGCGGCCGATGTACGGCGCGACCGGCGAGCGGCCCGCGTACGGCACGACGGCCGAACGGCAGGCGTACGGCGTCACCGGCGAGCGGCCGGGGCCGGCGTACGGCGCGACCGGCGAGCGGCCCGCGTACGGAGGGACGGGCGAGCGGCCGGGGTTCGGGAGGTCAGCGGCGGCGGACGTGCAGGCGAACCACCACGCCGAGTTCTACCTCCCCGAGCGCCCGTCGGACCTTCCCCACCGCGTCCCTGTTCAGCCGGGCCACGAGTTTGCCGACATCGGCCGCGGGCGCGCAGGCGACCCCGATGCGCAGCCGCTCGTGCCGTATGTACCTGACGCGGACACGGGTGAGCCCTTCGACTTCTTTAAGAGCAACCCCGAGCATGGCGGTCCCCGTCCCGGTCCGCCTGCCCCACCGCCCCCATCCCAGGGCGTGTAGCAGCCACCGCACCGCCAGGAGGGCGAGCGCCACCAGCAGCAGCGCGACCAGCCAGCCCAGCCACGGATGCGCGGCCAGCCAGCCGGGGAACCCCTTGCGCACGAGCCTGGCCCCGGGCGACTGCCCGGGGAGGTCACCGCGTCCTCGCAGGAAGGCGTAGAGCCCCGCGGACGCCAGCGCCGTCCCGGTGACGGCCAGGCCGATCCGGTTGCCCGGATAGGGCCTCATCACGCCTTCTTCCTGCGCAGCCTCACGACGACGTCACCCGCGCACATCGCGCCCAGCCCGGACAGCCGGTCGCCCACCGCGGCGCCCACCCGGCGCAGCACGGGCCCGGTGCGCTCGGCGTCGGTGAACACGGTGACCTCGACGATCCGCGACGTGAGCCGGACCCGGGCCCCGTTCACCTCGTCCACCGTCTCGGCGGCCTCCCGCAGCGTGCGGCGGAGCCCGGACCTGGTGATGCCGATCACCATGTGCGGGTCCCCCGACTCCAGCGGCACCAGCCGGGTCCGTCCCGGCAGCGCGGCGAGGACGAGCATCACCAGGCCCGCCGCGATGGCGAGCGTCGACGCGGCGAACGTGGCCGGATCCGACCAGTTCCACGCGCCGGCGCCGTTGACGAGCCGCCGGTAGGGCACCCGCGCGACCGGCGACTCCATGAGCATGCCCACCGTCACCGAGGCCGAGACCACCAGCACGGCGGACGCCGCCAGGGCAGCGGGGACGCCGGCGGGGGTCCTGCCCGGCCGCAGCAACCGTACCGACCTGCGCCGGACGTCCTGGAACTGCTCGGCCGCCGCCTTGCCTCCCGAGCCCCCGGTGGTGGTCCCCGCGCCGCCGGTGCCTCCCGAGCCCGCCAGGATGTCCTGGAGAGTAGTCGTCATTCGGTCATGTGTACGCGTTCGGGCAGGACCGGGGCGGGGATCAACCACCCACTTACGCGATCTTGGAACCCTCCTGGCGGGAGCATTGACCACCCGTCCGGCAACGTGAATATCACTCATATTCGCTGGGGCCGGGTTATCCTGCGGACATGGACGACCGCCAGCGCTACGACCGGGCCACAGCGCACCTCGATCCCCCCTTCGCCGTCCTCGACCTGCCCGCCCTGCGCGCCAACGCCGAGGCGATGGCCCGCCGGGCCGACGGCAAGCCGATCAGGGTCGCCAGCAAGTCCGTCAGGTCCCGCGCCGTGCTCGAACGCATCCTCGCCATGGACGGCTTCACCGGGATCATGGCCTTCACCCTCCCCGAGGCCCTCTGGCTCGCCTCCACCGGGATGCGGGACGTGCTGGTCGCGTACCCCACCGTCGACCGCGCCGCGCTCGCCGAGCTGGCCGCCGACCCGGTCGCGGCGCGAGAGATCACGATCATGGTGGACCACACCGAGCACCTGGACCTCGTCGAGTCCGCCGTCTCCGGGGTCCGCGACCGCCACGAGATCCGGCTCTGCCTGGACGTCGACGCGGGCTACCTCGCCTTCGGCGGCCGGTTCAGGGCGGGGGTCCGACGCTCCCCCGTCCGCGAGGTCGACCAGGCCGCCGACCTCGCCACCGAGATCGCGAAACGGCCCGGCTTCCGGCTCGCGGGCCTGATGGCGTACGAGGCGCAGATCGCCGGGGTCGGCGACGACGCTCCGGGCAACCCCGCCCTCACCCGGGCCGTACGCCTCATGCAGGCCCGCTCCCGGCGCGAGCTGATCACGCGCAGGGGCCGGATCGTCCAGGCCGTCCGCCAGGTCACCGACCTGGAGTTCGTCAACGGCGGCGGCACCGGCAGCATCGAGAAGACCACCAGGGAGAGGGCCGTCACCGAGATCGCCGCCGGATCCGGCTTCTTCCATCCCCGCCTGTTCGACTTCTACCGGGGATTCACCGGCCGGCCCGCCGCCCTCTTCGCCCTGCCCGTCGTACGCCGCCCCGCTCCCGGCGTCGTCACCGTCCTCGGCGGCGGCTACCCCGCCTCCGGCGCCCCCGGCGAGAACCGGCTGCCCCAGCCCTACCTGCCGTGCGGGCTGCGCTACGACTCCGACGAGGGAGCCGGAGAGGTGCAGACCCCCCTCATCGGGCAGGCCGCCGAGGACCTGCGCGCCGGTGACCGCGTCTGGTTCCGGCACGCCAAGGCGGGCGAGCTCTGCGAGCGCTTCGCGAGCCTGCACCTGATCGACGGGGACGAGGTCGTGGACGAGGTCCCCACCTACCGCGGCGAGGGCCGCACCTTCCTCTGACCCCTGCCCCCTCCGGCGAACCCGTGGCCGGGAGCGACGGGAACCCCGGGATCCGTGGCCGGGAGCGCTCGGTGTCGTCGCCGGGAACGGCGAGAACTTCGGGGGGCACCCTTCTCGAACCCGGCACCGCCCGGGACACGAGAACAGACCCGGCACCGCCCGGGACACGAGAACGAAACCGGCACCGCTTGGAACACAAGAACAGACCCGGCACGCGAAACGGGCACCCGCCGCTACCCCGGCGAGTGCCCGTTCCTGCCACATCTCAGCCCCTGCCCCCGGACGACGGCCCGCGGTGTGCTCCCGCGCCCGGGGGGACCGGACCTCCGAGGGGTCTCAGAAGCCCAGGTTGAGCTCTTTCCACCTGCTGCAGCTGGAGGTCGACGAGCTCCGGTACTTGACCTGGCAGGTCTTGACCCGCACCTCACTGACATCGTGCGCCGTGACGCGGAAGCGCTTGGTGTCGTCGTAGCTGCACAGCCTGACGCGCTTGACGACGTCCCAGTCCTCGTCGCCGGACGAGATGACCTGGACCTCGGTGTAGGCGCAGCGACCGCCCTGGCGGAGGGTGCGCCTGTCACCGTCGTACAGTTCGCCCGTCAGCCTGAACGTGTTGTCCTCCTCCTCGTCGCCCTCGACCGAGTACTCGGCCTCCAGCGTGGCCCGGCCGTTCCTGGACTCCTGCTCGAAGCTGTCGTCGAAGTCACGCGCCGACGCGGACGCCGAGGAACCCGAAGACACCGAGGACACCGAGGACGCGGTCGACGCCGATGTCGCGGCGAAGGCGGCCGGAGCCACGGTCAGCATGAGACCGGTGGTGGCGCCCACCGCGATCGCGGCTCGAATGATGTTTTTCATGGATTTACCCCTCCCTTTCACCTACTGCGATGTTCCGCGCGCAGGAAAAAGGTCACATGAGTAAACCCCTACTCAATTCGGAGCCGCCGATCGGACATCGGCCACGTTCGAAACCCCCGGTCAGCGACGACGGCGCCGCCACAACACGACCACCGCGCCGAGCGCCAGCACCGCGCCCACCCCGATCAGGATCGGCGCCAGGTCCGGCCGGTCGTCCGCCCACAGGTTCTCGGGCTCGCCGGCGAGCTTGACCGGCTTCGGCCCCGCCACCCCGCCCACCAGGTCGCCGACCTGGGCGACGAGATGCTCCGCGTTCGCCCTGACCTTCGCCACACCACGTGCCGCGACCCGCTTGGGGCTCACCCGGTCCGCGATGGCGTCCACCGTCTGGGCCAACTCCGCGCGCGTGCGCTCGATCTGCCGCTCCAACTCCGCGGGATCGGTGTCCGCCATGGCTCTCCCCTCCCTACTCCTTGACATCGATCAGTCTGTCAGGTCCCACCCGCCCACGACACTTCGGACAGGCCGGTAAGTTGACCGGGGAACCATTCCTCGGAGGAACACCATGAAACTCGAGCCGGGCGACGCCGCCCCGGACTTCACGCTTCCCGCCGCCGACGGCACGACCGTGTCGCTGGAGGCACACCGCGGCAAGCGCGTCATCCTCTACTTCTACCCCGCCGCGATGACCCCGGGCTGCACCAAGCAGGCCTGCGACTTCCGCGACAGCCTCGCCTCACTGACCTCGGCCGGGTTCGCCGTGCTCGGCGTCTCGAAGGACGGCCCCGCCAAGCTCGCCAAGTTCGTCGAGCACGACGCCCTCACCTTCCCGCTCCTGTCCGACCCCTCCCTTGAGGTCCACAAGGCCTACGAGGTGTACGGGGAAAAAACGATGTACGGCAAGACGACCGTCGGGGTCATCCGCTCCACCTTCGTCATCGACGCCGACGGCAAGGTCGAGAAGGCTCTCTACAACGTGAAGGCGACCGGCCACGTGGCCCGCCTCCGCCGCGAACTCGGCGTCGACTAACACCCCTTTTTGGCCATTTAATATGACGTGCGCACACCCCAAGAATTGTCAGTCCCATTGCCTAGGCTTGGGGCGTGCCCATCAAATACAAATACACCCCCGAAATGCCGGCGGAGGCCGCGGCCGCCTCACTCAGCATCGCCGACGTCCTGCGCCATCTCGGCATCACCGTCGCGGGCGGCAACCATGCCCACATCAGCCGCCAGCTGAAGCGCTTCGAAATCGACACGTCGCATTTTCGCAGAGTCTCTCCCAACAGGGGGAAGCCCTCACCACGCCGTAGTCGTCCGGAACAGGTTCTCGCCATGCGACCGGATGGCAGCCCGCGCCCGGACCCCGGGCAGCTCAGGCGCATCTTGATCGAGATCGGGGTGCCGTATCGCTGCACGGGATGTAGGATCGAGGGCGCCTGGCAGGGCCGGGCATTGACGCTGCACGTTGACCACGTCAACGGCAACTGGCCGGACAACAGAAAAGAAGACCTGCGATTCCTCTGCCCCAATTGCCATTCACAGACAGAGAATTTCGCAGGAAAGAATAGGGGTCGTAGCCCAACGGCAGAGGCAACGATTTTAGGTGTCGTACAGAGCGGGTTCGAATCCCGTCGACCCCACAAAACAATTCAGAATCGCCCGGTCGAAATCAAGTCGATAGACACCAGCGTAACGATATCGGCCCAGGATTCATTCTTCATTGAATACTGCCGGAGCGAGAAACGTTTCGCGTCGAGATCCGCGGTCATACGCAGGGCCATTCAGTTGATGCGCGAATCCGTCCTCGAAGAGGACCGTGCCGCCGCGTCGGGCGGGGTGGGCGAGGGCGGTGACGCGGGTTCGCGTGGCCTCGCCGTGCGGGGTGGCTGTGACGACTCGTCCGCGTGGGATCCGGCCGCGTCGTCCGGGATGGCACGGTGTCCGACGCCGGACGGGAAAGCCCCTGTGGATCGATTCGGCTGATCGGGTGAGATCACCGGAACATCCGAGCGTGCGGGGCGGCGGTAGTCTCGCGCGGTGGCTGCCCGGGACGGCTGTCAGGCGGCGTGGTGCGGGAAAAACGTCAGGTCGCGCGGCCCATCCTCGTGGCCGCGCGACCCGGCGTCGTTGTGATTGATCACCACAAACTATCTCCCTTTACTCACCCCAGAGGGCGCTCCCGGAAACCATGGTGCCTCAGAGACCGTAAAGGCCGTGTAAGCCGTACCGAATGTCCGACCCGGTGTGCGACCTGAGTCGTACACCGGGTTCCACCTTGAGGGGGAAGGTCGCTGATCTGGGCGTCCGTATCGTAGTGATGTGTTCGGCAGACTACGCGCCTGGAGTGGGCGCCATCCCAGGATCACGGACGCCCTGTGGCTGATTCCGTTCCTGCTGGTCTCGCTGCTCAACGTCTGGACCGTCGGGGTGGTCGACCTGGTGGCCTGGGGGGCGGCGAAGCTCGGCGCGTGGGGGTTCGCGGGGCTGTCGCTGTTGCTGTTCGTGCCGCTGTTCTGGCTGCGCGAGCGTCCTGTCGCGGTCTTCGCGATCATCTCGCTGACCTCTTTCGTCCAGTGGCTCGCCGGGGTGCCGACCCTGTTCTTCAACGTCTCGGTGCTGGTCGCCATGTACGGCGTGGCGTCGCGGCGCCCGTTGCGCTGGGCGGTCGGGGCGGGCCTGGTGGTGGAGCTGGGGTTGTTCCTGGTGTTCGGGCGGGTGCCTCAGGGGCTTGACCCGGGTGCGTTCGCGACGGCCTCGGCGTTCGCGATCGCGATCTGGATGGCGGGGATCTACGCGAACACCCGCCGCCGTTACCTGGAGGGGCTGGAGGAGCGGGCCGAGCGGGCGGAGCGGGAGCGGGATCAGCAGGCCAGGCTGGCGGCCGCGGCGGAGCGGGCCCGGATCGCCCGTGAGCTGCACGACGTGGTCGCGCACAACGTGAGTGTGATCATCGTTCAGGCCGACGGGGCGGGGTACGCGATCGACAGCGATCCCGAGCAGGCGCGCAGGGCGATGCAGGCGGTCTCGGCGACGGGCCGCAGGGCGCTGGCGGAGATGCGGCGGATGGTGGGCGTGTTGCGGGCCGACGGTGTCCAGGAGGAGTACGCTCCGCAGCCGAGCCTGTCGCAGCTGGACGCTCTGGTGGCGCAGGTGCGGGAGTCGGGGTTGCCGGTGGAGCTGCGGGTGTCCGGCGTTTCCCGGGAGCTTCCCGAGGGGGAGCAGCTGACGGTCTACCGGATCGTGCAGGAGGCCCTCACCAACACCCTCAAGCATGGCGGTCCGGACAGCAGGGCCACGGTCGAGATGGAGTACGGCGCGCGGGAGCTGCTCCTGCGGGTGACCGACGACGGTCGCGGTGCCGCGACGCCGGAGCGTGAGGGCGGGCACGGCCTGGTCGGCATGCGGGAGCGGGTGGCGTTGTTCGGCGGGAGCGTGGAGGCGCGGCCCGTGCCTGGCGGCGGGTTCCAGGTGGTGGCGCGGCTGCCGATCGGTGACGCCGGGGCGGGGCGGGCGGCTTGACGGGGCACGCGGTGGACGACCAGGTGATAGACGGAGCGCGCGGTGGGTGACCAGGTGATCCGGGTGATGCTGGTCGACGATCAGGAGTTGCTGCGCACCGGTTTCCGGATGGTTCTCGGCGCCCATCCCGGGATCGAGGTCGTCGCGGAGGCGGGCAACGGGGCGGCGGCGGTGGAGGCGTTGCGGACGGTCGCCGTCGACGTGGTGCTGATGGACGTGCGGATGCCGGTCATGGACGGGGTGGAGGCGACGCGGCTGATCCGTTCGGTGGCGGGTGGGCCCCGGGTGCTGATCCTGACCACGTTCGATCTTGACGAGTACGCGTTCGCGGCGTTGAAGGCGGGTGCGTCGGGGTTCCTGCTGAAGGATGTGCCGCCCGCCGACCTGGTGAGCGCGATCCAGTCGGTGCATAGCGGGGACGCGGTGGTGGCGCCGAGCACGACGCGGCGGTTGCTGGAGCGTTTCGCGGTGCATCTGCCCTCGGCGGGGGCGGCCGAGCCCGCGGTGCTGACCGGGTTGACCGCCCGGGAGCGGGAGGTGCTGGTGCTGGTGGCGAGGGGATTGTCGAACATGGAGATCGCCGGTCGGCTGGAGCTGGCGGAGGCGACGGTCAAGACGCACCTGGGCCGGATACTGGCGAAACTGAGCCTCAGAGATCGAGCTCAGGTCGTCGTATATGCGTATGAATCAGGGATCGTAACTCCGCATTCGGCGGACTAGCATGATCTTATGACGCACCCTGACGGTCAGCTCCGCGCGTCGCACGCAGACCGGGACGTGGTTGTCGAGCAGCTGCGCGTGGCCGCCGGAGAAGGGCGGCTCACCCTGGAGGAGCTGGAGGAGCGGATCGAGCGGACGCAGGCCGCCAGGACGTACGACGACCTGAGGGTTCTCACCGCCGACCTGCCGCCGAACTCGTCGCTCGCCGCGCCGGGTGGCGGGGGCGGGGTCCTGGAGTTGCGGACGAAGCACGGGCAGGTGCGGCAGAAGGACTACTGGGTGGTGCCCGCGCGCATCGTGGCGAGTTGCACCTCGGGCAACGTGAAGATCGACTTCACCGAGGCGGTGTGCTCGCACCGCGAGGTGCTGCTGGAGGCGACCTGCGGGATGGGCAACATCGTGGTGATCGTGCCGCGCGGGTGGACCGTGTGGGTCGACTCGCTGACGACGAACATGGGCACGATCAGCAACAAGGCCACCGACCCGGGCCACCCGGACGCGCCGGTGCTGCGCGTCACCGGCAGGGTCGGCATGGGCAGCCTCAAGATCAAATACCCGCGAAAGTAGCGCCGGCCGCCTCGGCCGAACGGCCGATGCCGCGCTACGACGGAGGTCGCGCCCGTCCTTCTCCGGGCCTCCTCCGTAGCACCGCAAGTCAGGCTTAATGCCTGATGGATCCCTCTTTCCCCATCAATAACGTTTGGTCCGTCATAACGCCATACGTTGTTGAAGGAGAGCTGCCGTGACCATCACCGGAGAGGTCGGCGCGTGGGACGCGCGGGGAAGCGCGGTGCCGGCCGTGACGGCCAGGGGTCTCACCAAGGTGTACGGCCGGGGGGACACCGCCGTGCACGCGTTGCGAGGGGTGGACGTCTCCTTCTCGACGGGCGCCTTCACCGCGATCATGGGCCCTTCGGGGTCGGGGAAGTCCACGCTGATGCACTGCCTGGCCGGGCTGGACACGGTGAGCGGCGGGCAGGTGCGCGTCGGGGACGTGGAGCTGACCGGGCTCAACGACAAACAGCTCACCATGCTCCGCCGCGAACGGATCGGCTTCGTCTTCCAGGCGTTCAACCTGCTGCCGACGCTGACGGCCGAGCAGAACATCCGGCTCCCTCTGGAGATCTCCGGGCGGCTCGCCGACCCCGCGCTGTTCGACCTGGTCGTGGAGACCGTGGGCCTGCGCGACCGGCTGGGTCACCGGCCCGCGGAGCTGTCGGGCGGCCAGCAGCAGCGCGTCGCGGTCGCCCGCGCCCTGATCAGCGGGCCGCAGGTCATCTTCGCCGACGAGCCCACCGGCAACCTGGACTCGCGCAGCGGCGCCGAGGTGCTGTCCTTCCTGCGGACGTCGGTACGCGAGCTCGACCAGACGATCGTGATGGTCACCCACGACCCGGCCGCGGCCTCGTACGCCGACCGCGTGGTCTTCCTCCGTGACGGCCTGCTGGTCGACGAGCTGACCGGGCCGACGCCGCAGTCGGTGCTGGACACGCTGATGAAGCTGGAGGCGTGAGGTGCTGAGGACGACGCTGGCCGGGTTGCGGGCGCACCGGCTGCGGCTGCTGCTGACGTCGCTGGCCATCGCGCTGGGGGTGGGCTTCATCGCGGGGACGTTCGTGCTGACCGACACCATCGACGCGGGTTTCACCGAGAAGTTCTCGGCGGCGGCCGACAGGATCGACGTCGCCGTACTCCCCCGGGCCGAGGGGAACGAGGCTCCGGCAGCCTCCGAGGCGACCCTGGAGAGGATTCGCGCCGTGGACGGCGTGGCCGACGCCCAGGGGCTGGTGCGGGGCACGTCCGCCCTGCTCGGCAAGGACGGCAAGGCCGCCGGGGACTTCCCCACCGCGGGCATCTCCCTGCCCGAGGGCGACCTGAACCGTACCTCGATCGTGAGCGGCGCGGCCCCGAGGGGCGCTACGCAGGCCGTGCTCGACGAGGGCACCGCCAGGACCAGGGGTTTCAGGCTCGGTGACGTCATCGCGGTGCTCGACGCGAAGAACGTCCGGCACGAGTTCACACTGGTGGGCCTGTTCGACATCGGCCTGGACCAGGAGCTCGGATACTTCGGCGCGGTCGGCTACACCACGGACACGGCCAAGGAGATGACCGGGCGGAAGGGCTACCGGGAGATCGACGTCGCCGCCGCCGAGGGCGTCACCCAGGAGGCGCTGCGCGGCTCGGTCGCCGCGGCGGCGGGCGCGGGTCACGAGGTCAAGACGGGTGAGCGGTACGCGGCGGACCTGGCCAGGTCCAACGGCGCCAACAGTGACTTCCTGATGCTGGGCCTGCTGCTGTTCGGCGTGGTGGCGATGTTCGTGGCCGCGCTGGTCATCTACAACACCTTCAACATCCTGGTGGCCCAGCGGACCCACGAGATGGCGTTGCTGCGGTGCGTCGGGGCGACGCGTGGACAGGTCTTCGGGTCGATCGTGCTGGAGTCGGCCGTGGTCGGCCTGCTGTCGTCGGTGCTCGGCCTGCTGTTCGGCTACGGCCTGGGCGCGGGGGCGCTCGCCGTGCTGGCGGCGTTCGACGCGCCGCTGCCCTCGGCCGCCGCGACCACCCTGACACCGCGTACCGTCGTCCTGGGCCTGGTCATCGGTCTGACGGTCACGGTCGTCGCGGCGCTGCTGCCCGCGCGGGCGGCGACGCGGGTGGCGCCGATCGCGGCGCTGCGCTCGCAGACCGAGGAGCGGACCTTCAGGGCCGGTCTGGTACGGATGATCTTCGCCGGGTTGTTCCTGGTCACGGGCGTGGGTGTCTCGGTGGCCGGGATGTCCATGAAGCCCGGCGAGACCGCCCTCGTGGTGGTCATGGCCGGTTGCTCGCTCGTCTTCCTCGCGGTGCTGGTCCTCGGGCCGGTGATCGTCAGGCCGCTGTCGGCCTTCGCGGGGTGGGTGCCCGCCAGGATCTTCGGTGTGCCCGGCAGGCTCGCCGTGGACAACTCCCGGCGCAACCCGAAGCGGTCGGCGACCACCACCGTGGCGCTCACCGTGGGCGTGACGCTGATGACGGTCATCAGCGTCGTCACCGGCACAGTGCGGGTGACGTACACCCAGCAGCTCGACGAGCAGTTCCCCTTCGACTACCTGGTGCAGACCCAGGAGCGCGACTCCGGCCTGCCCCGCGCGATCGCGGAGGACCTGCGGACCAGGCCCGAGCTGGCCTCGGTCATCGCGTTCCGCGAGACCACCGCGAGGCTCGCGACCGGGACCGCGCGGTACGACGTGGGGACCTTCACCCCGACACCGGGCTTCGACCCGCCGCTCGACGCGGGCTCACTCGACCGGCTCGTGCCGGGCACCGCGCTCGTCGCCGAACGCGTCGCGGAAAAGCTCGGGATCGGGCTCGGCGACCGGATCACCGTACGGACGGCGAAGGCGGGCGCGGTCGCCCTAACGGTCGTGGGCGTCTCCGACATCGACGCGAGCCTCGGCGCCCTGACGGTGCCCGAGCGGGACTTCGACCACTACTTCGGCGGCGAGGTCGGCGACACCAGAGTGATGATCAAGCACCGGGACGGCGTGGACCCGGACCGGGCGCTCGCGGTGGTCGAGGCGGCGACGGAGCCGTACCCGACGGCGAAGGTCGCCAGCTCGACGGCGATCCGGGGCGAGTTCGACGAGGCGCTCGACATGATGCTGATGATCATCACGGGGTTGCTCGGCCTCGCGGTGCTCATCTCCCTGCTGGGCATCGCCAACACGCTCTCCCTGTCGGTCCACGAACGCACCCGCGAGTCCGCGCTGCTGCGGGCGCTCGGCCTGACCCGGCCCCAGCTGCGGCGGATGCTCTCGGTCGAGGCACTGGTCCTGGGCCTCATCGGCGCGCTGGTCGGCGTGGTCCTGGGCATCGCGTTCGGCTGGGCCGCCGCGCAGACGATGACCGACAACGTCGTCTTCCAGCTGCCGGTACCGCAGATCCTGTCGTTCGTGGCCCTGTCCGGCCTGGCCGGGGTACTCGCCGCCGTACTCCCCGCCCGGCGCGCGGCCCGCGCCTCGGTCGTCGGCGCCCTCGCGAGCGGCTGACCCGGGCCGGGCCCGTGGCGAAACCGGGGGCTCGGCGGGCGGGACCGGAAGGGCTGAGCACGGTCGGACGGGGCGAGACCGGGAAGAGCGAGCGGCTCGCGGCCCGGGCGGAGGGGGCCGGGTGGCGCCGGACTCACCCCTTGGGGCCCGGTCCGGCCGCACCCGGGCCGGGCCCCGGTGGCCGGGACGTCTCGCTATCGGGGGCGGCGTCCCGGCCACTGCTCGGCCACGGTCTCGGGGTTGAGAAGTGGCCGGATGACGATCTCGCCGGTGGTCCTGTCGATCACCACGCACCCGGATCCGACGGTGTCGGGCAGCACGCTGGGATCGTCGGACTCGGGCTCGTTCGACCAGGCGACATAGCCCTCGTTGAAGGCGTAGATCCTGATCTCGACGGCGGAGCCGGGCCCGCGGACCCCGTTGAAGTACTCCTCCGCCACCGCCCTCGCCTGGTCCGGGTTCACGCCGTCCTCCTCGTCTCGCGGGAACGGCCGCGGGAATCAGTCTCCGTGGAGAAAGCCGCGAGGAAAGGCGCCGGTGAGGCCGTCGAGGAAGGAAAAGGCATCACAGCCGCCGCCCCTCCCTGTCGATCACGACGCAGAACACGCCGGTCACCGACTCGTACGGCGGCTCCACCGCCATGTGGCCCCGCTGCGCGTCGATCCAGATCACCTCGCCGTCGAAGTTCACCGCGTTCCAGGCGTGGCTGCCCCCGGCCGGCCAGCGGTTGATGATGACCGCCGAGGAGCCGTGCCCCCCGGCCAGCAGCGCCTGCGCGATCGGAAGGTAGGAGTGGCGGCCCTGCCCCACGTACTGGAAGCGCTGCCCCAGCCACCGTTCCGCCCTGGCCACTCCCCCGGCCTCCCCGCTGAGCAGCGGCTTGCCCACCCGGTCGTACTCGGGCCTGCGCGGCGCGGCCACCGCCGGGGAGCCGTACCAGGTGGAGAGGACCGACAGGGCGCAGTCGATCGCGTTGGTCGCCCGGAACGGGTCGTCCGCCGGGCCGGTCCCGTTGACCAGCCTGATCCACATGCCGCGCGGGTCGGGGAAGCGGCGCGGGGTGCCCTGCTCGGTGAGGGGAACGGCCCGCAGCATGTCCTCCTCAGTCTGCGGATCGGGCCTGGCCAGCCCGCCCGCCACCCCGTACGGCCTGCACTGGTCCAGCCGCGCCGGACCCCAGCGCATCCGCTCCCGCTCGCGCGGCGCCAGCGGCACGGCCGGCACCTGGATCTCCAGCTCGAAATCCCGCCACCGCTGCCCGTCCACCGTCACCACGGGGTTGTAGACCCCCGAGGCCAAACTCCACTCGTTCACGGCTCCCCCGTCACCATCCCCTGGGAGCCAGATAGTAGGGCGGCCCCTTTAGCGACACCGAGGAGTTGACCATTTACAAGCCCGGCGCCCGCCCCGGGATGGGGCAGCGGAGAAGCGTGACCGCGCCTGCTCAGGACATAAGGTCGTCCAGCGTCGGGTGCTCCACGACCGGGTAGCGCCGCGAGCCGACCCCGATGTCCTTGAACCCGCTGGAGGTCGCCACGCAGACCACCGGCCCCTCGAAGTCACGCCGCAGCTTCCGGTACGCCGCCAGCCCGGCGACCCCCGACAGCTCCTGCCACAGCCCCTCGTGGGCGAGGTCGCGCTGTGCCGCCCGCAGTTCCTCGTCGGTCACCAGTACCGCCTCGCCTCCGCTGTCGCGCACGGCCACCACGCCCCTGTGCCCGCCGACCGGCCCGGCGATGGAGTACGCGTCGCTGGGTCCCGGCTCTACGATCGCGGCGGGCGCGCCGGTGGCGAGCGCCCGCGCGTGGGGCCCGCCCGCCTCCGGCTCGCAGGAGAAGATCCGCGGCGTCCGCCCGGCCACGCCGAGCAGCCGCAGCTCCACGAAGCCCTTCCACACCCCGTACAGCAGCTCGGCGTAGCCCGTGGGCGCGAACACCGCCGCCGGCACCTCGCCCAGCTGCAGGAACAACTCGTACGCGATCGTCTTGTAGCCCTCGGGCCCGAACGGGTGGCCGGTGTGCGTCACGGTCTGGTTGCTGACCGGGTGGTAGCCGAGCCGGTCCACGACCTCCCGCAGCAACGGCCAGCGCTTCCCACTCGGCACGGACACGACCGTGGCGCCGTACGCCCGGGTGAACGCCTGCACGGCCGGAGGCGAGTCGGCCGAGGTCAGCACGATGGCGCGCAGCCCGGCGCGGGCGGCGTACGCGGCGGCCGAGGCCCCGTGGTTGCCGGACGACGCCACGACCACGCCGGGCGCCCCGCAGGCGACGGCGGCGCTGACGGTGACACGGTTGAGCCGGTCCTTGTGCGACCAGGTTGGGTTGCTCGACTCGTCCTTGACGTAGATGTCACCGACCTTCACCAGCGGTGTCCCGCCCTCCCCGAGCGTGGGCGCGTCCAGCGGCGGCAACAACGGCGACCACCGCGCGATGTCCGGCCCGGGCTCCTGGCCGAACAGGCTCCCGTCCACCCGCGCGTAGTCGTAGACGACTTCCAACGGGTAGGCGATCTCGCTCGTACTCGTCAGAGGACAACCCCGGGTCAGCGGCGGGAACAGCGGAAACTCGACCGAGGCGTCACCGAGCGAACGCTGGCGGAGAGCGAGCGAAGGACCGTTCACACGAACGAATCCTACTGATCACTCCCGCGTACGCCGGGTAATCCGGCCGCCGGAACCATCCAGGATGAGCCGGAGCCGCGCATCTCCCTGGCCGGGAGAGCAGGGCTATGGCTCACACCGGAGTTCATCTCTACCGTCGTTCGGACCGCCTTGAGCAAACGGCATGGCCACCCGCCAAGGCGAACCCGTGCTCACCCGCTGCTCCCAGAGGCTCATCCAGAGTCTCGGGCACGACATATGGACGGAGCGCTCCATACCCCCTGGCATGCATAACCCCAGTGTGCCCATATGTGTTCACGGGTGTCCCCAAGGTGCGGCGGCGCGGGCACGAGGGAAGGCCGCGCCGCCGCACCGGCTCAGGGGGTACGGTAAGCCGCTCGGTGGTGAGGTCGCTGCGGTCGGATCACCAAGAGGGCGTCACTCGACACGGTGGTGACGATGGAGTCGCCCGTGGAGAACTCGCAGTAGATCGCGATGGGGTAGACGGGTGGCTTCCACCAGCGTTGGCCTCCGGCCAGTGGTGCGAGGTCGGCGAGGTGCGCCCACAGCAGGCCCGCGAACCGGTGACCGGGCTGTTGCCAGTCCTCGCCCCGTACCTGAGTGGTCACGAAGGGGTTGTCCGCATCGCGTTCGAACAGCAGGGCGTAGCCGTTGCGCAGGTCGGCGGCGGGCCGCACGATGACCCCTCGGGCACGGGCATCCGCAGGAACGTCGACTTTCCCCGCGTGAACGATCATGGCCGTTCTCCCGACCTGGCCGCGAGGATCAGTTTCACGACCTGTTCGGGGTGCTCGCTCCTCACGGTCTGCGGGTCGGTCCCGTTGCGCAGGGACACCAGGTAGCAGCCAGAACGCGGCCCCATGGTCACCGTGGCCTCACGCCGTCCTCCGGGAGCGATCACGGCCAGCTCGGGCGGATACCGGTTCATCCAGGAGCGGGGTGTGGGCCTTTCGCGGCAAGTTGGGGCATCCGGAAGGCTGGCGTAGAGCCAGAGGCTGATCGTCTGATGGCGCCGAGCGCGGATTCCTCGCTCGATGAGGAGTTGATGCACAACGGCCAGCGCCTTGTCATGGCGTTCCGCCGTGGCCTCGTCAATCACGTCCTGGGATTCAGCTGGTGCCGCGTGCTATGTCACCCGTCCTCCAAGGTCGAATCCGGAAAGCGAGAGGTTCGCTACTCGCTGTCACCGTGACCTTAGAAACGGTCAAGGGGTCTGCCGTACACAGCTTGTGCACAGCGGACCCCTTGACGCGTTCACCCTTTAGACGGCCATGCGACCTTGCAACGCCCGCAGCGGTTCGGGAATCCTGCGATGGACCCGCACGAGCTGGCGAACCGTCTCTCTCGCCGAGGGATGGAAGCGCACCATCTGGGGCGCCATCCGTTCAGCGTTGATCATGCGTCTGAGCGCCTTGTCGTTGTCATTGGCCCACAGGTGAGCCCGCGCCATGTCGATCTCGTGGTGCGACCGGCGCTCGTCATTGAGATCTCGCCCGGACATATCGACTCCCCGGTCCAGTCGGATGGCCTGATCGCAGTCGCCCAGCTCGACAGCCACCGCGCATCCATGGATGGCGGCGTTTCCTGGATTCGCCTGCAGGTCGTAAGAATCACGGCGATCTCTTGGGCTGATTCGCGCTATCGCCTCAGTCGCGGTTCCATGATGCTCCCAGGCATCCGCCGACTTCCCAGCCCTGGCGGCGGTAATGGCTGCGGTCAGGTGCAGTGAGCCGAAGACCTCCGTCGACACCGGGTTGTCTTGGTCGACCATGCTCGTCGCCTGCTTGATCATCTTGAGAGCGACATCCCAGGAGCCCAGGGTCATCAGCAGACGCGCCCGCCCCAAGGTGACCAGGTGAGGCAGGTGCGGATCTTCAGCGCGCTGGGCGGAGACCGTTGTTCGTTCTACAACGACCTGTGCCAGGTCGTTGTAACCGAGGCGGCGTACCAGCGACCCGGCGTGGCGCTGAGCGCGATTGAGCAAGCGCCACGCGCGTGCATCGCCCGACTCCATCACCTGCACGGTCAGTTCCTCCAGAACCGCAGGCAGCAGAGCACCGAGCTGGGCGTACGCCACGGATTTCTGGAATTTCCGAAACCTGACCAGCTCGGCGGCCAACTCATCGAGTGTCCGAGGAGACATGCCCAGCTCAGGTGTGACGTCCGCGTAGGCCAGGGCCATGCGAATAGCGGGGATGGCCATGTGAACGGCATCGCTGCGCTCGTCGGTTCCCCGATATGGCTGCCCATTGATTTCCGCTGGATCCACCGAGCAGGCCCGCGCGACAGCGCCGACAAGGGACGGGGTCGCGGGCCGGGAACCTGCCTCAACCTTGGCGATCAAGCTCCGCGAGACGTTCGCGAGCCCGGCCAAGCCTTCCTGGGTAAGGTTTCGAAGTTTGCGTACCTTGGCTATCCGCTGCCCGGTGTGCTCATTACGTTCGGCGTATGTCAGGTCAGGGTTCCAGTCTTGCCCGGTCATCTCGATGCCCTCCTCGCGACAGCGCGGCACCTCCACCATAATGAGCCGCCCCCGCCGCCAAGGGAAACATTCCCTCTTCAACAAGCCCTTCAACGAGGTCCGAGCACCATCCCCGCATGGCACTTACTTACTCTCTGGCGGCTCTGAGATCCCGCTTCTTCACCGACATGACAGCATCAATCAGCGCAGAGGTATCGACGAGATCCGGCAACGTAACATCCGCCCCCTCGTTTTCCAGCTCCTGAACCGTGTCGAGGCCCGAGGCGACCGCGATCACGTAGGTCCCGCTTTCCTTGCCCGCGCGAACATCTCGAACGGTGTCCCCGATGATTACCGTCGTCGACTCGTCGAAGGACGTCTCGTACTTGGCCCCCGCTCTCCTGCGGGCGACTCCGACCAGGTTCGCCCGGACACTGTCGTCGGATCCGTAGCCGCCCACCTCAAAATCAAGACCGGAGTCCAGGCCGAACGTGGCGACCTTGATGAAGGCATTTTGCTTGATATTGCCCGTTAGAACCGTCTGAACTATCCCGCCCAGATTTCCAAGAGCGGCTATCGCTTCTCGCGCCCCCGGAAGCTCGTATCCGCGCCTCTGTAATTCTTCCTGCCTGGCCTGCAGTGATCTTTCCAACGCGGCGTTCAGCATGGACGCGTGAGCGTCGGTCATCTCGATTCCGTGCTGGTCCATCAGGTCGCGCATAACCGCCGGATCGGTACGGCCATCGGTCCGCGCTCTGTGGATCGGGGGGCGGCCGGTGAGCAGTTCGTAGGCTCCGGCGTAGGTCTCCTTACTGACTCCGCCGTTCTCGATCAGCGTGTGGTCGACGTCCCACAACACCAAGATCCTGGAAGCCTCCGAGTTCACCGCGTCCCCTTCCTGACCGCCAAACACCATCAGCCTGTACGACACAGAAGGCTAGCCACCCCAAAACACTGCCGGAGAGAAGAACGGGTCAGGCGACCTCGACGGTGATGGTGTGCCAGCCGGTGGCGCCGTTCGGGGTGATGGGGGCTCGGTCGCCGGTCTGGGTGTAGCCGGTGGCGTCGGTGGCGCGGACCTCGATGGTGTGGCTGCCGGGGGTGGCGTCCCAGTCGTCGAGGACCCACTGGCGCCAGGTGTCGGCGGTGGGGGCCTCGGCGAGGCGGGTCTGGCGCCACGGGCCCTGGTCGACACGGACCTCGACCGCGTCGACGCCCTTGTGCTGGGCCCAGGCGACGCCCGCGACGACGTTCTTCCCCGCCGGAACGGTCGCGCCGTCCCTGGGCAGGTCGATGCGCGACTCGGTCTTGATCGGCCCCTTGGCGGACCAGCCCCTGGGGGTCCAGTAGGCCTCGTCCCGGTCGAAGCGGGTGACCTTGATGTCGGTGACCCACTTGGTGGCCGACACGTAGCCGTAGAGGCCGGGGACGACCTGGCGGACCGGGAAGCCGTGGTCGACGGGGAGCGGCCGGCCGTTCATGCCGAAGGCGAGCAGGGAGTCGCGGCCGTCCATGACGACGTCGACCGGGGTCCCGGCGGTCCAGCCGTCGGCGGAGGTGCTGAGCAGCATGTCCGCGTCCTTCCGGACCCCCGCGTCGCGCAGCACCCCGGCCAGGCTCACGCCCAGCCAGCGCGCGTTGCCGATGTAGGGGCCGCCGACCTCGTTGGAGACGCAGCAGAGCGTGACGTCGGCCTCGACCACGGCGCGTTTCATCAGGTCGGCGAAGGTGAGCTCCACGGGCCTGTCGACCAGGCCGTGGATGGTGAGGGTCCAGTCGCGCGGGTCGACCTGGGGGACCACCAGGGCGGTGTCGACCCGATAGAAGTCGTTGTCGGGGGTGACGAACGGCGACAGGCCCTTGATCCTGAAATCGACTCCGGCGGGCAGCGCGGCGAGGGGTTTCGCGGGCCGGGGCAGCAGGACGGCGCCGCGTGCCGCGTTCACCTCGGTCCGCCCCGAGAGCGCGCGCCCGGCCAGCCCCGCCACCCCGGCGAGGGCCACCCCGCCGACCGCCCCGGTCAGCAGGCCCCGGCGGTCGAAGGCGCGCAGGTCGTTCCCCGCTCGCATGACGGGCGGGGTCGACGGATCACCGCGCTCCCCGGCCCCCGGCAGGGGCTCGGGCAAGGGCTCGGGCAGGGGCGTCGTCCCGGCGCCGGCGCCACCGGGAACGCCTCTGGACAGGACAGCCGAGGAATCGGCCGGTGCGAGGGATCGGCGGATGAGCCAGCGCAGGGCGAGCATGGCGGCGCCGACCCCGGCCAGCGTCGGGACGACGTCCATGAGCCCGGAGCCTGAGCGGGTCAGCACGGCGACGATGCCGATGAGGCCGAACACGGCCAGCCCGGCCAGCCCGTACCGGAGGTCGCGGACGGCGGCTCTTCCCAGCGCGGCGGCGATCGCGGCCAGGATCAGGAAGATCCCGGCGAGCAACACGGTCTTGTCGCTCTCCCCGAAGGCGCGGATCGCCCATTCCTTCAGCGGGGCCGGGGTGAGGTCGACAACGGCGTTGCCGACCGCGACGACCGGGAAGGCGGCGGGTTTCACCAGGCCCGCGACGAGCAGCGAAACCGCCACCGCCACCGCGCCGGACACCAGGCCGATCAGCGCCGAAGCCCACGAGGGCATGCGCCTGTTGCTCTGCATGACTCCGACGCTACGCCCACACGGGACCGCAGGTTCTTACGCCCCGATTACAGCCCCGGCCGGACGCCCGCTCACTTTTTGTATGAGTCTCCGCGGCCACCCGCCGCCGTCGGGAGAAAGCCGAATGATCACTTCCACTGGACGGGGCGGGGAGATGCTCCACGACCGGGCCTCAGGGCGAGCCGGAGAGGTCGAACACCACTCTGGCCAGGAGTCGGACCGGTGCGGTCAGGCGACCACTTCGGCGATGATCGGGGCCAGCGCGCGGAAGGCGCGGCCTCGGTGGCTGATGGCGTCCTTCTCGGCCGCGGACAGCTCGGCGGTGGTCCGGATCTCGCCCTCGGGGACGAGGATCGGGTCGTAGCCGAAACCGCCGGTGCCGCGCGGGGCGGTGATGATCACGCCGTGCAGCGCCCCCTCGGTCACCCGCTCCTCCCCCGACGGGAGGGCGAGCGCCGCCGCGCACGCGAAGTGCGCGCCCCGGTGCCCCTCGGGCACGTCGGAGACCTGCGCGAGCAGCAGGGCGAGGTTGGCCGGGTCGTCGCCGTGCCTTCCCGACCAGCGGGCGGAGAAGATGCCGGGCATGCCGTTCAGGGCGTCGACGCAGAGGCCGGAGTCGTCGGCGATCGCGGGCAGGCCGGACTGCTGGGCGACCGCGTGCGCCTTGAGCAGGGCGTTCTCCGCGAAGGTCAGGCCGGTCTCGGCGACGTCGCCGATCTCGGGGAACTCCTCAAGCCCGACGATCTCCACCGGGATCGAGGCGTCGGCCAGGATCCGGCGCAGCTCGGCGATCTTCCCGGCGTTCCGGGTGGCGAGGACCACGCGCGCCTTGGCCGTACCGGAGGCGGCCGTGTCGGACCCGCTCATGCCAGTGCCTCCCGCTGGAGGCGGGTGAGCTCGGCGCATCCGGCCGCGCCCAGGTCGAGCAGCTCGTCGAGGGCGGCCCGGTCGAACGGCTTGCCCTCGGCGGTGCCCTGGACCTCGACGAACTCGCCGGAGCCGGTCATCACCACGTTCATGTCCGTCTCGGCGGCGACGTCCTCGGTGTAGCAGAGGTCGAGCAGCGGCGTGGAGCCGACGACGCCGACGGAGACGGCCGCGACCGAGTCGACCAGCGGGTCCCCGCCGCACATCTTGCGCTTGCGCATCCACGCGACCGCGTCGACCAGCGCCACGTACGCCCCGGTGATGGCGGCGGTGCGGGTGCCGCCGTCGGCCTGGAGCACGTCGCAGTCGATGACGATCGAGTTCTCGCCCAGCGTCTTGTAGTCGACGCAGGCGCGCAGGGAGCGGCCGATCAGGCGGGAGATCTCGTGCGTACGGCCGCCGATCTTGCCGCGGACCGACTCGCGGTCGTTGCGGGTGTTCGTGGCGCGCGGCAGCATGGCGTACTCGGCCGTGATCCAGCCCTGGCCGCTGCCCCGGCGCCAGCGCGGCACGCTGTCCTGCACGGAGGCGGCGCAGAGCACCTTGGTGCCGCCGAACTCGACGAGCACCGAGCCCTCGGCGTGCGCGAGCCAGTCACGGGTGATGGTGACGGGGCGGAGTTGATCGGGAGAGCGTCCATCTGCGCGAGCCATGAAACTCACCCTAGGTCATACCGGGCCCCGCTCCGTGCGAGTTCCATGCGCCCGCCGAACCCGCCTCGGGAGGCGTCCTCCAGGACGCGGTCGCGGTCGTTCCAGGGCACCAGGTGGGTGAGGACCAGGGTGTCCACGTCCGCCCTGGCCGCGTGCTCGGCCGCCTGGCGGCCGTTCAGGTGCAGGCCGGCGGGGAGGTCCGGCTTGTCGAGGTGTGACGCCTCGCACAGGAGCACGTCGGCCCCCGAGGCGAGCTTGACCAGTTCGGCGCTCTCACCGGTGTCCCCGGAGTAGGCCACCGAGCGCCCGCCGTGCGAGACCCTGAACCCGTAGGTCTCCACGGGGTGGTTGACCAGCGCGGCCGTCACCTCGAACGGGCCGACCTCGAACGTCCCCTGCGTCAGGCTCACGAAGTCGAAGGCCGTGTCGAGCGGCGGCTCGTCCGGCATCGCGTAGGCGGAGTTCAGCCTCCGGCGGGCGTCGGCGGGCGCGTACACCGGTACCGGGGGCAGCGGGCCCTGCGGTGAGTAGGTGCGGACCACGTGGTACGGGCACATGTCGAGGCAGTGGTCGGCGTGCAGGTGCGACAGGCAGATCGCGTCCACGTCGTACAGGCCTATGTACTTCTGGAGGGCGCCGAGCGCGCCGTTCCCGAAGTCGAGCAGCATGCGGAACCCCTCCGCCTCCAGCAGGTAGCAGGAGGAAGGGCTGTCAGGCCCGGGGAAACTCCCCGAGCATCCGATGATCGTCAATTTCACGGCGGCCTCCTACGGTTACTGTGCGGCGCCGCGTGTCACGGCGCGGGCGCCGGTGGCCGGTATCCGTCCCCCTTCGTCCGCCGATCTCCGGCGCTCCCCCTACAGGGCGCCCGAGCACCGTCACACGCGATGCCCGTTGTTCGGGACATCCCCTACTAACGCCACCTCGACCGCCTGGATCTCCGGCCCGAGGAACCGTCGTCCGAGGTCGGCGAAGAGGCCCGCGTCGCCGGTGGCGCGGAAACGGTGCCTGGGCGCGCCCCCTACGGCGGCCAGGCCCCGGTCGTGCAGGACGCGGTAGACGTCCTTCGCCGTCTCGTCGGCGCTGGACACCAGCGTGACGCCGTCTCCCGCCACATAGGAGATCGGCCCGGCGAGGAGCGGGTAGTGCGTACATCCCAGGATCAGCGTGTCGCACCGGTCGGCGAGCACCGGCTCCAGGTATCCGCGGATGACGTCGATGAGCTCGTCGCTCATCGTCTCCCCCCGCTCGACGAACTCCACCAGGCGCGGCGCCGCCACCCCGGTCAGCCGGACGTCGGGAGCCGCGGCGAACGCGTCCTGGTACGCCATCGACGCGATCGTGGCCCTGGTCCCGATCACCCCGACCCTGCCGTTGCGGGTGGCCCGCACGGCACGGCGCGTCGCGGGCTGGATCACCTCGACGACCGGGACGCCGTAGCGCTCCCGGGCGTCGCGGAGCACGGCCGCGCTGGCGCTGTTGCACGCGATCACCAGCATCTTGACGTCGTGCTCGACGAGGTGGTCCATCACCTCCAGCGCGTAGGCGCGAACCTGCGCGATGCTCTTGGGGCCGTACGGCTGCCTCGCCGTGTCCGCCACATAGAAGATCGACTCGTTGGGCAACTGGTCGATGATCGCGCGGGCCACCGTGAGACCACCGACACCACTGTCAAAGATTCCAATACTCGCTTGCGACACAGTTCCCAAGGCTAGGCGACCTGGGACGACCGCTCACGGTAAGAATCCTCACAACGCCGAATACCAGCTCAGCCATGTATTTTTCGTGACATCTCTGATCGCACGACGCGGTACGAAGCCAACGGTCCAGGGCGTCAGCCGCGCCCGACGCGGGCCAGCTGGCGGGACTGGGCGACCAGGCGGCCGGTGGAGTCCCAGACCTCGACGTCCTCGTCGAACCAGCCGTCGCTGATCAGGCGGCCTCCGCCGATGAGGGTGAGCCAGCCGGGGGCGGGCAGCGCGCGCAGGTGCCAGGTGAGGTCGACCGTGGGCGCCCAGCCGCGCCCTCCGGCGGAGAAGACCACCGGCGGGAGGGCGTCCACGGCCAGCGCGAGCACGTACGGGTCGGGGTCCTGCGGCTCGGCGAGCCGGAAGTAGGCGCGGGCCTCGGGCCTGCCGGTGGGCCTGCCGTCGAGCCAGCCGATGGTGGGAGGGTCGAAGACCAGCTCCATCTGGGCGTTGAGCGTCATGTTCGACTCGGCCTTGGGAGCGGGCAGCGAGACGCAGTCCTCGATCGGCGGCATCGCCACCGAGGGCTCGTCCGTCCAGTCGGGGACGGCGTCGCCGAGGGTCGCGGTCGTGACGAGTCCCTCGATGAAGGACCTGCCGTCCTGGACCAGGGTCGCCCGGGTCATCGTGGCGGTGCGGCCGGTCTTGAGCTGCTCCAGGCGCACCTGCGCGGGGCCGGGCCTGGCCGCGCGCAGGAACTGGACGCCCGTGGTCACCGGATGCTCGTGGGGGGAGGCGGCCACGACCGCGCGCAGCAGCACGGCCATCAGGTAACCGCCGTTGAGGGGGCCGCCGATCGAGTATCCGGTGTCGAGGCACACGTCGTAGGTGGTCTCGTCCACCCTGATGGCCGCTGTCGCCTCGTCGAACTTCGTCATCCACGCTCCCGAACCTTGTTCTAGAAAGGCCACTTTACCCATTCCGTACGGCCCTCGTTTCCCCCGCCCCCGGATGACTCGCCCGCCGGAGCCGGGACGGCGGAGCCCGCGGAAAGAAGCGGGGGACGGAGGTACGGAAGAGACGGCAGCGACCTGCGGGAATAGACCGACAAAGCAGACGATGGCCTATAAAACACTGTTGAACAGGAGCTGATCCCGCTTAGATGCACCAATCACATAGTTAGTTCAATGCAAGCGGGTTGCTAGCAATGTGCACTAACTTCTCCCTATCCGCTAAGCCCACCTTGTGAGTGATCATGCCTGCCAACAATCCCCCCGACCAGTCGCCCACGCCGGGTCAGAACCCCGACAGGACGATCGCCTACCGATGGAACGAGGGCTCACAGCACAACGACCAGCCGCACACACAGGCCTATCCGCAGAACGGCCAGCCCGGATATCCCCAGCCGTCCGGCGGCTACCAGCAGGGGCAGCCCTACCCGCAGCAGGGCCAGCCCTACCAGCAGCAGAACCCCCAGCAGGGCTACCAGCAGCCGCAGCAGCAGCCGTACGGCCAGCAGAACTACGGCCAGCAGGCCGGTCAGCAGGGTTACGGCCAGCAGCAGGGCCAGCAGGGTTACGGCCAGCAGTCAGGTCAGCCGTACGGCCAGCAGCAGCCCGGCTACCAGCAGCAGAACTACGGCCAGCAGGCGTACGCGCAGCAGGGCGGGAACTGGCAGCAGGGTCCCGACTTCCTGAGCGCCGGGCCGCCGGCCGGGCCCCCCGCGCGCAAGGGCGGCGGTAAGGGCTGGCTGCTCGCGGCGATCGCCGCGCTGGTCGTGGCCCTCGTGGGCGGTGGCGGCTTCTTCGCGGTCAACCTGCTCAGCGGCGGCGGCGCGCAGCCGCACGACGTACTGCCCGGCAACGCCATCGGCTACGTGCGCCTCGACCTCGACCCGGCCGCGAACCAGAAGGTGGCGCTGTTCAACATCGCCAGGAAGTTCACGGTCACCAAGGACTCCTTCACCGGCGAGGACCCGCGTCAGGCGATCTTCGACCTGATCAAGAAGGACACCGACAGTCTCAGCAAGGTCGACTACGCGGCCGACATCGAGCCGTGGCTCGGCGTCCGCGTCGGCGTGGCCGCGCTGCCCCCGGCCAAGGCCGGCGCCGAGCCCGGCGCCGTGGTGGCCGTCCAGGTCACCGACCAGGACAAGGCCAAGGCGGGCATCGCGAAGCTGATGGGCGAGGAGAAGTACGGCATCACGTTCCGCGACGACTACGCGCTGCTCGCCCCGACCCAGGCCGAGGCCGACAAGGCCGTCGCCGCCGAGCCGCTGTCGGGGAACGCCAACTTCTCCGACGACCTGAGCGCCCTCGGCGAGACCGGCGTCCTCTCCTTCTGGGCGGACGCGGGCAAGATCGCCGGACTGGCTCCCGAGCTGGCGACCCAGGACCCCGCCACCCTCGCCCAGATCAAGAACGTCCGCGTGGCGGGCGCCCTTCGCTTCGACGGCGAGTACGTCGAGCTCGCGGGCATCAGCCGCGGCGCCGAGAGCCTGGACATGGGCACCCCCGAGGCCTCCAAGATCGGCACGCTTCCGGCCTCCACCGCCGGCGCGATCTCGATCTCCGGTCTCGGCGAGGTGATCGGCAAGCAGTGGGCACAGGTCATGAAGTCGGCCGACCAGGCCGCGGGCGGCGGCGTCCAGCAGTTCGCCGACCAGGCCAAGCAGCAGTACGGCCTGGCGCTCCCCGACGACCTGGTGACGCTGCTCGGCAAGAACATCACCCTCGCCATCGACTCCAACGGCCTCGACGGCAACCAGCCGAAGATCGGCGCGAAGATCGTCACCGACCCGGCCAAGGCGCAGGAGGTCGTCGGCAAGATCGAGAAGTTCCTCGTGGACTCCGGGACGACCGTCCCGCAGCTCGCCAAGGTCCCCGGCGACGGCGTCTTCGTCCTGGCCAGCGCGCAGGACTACGCCGCCGAGCTCAACAAGGAAGGCGCCCTGGGCGACAGCGAGACCTTCCAGCTCGCGATCCCCAACGCCGGTGAGGCGACCTTCGCGCTCTACGCCGACCTGGACAAGGTGGAGAACCTCTATCTCAACGGCCTCCAGGGCGAGGACAAGGCCAACCTCCAGGTGCTCCGTGCCGTGGGCATGAGCGGTACGCAGTCGGGCAGCGAGGCGTCCTTCTCGCTGAGGCTCCTGTTCAACTGACCGGCCCGATCGTTCGGCCGACCGGCCCGATCCACCTGATCCACCCGATCCACCCGGCTCCCTGATCCTGTTCGATCGGGGAGCCGGATCCCCGGCCGGGGATCGTCCCCATCCGGGGACGGCGAGGGCGGGCGTCCCACCGGGACGCCCGCCCTTCCTCATTCGCTCGTCCGCTCGTCCGCTCGTCGTCGCGGCCGCTCCCGCCGACCCCGTCACGGCGCGAAGCCCAGCGGATCATTCCAGGGAGATCCCCGGATCAGGAGACGGGTCAGGCCCAGAGCTGGCCTTCGAGCCGCTCCTCGGCCTCGTCCAGCGTCCCCTCGTAAGCGCCGGTGGAAAGGTACTTCCAGCCGCCGTCCGCGACCACGAACACGATGTCGGCCCGCTCCCCCGCCTTGACGGCCTTGGCCGCCATGCCGAGCGCGGCGTGCAGGGCGGCCCCGGTGGAGACCCCCGCGAAGATGCCCTCCCCGGCGAGCAGCTCCCGGGTGCGCCGGAGCGCGTCGGCCGAGGAGACCGAGAAACGCGTGGTCAGGACGTCGGCGTCGTACAGCTCGGGGATGAAGCCCTCGTCCACGTTGCGCAGCCCGTACACCAGCTCGCCGTACCGCGGCTCGGCGGCGACGATCCTCACGTCGGGGACGCGCTCGCGCAGGAACCTGCCGACGCCCATCAGGGTGCCCGTGGTGCCCAGGCCGGCCACGAAGTGGGTGACGGACGGCAGGTCCTCCAGGATCTCCGGCCCCGTCGACTCGTAGTGCGAGCGCCAGTTGGCCGGGTTGCCGTACTGGTAGAGCATCACCCAGTCGGGGTTCTCCGCGGCCAGGCCCTTGGCGACCCTGACCGCCTCGTTGGAGCCGCCCGCCGCGGGCGAGGAGATGATCCGCGCCCCCCACATGCGCAGCAGCTGGCGGCGCTCCTCGGAGGTGTTCTCCGGCATCACGCAGATCAGCTTGTAGCCCTTGAGCCTGGCGGACATCGCGAGCGAGATGCCGGTGTTGCCGCTCGTGGGTTCGAGGATCGTGCGGCCCGGCTGGAGGAGCCCGTCCTTCTCGGCCTGCTCGATCATCCACAGCGCCGGGCGGTCCTTGATCGAACCTGTCGGGTTGCGGTCTTCGAGCTTGGCCCAGATCCGCACGTCCTCCGAGGGCGAGAGCCTGGGCAGGCCGACCAGCGGGGTCCGGCCGACCGATTCGATCAGTGAGTCAAAACGCATGGTGTACGGCTTCCGCCTCGGGTTGACCTTGTGCCTCGGGTTGACCTTGTGGTGACAGACCTGTGCCGCGCGGTGACAGCCCCGGAACCGCGGTGTGCGCCGCCCGTCTCGATCTGGTGGGACGGGCGGCGCCACGCGGCTAGCGGGAACCGCCGGCCACGGCGGGCAGGACGGTGACCGTGTCGCCGTCGGCGACCGGCGTCTCCAGCCCGCCCAGGAAGCGGACGTCCTCGTCGTTCAGGTAGACGTTCACGAAGCGGCGCAGCGCGCCCTTGTCGACCAGGCGCTCCTTCAGCCCGGGGTGCCGGGCCTCCAGATCGCCGATGAGCTCCTCAAGCGTGGCGCCCTTGGCGTCGACGGCCTTGGCACCGTCGGTATAGGTGCGCAGGATGGTCGGAATGCGAACCTCGATGGCCATCGCGGGTCAATCTCCTTGCGTCGTCATGGGAGTAAAGCCCACCGGATCAGAACACCGGCGAGCACCGGAGGATTCCAGGAAAACCGGTCAGCGACAGTCGTAGACGACGACGGAGGGCGTGTGCGCGAACAGGAAGTTCTGTACGGGCGCGACACCCGCGTGCCGTGCCCGGGGGCCGGGACGCGAGAGCACGACGTCCTCCTGGCTCGGGGCGGCGGTCGGCATGCTCACCAGCTTACCCAAAGGGGCCATTCACCTCACGGCCGTACCGGCCACCGATGCCGTAAGAACCTCGGACGCCACCGGGCGCGGCCGTCCGGCCGGGAAACGAGGCCCGGGTACGAGGCTTCGGACGGTGAGGCGCCGGACGGTGACGGTCACCCGGAGGTGATCGTCACCTCCTCCTCGCCCACCACGCCGTCGACGATCCGGTACGAGCGGAACTCGGCCTTCTCCCCCAGCTCCTCACGGGTGGAGACCAGCACGTAGTGGGCGTTCGGCTCGGAGGCGTAGGAGATGTCGGTGCGGGAGGGGTAGGCCTCGGTGGCGGTGTGGGAGTGGTAGATGACCACCGGCTCCTCGTCGCGGTCGTCCATCTCCCGCCAGACGCGCAGCTGCTCCAGCGAGTCGAACCGGTAGAACGTCGGCGACCGCTCGGCGTTCTCCATCGCGACGAACCGTTCGGGGGAGTCGGAACCGACCGGCCCGGCGACCACGCCGCAGGCCTCGTCGGGGTGGTCCGCCCGAGCGTGCGCGATGATCCTGTCGACCAGTTCCCGAGAGATCGTGAGCATGACTGGAAGTTACCAAAGGGCTCACCAAAGGGCGCGGACCAGGGTGTCCTGGAGGTAGGTCAGCCAGTCGTAGATGACATACGCCGGATATCGGGGGTCGTTCTCCGACATGTCGGCGATCTCGTCGTGCACCTCCTCGGTCACCTCCAGCCGGGTGCCGAGCGCGAGCCGCACGTCGTTCAGCGCGCGCATCCACGCCTGTGCCTGCTCCCTGGTCAGCTCGACCCGGCCGGGCTCCGCGCTGTCGAGCATCGTCTTGGCGTCGGCCCGCTTGCCCTCGCGCAGCGTCGCCTCGGTGTATCTGCGGAACTCGGCGGCCGCCTCGCCGTCCTCGTACGCCGAGGGGAACAGCCTGGCCAGCACCGGGTCGTTGGACTGCTCGGAGGCGCCGATGCCGAGCGCCTTCTCCAGGGGGTCGTCACCGGTCTCCCCCGGCTCTATCAGGCCCAGGATCTGGGTGACCAGCGAGCGCAGGATCGACACCTCGGCGGCGTCGAAACCCGTGACCACACCGCCCTCGCGCCCCGGCTTGAACCCCGAACTCATCTCTCGCCCACCGTTCCTCGCGGACTCCGCCCGAGACCCGCCCGCCACCCGCCACGACCCCGTAGCGCCGCCCGCGCGCTCACGAATCCCGCTGGACGGTGGCCCACAGCCCGTACGAGTGCATGATCTGCGCGTCGCGCTCCATCTCCTCGCGGGTGCCGCTGGAGACCACGGCCTTGCCCTTGTGGTGCACGTCGAGCATCAGCTTCTCCGCCTTCTCCTTGGAGTATCCGAAAACGGACTGGAAGACGTACGTCACATAGGACATCAGGTTGACCGGGTCGTTCCAGACGATCGTCAACCATGGCAGATCGGGCCTTACGTCGGTTGACGGACGCTCGACCTCCGTTGGAGCGGTGCTACCCACATTCACCAGTCTGCCCTACCCCGGGCTTAGTCTTCGACTCGTGACAAAGAGCATGAGCACCGCGTTGCTTACCGATCACTATGAGCTGACGATGCTGGAGGCGGCGCTGAGAAGCGGGGCCGCCTCCAGGCGGGCGGTTTTCGAGGTGTTCGCGCGCCAGCTGCCCGGCGGGCGGCGCTACGGGGTCGTGGCGGGGACCGGCCGGGTGCTGGACGCGCTGGAGTCCTTCCGCTTCGACGAGGAGTCCCTGGCGTTCCTGCGGGACAACGAGGTGGTCGACGAGCCCACCCTGGAGTTCCTCGCCGGATACCGGTTCTCCGGGAGCGTGGACGGCTACGCCGAGGGCGAGTGCTACTTCCCCGGTTCCCCGATCATGACGGTGGAGGGCACGTTCGCCGAGGCCGTGCTCTTGGAGACCTTGATCCTGTCGATCCTCAACCACGACTGCGCGATCGCCACCGCCGCCGCGCGCATGATCCGCGCGGCCGGCGCCAGGCCCCTCATCGAGATGGGCTCGCGGCGCACCCACGAGGCGGCCGCCGTGGCCGCGGCGCGGGCCGCCTACCTCTGCGGGTTCTCCTCCACCTCCAACCTCATGGCCGGCCACGAGTACGGCGTCCCGACCGCCGGGACCGCGGCCCACGCGTTCACCCTGCTCCACGACTCCGAGGACCAGGCCTTCCAGGCCCAGATCGCCTCCCTCGGCCCCGGCACCACACTGCTCGTGGACACCTACGACGTGGCCCGGGCCGTACGGACCGCGGTGGAGCTCGCCGGGCCCTCCCTCGGAGCGGTCCGCCTCGACTCCGGCGACCTCGCCCAGGTCGCCCACGAGGTCCGCGAGCAGCTCGACGCGCTCGGCGCCCACAAGACCCGGATCATCGTCACCAGCGACCTCGACGAATACGCCATCGCCGCGCTCGCCTCCGCCCCCGTGGACGGCTACGGCGTCGGCACGTCGCTGGTCACCGGCTCCGGCTCGCCCACCGCCGCCCTGGTCTACAAGCTCGTCGCCCGCGAGGACGCCGAAGGGGTCATGCGGCCGGTGGCCAAGAAGTCGGTGGGCAAGCCCAGCCGGGGCGGGCGCAAGGACGCCTTCCGCGAGCTCGACGCCGGCGGCACGGCGGTCGCCGAGCTGGTCACCGTCTCGGGCGAGACCCCCTCGGGCGCCCGCCCACTGCAGGTTCCGCTGGTCAGGGCGGGGGAGATCGTCGGCCGCGAGAAGCTGGACGCGGCCCGCGTCCGGCACCGCGAGGCCGTCGCCGAGCTGCCCTCGAACGCCTATCAGCTGTCCCGGGGCTACGCCGCGATCCCCACCGTGTTTGACTGACCGCATGCCAACCGCACTCATCATCGTCGACGTCCAGAACGACTTCTGCGAGGGCGGCAGCCTTCCGGTCGGCGGCGGCGCCGAGGTGGCCGCCGCGATCTCCCTGCACGCCGCCTCACACGGCTACGACCACGTCGTGGCCACCCGCGACTATCACGTCGACCCCGGCTCCCACTTCGCCGCCGAACCCGACTACGTGAGCACCTGGCCCGTCCACTGCGTCGCCGGGACACCGGGCTCCGGCTTCCACCCCGCCTTCGACACCTCACGCGTCGAGGAGGTGTTCAGCAAGGGTGCCCACAGCGGCGCCTACAGCGGCTTCGAGGGCGCCACCGCCGACGGTACGAGCCTGGCCGACTGGCTCGGCGAGCGCCGCGTGGACGCGGTGGACGTCGTCGGCATCGCCACCGACCACTGCGTGCGGGCCACCGCCCTGGACGCGGTCGCGCACGGCCTGTCCGTCCAGGTGCTGCTCGACCTCACCGCCGGGGTGTCCGCCCCGACCACCGAGGCCGCCCTCGCCGAACTCGGCTCCGCCGGAGCCCGCCTCACGGGCACTCCCGTGGTCCGCCCGGCCTGACGGTCCTCTCAGCTCGCCGGCATCCCCAGAAAGAGGATCATCCTGTCGAGCTTCCCGTCCATGGTGCGGTAGTTCTCCTTCAACTCACCGATGTCGCCCGCCATGACCTTCATGTCGCGCTTCACCCCGACCATGTCCTCCGCCAGGGCCGCGACGTCCCGCTTGACCCCGGCCACCTCGACCTTGACCTCGGTCAGCTCCTCCTTGACCCCCGCCACCTCCACCCTGAGCTCGGCGACGTCCCGCTTGACCTCGGCGAGCTCCTCCTTCGTCGCGCACTTCGCGACCTCCGCCCGAAGCTCGGCCACCTCCTCCTTGACCTCGGCCATGTCCACCTTGAGCCCGGCGACATCCACCTTGAGCTCAGCGACATCCTCCTTGAGCTCAGCGACATCCTGCTTGACCTCGGCCATGTCCACCTTGAGCCCGGCGACATCCTGTTTAACCTCGGCCATGTCCACCTTGAGCTCAGCGACATCCTCCTTGAGCTCAGCGACATCCTGCTTGACCTCGGCCATGTCCACCTTGAGCCCGGCGACATCCTCCCTGACCTCGGCCATGTCCACCTTGAGCTCGGCGACATCCTGCTTGACCTCGGCGAGCTCCTCCTTGGTCGCGCACTTCGCCACATCGAGCCGGAGCTCGGCGACCTCCTGCTTGACCTCGGCGAGGTCCTCCTTCGTGGCGCACTTCGCCACGTCCTCCTTGGTGGCGAGGGTGTCCATCCTCGCCATGATCTGCTCGAACATCGGAGCCACGTACTCCAGGATCTCGGTACGGATCATCTCGGCCAACACTCGTCCTCTTTGGGAGCATCACAGGGGGAACCCGGCGGAGGGCCCGGGATGGTTACCCCGACACGTTACCAACGACGCCTACTCTGAGCATCCGAACGATTACCGGATCGGCATGGATGGGCAAACAGAACCATCACCGGTTGCGACAGGAGTATCACGGGGAGTTGAGACTTCTTACTACCGGTGGTGACCTCATATGTTCGTGCTCGGCGTCTCCTGGCTGATCCTGACCCCGCTGTGCCTGTGGAACCTGTTTCGCGGAGGGACGCTGGTGCGGTTGACGAGCGTGCTGTCGCTGGTCGCGCTGGAGACGGCCACGATCTGGGCCACCACCGTCGTCCAGATTCCCACGCGGACCCCGATCGCCGCCCCCCCGGCCCCGGCGGCCCAGCCACAGTCCCGGCCCCCGTCCCCGACGTCCCCGGCGTTCCCTGCGCTCCAGCCGCCGACGCCCCTCCCCGGAGCGGCCCAGCAGGGCGCGCGGGACACCCTGGGAGCACAGGCGGGACGGGTCGAGCCGCTCATCCGGGACGAGCCGGACGAGCGAGGCGCGTCCGGCGAGCGAGAGACCTCCTGCCGCGGCCGGATGCCGGCTCCCGAGCGGGTGCGGCTGGCTCGCCGCCAGGGCGCGCCGCGCGGCGTGACGCTCTTCTGGAAGGCCAGGGCGGACGAGTGCGACACCGCGACCGTGGTCCTGCACCATAGGAAGCGCACGATCAAGGTGTGGATGCGCGAGGACGAGGCGGAGAGCCGTTCGTCCGACGCCACCACGTGGCCCGTGAGCGTCGCCGGTGGCGTGGCCTCCCTGGAGGTGCCGCTCACGGCGCCGGTAGGCGACACGGGGGCGTTCAGGGCGATCGACGGGCGGACCGGCAGGCCGATCGCCCTCATCCGGCCGGGGCGCGTACCGGAGGAACCGTCCACGGTCCGCTGATGACGCGTACCGGAGGAACCCCCTACGGTCCGCTGATCCCGCCCGGCGGGACCGCCGGGCCGCCGGTCGGGTGATCGGAACCGGAGGAGACCGCCCGGCTCGGCGGCCGACCGACGAGGACCGCTCGACTCCCGGCCAAGGTACCGCTCGACCCGCCGGCCGGAGCCGCCGTGGATCACCCGGCCCGATGACCGGACCGGGCGAGGAGCACCCGGATCGGGCGGGAATCCGCCCGATCCGGTGATCCGATCGGTATCCGGTGCCCCGATCAGTCAGTATCCGGCGACCCGATCAGTGGGAGCGCTGGGTGGCCCAGTGGCGGATCTTGCCGATCCGTTCCTGGATCTGCTCGGCGGAGGCCTGCGCGATGGCGGGCCCGCCGCAGGCCCTGCGGAGCTCGGCGTGGATGACGCCGTGGGGCTGGCCGGTGCGGTGGTTCCAGGCGCCGACGAGGCCGTTGAGCTCCTTGCGGAGGTTGGCGATCAGCTCGTGCGGGGCGAGCTGCGGCTCCTTGGGCTCGGGCTTGTCGCGCCTGGCCTTCAGCTGGTCGGACTGGCGCTTGCTCAGCAGGGTGCGGACCTGGTCGGGCTCCAGCAGGCCCGGCAGGCCGAGGAAGTCCTCCTCCTCGGGGGAGCCGGTCTCCGCGGCGCTGCCGAACTCGCCGCCGTCGAAGAGGACCCGGTCGAAGGTGGCGACCGCCTCCAGGGTCTCGAACGGCAGCTCGTCGCCGACGACGTCGGGGTTGTCCTTCTTGCGCTGGGCGTCCTCCAGGAGGAAGTCGTCCAGCCCCTCCTCGGGGGGCTTGCGGTCGAGCACGTGGTCGCGCTCGGCCTCCATCTCCCCCGCCAGGCCCATCAGGGTCGGCACGGAGGGCACGAAGACGGACGCGGTCTCGCCCCGCTTGCGGGCCCGGACGAAGCGGCCGACGGCCTGGGCGAAGAACAGCGGGGTCGAGATGCTCGTCGCGTAGACGCCGACGGCCAGGCGCGGGATGTCGACCCCTTCGGAGACCATCCGGACCGCGACCAGCCAGCGCTGCTCGGAGGCGGAGAACTCCTTGATCTTCTTGGACGCCGTGGGATCGTCGGAGAGCACGACCGTGGCGCCCTCCCCGGTGATGGTCCGGATGTGGCGGGCGTAGGCGCGGGCGGTCTCGTGGTCGGTCGCGATGACCAGGGCCCCGGCGTCGGGCACGCCCCTGCGCACCTCGGTCAGGCGCCGGTCGGCCGCCCGGAGGACCTGGCGGATCCACTCGCCCTTCGGGTCGAGCGCGGCCCTCCAGGCCTGGCCGAGCTGGTCCTTGGTGAGCGGGGTGCCGAGGGTCGCGGCGATCTCGTCGCCCGCGCGGGTCCGCCAGCGCATCTCACCGGCGTAGGCGAGGAAGATGACCGGCCGGACGACGCCGTCGGCGAGCGCCGGGCCGTATCCGTAGGAGTAGTCGGAGACGCTGCGCCGGACCCCGTCGCCGTCCTCGGCGTAGGTGACGAAGGGGATCGGGTTGACGTCGGACCTGAAGGGGGTGCCGGTCAGGGCGAGGCGTCTGGCGGCCGGCTCGAACGCCTCCCGCACGCCGTCGCCCCAAGACTTCGCGTCGCCCGCGTGGTGGATCTCGTCGAAGATCACGAGCGTCTTGCGGGCCTCGGTGCGGGCGCGGTGCAGCGCCGGGTGCATGGACACCTGGGCGTAGGTGATGGCCACCCCGATGTAGTCGCGGGAGGTGGCGCCCTGGCTGTTCTTGAACTCGGGGTCGATCGCGATGCCGACCTTGCTCGCGGCGTCGGCCCACTGCTGCTTGAGGTGCTCCGTCGGTGTGACGATCGTCACAGCCCGGATGATCCCTCGTGACAGGAGGTCGCTGGCGATGCGGAGCGCGAAGGTCGTCTTGCCCGCACCCGGCGTGGCGACCGCGAGGAAGTCGCGTGGCTCACGGCTGGAGTACAGGTCAAAGGCCTCCTGCTGCCACGCGCGAAGCTTCGGCGCGGTGCCCCAGGCGGCACGGTCCGGATATGAGGGCGAGAGGTGGGATGCGGCGAAAGTGCTCACAGTGTCCCCAGGGTAATCTGCGCCGCCGACAAGACGTGCCGATCCGCCGACATCCTCGCCAAGGTCGTCTCCTCGTGCTAGCGGACGGCGAAGCCGGGAACGGCGGGCTCGCGGCCCCGGCGACGCGGCCTCCCGGAGCCGGAACCACGGGCTCACGGACCCGGAACCCTCAGCGCAGGCCCGCGATCACCTTGTCGATCTCGGCCCTCGACACGGGATCGTCCGGCTGGGTCATCCCGACCACGACCACCGGGCGCCCTCCGGCCCCCGTGAGGAAGACCACGCGCAGGTACGCGGGCCGGTTCACCACGTCCAGGTACTCCGCGCGCAGGGAGCGGGTGTGCCCGGTGCGTGCCCCCACGGCGATCTCCGTGTCGTCCACGACCTTCAGCTCGTCGCCGTGGAGCAGGAGCCGCGCGTACAGGTCGCTGAGCTCGGTGGCGGCGGCGCGCACGTCGGTCACCGGCTCGGCGGGCATGACCATCACGGTCGTGTTGACGCCGTCGCCCGCGGCCGAGGTGAAGTCCGTGACCGGTGGCACCGTGCCGGAGAGCCAGCGGTCGGGCAGCGGGTAGCTGACCCCCGCGACCGGATCGGTCACCCGCCCCGGCGACGGGGTGGGCAGCGCCCGCAGCGACAGCACGACCACCCCGGCGATGACGCCTCCCCCCGCGGCCAGGGCGAGCAGTACGAGCAGCACGCGCCTCAGGCGCCCCGGACGGCGCTCGGGGGGCGCGATGGGCGTGCCGTACCAGCGGGCCGAGGGCGGGAGGTCGTCGCCGGGCTCGGGGATGCGGGGAGGCCACGTCAGGCCGGAGCGGGCGTCGGGCGGTTCGTCCTCCGGCGGCGGCCAGGGACGGTACTCGTCGTCCTCGGGGGCCGGCCAGGGGCGGCGCTCGTCGTCGAGGTCCGGATCCGACGGCCACACCTCGTTCCTGGCCGCCCGCGCGGCCCTGCGGGCCCGCCTGGACCGGCGTCCACCGCCACGGCCGGGCTCGTCGGGCGGGTCCGACCGGCGAGGTCGTTCGTGCACGGGACCTCCTCCCGGCGGTGACGGTCCTACCGTCCTACCACGCATCCCGCGGCGTGACCCGGCTATGGGTGATCACTGTTACGGGAGTGACCAATGAGTCATGGGATGTCCCGCATACGCCGGGCCACGATGACCCCGAAGATCCCGATGCAGGCCATCAGCGCGACGATCGTGGTGTAGCCGGTGGCGATGTCGTCGTGGCCGATCAGGTTGATCAGGACCCCGCCGGCGCCGATGGTGATCGCGCTGCCCAGGGTGTCGACGACCTGGAGCGCGGCGGAGTTGGCGCCCTGCTCCGCGTCGGGGGACTGGCGCATCGCGGTGACGTTGACGCTGGTCATGCCGATGCCCATGCCGAACCCCGCGACGACCCAGGCGGGCACGGTGACCCAGCCGCTGACCCCGGGCACGAGGGTGAGCAGGGTCATCAGGATGCCCGTGGTGATCGCCGCGGCGCCGATCCTCACCAGCAGCGGCCTGTCGTACGAGCGGCGAGTCTGCAGGTAGGAGCCGGTGGTCCAGCCCAGGGCGCCGAGGGTGAGCGCGACCCCCGCCTCGGCGACGGAGAAGCGGTGCACCTCGGTGAGGAGCAGCGGGATGAAGGAGTTGACCCCGAAGAACGCCGAGGCGAGCACCCCGCGCATCATGATCGTGGTGGGCAGGCCGCGGCCGAACCTGAGGGCCCGGGGAGGCAGCAGCTTCGGCAGGCCCGCGGCGAGGACGGCCAGCCCGGCGGCGGTGGCGATCCCGCCCGGTACCGGGGTGTCGTGGAGGTGGCTCACCCCGTACAGCAGGACGCCGGCGCCGCACGCCGTGGCGGTGGCGGCCAGGGTCATCGCGAGCGGCCTGGAGCGTGGTCCCGTGGAGGGCGTGGGCGTCGGGGAGTGCCCGCCGATGCGCAACGCGGGCAGGAGCATCACGAGGGCGGGGACGACCAGCGGCACGATGCCGTAGAAGACCCACCTCCATCCCGCGGTCTCGGCGATGAGCCCGGTGAGACCCGGCCCGACGAGGGCGGGGAGCACCCAGGCCGCCGACAGCGCGGCGAACACCCGGGGCCGGGTCGCCGGGACGTAGACCCGCGCGATCATCACGTAGATCGCCACGATGACGGCGCCGCCGCCGAGGCCCTGCACGACCCGCGCGACGATGAACAGCTCCTTGGACCCGGCGGCCCCCGCCAGGGCCATACCGGCCGTGAACAGCCCCACGCCGAGCAGGAACGGCCAGGCGTGCCCCCGCCGGTCGGACCAGAGCCCGGCGACGACGTTGGCGAGCAGGCCGGCGATGAGGAAGGCGGAGAAGCTCACCCCGTACAGGTCGAGGGCGTCGAGGTCCTTGGAGACGGCGGGCATGACCGTGCCCACGGACATGCCCTCGAAGGCGATCAGCGTGACGACGAGCAGGATGCCCAGGGAGGCGGTCCGGTATTCGGGACCGAAGATCCGGGGGGATTCGTATGGAGCGTCTGCTGTCTTCGGTGCTGTCACCCGTTAAGGGTAGTGTCCGCTCCCCGGCCCCGGTAGACGGCCCACATCTCCTGCATCCTGACCGCCTGACCAGGGGTGAACCCGGACATGCACCGGTCGTCGGAGTAGTCCATGAAGTTGTGGACCGGGTCGGGCCCGCCGCCCTTGCACGTGTCCTTGACCAGCGGGCAGCCCTCGGTGGGCTGCCCCTCGGGCTCGGTGTCGGCCACGCTGTCGCCCAGCGGATCGCAGCCCTTCTCGAAGGTGTGCAGCAGCCCGAGCCAGTGCCCGATCTCGTGGACGCCGGTGTATCCCCGGTCGAAGTTGCGCATCGCCCCGCCGGGCAGGCTCCGCCAGTCGACGACCACGCCGTCGAGGGCAGGCTCCTTGACGTAGCCGTGGGGGTAGGTGGAGTAGCCGAGCACCAGCTCGCCGAGCTGGGCGAGATAGAGGTTGAGGGTCTCGGGGCCGCCCCTGCGCATCCGCTTGATCGCCCGCTCGTTGGTGACGGGCTCGCGGAACCAGGCCGCGTTGGCGGTACGGGTGACGCCGTCCAGCCTGAACCGGATCCCGGTGTCCGCGCCGCCGAACCTTCCGGAGTAGGCGGCGTTGAGCGTGGCGATCTGGGCGCGTACCGCGATGTCGGGCGCGCCGAGGCGGCCGTCGGTGATGACGTGCACCCAGGTGGGCACGGTGATGGCGAGCACGCGCGGGAGCGGGCTCGGCCCGCGCAGCCCGGCGGCGTGCGCGGGTGACGGCGCGGACGGCACCGGCGGTAACGGAGGCATGAACGGCGCCCGCGCGTGCTCCGCCGCCACGGAGCGGGCGGCCCGGGAGGCGTGAGAGGCCCGGAGGGCCTGAGAGGCCCGGGAGGCGTGGGCGCACCCCGGTGACCCGGACGCGACGGCCGTCCCACCGGGAACCTCCGGAGCGGCCGAGACCTCCAGAGCCGCCGTCCCGCCGAGAATGTCCGGAGCGGCCGGAACGCCCGGAGGAACGGGAGGAGCGGCGCCCATCGTCAACAGGCATGCGGACACAACGGCGATCGCACGCCCGAACATGGACTCCCCCGGCAGATCCCAGACGCTGGTCGTTCGCCGCCCCCCGGCGGCATCCCGACCGTAGCCTCATCTGTGGCGATCACCCATGAGCAACACTCACTCGTTGTCGCCGTCTTCGCCCTTCGGCAGACCCGAGTAGATCTCCTTGCACTCCGGGCAGACCGGGAACTTCTGGGGGTCGCGGTTCGGCACCCAGACCTTCCCGCAGAGCGCGCGGACCGGGGTCCCGCTCAGCGCGCTCTCCATGATCTTGTTCTTCTCGACGTAGTGGGCGAAGCGCTCGTGGTCGCCGTCGCCGTGCGACAGGTCCGGGCGGACGTCGCTCTCAGGGAGAATCTTCGTACTCACCCTGGCGATTTTATGCCCGTACCACCGTGCCCGGGGCACCGGCGGCCGGTGGGTCGCGGAAGGAGGGCGCGGAAGGGGAGCGCGGAAGGGGCGTCGTGCGGCTAGTTCATCGACGGGTCGTCGGGACAGGTGGCCACGTAGGCGAGCTCGCCCCGCTGCCTGCGGAGCACCGCCCGCCACAGCGACTCGGGCTCGTGGTGGAAGGTGTCGCCGGGCTCCGCGTCCACGACGTACCAGGCGCCCTCGCCGATCTCGCTCTCCAGCTGGCCCGCCGACCACCCCGCGTACCCCGCGAAGATGCGCATCTGGGCGATCTCCCCGGCGAGGATCTCCGGCGGCGCGTCGAGGTCGACGGTGCCGAGCCTGGAGACGGCCGCGGTGCCCGCGTGCAACCTCCGCCAGCCGAGCGGTTCCTGCCCGCTCGGGACGGCGGCCAGCGCCAGCGCGCTGTCCGTCTGGACGGGGCCGCCCTGGAACAGCACGGACGGGCCGGTGACCATGGTGTCCCAGGTGGGGAGCACCTGGGTCACCGAGATGTCGCTCGGTCTGTTGAGCACCACGCCCAGGGTGCCGCCGTCGAGGTCGTGTTCCAGCACCAGGACCACGCTGCGCCGGAAGTTGGGATCCTCCAGCTGCGGGGTCGCCACCAGAAGCCCACCGACGTAGATCGCCTCCGCCATACCTCCATCATGAGGGGTGAACCCCCTTTCGCGCTGCTCCCCCCGCTCTTCCGATGATTCGGGCCTCACGCGGCCTCGCGCGGCGTCACGTGACGCGCACGCGAGGGCACTCCACGGAGCGAGGCGGGCGCGAGGCGGGCGGCGCGAAGGGCTCTGCGCCTCCGTCACACCTCCGTCACGCCTCCGTCATGCCCGTACGGGCCCGGCCACCGGCCGACTCGCGCACGGCCGCCGCGACGGCGCCCGACACGTCCGGGTGGAACACGCTGGGGACGATGTAGTTGGGGCCGAGCTCCTCGGCGGTCACCACGGCGGCCAGCGCCTTGGCGGCGGCGAGCAGCATCTCCTGGCTGACCACGGTGGCCTGGGCGTCGAGCAGGCCGCGGAAGACACCGGGGAAGGCGAGCACGTTGTTGATCTGGTTCGGGTAGTCGGAGCGGCCGGTGGCGACCACGGCGGCGTACTCGCGGGCGTCGTCGGGCGAGACCTCGGGCTCGGGGTTGGCGAGCGCGAAGACCACGGCGTCCTTGGCCATCGAGGCGATGTCGTCGCCGTTGAGGATGCCGGGCGCGGACACGCCGATGAACACGTCGGCGCCCTTGACCGCGCCGCGCAGGTCGCCGGAGTAGCCCTCGGCGTTGGTGTGGTCGGCGATCCACTGGAGCGAGTCGTCCAGGTCCTGGCGGCCGCGGTGCACGGCGCCCAGGTAGTCGCAGACGACCATGTTGCGGGCGCCCGCGGCGAGCAGCAGGCGCAGCACCGCCGTGCCGGCCGCGCCCGCGCCCGCGAGGGCGATGCGGACCTCGCCCAGGTCCTTGCCGACCACGCGCAGCGCGTTGGTGAGCGCGGCCAGCACGCAGATCGCGGTGCCGTGCTGGTCGTCGTGGAAGACCGGGATGTCCAGCAGGTCGCGCAGCCGCCGCTCCACCTCGAAGCAGCGCGGCGCCGAGATGTCCTCCAGGTTGATGCCGCCGAAGCCGGGGGCGATGATCTGCACCGTGCGCACGATCTCGTCGACGTCCTGGGTGTCCAGGCAGATCGGCCAGGCGTCGATGTCGGCGAACCGCTTGAACAGCGCGGCCTTGCCCTCCATGACGGGGAGCGCGGCGGCCGGGCCGATGTTGCCCAGGCCGAGCACCGCCGAGCCGTCGGTGACGACGGCGACGGTGTTGCGCTTGATGGTGAGGCGGCGGGCGTCCTCGGGGTTGCGGGCGATGGCCATGGAGACCCGGGCGACGCCGGGGGTGTAGGCCATCGAGAGCTCGTCACGGTTGCGCAGCGGCACCTTCGACCGCATCTCGATCTTGCCGCCGAGGTGCATGAGGAAGGTCCGGTCCGAGACCTTGTGGATGACGACGCCCTCGACGCCCTCCAGCTTGTCGACGATCGCCTGCGCGTGATCGGTGTCACGCGCGGCGCAGGTGACGTCGATGCGCAGCTTCTCGTGTCCGGCCGTGGTCACGTCGAGCGCGGTGACCACACCTCCGGCTGACTCTACGGCGTGGGTGAGCTGGCTGACGGCATTGCCGCCGGCGGGCACCTCCAGGCGCACGGTGATGGAGTACGACACACTCGGCACGGTGGCCACAGCCAATCCGCTCCTTTGCGACTGACTTTGGTTGGGATGGTTTCCATCGTGCCATCCCATGACGAGTGTGCGCGCCCTGGTCGGCGGACCTGCGCATATAGATGCGGTCACGACGCGCCCGTGCCACCCGGCACCCGAGCCGGGCCGTGAACCGGCCGGGAACCGGGTGCCGGGGCCGCCGATCGCCCGGAGAACGCCCGGAGAACGCCCGGAGAACGCTCAGAACAGGGCGCTGGCCAGGTTCCTGCGGGCCCTGCCGATGGACGGGTCGTCGCCGGGGAGCGTGTCGAACAGGCCGAGCAGGTGCACCCTGGCCGTGTCGCGGTCGGCGCCCGAGGTGCGGCGCACCACGTCGACGAGCCGGTCGAAGGCCTTGTCGACCTCGCCGGAGAGCATCTCGAAGTCGGCGGCCAGGAGCTGGGCCTCGACGTCGGCGGGGTCGGCCAGGCGGCTCTGCAGGCCGGCCGGGTCGACGTCCTGGGTGCGGCGGATCAGGCCGAGGCCGGCCAGGCCCAGCTTGGCGTCCTGGTTGCCGGGCGATCGGGCCAGCAGCCGCTCGTACGCGGCCACGGCGCCGTCGAGGTCGCCGGCGTCGATGGCCTGCTCGGCGGCGAGCACGTCCGGGTCGACAGGGGGCTCCTGAGGCTGCTGCTCCTCCTCACCGCCCGCGGCCTCCTCACCGGGGGGCGGGAGGTACTGGGCGAGCGCCTCCATCAGCTGCGACAGCCAGTCGCGCAGCTGCGGCTCGGTGGCGATGCCGGGGACGACGGCCACCGGCTGCCCCTGGAAGATCGCGTACAGGGCGGGCACGTTCTGCACCCGGAGCGCCTGGGCGATCTGCGGGCTGAGCTCGACGTCCACCCTGGCCAGGAGCCACCGGCCGGTGTTCTCCGCGGCCAGTTTCTCCAGCAGCTGGCTGTACTGCTTGGCCTGCTCGGCGCGGGTGACGGTGAGCTCCAGCAGCACGAGGCCGTTCATGGAGCGTTCGACGACCTCGGTCGCGAAGTTGGCGTCGTCGACGTCGATGACCGGCGCCGGAACACCGCCGGTTTCCTGCGCGGTGGTCTCCCGCCGCGCCTGTGCCTCTAGTGCCTGCTTGCGGGCGCCGAGATCGACGGCGCCGTAGAGCGATCCGGGTCGAGTGAAGTCCGCTGGGCTCATGACTCCAATCCTGCCGTATCCCGGTCGATGCCCCGACGCGCCGTCGCTAGAAGCGAGCGGGTTCGGTGTAGACGCCCCATTCGTCGCGCAGCGCGTCGCAGATCTCGCCCAGCGTGGCCTCGGCCCTGGCCGCGTCGAGCATGGCGGGGATCATGTTGCCCTCACCCCTGGCGACCTGCACCATCGTGGCCAGGGCGGCGTCCACGGCCGCCTGGTCGCGGGCGGCGCGGCGTTCGGCCAGGACGCGGTTCTGCTCGCGCTCGACCTCGTGGCTGACCCGGAGGATCTCCAGAGGCTCGTCGATGGAGGCCGTGTGGCGGTTCACCCCGACGATCCTCTTCTCGCCCTTCTCCAGCTTGCGCTGGTAGTCGAAGGCCGCCTCGGCGATCTCTGACATGAACCAGCCGTCCTCGATGCCGCGCAGGATGCCCGAGGTCATCGTGCCGTCCGAGCCCATGTCCCTGATCCTCGTGAAGATCGCCTCGGCCTCGGCCTCCAGCCGGTCGGTCAGCGCCTCCACGTACCAGGACCCGCCGAGCGGGTCGGCGACGTTGACGATCTCGGTCTCCTCCATGAGCACCTGCTGGGTGCGCAGCGCGATCTCCGCCGCCTTCTCCGAGGGGAGCGCGAGGACCTCGTCGAGCGCGTTGGTGTGCAGCGAGTTGGTGCCGCCGAGCACCGCCGCGAGCGCCTCGACCGCGGTCCGGACCACGTTGTTGTACGGCTGCTGCGCGGTCAGCGACACCCCGGCCGTCTGGGTGTGGAAGCGCAGCCACTGGGCCTTGTCGGTCTTCGCGCCGTAGACGTCGCGCAGCCACCGCGCCCAGATCCGCCGGGCGGCCCTGAACTTCGCGATCTCCTCGAAGAAGTCGATGTGCGCGTCGAAGAAGAAGGACAGGCCGGGGGCGAAGACGTCGACGTCCAGGCCGCGCGACAGGCCCAGTTCCACGTAGCCGAACCCGTCGGCCAGCGTGAAGGCGAGCTCCTGGGCGGCCGTGGACCCGGCCTCGCGGATGTGGTAGCCGGACACGCTGAGCGGCTTGTACGCGGGGATGTCGGTGGCGCAGAACTCCATCAGGTCGCCGATCAGCCGCAGGTGCGGCTCGGGGGCGAACAGCCACTCCTTCTGCGCGATGTACTCCTTGAAGATGTCGGTCTGCAGGGTCCCGTTGAGCTTCCCGGCGGGCACCCCCTGCCGCTCGGCTGCGACGACGTACATGCAGAAGATCGGGACGGCCGGGCCGCTGATCGTCATCGAGGTGGTGGTGTCGCCGAGCGGGATGCCGTCGAAGAGCAGGTCCATGTCCAGCGCGGAGTCGATCGCCACGCCGCAGTGGCCGACCTCGCCGAGCGAGCGCGGGTCGTCGGAGTCGCGGCCCATCAGCGTCGGCATGTCGAAGGCGACGCTCAGGCCGCCGCCGCCCGCGCCGAGGATCATCTTGTAGCGCTCGTTGGTCTGCCTGGCGTTGCCGAACCCGGCGAACTGCCGGATGGTCCACGCCTTGCCCCGGTAGCCGGTGGGGTGCAGGCCACGCGTGAACGGGTACTCGCCCGGCCAGCCGATGCGCTCCATGCGCGCGTCGGCGCCCTCGGGCCCGTAGACCGGATCCACGTCGATCCCCGAGAGGGTGCGGAACTCCGCCTCGCGCTTGCGCGCCCCGTCGAACCGCGCCTGCCAGCGTGCCCGTCCCGCCTCGACCCGCTCAGCGTCCATGGCCAACCCCCTTGTACGGCATGTGGCTTCTTATCCGGCTTGTGGCCTCATGCAGATACTAGGACGTCCTACTAATTCTTGGCCAGGCACGAGGCCGTACGGGTCCACACGAGGGCGGATCCGGGGAGAGAAAGGGACCGCGACGCGAGGCGCCGCCGTCAGTGCCGGAAGTCGCCGGCGGCCACGCGGAGGGTCCTGAACAGGTCGAACATCTGCTCCAGCCTCGCCTCGTCGTACATGGGCATGGCGAAGTCGGCCTCCATCAGGTCGGCGGTCGCCCTCCGTACGGTCTCGCGGCCCTTGTCGGTGATCTCGGCGAGCACGCCCCGGCCGTCGCGGGGGTTGGGCATGCGCCGCACCAGACCGGCACGTTCCAGGCGGCCCACGGTGTTGGTCACGCTCGTGGGGTGGACCATCAGCCGTTCACCGATCTTGGAGAGCGGGAGCGCCCCCGCCTTGCTGAAGGTCAGCAGCACCAGTGCCTCGTACCGGGCGAAGGTCAAGTCATGCGGTTTGAGCAGCGTGTCCAGTTGCGACAGCAGGATCTGGTGCGCTCTCATGATCGATGTGACGGCGGCCATGGCCGAGGAGGGCCCGAAGTGAACGCGCCACGTCTCCGCGGCACGTTCGATGGGGTCAAACGGGAGATTCAGCTGACCTGTAACCACAGGGCTACGGTAGCGCGGCCTCATCCCGATTCGCCCGTATACGTAGAGTCACCGGACTGACGGCTTCACCAAGAAGCCGGACGCCAAACGTCACGCTCCGTTATGGTTCCCACATCGAATGGTGAGGCCGTGGCCAAGTGGCCACGATGACTCAGTCCGGCCTGCGGGGGACGCGAGCCGGACCGGTGCCGAGGGGACCGGCATCCGCACATTCACGGCACGGGGGGTGCTTGATGAACGACAATCCGACGGCGTTCGAACGCCGGGCAGGCTTCGGCCACGACGACACGGCGTGGGTTACCACCACGCCGGCCGGTGCGTGAGCACAGGGGCGTTTCACGCGAGGAGCTCCAGCAGAGCGGGTTGATGGCCGTCGCCATCCTGCTCGTGCTCGGGGTGGTCGCGGCGTGGAGCGTCCTGGTTCCCGGTGTCAGCGCGTGGGAGAACATCGTCGTCGCGGTGATCGGCTCGCTCCGGCTCACCGGCCCGGTGGCGGCCGCGTTCGCCGCCTGGGTGGCGGTGCGCAGGCGGCGCGGGACACGCGGGCGGTCGATGACCCCGTGGCAGGCGGTGCGGGCGCCGCTCGCGATCCTGGTGGTGACGGGAGGCGCGTTCACCGCCACCGTCGTGGTCCTGGCGGTCAGGATCATGGTCACCGAGCAGGCCGGGCGGCTGCTGCCCAGCGGCCTGGTGATGGGCGCGGCCGGGCTGGCGCTGTACGTCGTCATCGGCTGGGTGATCGGCTGGCTGCTGCCCTGGACGATCACACCGGTCCTGGCCGGGCTCGGCTGCTACAGCCTGTTCACCTGGCTGTGCCAGGGGCCGGCCTGGGGCGACCGGCTCGCCCCCGCGACGCGGGAGCCGTACGACCCGTTCCAGGGGCTGAACGCGGCGGCGTTCACCGACCAGACGCTCTGGCTGGTGGGGATCAGCGCGGCGCTGCTGCTCGGCTGGGCGGCGGTGGTGACCCGCCAGGCCCTGGTGCTGGCCGCCGCGCTGATCGCGGTGCTGGCCGCGGGGACCGGCATGGCCCGGCTGTTCACCGAGCAGCAGCCGGTCTCGGCCCAGCAGGTCGTCTACAGCTGCCAGGAATGGCCGATCATGGTCTGCGTGCACCCGGGGATGCGCGCCGGGCTGCCGGACCTGGGCTCGGAGTTCATCAAGATCGCGTCCCGGCTGGCGGGGACGCCCGGGGAGTTCTCCCGGGTGGAGCAGCACCCCCGGCGCGACACCACCCCGGTCGCCGCGGGCGTGATCGCGATCCACGTCGACGACCTGGCGGCCGGGTTCGCCGAGAAGGCGGCCGACGAGTTCGTCGACGGCCTCGCCGCCCGGTGCGACGCCACCCCCGCGGAGGGCTACCGCGACATCGTGGCCGCGTGGCTGCGCGGCGAGCCCCTGCCCGGCGGGCCGCTCCCCGAGCACCGGTACGCCGCGGCGTGGTTCTCCGGTCTCACGGACGTGCAGCGGCGCGACTGGCTCAGGCTCTACTACACCGACTTCACCGGCTGCCGGCTACAAAGCAGTCACTTCGGGGGCCAGTCCGGACAGACCTCTCAGACAGGACAGGCCGGACAGGGCGCCGGGGGCGCCTCGACCGGCCCCGAGCCCCCGCCGGGCACCGTCCACCAGGCACCCGGCGGGACCCCGTCCCCGGGGGCGAGCGTCCCGGGCGGCCCCTGGCGGGCCCCCTTCGCCGAAGGCGGCGCGCTCCCTTCGCCACGGGGATAGGAAGATCGGCATAGGCTCCGCGTGAGAAGGTCACCGTCCGGGGAAGGAGAGCGCTGTGAAAGCCTCCCAAGAAGCTCCGCCCGCGGCGCCCCACACGGCCCGTCGCGGGCGCGGCTGGCGTTTCCTCGCCGGGCTGCTCGTCGTCGTGGTCCTCCTTGTCGTGGGCGCCCGCCTCACCTGGTCGTGGCTGAACCCGTTCGGTGAGGAGACGGTCGACCGCAGCCAGCCCGTGCTGCTGGAGTCCATCCACAACCTCAGCCGTTTCGAGGCCGCCACCGGCAACTTCCAGGTCGTGGTGGACCTGGAGAAGGACGCGGCCTTCCTGCCCGACGCGGTCAAGGGCAGCCGGACGCTCTTCGTCGGGGCCGGCGGCGTCGACGCCTACGTCGACTTCGGCGGCATCGCCGGCAACGCCCTCACGGTCTCCCCCGACCGCACCGAGGTCACGGTGAGGCTGCCCCGCGCCCAGCTGGAGAAGCCGAACCTCGACAACAAGCGCTCCTACGTCTACGCCCAGCAGCGCGGTCTCTTCGACCGGGTCGAGGATCTGCTGTCCTCCTCCCCCGGCGACCAGCGGGAGCTCTACATGCTGGCCGAGAAGAAGATCGCCGAGGCCGCCCAGGCCAGCGACCTGCGCAACCGGGCCGACCAGAACACCAAGATCATGCTTGAGGGCCTGCTGAAGGGCCTCGGCTTCGAGAAGGTCACCGTCAAGTTCGCCGACGAGACCTGAGCCACGGTGCCCGAGCGTTCGGCTCGGGCACCGTCGCTCCGGGCACCGTCTCGGCACCACGAAGGCCCCGGCACCACGAAGGTTCTGGCACCACGAAGACCGGCGGCCCGGACACCGCGGCGTACGGGCCCGGACACATGAACAGCGGCGGAGGCCCGTGGGCCTCGCTCAGCCCGCGGCGGCCAGGAGTTCGTCGGCGGCGGTGTAGGGGTCGAGGCCCGCGTCCAGGACGCGGGTGGCGAGGGCGTCGAGGCGCCGGTCGCCGTGCAGGTGGGCGAAGCGGGAGCGCAGGGTGGTGAGGGCGATCGCCTCGATCTCGTCCCTCACCCTCGCGTGGCGGCGCCGGACGAGCTCGCCCGACGCCTCCAGATAGGCCAGGTGGTCGCCAAGGGCGTCGACCACCTCCTCGCCTCCCTCGCCCCGGTAGGCCACGGTCTGCACGATCGGCGGTTTCCAGGGCCGCTCGACCAGGGCGATCATGTTGCGGAGCTCGCGGACGGTGGCCTGGGTGCCCTCGCGGTCGGCCTTGTTCACCACGAACACGTCGGCGATCTCCAGGATGCCCGCCTTGGCCGCCTGGATGCCGTCGCCCATCCCGGGGGCGAGCAGCACGACGGTGGTGTCGGCCATCGAGGCGATGTCCACCTCCGCCTGGCCGACCCCGACGGTCTCGACGAGGATGACCTCGCAGCCGGCCGCCTCCAGGACGCGCAGCGCCTGGGGCGTGGCCCACGACAGCCCGCCCAGGTGCCCCCGGCTCGCCATCGACCTGATGAACACGTCCGGGTCGGTGGCGTGGTCCTGCATCCGGACCCGGTCGCCCAGCAGCGCCCCGCCGGTGAACGGCGAGGACGGGTCGACGGCGAGCACGCCGACCCGCAGGTCCCGCTTGCGGAACGCGTGGACCAGCATCCCGGTCGAGGTGGACTTGCCGACACCGGGAGAGCCGGTGAGCCCGATGATCCGGGCCCGGTGCGGCCGGTCCGCGCAGAGCAGGCCGGTGATCTCCCGCAGCCGCGGGGAGCCGTTCTCGACCATGGAGATCAGCCGGGCCACGGCCCGCGGCCTTCCCTCCCTGGCCATCGCGACCAGGTCGGAGACCTCCGCGGTCATGCCGAGGGGACGCGGACGATCAGGGCGTCGCCCTGCCCGCCACCGCCGCAGAGACCGGCCGCGCCGAGGCCGCCGCCCCTGCGCCTGAGCTCGTGGGCGAGGGTGAGCACGATGCGTGCGCCGGAGGCGCCGATCGGGTGGCCGAGGGCGATGCCGCCGCCGTTGACGTTGATCCTGTCGAGGGGGACGCCGAGCTCCTTGGCCGACTGGAGGACGACCTGCGCGAAGGCCTCGTTGATCTCCAGCAGGTCGAGGTCGCCGGCGGAGAGGCCCTGCTTGCCGAGGGCGTGCTTGATCGCGTTGGCGGGCTGGGACTGGAGCGAGTTGTCGGGTCCGGCGACGTTGCCGTGGGCGCCGATCTCGGCCAGCCAGTCGAGGCCGAGCTCCTCGGCCTTCGCCCTGGACATCACGACCACCGCGCAGGCGCCGTCGGAGATCTGCGAGGCCGACCCCGCCGTGATCGTGCCGTCCTCGGTGAACGCGGGGCGCAGCCGCGACAGGACCTCGGCGGTGGTGTCGCCGCGCACGCCCTCGTCGGCGGAGAAGACCACCGGCTCGCCCTTGCGCTGCGGGATCGCCACCGGCACGATCTCGTCGTCGAGCGTCCCGTTCTTGATCGCGGCGGCGGCGAGCTCGTGGGAGCGGGCGGAGTACGCGTCCTGCTCCTCGCGGGTGAGGCCGAGGCGCGCGTTGTGCCGCTCGGTGGACTCGCCCATGGCCACCTGGTCGTAGGCGTCGGTGAGACCGTCGAAGGCCATCGAGTCGACGATGCCGGCGGAGCCGTACTTCACGCCCCTGCGCAGGCCGGGCAGCAGGTGCGGGGCGTTCGACATGGACTCCATGCCGCCCGCGACCACGATGTCGAACTCGCCGGCGCGGATGAGCTGGTCCGCCAGGGCGATGGCGTCCAGGCCCGAGAGGCAGACCTTGTTGATCGTCAGGGACGGCACGGTCATCGGGACGCCCGCCTTGACGGCGGCCTGGCGGGAGGGGATCTGACCGGCGCCCGCCTGGAGCACCTGCCCCATGATCACGTACTGCACGGCCTCGGGGGCGACGCCGGAACGCTCCAGCGCGGCCTTGATCGCGATGCCGCCGAGATCGGCGGCCGACAGGCCGGACAGCGAGCCGAGCAGTCTTCCGATGGGCGTACGAGCTCCGGCGACGATGACGGAACCAGACATAATTGGAGCCTCCCTGGCGGGCTTGGGGCGACTTTGCCACCATACCCATGAGTACATCAGCGATCGCCATGGAGGATGTCCCTATGTTCATGCGCATCGATCATGTGGGAATCGCCTGCCACGACCTTGAGGAGAAGATCGCTTTGTTCGAGCGGATCTTCGAGCTCACGGTGGTGGCCCGCGAGGTGAACACCGAGCAGGGAGTGAAGGAGGCCATGCTGCACATCGCCGACGGCGAGGGTGGTGGATCGTATATCCAGCTCCTCGAACCGCTCGGCCCCGACACGCCGGTCGGTAAATTCCTCGCGAAACGCGGTGAGGGCGTTCACCATGTCGCCTTCGGTGTCCCCGATGTCGTGCGGGCCCTGGAGAAGATCGACGAACGGGGTGTCCGTCTCCTCGACAAGCAGCCGCGCCACGGCTCCCTGGGCTCCTCGATCGCCTTTCTTCATCCCAAAGACGTCGGGGGAATGCTCACCGAACTCGTACAGGCCGCGGAAAGGCAAGCCGGGGTCACCCCGAATGCAAGAAACGCTGATACGTAACAAGTCACGCATAAAGCCGGACGAGACCGCCAACTCGGCACCGGCGGAGTACGCTGGCGTACCACCGGACGTGGATCCCGCCCCGGCTCCCGCTTCGGATGCCTGAAACCCCCGTCCGGCCCGTGTAGCCGTCTCGACAACCCAGGATCGAGCCTCCATGCAGTCCGACATCGACGCCCAGCTCAACAATTTCTTTGAAGACGCCCCCGCTCGGGAATTCGACGTGGTGCTCCGTGGCTATGACCGGCACCAGGTCCACGACCACCTGAAGCAGCTCGACGGCGAGCTCCGGCAGTCCCGGGAGCAGGTTCAGGGCCTGCAGCGGGATCTGTCCGACTCCCAGCGCCAGCTTCAGGAGCAGGAGCGCCCCACCTACTCGGGGCTCGGCGCCCGCATCGAGCAACTGCTCCGCCTGGCGGAGGAGCAGGCGACCGAGCTGGTCCAGGCCGCCAGGTCCGAGGCGAACGAGATCAAGGCGGCGTCCAAGGTCGAGGCCGCCGACCTGCGCGCCGCCGCCGAGAACGAGGCGGCCGAGAAGCGCGCCCTCGCCACCCGCGAGGTCGACGAGATGCGCACCAGCGCGGAGCGCGAGGCCGAGGAGATCCGCTCGACCGCCCGCCGCGAGGCCGACGAGCTGACCGCCACCACCGAGCGCGAGGTCTCCAAGCTGCGGGCCACCGCCGACCACGAGGTGGCCGAGAAGCGCGCCGACTCCGAGCGCGAGATCGCCAAGCTGCGCACCACCACCGAGCGCGAGGTGGCCCAGCTGCGCGCCTCGACCAAGCGTGAGCGCGACGAGGTCCTCACCACCGCCAAGCGCCAGGCCGACGAGATGCGCGCCCAGGCCCAGCGGGTGCTTGAGGAGTCCGAGGCCAAGCGGGCCCAGGACGAGGCGGAGTTCGAGATCCAGCTCGCCGCCAGGCGCGAGGAGGCCGAGCGCCAGGAGGCCGAGCGCCACGCCAACGCGCAGGCCGCGGCCCAGCAGCTGACGGCCACCGCCGAGCAGCGGGCGGCCACCGCCGAGCAGCGGGCCACCAAGGCCACGCAGCAGGCCGAGCAGACCCGCCGCGAGGCCGACACGCACGCCAAGCAGCTGCTGGCCAACGCGCGCAAGAACGCCGACCAGGTCGTGTCCGAGGCCAAGTCGAGCGCCGAGTCCATCGTCTCCGAGGCGAAGGCCGAGTCCGAGCGCAGCCGCTCGGTCGCCCAGCGCCAGGTCGACGAGCTGACCCGTCAGCGCGACAGCATCACCAGCCACCTCGCGCAGCTGCGCCAGCTGCTCGGTGGCGCGCCGCTCCCGGCCGCCGAGCCGGAGCCCGCGATCGCCGCGGCACCGCCGAAGCCGGCCATCCCCGCCGCCACCAACGGCGCCGAGAAGCCGGTTCCCGCGCCCGCCAGGGCCGAGGCGAAGGACGACGACGCGGAGTGGTGGCAGGAGTAGGCGGCCACTGACTCGGGGCGTTGGTGACGGCTGAGAAACGGCTACGAAAGAGCCTGGCGACCTTCACGGTCGCCAGGCTCTTTTCTTGTCCTTCTTGTCCTTCTTGTCTTTCCTGTCCTGGTCTCTCCCCACCATCCGGGTCGCGCCGTCTCTCCCCGCCGCCCGCTGTCGTACGGGCCGCACGCCGTCGTACGGGCTCGCCCGCCCCCAGGCCGCGACGATCGCACCGCTCACCCGCGAGGCGGTGACCCTCCGGCGAGCTCGGCGACGAAGCCGGACACCGCGCGGTTGAACGCCTCGGGCTGCTCGATCGCGCTGAGGTGACCGGCCTTCTCGATCACGGCGAGCCGCCCGTCGGGCACGGCCTCGACCATCGCGCCCGCCTCGGCGGGCGAGGCGATCTCGTCCTCCTCGCCCACGATCACCAGGACGGGCGTCTTGAGCGCCCGCAGCGTGTCGAAGGAGTCGGGGCGGCCCGCCATCGCCCGCTGCGCCCAGGCGACGGCCGTCGGCGGGGCCGACTGGACCAGCCCGCGCACCCGCCCGAACACCATCGCCCTGCGCCGCACGGTGGTCTGCCCGACCAGCCCGGGGAGCACCTCCCGCAGCAGGACGGACGTGCCCTCCTCCAGCACCTCGGCGGCGATCCGCTCGCGGTTGGACCTGGCGGCCTCCGGGTCGGCCCCCGCCTTGGTGTCGGCGAGGATCACCCCCAGCAGCCGGTCGGGGTGGCGGCGGCACAGGGCCATCGTCACGTAGCCGCCCATGGACAGCCCGCCGACGACCGCGCGGTCCAGGCCCTCACGGTCCAGCAGGCGTACGACGTCGTCGGCCATCACGTCGAGGGAGGGCTCGTCCTCGCCCAGCACCGAGCCGCCGAAGCCGCGCAGATCGGGGGTGATGACCTTGCAGACCGCGGACAGCCCCTCCCGCTGGGCCAGCCACATGGCCGAGGAGAGGGGGAACGCGTGAAGGAGGACGACCGGAAGCCCTTCTCCAGCCGACCGTGTGTACAGCTGCACGCCGTCCACCGTATTCCCGGGGCCCTCTCCTGACACCCCCGGTTCCACAACCGTTGATGACGTTGTGGTAACTCCGCCGCCGGTGAACGGGACCCGCCCGGCGATACGGCGACGAGGATCCCGTGAGGGGTCCGAACCGGACAGGCTCCTAGGCGTCCGGGACCTCGGTGGGCAGGGGGTGGGCGGCCGGATTCACCCGCAGGACGATCCGGTCGAGGACGACGCGCACGTACGGCTCGCCCACCCACAGGTGCTTGGCGTCGTCCACCCCGACGACCTCGGCCTGGGGCACCCTGGCGAAGCGCTCGCGGGCCTGCTCGGGACGCAGGTAGTCGTCGAACTCCGGGACCATCGCGGTCAGCGGCCGCCCGAACTCCGCCCACGCGTCGAGGTCGGCGTCGGTGGCCCGGTGCAGCGGCGGGGAGAGCAGGATCGCGCCCTCCACCAGCGGGTCGCGGCCCCACTTGAGCGCCAGCTCGGTGCCGAAGGACCAGCCGAGCAGCCAGACCCGGGGCAGGTCGTGGAAGTCGGCGTACTCCAGGGCGGCGGCGACGTCCATCCGCTCGTCCTCTCCCCCGCCGAAGGCGCCCTGGGAGGTGCCCCGGTCCGAGGTGGTGCCGCGCGTGTTGAACCGCAGCACGGCGAGGTCGGCGAGGGCGGGCAGCCGGTTGGCCGCCTTCTTGTAGACGTGGCTGTCCATCATGCCGCCGTGGGTGGGCAGCGGGTGCAGGCAGACCAGCGTGGCCACCGGGGGCCGGTCGGCGGGAAGGGCCAGCTCGCCGACGAGCGTCAGGCCGTCGCCGGTGTGCAGCTCGATCGGCTCCCTGCGCGCGGGCAGCACCGTAGAGGCCCGAATCTCCATGTGTCTCCTCGAATCCGCTTCGGCCGGTCGGCGTCAGCGCCGGTCGTGGCCAGTCGTGCAGGTCGTGGCCAGTCGTGCAGGTCGTGGCCGGTCGGTCAGTATCTGCTTCGGCCGGGACCGCGCCTGACCCGGTTGCGCCAGCACGCGGTGTGCCAGTGCCTGCGCTCGTCCTCTCCGCCCTGCCAGGCGGGCCAGCTGACCAGGTGCGGCAGGCCGGGTCTGATCTCCTGGTCGCAGCCGGGGCAGCGGTAGACCTTGTCCGCCGCGCCACCGGTGACCCGGCGTACCTGCCAGTCGCCGTCGGGCCACTCCTCGGTACGGTCGACGCCGGGCACGGAGCCGCCGACGGGACGGGCGTGTCCCCGGTTGCCGCCGCGGTCGAAGGGGTCGGCGCGGCGGGCCTTGCGGGGGCTCACGGCAGGTCCCGGAGACCCCGGGCCCCCGCCGCCTCACAAGTGCTCGTCATCGCTCTCCCACCCTGCCCACCAGGCCCGCCCCACATGGCGAACCACCGTCCCGGCATCGCAACAGTCTCCCAGAGAGGTACGGGCTACCCCAAAATCCGAGGCGCTAGCCAAAGAGCGGACAGAAAGTACTTGAACGAGAGTTGAGTAACAAGTACCGTTTGAGCACATGAGCGGAGGAGGGGACATGAAGGAGGAGCTGTCACCCGAGGAGGCCCTGCGGCGGATCGGCGAAGTCGGCCGGCGCACCCGGCGACCGGCGCGCGTCGTCGGCCTGCTCTACGCGATCGTCGGCCTGGGCACGATCGTCTACTGGCCCGTCATGTTCCTCGGTCCCGCCTGGTCCAGGGCCGTGGCCGGGGTCGCGTGGATCACCCTGACCGTCCTGTTCGTCGGCTACCTCGGCGGCATGAGGACTCAGGACCCGGAGGTCACCCGGGTCAACAGGCCCACGGGCCCCGTGACGGTCTCGTACGTCGTCCTGGTCGTCGTAGTGTTCGTGTTCGGCATGTTCCTCCTCCCCGACGCCCCGGGCGGTGGCTGGAGCGCGGCGCTGATCGCGCTGGCGGCCTGCACGGGCGTCCCCCTCTTCTACGCGGCATGGCGTGTGCTGCGGGTGGAGCGGTGAGCGAGACGAACGGCACGGAAGACGCGGAAGAGACGGGCCCCACAAGCACCGGTACGAGCAGGGCGGTACGTGGCGCGGGGAGCGCCGGGGCCGCCGGGGGCGCCGGGGGCGCGGCGCGCGGCGCGGGCTCACACCCACGGCACGCCCTCGACGACGTCATCCACGCGCCCGTCCGGCTGTCGATCATGGCCGCCCTGTCGGCCACCGACAAGGCCGAGTTCCGCTTCCTGCGCGACACGATCGAGGTCAGCGACTCGCTGCTCTCCAAGCACGTCATCACCCTGGAGGAGGCCGGCTACGTGCACGTGGAGAAGGCCTTCGTGGGTAAGCGTCCACGCACCTGGCTGGCCATGACCGACGAGGGCCGCCGGGCGTTCCATGACTACGTCTCCGTGTTGAGGCGCCTCACCGAGGGATCCCCCCAATGATCGAGATAGACGACCTGCACAAACGGTACGGCGACAAGGTCGCCCTGGACGGCGTGACGTTCTCCGTGAGGCCCGGCGAGATGTTCGGCTTCGTCGGCGCGAACGGCGCGGGCAAGACCACCACGATGCGGATCCTGATGGGCGTGCTCACCGCCGACTCGGGCTCCGTGCGCCGCGACGGCAAGGCCCTGACGTTCGACGACAGGCGCCGGTTCGGCTACATGCCGGAGGAGCGCGGCCTCTACCAGAAGATGCGGGTCTTCGAGCAGGTCGAGTACTTCGGCAGGCTCAGCGGCCTGACCTCGGCCGGGGCGAGGAAGGCCACCGGCGAGCTGCTCGAACGGCTCTCGCTCACCGAGCGCGCGAACGACGCGGTGGACGCGCTCTCCCTGGGCAACCAGCAGCGCGTGCAGCTCGCGGTGGCGCTGGTGCACGACCCGGAGGCGCTCATCCTGGACGAGCCCTTCTCCGGGCTCGACCCGCTCGCCGTCGACGCGCTGGCCGGGGTGCTCGCCGAGCGGTGCGCCGCGGGCGTGCCGGTGCTCTTCTCCAGCCACCAGCTGGACCTCGTCGAGCGGCTCTGCGACTCGGTCGGCATCATCTCCGCGGGCCGCGTGGTGGCCAGCGGCACGGTCGAGGAGCTGCGCGACCGGGAGGGACGCGGCCTGCTCAGGGTCGTCGTCAGGGACGCCTCCCCCGGCTGGGCCGCGTCCCTGCCGGGAGAGGTCACCGAGAAGGGCGACGAGGTCCTCGTAGCGGGCGTCGACGGCGACGGCCAGGAGATCCTGCACCTCGCGGTCAAGGCCGGAAGGGTCGAGCACTTCGGCTGGCGGCGCCCCACACTCACCGAGATCTTCAGGGAGGCCGTCGCGTGAACGGGTTGTGGCTGGTCGCGCGGCGAGAGATCGTCACGCGCGGCCGTACGAAGGCGTTCGTCATCGGGCTCGTGGTCAGCGCCGTCCTGGTCGCGGCCCTGGCGTTCCTGCCCAGGCTCTTCTCCGGGCCCGACTCCTACACCGTTGGACTCGCCGGGGCGCAGTCGCAGGCGCTGGCACCGGCCCTGACCGCCGCGGCGAAGGACGTGAAGCTCACCGTCAGGGAGTTCCCCGACGAGACCTCCGCGAGCGGCGCGGTCAGCGCGGGCGACGTGGACGCCGCCGTGGTGGACGGCCGCAGGGTGCTCGCCGACGGCGAGGTGGGCGGCGAGCTCGGCCTGCTGCTGGAGACCGCGAACCAGACCGCCCAGACCCAGCGGCAGCTGTCCGAGGCGGGCCTGGACCCGGCCAAGGTGGCCGCCGCCATGCGGGTCGCCCCGCTGGAACAGGTCTCCGTCGGCGCCGACGCCCGTTACGCGGGCGTGCGGGTGGGCATCGCGTCCCTGCTCGTCATGGTGCTGTTCTTCCTGCTCATCTACTCCTCCATGTACGTCGCCATGGGCGTGGTCGAGGAGAAGGGCAGTCGGATCGTGGAGATCCTGCTCACCTCGGTCCGGCCCTGGCAGCTGCTCGGCGGCAAGATCGTTGGACTGGGCGCGCTCGCGCTGGCCAACATGGTCGTGATCATCGTCGCCGGTCTCGGCGCGGCGGCGGCGACCGGCCTCGCGGCCGACCTGCCCCCGGGGATGGCGGGCATCGTGGTGAGCGCCCTGTTCTGGTTCGTCCTCGGGTACGCCTTCTTCGCCGCGATGGCGGCGGCGCTCGGGTCGCTGGTGTCCCGGCAGGAGGACGCGAACAGCGTCCTGACCCCGATGACGATGCTCATGATGGTCGCCTACCTGGTCGCCTACTTCGCGGCGGTCCAGCCGAACAGCCCGGTGGCCAGGATCCTGTCGCTGGTGCCGCCGTTCTCCTCGATGGTCATGCCGGTCAGGATGGCCGGGGGCGAGGTGCTCCTCTGGGAGATCGCCGTGGCGGCCGTCCTGATGCTGCTGGCGACGGCGGGCACCCTCGTGCTCGGCGCGCGCATCTACAGCCGCGCGGTCCTGCGCACCGGCGCCCGCGTGAAGCTCTCCGAGGCGATGCGCTGACCTTCACGGCATGCTCCCCTGGCTTTGTACGGCCCGGGGAGCCACGTCTCCTCCCACCGGGCCACCGCTGGAGCGTCTGGACGGATCGCGGGGATCCGGGCCCCGTCCGGCCGATAGGGTTCGGTCATGCGTCTGGTCATAGCGCGGTGCAGCGTGGATTACGTCGGGAAGCTCACCGCCCATCTCCCGATGGCGCCTCGGCTCATCCTCATCAAGGCCGACAGCAGCGTCTCCATCCACGCCGACGACCGGGCCTTCAAGCCGCTCAACTGGATGAACCCGCCGTGCAAGCTCCGCGAGGAGGAGGGCACCTGGACGGTGACCCACGGCAAGACCGGCGAGAAGCTCGTCCTCACCATGGAGGAGATCATCCACGACACCAGCCACGAGCTGGGCGTGGACCCGGGCCTGATCAAGGACGGCGTCGAGGCCCACCTGCAGGAGCTGCTCGCCGAGCACATCACCACCCTGGGCGCGGGCTGGACGCTCGTCCGCCGCGAGTACATGACGGCCATCGGCCCCGTCGACATCCTCTGCCGCGACAACACGGGCGCCTCCGTCGCCGTGGAGCTCAAGCGCCGCGGGAACATCGACGCGGTGGAGCAGCTCACCCGCTATCTGGAGCTGATGAACCGCGACCCCCTGCTCGCCCCGGTCGCCGGAATCCTCGCCGCTCAGAGCATCGCCCCCCAGGCCAAGACCCTGGCCGAGGACCGCGGCATCCGCTGTGTCACCCTCGACTACGACGAACTGCGCGGCATCGAACGCAACGACACCCTCTTCTGACGGCCCCAAAACGGAGTCCGACAGTCGCTACGGCGTGCCGAACTCGCCGTCCAGCACCCCACCCAGGAACGCCGACCACTCCGCGGGCGTGAAGACCAGGGCGGGGCCGTTCGGGTTCTTGCTGTCGCGGACGGCGATGACACCGGGCAGATTCCGCGCCACCTCGACGCAGGCACCACCCTGGCTGTTACTGCGAGCGCTCTTGCGCCACTCGGCGCCCGACAGGTCTACAGGCTGATCGTTGACGGACATCCCCGCGTCCCTTCCCCCGGCGGTCACTACTCAAGCTCGGCCGCGATTTTCGCGATGAGAGTTCTTGAAGCCTCTACAGGCAGTGCGGCTGCGCGCAAATGGTCAAACATCAGCGTATACCGCTCGACTTCTGGAGTCTTCTCCAAATACAGGGTGCCGGTGGTGTACTCGATGTACACCACATCGGGGTCACCCGACCCGAAACCCAGCACGTGGAACGGGCCGTCCATCGCGGCGTGCGCGCCGACCGAGAACGGCAGGACCTGCAGCGTCACGTTGCGCAGCTCGCTGGTCTCGACCAGCCGCAGAAGCTGCTCCCGCATCGTCTCCGGCCCGCCCACCATGCGGCGGATGGCCGCCTCGTTGACGACCGCCCACAGATGCGGCGCCTCGGGACCGGTGAGGAGCTGCTGCCGCGCCAGGCGGACGGCTATCCGCTTCTCGATGTCCTCGTCACCGATCAGCCCGGCCCGATATACCGCGCGGATGTAGCCCTCCGTCTGGAGCAGGCCGGGCACGAACTCGGCCTCGTACACCCGCAGCGACGTCGCCTCGGACTCCAGTCCCACGTACGCCTCGAACCAGTCGGGCACCGCCTCGCCGTACGTGTGCCACCACCCGCGCTGCCGCGCCTCGCGGGCGAGTGTCAGGAGCCGGTCGGATTCCGGTGCCCGTACGTCGTAGACGGCGATCAGGGCGCGGACGTCGCTCGGCTGGATCGCGCGGCGGCCCGTCTCGAAGCGGCTGAGTTTCGTGGCGTGCCAGTCGATCTCGGCCGCGACCTGGTCGATAGTGAGCCCGCGTTCCTCCCGGAGGCGGCGCAGCTCGGAGGCGAGCCGACGACGGCGGACGGTGGGGCTGTAGCGGCGGGTGGACATCGGCACCTCTTCCATGGGGCCACAGTGTGGCAGGCGATCGCGGGCGGGAAATAATTTTAAGTGAGTTGCCCTGTGGCAGTTGCCAAAAAGCAACCACAGCCGCAACACTGGCCATGCTCGCACCAACCAACGCGGCGCACGCCCATATCGAACTACTCTCAGCAACGTTTCGATTACGGGTGGGGGAAGTCGCCGCGTTCAAGAGCGCGCGGCCGGTGAGCGAAGCAGGAGGGTCTTCCTCGCCGGTCGCGCCCCGTGAACCACGCGTCCGTCAGCCCGACGACACCGGTCGGCACGAGAAACGCCACCGGACGCGCCGCCACCAGAGGAATCCGGATGGTCGACCTCACGATGCGACGACAGAACCGCCTAGAGCTCTGCGTACACCCCGGCGCCGCTTTCCTCGCGCGCATGCACGTACGCCGGACACTGATCGGCTGGGAACGGCGGGACCTGCTGGACACCGCCGAGCTGATCGCCTCCGAGCTGGTCACGAACGCCGTCAAGGCGACGGGCGACATCACCGTCTCCCACGAGAAGGCCATGCTCTCGCCCGACCTGGTGACGATCGGCATGTACCGGACCGGCCCGTACGTCGTCATCGAGGTGTGGGACGGCGACCGCACACCGCCCATCCCGAAGACCCCGTCCGACGACGACGAGAGCGGGCGCGGCCTGCTGCTCGTCGAGCTGATGTGCCGTAGCTGGGGCTACCGGTGGCCGATCACCGGCGGCAAGGTCGTCTGGTGCGTGATCGAGGGTGATCCCGACCACGCGTCCGGGAGCGGGAGACCCGTCCCGAGGTCGTACACCGGGGAATGACGAAACCGCGTGTCCTCCGTTCGGTGGACACGGGGTTCCATCGAACGTTGGTGCCGCGCGAATCCCGTGAACGCGACGCTTGGGACATGGACACAGCGGTAAGAGTGAGAGGCCTGACCAAGCGCTACGGCGACGTCCAGGCCGTCGGGGGGATCGATCTCGACATCCACGCGGGCGAGGTGTTCGCGATCCTGGGCCCGAACGGGGCCGGGAAGTCCACCACGGTGGAGATCCTGGAGGGGCACCGCAGCAGGGACGCCGGGGAGGTCAGCGTCCTGGGCGTCGACCCCGGCAGGCCCACCCGCGCGTGGCGTTCGCGGATCGGCGTCGTGCTGCAGACGGCCAACGACGCGGCCGAGGCGACCGTACGGGAGACCGTGCGGCACTTCGCGGGCTACTACCCGGGAGGCAAGGACCCGGACGAGGTGATCGAACAGGTCGGGCTCACGGAGAAGGCGGACCAGCGCATCCGGAAGCTCTCGGGCGGCCAGCGGCGCCGGGTGGACGTCGCGCTGGGGGTGATCGGCGACCCGGAGCTGCTCTTCCTGGACGAGCCGACCACCGGGTTCGACCCGGAGGCCCGCAGGCGGTTCTGGGAGCTGATCCAGGGCCTGGCCCGTGGCGGCACCACGATCGTGCTGACCACCCACTACCTGGACGAGGCCGAGGCGCTGGCCCACCGGGTGGCCGTGGTCGCCGGGGGGCGGATCGCGGCCGAGGGCGAGCCCAAGACCCTGGGCGGCAGGGCCACCGCCAAGGCCGTGGTGAGCTGGTCGGACGCGGGTGAGCGCCGCTCCCTGGAGACGGACACGCCGACCACGACGGTCCTGGAGCTGACCGCCCGCTTCGGCGGCGAGGTCCCCGAGCTGGCCGTGACCCGTCCCACCCTGGAGGACGTCTACCTCCGCCTCATCGAGACCCCCGCCTGATCGTCCCCGTCCGAACAGCAACCGATCCCCCGAGGTGACCGACCAGATGAGCCAGACCCTTGCCCGACCCTCCGCCCCGGCCGTCAGGCCCGGGCAACCCTCCGTGACACGACTGGGGCTGTCACGGATGGTCATCGAGAACAGGATGTTCTTCCGCGAGCGGGACGCGGTGATCTTCACCTTCGCCCTCCCGATCGTCATGCTGGTGCTCTTCGGCTCGATCTTCGCCGGCGAGATGGAGGGCACCGGCCTCACCGTCTCCCAGCTCTACGTGGCCGGGCTGATCGGGACCGCCACGATGACCGGGTTCCAGAACCTCGGCATCAACGTCGCGATGGACCGCGACGACGGCACCCTCAAACGGCTGGCGGGCACCCCGCTGCCCCGTACCTCCTACTTCATCGGCAAAGCCCTCAACACCCTGTTCGTCTCCTTCCTCCAGGTCGTCATCCTGCTGGCCATCGGGGTCACGCTGTTCGGCCTGGAACTGCCGTCGGAGGCGTCCCGATGGGTCACCTTCACCTGGGTGTTCGTGCTCGGCGTGATCGGCTCGTCCCTGCTCGGGGTCGCGATCAGCGGCCTGCCCAGGTCGGCCAAGAGCGCCAGCGCGGTGATCGCGATGCCGTTCGTGGTGCTGCAGTTCGTCTCCGGGGTGTTCATCCCCATCGGGCAGCTGCCGTCCTGGCTGGTGAACATCGCCTCGGTCTTCCCGCTCAAGTGGATGTGCCAGGGGTTCCGGTCGGTCTTCCTGGGGGACGCCGGTGTCACGCTTGAGGTCGCGAAATCATATGAACTCGACCGGGTCGCCCTGGTTCTGGGAGCCTGGGCGGTCGGAGGACTGGTGCTGTGCCTGATGACGTTCCGCTGGAAGAGCCGCCGCGACGGGTGAACTCCGCCGACCACACCGAGCTCCCCGCCCGGGGGGCCGGTGCCCATGCCTGGGAGTCGCTGTGGGGCTGGGAGGTGCTCCTGGTCATCGCGGTTCTCCTGCCCACCTGGACCGCGCTCAGCATCGACGTGCCCGTACGCGAGAAGGTGATCGTGACGGGCTGCCTGCTCGCGATCCTGCCGCTCTACGTCCTGCTGGGCCGCCCGGCGATCCTCGGCGAGGACCGGCCGCGAGGGGCGGTCTACATCGCCCTGCTGATCGCGCTGTTCGCCGCCCCGGGGCTCGTCGCGCCGTACGCGACGTTCGCGCTGTTCGGGCTCTGCCCGCAGTGCTTCATGGTCTTCCCCGCCAGGCGGGCGATGGTCGCCGTGGTCGCGCTGAACCTCTCCCCGACGATCCGCTACCTGTTCCTGGCCGAGAATCCGGATCTGTTCAACTTCGTGATGGTCACCACCATCGTCATCTTCTTCTCCACCATCTTCGGCGTCTGGATCGAGCGGATCACCCGGCAGAGCGAGGAGCGGGCCGCGCTCATCGAGGAGCTGGAGAGCAGCCGGGCCGAGGTGTCCAGGCTCTCGGCCGAGCGCGGGGCCCAGGCCGAGCGCGAGCGGCTCGCCGGGGAGATCCACGACACCCTGGCGCAGGGCTTCACCAGCATCATCATGCTGATCCAGGCGGCCGAGGCGCAGCCGGACCCGTCCCGCCACCTGGCGCTGGCCATCCAGACGGCGCGGGAGAACCTGACCGAGGCCCGTCTGCTGGTCACCACGCTGAGCCCGGCGCCGCTGGACGGCTCGACCCTGGACGAGGCGCTGCGGCGGCTGACGAACCGGCTCGGCGAGGAGACGGGCCTGTCCGGCGGGTTCGAGGCGCGCGGGGAGTCCCGGCCGCTGAGCGCGCCGATCGAGGTGGTACTCGTCCGCGCCGCCCAGGAGGGCCTGGCCAACGTACGCAAGCACGCGGCCGCGAGATCCGTCACGGTCTCGATCGCCTACCGGGACGGCTCCGTGCGGCTGGAGGTACGCGACGACGGACGCGGTTTCGAGCCGTCCGGCGGCGAGGGGTACGGCCTGCGGGGCATGCGCGCCCGCGTGGAGCAGGTCGGCGGGACCCTCACGGTGGCGGGGCCGCCCGGCGAGGGGACGGTCCTTGAGGTGGTCGTCCCCACCGACCGGCTCCCCCTCCCCACCGACGACCTCCCGGACCCGACCGGCGTCACCGCCGACCGGCTCCCCCTCCCCGCCGACGATCCCTCGGACCCGTCCGACGCCCCCGGCGGCCCGGCCGGCCGAACCGACCAGCCCGCCCAGAGGGTGTGACACATGCTTCGCGTGATGATCGTCGACGATCACCCGGTGGTCCGGGAGGGCCTTCGGGGCATGCTGGAGGCCGACCCCGGGATCACGGTGGTGGGCGAGGCGTCGTCCGGGGACGAGGCCGTCGTGCGGGCCGGGGAGCTCGCGCCGGACGTGATCCTGATGGACCTGCGCATGCCGGGCGGGGACGGGGTGAGCGCCACCTCGCGCATCCTCATCGGGCGGCCGGAGAGCCGGGTGATCGTGCTCACCACCTACGAGACCGACGCCGACATCGTACGGGCGGTCGAGGCCGGTGCGGCGGGCTATCTGCTGAAGGACACCTCAAGAGCCGACCTGCTGGCCGCGATCCGCTCGGCGGCGCGCGGGGAGACCGTGCTGTCGCCGTCGGTGGCGACCAGGCTGGTCACCAGGATGCGGGCTCCGGTGGCGGAGTCGCTGTCGCCACGCGAGACGGAGGTGCTCTCCCTGGTGGCCAGGGGGCTGACCAACGCGGAGATCGGCAGGAGCCTGTTCATCGGCGAGACCACGGTGAAGACCCACCTGCTGCGCGTATTCGGCAAGCTCGGTGTCTCCGACCGCACCGCCGCCGTGACCACGGCCCTGGACCGGGGCCTGCTCACCCGCTGACCACCGGCCCGGGGCCGGCGCCCTCATGGGCGGACGCGAGCCGGAACCGGGTTTTCCCGCTCCTCCCGGAATGGCCACACCCCGTTCGTACGAACGGAGGGACCTTGACCGGCTACTCAGACTTGTCACCTTCTTGCACCACGGATGTAAGCAATAATACAACGGCCCTTCCGCAAAAAGGATCTTGCACCCATAATGGTTGATTCCGGGGGCCAGAACCATGAGGTGGAAGTGATAAAGCGAGTATCTGTCAACCTCGCGCTGACCTGCGGGAGCTTGACATGAATGGACGGTCCTACCGGGGAATGTCGGCGGAGGAGCGACTGGCCGAACGCCGGGAGCGCCTGATCTCCGCGGCGTACGACCTTTACGCCGACCCCGGATTCCCGGAAACGACGATCGAGAGACTGTGCGCCGCGGCACGCATCTCCAACCGCGCCTTCTACGAGTGTTTCTCGGGTCGCGACGAGCTGATGCAGACCGTGTACGACCGGTGCGTTCACGAGACGCTGGAGTCGATGACGAAAGCCATCGACCAGGCCCCCGACACCCTGGCCTCCCGGGTCAAGACGGGGGTCACCAGCTACATCAGCTTCGTCACCGGCGACAGGCGCCGCGCGCGGATCATGCATCTGGAGGTACGCCGGGCGGGCGACTGCCTCACCACCTCCAGACAGTCGGCCGTCGAGGCCTTCATCAAGACGATCGAGTCGAACGTCGCCGACCTGCCGGAGGTCACGAAGGCCAACCAGCGCCTTCTCGCGCTGGGCATGATCGGAGCGATCCAGGAACTGCTCATCGAGTGGGTCCTGGCCGACGATCCGCCTCCGGTCGGCAAGCTGATCGACACCGCCACGCACATCTTCCACAGGTCCTTCGTGACCTGATGCCGGCGGGAGGCGAGGACGGGCCTGCCGGGCCCGTCCTCAGGCGTGTTCCGGCGCCCGTCGTCCCGGCCCCGGACGGGTTTCCGGATCAGGCAACCGCGGCCACGGGACTCGACTCCGGATCAAGCCTCCGAAGTCACGGGAGCTCGACCCCGGATCAGGCCACCGCGGCCATGGGAAGCTCGACGGCGAGGACCCGGTTGAGCCGGGTCACCGCCAGCACCCGCATGACCCTCGGCGGCACCCCCCTCAGGATGAGGCGGCGTTCCGCGCCCACGGCACGGCGATGCGTGCCCACCAGCACCCCGAGGCCGGTGGCATCGATCATTTCCAGCCTGGAAAGATCTACGATCAGGTCGCCGCGCCCGGAGTCGACCGCCTCGTGCAGCCGTGGGCGCACCCGGGACACGGTTCCGGCGTCGAGACGATTCCCGACGCCGACCACCTGGGCCCGGTGGTTACCAGGGACGCGCATGCCTCCTCCTCACGCCCGGCCGCCGAAGGGCATCGGCCCGGCACAACGGCGGTGCGTCACCACAGCCGTCCGATCACGCACCGCATTCATGCGATGTCAAAACGTACAAGAAGGTGCGAACCTCCCTCGGTCCCGAGGCCAACTTTCTGGCGAACATGTGAGTCCCTTGCCCGAATCAAGTGAGAAAACGCGGTTTAAAGCCAACCTTTTTGTTGAGCCGACCGGATCGCGGTGATCCGGTTGGTCGCGCCCAGCTTGGTGATGGCGCTGGACAGGTAGTTGCGGACGGTGCCCTGGGTGAGGTTGAGCGCGGCGGCGATCTCGGCGACCGAGGCCCCCTGTGCGGCCAGTGCCAGGGCTCCGCGCTCACGTTCGGTGAGAGGGCTCTCCCCCGCCATCATCGCCGAGGCGGCCATCTCGGGGTCGAGATAGCGCCCGCCCGCGTGGACCTTGCGGATCGCCGTCGCCAGCTCGTCGGCGGAGGCGTCCTTGGGGATGAAGCCGCGCACCCCGGCCGCGAGTGCCCGCCTCAGGTGTCCCGGCCGCCCGAAACTGGTCAGCATCAGCACCGCGTGGCCCGGCAGCGTCTCGGCGACGCTCAGCCCGTCCATTCCCGGCATCTCGATGTCCAGCACGACCACGTCGGGCCGGTGCTCCAGCACGGCCGCCGCCACCAGGTCTCCCCTGGCCACCTCGGCCACCACCTGGATGTCCGGCTCCAGGCCGAGCAGGGTGGCGATCGCCTTCCTGACCAGGTGCTCGTCGTCGGCCAGCAACACCCGGATCACCGCGCCGCCCCGGCCGGACCGCTCGCCCCGGCCTGACCGCCCGCCCCCGCCGGACGGCCCGGCACCGAGGTCACCGTATGGATCGTCATTCTCCCCCCAGCGGAATCGTCGCCCGCAGCCTGAACTCCCCGGGCCCGCCGGGACCCGCCGTGACGGTCCCGCCGATGGCGGCGACCCGCTCCGACAACCCGAGAAGGCCGGTCCCGCCCCGGCTGTCCGCCCCGTCCGCCCCGTCCGTCCCGAACGCTCCGTTCACCGCACCCGCCCTCTTCACCCCGTCGTTCGTCATCGTCAGCACGGCGCACCCCTCGTGGACGGTGATCGCGATGCGGCACTCGGTGGCGGAGCTGTGCCGCAGCACGTTGGTGGTGCCCTCCCTGACCACCCAGGCCAGCAGGGTGGACGCCCCCTCGGGGACCTGGTCGCGCGGCGTCTCCAGCCTGCAGCGGATGCCTCCGGCCTCCAGCACCGCGGTCATCGCGCGCAGTTCGGCGACGAGGTCGACCGTACGGTAGCCGCGCACCGCCGCGCGGATCTCCCTGAGCGTCTGCCGCGCCAGGGCCCGTACCTCGTCCATCTCCCCGGCCGCCCGCGCGGCGTCCACCCCCGAGAGTTTCGCGGCAACCTCGCTCTTGACGGCGATCGCGGAGAGGCTGTGCCCGACCAGGTCGTGCAGGTCGCGGGAGAAACGCAGCCGCTCCTCGGTGACGGCCAGCCTGGCCTGCGCCTCCCTGCCCTCCTCCGCGTCCCTCACCACCTGCCAGAACCAGAGCTGGAACCGGTTCGCCCACGACGCCGCCACGGCCACCCCGACGTAGGCGCCGATGGAGGGAAAGACGCTCTGGTACGGCGCCAGGAACGTGTTGGCGAACGCGGAATCGGCGATCGGAGGCGCGAGAAGCAGGCTGACGACGACCGTCGCGACGGTGACGACGACCGTGGCGGACCTGCTCAGCAGCAGCGCGGCACCCGACGCCCAGGCCGGGCCGAGCAGTCCCCACGACCAGGGTTCGCCGTCCTGGGTCAGCATGAGGATCACCGCCACCACGGCCGAGGCGACGATCTCGCCTCTCGCGCCGGTCCCGGCCACGGCCGCCTGGAGGATCCTCACGTACAGGACGCTGAAGATCACCAGGCCCGGCACCCCGACGGCCAGCAGCGGGAGCCGGGACTGCTCGCCCACGGTTCCCAGCGAGCCGAGGGGGCCGATCCAGGCCAGGACGAGGCCCATGCTCAGGGAGAGGATGGTCATCCGGCGGAGCCGCTGGACGGGAGACCGCCGCTTCCTCCGGGGAAACCCGGAGGGGATGAGGCGCGCGAGGCGCCTCATCCCTTTTTCGCCGTTATCAGATGACATTTCGCTATGAACGTTATCCGTGCCGGGGTTCCCAGCGGAACAACCACCGGGCCAGCAGCCCGGCGACCACGAGCCAGCCCAGCAGGATCCCGAAGGAGGGCAGCGCGGCCACCCACTGCCCGCCCACGCTCAGCGCCGCCCCTCCCCCGGAGATGTGGTCCCCGCCCAGGAAGGCGGTGCGCGCGATCTCCACGACCGGGGTCGCCGGGAGCAGGGCGGAGACGCCGCCCAGCACTCCGGGCAGCGTGTCGGCGGGGAAGGCGACCGGAGCGCCGACCAGTACGACCAGGAGCACCGGCAGCACCGTGACCTGGGCGAGTTCCGCGTTCGGCGTGAGGCCGGAGAAGGCGGCGGCGAGCAGGCAGAACAGCGCGACCCCCAGCACGGCGACGGTCACGAGCATCGGCACGTTGGCCACCGTGGCCCCCTCGGCGCGCTGGATCCAGACAGCCAGGAGCGCCACCTGGGCGAGATAGAGCGCGAGCGCCCCGAGCGCGCTGCCGCCGAGGATCGCGGGCCCCGAGGGCTGGCCCGCGCGCAGCCGCTTGAGCACCAGTTCCTCGCGCCGGGCGGTGAAGGAGTTCACCAGGTTGATGAAGACCGCGAACACCAGGATCAACCCCGGCAGCCCGGTCAGCACGAAGAGCCTCCCGGCCACGCCGTCGATCCTCTCGGCGCCGACGGCCTGGGTGTACACCCAGGCCATCAGGATCGGCAGCAGAAGCACGTTGAACAGGACCGTGGTGTTCCTGCCCACCAGGGTCAGGTCGAGCCTCGCGAGCCTGATCGCGTGCAGCACGTCGGTTCTCATCGTCACTCGCCCCTTCTCGCCGGTCCCGCCGCCACCGGCCCGCCGCCGGCCCCTTGAATCACCGCGCCCGCTCCGGTCCCCTCCCCGTCCGCGAGTGCCTCCCCGGCCACGCGCATGAAGGCGTCCTCCAGGGTCCCCCGGCGTACGGCCAGCCGCTCCAGGATCTCGTCCCGCGCGTCGGCCCAGGCCATGAGCTGCCGTACCGCCGCGTGCGCACGAGCCTCGGCCTGAGCGCCGGTCAGTGTGTACGCGACCTCTGTGTCGCCGCCGTAGGTCAGCACGGGGGCCACGCCGTCCAGCGAGGGAAGGTCGCCGAAGGCCCAGGAGATGCCGGGGAGGCGGAAGGAGATCCGGTCGCCCGACCCGGACACCACCTCCTCGACGGTGCCCTGGAGGTGGATCCGGCCCTCGTGCATGATCGCCAGCCGGTTGGCGAGGCGCTCGGCCTCCTCCAGGTAGTGGGTGGTGAGCAGCACCGTGGTGCCGCCCGCCCGCAGGTCCTCGATCACCTTCCAGGTGGCGCGCCGCGCCTCGGGGTCCATGCCGGTGGTCGGCTCGTCCAGGAAGAGCACCTCCGGCCGGGAGATCACCGCCAGCGCGAGGTCGAGCCTGCGCCGCTGGCCGCCGGAGAGCTGCCGCACCCTGGTCTTGGCCTTCCTGCCCAGCCCCGCCGCCTCCAGCGCGTCCGTGGTCCGCGAGCCCGTGCCCCCGCGCCGGCCTCCCGAGGGTCCGGCCGAGGCCCCCGCGCGGCCCGCGTCCCGGCTCAGCCCCTCCCACAGGCCGACGGTCTCGGCGACCGTGAGGTCACCGAAGAAGCCGCCCTCCTGCAGCATGATCCCCACCCGGGGCCGCAGCTTCCCGCGCTGCCCGACCGGGTCGAGCCCGAGCACGCGGACGCTGCCGCCCGTGGGGGCCCGGAAGCCCTCCAGGACCTCCACGGTGGTGGTCTTACCGGCGCCGTTCGTGCCGAGCAGGGCGAACAGCTCGCCCCTCGGAACGCTGAAGGAGACGCCGCGCACCGCCTCGAAGTCCCCGTACGCCTGCCGGAGCCCGCCGACCTCGATCACGTCGTCGAGGCCGGCGGCGGCGCCGGGAGGGTCCGTCACCTGTGGTGTTCTCATGGGGACAATCGTCGTCGTCCCGCGTTCGGCCAGGTAGTCGCCGATATCACCGGAAAAGCGTGATCTTTAATGCGTTCCGGGTGACAAATGTCAACTACGGGCGGGGCGGCAGTGCGGGACGCCGACGGGAGGGCCGGGTGGTGGGGTCGGGCGGGGTCGCCGCCGGGCGCTCGTCGAGCGCGGCGAGCACGAGCCGTACCGCCTCCTCGATCTGCGGGTCCCTGTCCTCGGCCCAGTCACCGGGGGCGATGTCGACCTCGACGTCCGGATCGACGCCGTAGTTCTCCACCCCCCAGCCCAGCTCCTCGAACCAGAAGGAGTACTTGGGCACGGTGATGTGCGAGCCGTCGACCAGGCGGTGGGCGTCCTCGATGCCGATGACGCCTCCCCAGGTACGGGTGCCCACCACCGGCCCGAGATTGTGGATCTTGAAGGCCGCGGTGACGATGTCGCCGTCGGATCCGGCGTTCTGGTCGGTGATCGCGACCAGCGGGCCGCGCGGCGCGTCCTCGGGGTAGGTGATCGGCGTCATGCCCCGGGGCAGGTCCCAGGCGATGACCTTGCGGATCAGCTTCTCGATGACCAGCTCGGAGGTGTGACCGCCCCGGTTCCCCCGTACGTCCACCACGAGTCCCTCGAAGGTCATCTCCCTGCGCAGGTCGCGGTGGAACTGCGCCCAGCCCTCGGCCACCATGTCCGGGATGTGCAGGTAGCCGAGGCGCCCGCCGCCGAGCTCCCTGACGCGGGCCCGGTTCCCGGCCACCCAGTGCTGGTAGCGCAGGCGCCGGTCGTCGCGGAGCGGCGTGACGACCACCCGCCTGCCGCCGTCCAGGGTGAGCTCGACCGGCTTGTCGGCGGCGCCGACCAGCAGCCGCGCGGGCCCCTCGGGCGGCACCGGACGGCCGTCGACCGCGAGCAGCGCCTCACCCGGCTGGACGCCCGCCCCCGGCTCGGCCAGCGGCGAGCGGGCGTGCACGTCGGAGGACTCGGCGGGCAGCACCCGGTCCACCCGCCAGCGGCCGTCGTCGCCCCTGGACAGGTCGGCGCCGAGCAGCCCGATCGGGTCGGAGGCCGGGTAGCCCCAGGGAGCGGCGTCGACGTAGGCGTGCGAGCTGCCCAGCTCCCCCACGACCTCCCAGAGCAGGTCGGCGAAGTCGTCGGCGGTGGCGACCCGGTCCACCAGCGGCCGGTACTCCTCCAGCACGCCCTCCCACTCCACGTCGGCCATGTCCTCGACCCAGAAGTCGGCGCGCATCCGGCGGCCCAGCTGGGCGTACGCGTGCCGCCGCAGCGCCCCCGGGTCGGCGGTGATCCGGATCCTGGACAGGTCGACGGTCGTGTCGTCGCCGTTCTTGCCGCCCGGCTTGCCCCCGGCCGGGCGGACCGTGAGCGTGCCCTTGTCGCTGACGACGAGCTGCGTGCCGTCACCGCTCACCCGGTACCAGTCGAGCTTCTCGACCACTTCCTCCCACTTGCGCTTGACCAGGTCGTAACGGTCCAGCGCCGGGCGGGGCGCCTCGCCCCCCACCTCGTCCCTGTCCTCGCCGAGCTCCCCGGCCAGCGGCTCCCGCAGCCAGACGAACCCGCCCTTGACCGCCCGCAGGTCCGAGTAGCGCCCCTCGGGCACCGGCACCTGCACGACCCTGGCGGCGATGCCCTCCAGGTCCACGGTGATCGCGCCGTCCTCCTTCTTGTTGCCGTCGTCGTCCCCGGAACCGGAGCCGGACCCGGAGTCGGCCGCCCGCCCCGCGGAGCTGGGCGCGAACGGGGACGGCGTGGACGCGGACAGCGGCACCAGATAGGGCCGGTAGCCGAAGGGGAAGGACATGTCGAAGGAGTGCGCGTCGTAGACCGGGTCGAAGCCGCGCCGCGACAGGAACGCCAGATAGTCCCCCGCGAACGCGGGCGAGATGTCCACGAACCGGCCGTCGGTGACGTCGGTCACGACCCGGTCCGCCACCCTGGCCAGCCTGATCCTGCGCAGCTGCGGGCCGTCCGGGTGCGACCAGGCCAGCCAGGCCGAGTCGGGCGACCAGCTGAGGCCGTGGATCTCCCCGTCGGCCCTCGCCAGCTCCACGACCTCGCCGGAGGCCACGTCGGCCAGGAGCAGCCGCCCGTTCCTCGCGGTCACCGCGATCGTGTTCCCGTCGGGCGCGACGGCGAGGTCCCCGACCTCGCCCAGCGCGCCCACGGCGATCCTGCGGCCCTCCCCGCCCCCCGCCGGGGCGATCTCCAGCCCCTGCGTCTCGCCGTCGTCGAAGACCCACACCACGCGGTCGTCACCGAGGACGCGCGGCCGTCCCGCCGACAGGCCGTTGCTGAGCTGCCGCGCCGGGCCGTCCCGGTGGGTCACCCAGTGCACCGTTCCCTGGACCTCCACCGCGCTGGCCCGCCCGGTCGCGTCCACGGCCAGGTCGTGCACCCGCCTGCCCGCGTTGACCTGGTACGGCTGCCGCCCCCGCAGCGGGGAGCCCGGGGCGACGTCGAGCTTGCGGGCCTCGGCGTCGAGATCGTCCAGGAGATAGAGGTCCCCGGCGTTCTGGTAGACGATCCTGGTCCCGTCGGTGGTGGCGTGCCGGGCGTAGAAGACGTCGTGGTCGGTGTGGCGGCGCAGGCCGCCGCCGTCCGGCTCGCAGGAGTAGAGGTTGCCGACGCCCTCGTGGTCGGAGACGAAGACGATCCGCCCCCCGACGAGCATCGGGTTGGCGAGGTGGCCGTTGAGGTCCGCCAGGATCCGGGTGAAGTCACCGTCACCGCCGCGCACCCACAGGCGGCCCGCCGTGCCGCCCCGGTAGCGCTTCCAGGTCCCCGGGTCGCGGGCGAGCCCCCCGGTGAGCAGCGCCACCGTGCCTTCCGGGCCCCCCGTGACCGACAGGTCGTTGACCGGGCCGTACGGCAGCCTCTCCGGGCGTCCCTCCCCGAGCACGTAGGCCCAGGTCTGCGAGACGAACGGCCGGCCGGTCGCGCTGATCGCGAGGACCTCGCCGTCCGGTGTCCAGCCGCGGGTGCGCGTCCTCGGGTCTCCCCAGTAGGTCAGCCGTTCCGCCGAACCGGAGCCGAGATCCGCCAGGTGGATCTCGGGGGCGCCGTCCCGGGCGCTGGTCCAGGCGATCTTGGTGCCGTCGGGCGAGAGACGGGGATGGCTCGCGGGGGCCCGGTCCGAGGAGAGGCGCCACGCCCGGCCGCCGTCCGCCGGGGCCGCCCAGACGTCGTCGTCGGCGACGAAGGTCAGCGTCTCGTGGGAGATGTGGGGGAATCGCAGGTAGAAACCAGAAACCATCGACAAATCATATTGTCCACTATCGGGTTAATCAGGAGGGTTTTTCGGCCGATACGCTGAGCCACATGACGCGAGCTGACAGAGACAAGCCGGTGGTGCTCTCGAAGATCTACACCCGCACCGGGGACGACGGCACGACCGCGCTCGGCGACATGAGCCGCACCCGCAAGACCGACCCGCGCCTGGCCGCCTACGCGGACGTCGAGGAGGCCAACGCGGCGATCGGCGTGGCCCTCGCCGCAGGGACCCTGGAAGCGGACGTCACCGCGGTCCTCGGCCGGATCCAGAACGAGCTGTTCGACGTCGGGGCCGACCTGTGCGCCCCGCTCGTGGAGAACCCCGAGTTCCCGCCGCTGCGGGTCGAGCCCTCCTACGTCGACTGGCTGGAGGCCCGGTGCGACGAGTTCAACGAGTGCCTCACGCCGCTGCGCAGCTTCATCCTGCCCGGCGGCACCCCGGCCGTGGCCGCGCTCCACGTCGCCAGGACCGTGGTTCGGCGGGCCGAGCGGACCGTCTGGTCGGCGCTGGAGGCCCACGACGACGTCAACCCGCTCACCGCGACGTATCTCAACCGGCTGAGCGACCTGATGTTCATCCTCTGCCGGGTGGCCTCGGGCGGCGACGAGATCCTCTGGAAGCCCGGCGGCACCCGCTGACTTCACGAACAAATCAGGCGACGTCGAGATAGGCGCTGGGCGGGGCCGACTCCAGCCAGGCGACGAACCCGGTGAGGGCGCGGTACCCCATGGCGAGCTCGAAGGCGTCCCGCCCGTTGCGGCACTCGATCGCCGTCACGCCCTCGATGAACCCGAAGAACTCCCCGGACCCGACCCTGCGACGCCCGGAAACGACAAGGCCGCGCCTCACGATGACGTGGCGCGGCCTTGGCAGCAGACCTATGAGCGGGATCCAGTTGAGATGGCCGTCGGCGTAGCGGGCCACACCGACCCGCCAGCCTCGCTCCTTCGACAGGGAGCGCAGGCAACAGAGCACCGATCCCCGGGAGCGGGTCAGTATCAGGACCCGGAGTCCCAGGAGGGCGACGAGCAGCCCCAGCACGATGAGAACATCCACCACCATGTCTGCTCGCCCCCCAAAAGCGCGTACAGCCTAAGAAGCAGAATTTATCCGACTTCTTCCCCGGCCGCGCGCAACCGGGCCTTGGCGCGCTTGGCCTCGGCGACCGCGTCCGCGTCCTCCTGGTCGGACTCGACCGAGGCCTGAGCCCGCTCCAGCGCGGTCTTCGCACGGGCGACGTCGACCTCGGAGCCCAGCTCGGCCAGCTCCGCCAGGATCGACACCTCGTCGTCGGCCACCGAGAGGAATCCTCCGTGGACGGCGGCGACGAGGTCGGACTCACCGTCGCCTCGCTTGATGGTCAGCAGGCCGCCCTCGACGAGAACGCCGAGCACGGGCGCGTGCTTAGGCATGATACCGATCTCGCCGTCGACGGTCTTGGCAATCACCATGTCGGCCTCACCGGACCAGATCTCACGCTCCGGGGAGACGACGCCTACTCGCAGCTTCGCCACTTTCTCTCCAGTTCCTTGTCGAACCAGGCGCCGGTACGGCCGCGTGACCGTACCGGCGCCGAAGGCGACTAGCGGGCGAGTTCCTTGGCCTTGGCCACGGCCTGGTCGATGCCGCCGACCATGAAGAACGCCTGCTCGGGCAGGTGGTCGTAGTCGCCGGCGCACAGGCCCTTGAACGAGGCGATGGTCTCGTCCAGCGGGACGTTCTCACCGGGCTGGCCGGTGAACGCCTCGGCGGCGTACATCGGGTGCGACAGGAAGCGCTCGATGCGACGGGCCCGGTTGACGGTGACCTTGTCCTCTTCCGAGAGCTCGTCGATACCGAGGATCGCGATGATGTCCTGCAGCTCCTTGTACTTCTGCAGGATCCGCTTGGTCTCCTGGGCCACGCGGTAGTGCTCCTCGCCGACGATCAGCGGGTCGAGGATCCGCGAGGTGGAGTCGAGCGGGTCCACCGCGGGGTAGATGCCCTTCTCCGAGATCGGCCGCGACAGAACGGTCTGCGCGTCGAGGTGCGCGAACGCGTTGTGCGGGGCCGGGTCGGTGATGTCGTCCGCGGGGACGTAGATCGCCTGCATGGAGGTGATCGAGTGACCGCGGGTCGAGGTGATGCGCTCCTGGAGGACACCCATCTCGTCGGCCAGGGTCGGCTGGTAACCCACCGCGGACGGCATACGGCCGAGCAGGGTGGACACCTCGGAACCGGCCTGGGTGAACCGGAAGATGTTGTCGATGAACAGCAGCACGTCCTGCTTCTGGACGTCACGGAAGTATTCGGCCATGGTCAGGGCCGAGAGCGCGACGCGCAGACGGGTGCCCGGGGGCTCGTCCATCTGGCCGAAGACGAGGGCGGTGTCCTTGAGGACGTTCGCCTCCTCCATCTCCAGCCAGAGGTCGTTGCCCTCACGGGTGCGCTCGCCGACGCCGGCGAACACCGAGGTGCCACCGAAGTTACGGGCGACCCGGCGGATCATCTCCTGGATCAGGACGGTCTTGCCCACGCCCGCGCCGCCGAACAGGCCGATCTTGCCGCCCTGCACGTACGGGGTGAGCAGGTCGATGACCTTGATGCCGGTGGTCAGCATCTCGGTGCGCGACTCAAGGGTGTCGAAGGCGGGCGACGGGCGGTGGATGCCCCAGCGCTCGCTGATCTGGAGCGAGGAGGTCTCGACGTCCAGCGACTCGCCGAGGGTGCTCCACACGTGGCCCTTGACGACGTCGCCGACGGGGACCGAGATGGCCGCGCCGGTGTCGGTCACCGGGGCGCCACGGGTGAGGCCGTCGGTGGGCTGCATGGAGATCGCGCGGACGAGGTTGTCACCCAGGTGCTGGGCGACCTCCAGGGTGAGGACCTTGGCCTCGCCCTGCAGCTCGACGTCCACCTTGAGGGCGTTGTAGATCTCGGGCATCGCCTCGACGGGGAACTCCACGTCGACGACGGGACCGGTGACCCGCGCGACGCGGCCCACGCCGGTCTCAACAGTCTGTGCAGTCATTTCACTCTTTCCCCGCTGCGGAGTCAGCCAGCGCGTTCGCGCCGCCGACGATCTCGCTGATTTCCTGGGTGATCTCGGCCTGGCGGACCTGGTTCATCTGCTGGGTGAACACGCGGATGAGCTCGTTGGCGTTGTCGGTGGCCGACTTCATGGCCCGGCGGCGCGAGGCTTCCTCGGAGGCCGCCGACTGGAGCAGCGCGGTGAAGATGCGCGACTCCACGTAACGCGGCAGCAGCGTGTCGAGGACCTCGCCCGCGGTGGGCTCGAACTCGAAGTACGGCAGCGGCGTGTCGGACGGGTCCTCGGCGGTCTCCTCGACCTCCAGCGGAAGGATCCGCTTGACCACGACCTCCTGCGTGAGCATCGAGACGAACTCGGTGGAGACGATGTGGATCTCGTCCACCCCGTCCTCGGCCGAGAAGGCCTCGATGAGCGCGCCCGCGACCTCCTTGGCGTCGGAGTAGGCGGGCTTACGGGAGAACCCCGTCCACTGCCCGGCCATCTCACGGTTGCGGAAGGCGTGCCAGGCGACGCCCTTGCGGCCCGTCACGAAGGGCACGGGCTCGACGCCCCTGTCCCTGAGCAGGTTGCCGAGCGCCTCCGCCTCACGCAGGATGTTGGCGTTGAAGCCGCCGCAGAAACCGCTGTCGCTGGTGACGATCAGGACGGCGGCCCTGGCGGGCTGCTCCTTGGCCACCGTCAGCGGGTGGTCGGTGGTGGAGGTGTTGCTGACCACGCCCGTGACGGCGCGGGTGATCTCGCGCTCGTACGGCACGGCGGCCTGCATCCGCTGCTGCGCCTTGACGATGCGGGACGAGGCGATGAGCTCCTGGGCGCGGGTGATCTTCGCCGTGGACTTGACCGACTTGATCCGCCGCCGCAGCAGTCTTAGCTGGGCACCCATCGGCTACTTCTTCTCAGCCGTGCGGACTCGCTTCGTGATCTTCTCCTGGCCGACCTCGCCCTCGCCGAGCGCGGTGACCGGCTCGTCGTTGACCAGGTACTCGCCGGAGGAGGTCTCGAAGCTCTTCTTGAACTCGGTGATGGCGTCCTTGAGGGCGGTCACCGTGTCGTCCGACAGCTCCCTGGTCTCGCGGATGCTGTCGAAGATGCCCTTGTTCTCGCGGCCCAGGTAGTCGTGGAAGTCCGCCTCGAAGCGGCGGATGTCCTCGACCGGCACGTCGTCGAGCTCGCCGGTCGTACCGGCCCAGACCGAGACGACCTGCTTCTCGACCGGGAACGGGTTGTACTGGGCCTGCTTGAGCAGCTCGACCAGACGCTGACCGCGCTCCAGCTGGGCACGGGAGGCCGCGTCCAGGTCGGAGGCGAAGGATGCGAACGCCTCCAGGTCACGGAACTGCGACAGCGACAGGCGCAGCGTGCCGGCGACCTTCCGCATCGCCTTGACCTGCGCGGAGCCGCCGACTCGGGAGACGGAGACACCGACGTTGATGGCCGGACGCACACCCGCGTTGAACAGGTCGGTCTCAAGGAAGCACTGGCCGTCGGTGATGGAGATGACGTTGGTGGGGATGAACGCCGAGACGTCGTTGCCCTTCGTCTCGATGATCGGCAGACCGGTCATCGAGCCGGAACCCATGTCCTTGGACAGCTTCGCGCAGCGCTCAAGGAGACGGGAGTGCAAGTAGAAGACGTCGCCGGGGAACGCCTCACGGCCCGGCGGGCGGCGCAGCAGCAGGGAGACGGCGCGGTAGGCGTCGGCCTGCTTGGTCAGGTCGTCGAAGACGATGAGGACGTGCTTGCCCTGGTACATCCAGTGCTGGCCGATGGCCGAGCCGGTGTAGGGCGCGAGGTACTTGTAACCGGCCGGGTCGGACGCCGGAGCGGCGACGATGGTGGTGTACTCCATCGCGCCCGCCTCCTCAAGGCGGCCCTTGACCTGGGCGATCGTGGAGCCCTTCTGGCCGACCGCGACGTAGACGCAGAGAACCTGCTTGTCGGGGTCGCCGGAGAGCCAGTTCTCCCGCTGGTTGAGGATGGTGTCGACGGCGACGGCGGTCTTGCCCGTGCCGCGGTCACCGATGATCAGCTGGCGCTGGCCGCGGCCGATCGGCGTCATGGCGTCGACCGCCTTGAGACCGGTCTGCAGCGGCTCCTTCACCGGCTGGCGCTGGACCACCGAGGGGGCCTGGAGTTCGAGGGCGCGGAGGCTCTCGGACTCGATCGCGCCCTTGCCGTCCAGGGGGACGCCCAGCGGGTCGACCACCCGGCCGAGGAAGCCGTCGCCGACCGGCACGGACAGGACCTCGCCCGTCCGGCGGACCGACTGGCCCTCCTCGATCTTGCTGAAGTCGCCCAGAACAACGACACCGATCTCCCGGACGTCCAGGTTCAGTGCCAGGCCACGCGTGCCGTCCTCGAACTCAAGCAGCTCGTTCGCCATCGCCGAGGGAAGGCCGGAGACATGGGCGATACCGTCGCCGCAGTCGACGACGGTCCCGATCTCCTCGCGCGCGGCACCTTCCGGCTCGTACGCCTGGACGAAGCGCTCAAGTGCGTCCCGGATCTCGTCCGGCCGGATCGTAAGCTCCGCCATCTCTCTTCAGTCTCCCTATTCGCCTAGCCGGCCAACCGGCGGCGGACTTCTTCGATTCGTCCCGCGATGGTGGTGTCGATGAGATCGTCCCCGATGTGGACCGAGAACCCTCCCAGCACCCGCGGATCCACCTCGACGTTCAGATGAACGTCGCGGCCGTACGAGGTGCGCAGCCACGTGGCGAGACGCTGCTTCTGCCCCTCTGAGAGCACGACGGCGCTGCGCACCACCGCGACGAGGCGCTGCCGCTGGGCGGCGACCAGCCTGCCGAACTCCGCGAGCCCACCGTCCAGGCTACGTCCTCTCGGATGCAGCACGAGCTGGGTGACCAGGCGCAGGGTGGTGGGGGCGACCTTCTCGGCCAGGAGGGAGCTCAGCAGCTCCCGCTTGGCCGCCTCGGGGGCCGCCGGCGCCGTCAGGGTCCGGTGCAGCTCCAGGTTCGAGGCGGCGATGCGCCCGAACCGGAACAGCTCGTCCTCGACGTCGTCGAGCCTGCTCTGCGCCTCCGCCTCGGCCGAGGCCGCGACGACGCCGAGGCGCTCCAGGGAGTCGGCCAGGTCGCCCGATCGCGCCCACCTCGCGGACACGGCCGCGGCGACCGTCTCCAGCGCGGCGTCGCTGACCTTGCCCTCCAGCAGCACCCGGACGATCTGCGCCTTCTGGGCCGCGGGCCGTGCCGGGTCGGAGAGGTTGCGGCGGAGCCCGTGTTCGCGGTCGAACAGGGCGGCGACCGAGAAAAGCTCGTCGGCCAGCGTGCCGAGGTCCGCGCTTCCCGCGACGGCGTTGAAGCGCTCTTCGACCTCGGCCAGCGAGGCCCTGCTCAGGCCCCTCATCAGCCGCTCACCGACACTCGCGCGTCACGCCTGGTTCGCCGTGTCATCAGCGGACCGCCGCGTTGCTCGACTCGAGCTCCTCAAGGAACCTGTCGACGGTGCGACGCTGACGCGCCTCGTCCTCCAGGGACTCGCCGACGATGCGGCCGGCGAGCTCGATCGACAGGCGGCCGAGCTCCGTGCGGAGCTGGGCGAACGCCTGCTGGCGGTCGGCCTCGATCTGCAGGTGCGCGGCCTCGACCAGGCGGCGGGCCTCGGCCTGAGCCTCCTCGCGGAGCTCGGCCTTGATCTGCGCGCCCTGCTCACGGGCCTCCTCACGCAGCCGCGAGGCTTCGTGACGGGCTTCGGAGAGCTGGTCCTTGTACTGCTTGAGCAGCGCCTGGGCCTCGGCCTGCGCGTCCTCGGCTCGCTTGATGCCGCCTTCGATCGCATCGGTCCGCTCGACCAGGGTCTTCTGGATGCGCGGGGTGAGGATCTTACCGACGACGAAAAGGACGACGAAGAAGGCGAAGCCGCCGACGACAAGCTCGTAGGTGTGCGGGATGAGGGGGTTAGCCCCCTCCTCCGCCGCCAGGAGCGAAGCTGCCTGAATCATTTGTGCAGCCTTCCGTCAGAGGTTTTCTGCGTCTTACTGACCGAACATGAACGGCGCGACAAGGCCGATGAGGGCCAGCGCCTCGGTGAGGACGAAGCCGAGCAGCATGTTCTGGCGGATCAGGCCGTAGGCCTCGGGCTGGCGGGCGATGGCCTGCACACCCTGACCGAAGATGATGCCGACGCCGATGCCGGGGCCGATCGCGGCGAGGCCGTAACCGATGGAACCGAGGGAGCCGGTGACCTCGGCGAGGATTCCGATTGCCATGGTGTTGTGTTTCCTTTACAGGTCGGCCGGTGAAGGCTCACCGGTCTGGATATTCGAGGGAGGTCTGTGCGTCTAGTGATCGGCGTGGAGCGAGTTGCCGATGTACATCGCGGCGAGCATCGCGAAGAGGAACGCCTGCAGGAACTGGATGAACATCTCGAAGCCCGTCATCGCGATCGTCATGACCACGCCGACCACGCCGAGCGGGGCGCCCAGCGGGGTGAGCTTCTCGAAGAGGAACCAGAAGCCGACGAGGCTGAAGAAGGCCAGGATGATGTGGCCGGCGAACATGTTGGCGAACAGTCGCACCGCGTGCGTGAAGGGCGCGATGATCATGTTGGAGAGAAGCTCGATCGGGGCCAGCAGCACGTAGATCGGCTTGGGCAACCCCGGGGGGAACATCATGTTCTTGAAGTAGCCGATCGCGCCCTGGTGCTTGACACCCAGGTAGATCTTCAGGATGTAGACACTGAGGGCGAGCACGATCGGGAAGGCGATGTGCGAGGCGACCGGGAACTGCAGCACCGGGATGACGCCCATCAGGTTCCAGACCCAGACCAGGAAGAACATGCTGAGCAGCAGGCCCATCCACCGGTCGGCGTCCTTGCCGAGGAACGGCCGGGCGACCTGGTCGCGGACGAACATGTAACCGATCTCACCGACGTTCTGCACGCCCCGCGGCACCAGCTTCGGGTTGCCGAAGGCCGACCAGCAGAAGCCGATGACGATGATCGAGCTCAGCAGGGCCAGCAGCACCGGCTTCGTGAACCAGGCGACGCCCGAGATGATCGGGGCGGCGTCGAAGAGTTCGAGTCCCGGAGGCGTGAACTCGTCCCCGGGAGCGAGGAGCGTCAGCGTGCTCACGCGGCGTTCCCTTCAGCGTGGTAGTTGATCGAAATGGCTTCGTCAGCGAAGCGACCGCCGCCGAAGGCTAGCGACCGTACTTCCGGTAGACCAGGTAGACGGATAGAGCGACCCCGAGAATTAATCCGATCGGGGTGAAGGCGACCACGCCAGTCCACTTGGACAGCAACCAGCCCGCACCGCCGTACAGGATCATCCCGGAGAGGAGATAGCTGGGGATCGACCAGGCGGCGTTGGCGAAGTCGCGGCCGTCGTCTTCGGGCCGGATTTTCTTTTCGCTCATCGCGGGCATGACGATAGCAGTCGCGGTGAGGACTAGTCATATCGGGCAGGGTCGAAGCCGCCAGCGAGATGATACGCCTCATCGTGGATCGCCCTGACCTGGAATCCGGGCATCGGGGTCGACGTAGAGCATTTTGAGTTTCATGAAGCCGCGCATCTCGCCGACCGTCCAGGCGATCGTGCAGGCGATCGCCGCCCAGCCGAAGGCCTTGGGCTCGAACGCGGTGGCGTCCTCGAAGGTCTTGAGCAGCGCCATGATCACGAGAATCTTCACCGCGTAGCTCAGCACCGCGGCGGTCATCATCATCATGGGCGACACTCGGCTCGCGTACGAGACGGCCACGATGCCGAGGGCGAAGAAGGCGGTGACGATCACGGTCCCGATCGCGGCGCCGAGTGCCCCCTTGGCTCCGGCCAGCAACGCCGCGACGAGGATCACGACCAGTCCCACCAGCACCGTGGGTATCGCAGCCCCCTTCAGAAGGCGCACGTCGTTGGCGAGCATCGGCACTCCAAGTGACTGTTATCAAGCGAGCGATTGCTACCTTGCAGGTCTAGGCAGGTTCACCGTCTGCTAGTGAAAGCTATCACAAGCTCAAGGAAGAGCGCCTTTACCTGCCGTTTCAAGTAAACGATCAAGGAGCTGGCGAAAGCGCCTCAAAGCGGCGTCTCAGGGTTTGAGAAACCCTTCCGGGGAGCGCTGAGTGACAGGTCGGGCCGCACCGGCAGCGTGGCCGTGTCGTCACCGGTGGCGACCGGACGGTGACCGGGCGCCTCCGAGGGATACGGATGGGGCCTGACCCGGCCCGGCGGCTGCTCGCCCGGCCGCGTGTGCCGTCCCGGCCCCTCCGCGGGAGCCGCGGGACCCGTGGGCGCCGTGGGAGCGGCGGGGTCGAGCCCGCCGCGCCCCTCGCCACCGCGCCCCTCGGCCCCGCCGAGGTCGCGGCGGGCGCGCAGGCGGGGCAGCGCCATCATCACCAGCACGCCGATGGCGAGCAGCACGGTCAGCGGGAACAGGATGAGCGGTACGCCCTCGATGGACAGCGCCACGACCGCGAAGGCGAACAGGAAGGTCCACGCGTACATGATCATGACGCTGCGGCGGTGCGAGTGGCCGATGTCCAGCAGGCGGTGGTGCAGGTGCCCCCGGTCGGGCGAGAACGGCGACAGGCCGTTGGACGTGCGCCGGATCACCGCCATGATCAGGTCCAGCAGCGGGAGCACCAGGATCGCGACCGGCACCAGGAGCGGGAGGATGACGGGGAAGCGGTTGATGCTGCTGGAGTCGAGCGGGGTGACCAGGATCATCGTGGAGGCGAGGACCAGGCCGATCAGCATCGCCCCCGTGTCGCCCATGAAGATCTTCGCCGGGTGGAAGTTGTGCGGCAGGAAGCCCAGGCAGATGCCGATGAGCACCGAGGCGATGACCGCCGTCGCGTTGATGCTGGTGTCGCCGTAGTCCTTCGACAGGGCCACCGAGTACGTCCACGTGGCCATCGCGGCGATGCCGACGATCCCGGCGGCCAGCCCGTCGAGCCCGTCGACGAAGTTGACCGCGTTGATCATGACGACCACGATCAGGATCGTGATCAGCGGGCTCAGCGTCGAGTCGAGGATGGTCTGCCCGCCCAGCGCGGTCGGCAGCGGGAGCCACGGCAGGCTCACGCCGAAGGTGACGAGCACCCCCGCGGCGCCGATCTGCCCGGCGAGCTTGACGAGGGCGTCCATCCCCAGCCAGTCGTCCAGGAAGCCGGTCAGCGTGATCAGGCCGCCCGCGGCGATCAGCGCGATCACGATCTTTCCCTGGCCCTCGGCCAGCTTGCCCCCTGCGTAGGGCAGCTCGGCGGCGATCAGCAGGCCGGCGACGAGACCGCCGTACATCGCCAGGCCGCCGAGCCTGGGCGTCGGCGTGGTGTGCACGTCACGATCGCGGACCTCGGGCATGGCGCCGATGCGGACGGCGAAAACGCGGATCAGCGGCACCAGCAGATACGTCACCGCGGCCGCGACGAGCGCCATGAGTAGATATTCGCGCACGGAACCAGTTTCGCGGATAGTCCGGCCACCTGTGACCGGAAAACGACACAGAAGAGCTCATAGTTCGCTGGGATATATCCGGTGGGTCCTCGTCAGCACCTCGACGCGCTCCCGTATCTCGCCTGTCGCGTCGGGGTCGCGGATGACCTGCGCCACCATCGAGGCCACCTCCTTCATCTCCTCGGCCCCCATCCCCTGGGTCGTGACGCAGGGGGTGCCGACCCGGATCCCGGACGTCACCGTGGGCGGTTCCGGGTCGTACGGGATCGCGTTGCGGTTCAGCGTGATCCCGGCCGCGTGGCACCGCTGCTCGGCCATCGCGCCGGAGATCCCGACGTCGCGCAGGTCGATCAGCGCCAGATGGCTGTCGGTGCCCCCCGAGACGGGCCGCATGCCCTCCGCCGCCAGCGCGTCGGCCAGCACCCGGGCGTTGTCCACCACCCGCCGCGCGTACTCCGCGAACTCCGGCCGCAGCGCCTCGCCGAACGCCACCGCCTTGGCCGCCACCGCGTGCATGAGCGGGCCGCCCTGCACGAACGGGAAGACCGCGCGGTCGATCCTGGGCCCCAGCTCCTTCGTGCACATGATCCCGCCGCCCCTCGGACCGCGCAGCGCCTTGTGCGTGGTGAAGGTCACCACGTCCGCGTACGGCACCGCGGAGGGCAGCGCCCGGCCGGCCATCAGGCCGACGGTGTGCGCGACGTCGGCGAGCAGCCAGGCGCCCACCTCGTCCGCGATCCCCCGGAAGGCGGCGAAGTCGATCTCGCGGGGGTAGGCGGTGGCGCCACAGATGATCATCTTGGGCTGGTGCCGCAGCGCCAGCTCCCTGACCTCGTCGTAGTCGATCAGCTCGGTGTCCCTGCGCACGCCGTACGCCACGACGTCGAACCAGCGGCCCGAGAAGTTGACCTTGGAGCCGTGCGTGAGGTGGCCGCCGTGCGAGAGCTCCATCGCCAGCATGGTGTCGCCCGGCTGGAGCAGGGCCGCGTAGGCCGCCAGGTTCGCCGAGGCGCCGGAGTGGGGCTGCACGTTGACGTGCTCGGCGCCGAACAGCCGCCTGGCCCGGTCGATCGCGAGCCGCTCGGCCCGGTCGACGACCTCGCATCCGGCGTAGTAACGCCTGCCGGGGTAGCCCTCGGCGTACTTGTTGGTGAGCGTCGAGCCGAGCGCGGCGAGCACGGCGGGCGAGGTGAAGTTCTCGCTCGCGATCAGCTGGACGCCCCCGCGGAGCCGGTCGAGCTCGTCGAGCAGCACGCTCGCGATCTCCGGGTCCTCGCGCTGCAGGAGACCGAAATCCGGCCCGTAGTACGGTTCTGCGCCCATGGCTCACACCCCGAAGACGACGACTCATCCCCACTGTAAGCCCGCTCTCCCCGGTTATCCCACGTCAGGGACGTGCCGGCCCCGGAGAGCGTGTCGCGGGGGCCGGCCGGGGAGAGCCTGTCGCCGAGGCCGGTCCCGGAGAGCCGGTCACCGAGGCCCGCCCGGGTGAGCCCGCCGTCAAGGAGCGGCACCACCCGGAGGCCTCCTCACGAGAACGCGTGCGGGGCTCCGGCCTTGACCGGCACCCACCTCGGCGTGTCGGCCGCCTGGTCGCTGATCGACGTCAGGATCGCCTGCCGGTAGAGGCTCAGGCGGGTGCGCCACTCCGTCATGTCCTCGACGTAGCGGCCGGAGACGGGGGCGTCCCAGACATCCCTGCTCCTGGCGAGCTGGTAGGCCTTGTCGAGGCTGCCGGTCAGCGTGTCGAGCACGGGGAGCACCTGCCTCCACATCATGACCAGCCGCTGGTAGTCGGGGTTGAACTCCCACGACGTGACAGCGTCCGGAGACGGCAGCCCGTTGTTGGCCGAGGCCGGCGGGGTCTCCCCCAGCTGCAGCGGCTGCGGTGCGGGTGGATCCACGAACATCACAGGCTCCTCACCCTCGCTGACACGCTCCCTGCCCCCCGCTCACTCACCGCTGCTCACGGCTCCGCGTCCCCGTTCCGGTGATCACTGGCCACCGCCCGGAGGCGGGATCGGCCGCAGCGGGTCTCCCGGGTCAACGTCGCCCGCCGGGCCGTCGGGCCGGATGTCCATGGGCGCCCAGGCCCCCTCGCCCCAGGTCTCCCCGTCGGGCACGCTCACACCCGGCATCTCCAGCGGTTCGATCTCGCGGGCGTTGTCGGCGAGCGTCTTGAGCGCGTCGAGGTCGAGCGGGCTCGCCTCGGCGGTGACGACGTCGCTGCCGTCGTTCGCCCACCGGGCGGCCGAACCCTCGCCCGGCTGCGCGGCCACCCCTCCGGGCGCCGCCCCCGCCGCCTGCCCGGACGTGCCCTCGGCACCCGGAGCCTCACCGGAGACCGCGTCGCCGATGGACGGCACCGGCCCTCCGGCGGGCCGCGTGGCCGCCTCGCCCGAGGTCGTGCCCGCCGTCTGGATCGCGGGCTCGCCCGAGGCCGTCCCGGCGGGCCGGGGCGCGGCGTCACCGGTGGACGGCGAGTCTCCGGCGGGCCGGGGCGCGGCGGGCTCACCGGAGGTCGTACCGGTGGGCTGGGAGTTCTGGGGACTCTGGGGACTCTGGGGAGTGGTGTCGCCACCGGTGCCCGGCGGCTGGACGGTCTGGTCCGTGGTCGGGCCGGCGGTGTCGAGAAGCGGGTAGTCGGGCTTGGCGGAGTCGAGCGGGCCGTGCGGCTCGACGTAGCCGGGCTGCCCGGCGGTGCCGGACACGCCGTCGATCGTGGGCATCTCCAGCGGCGGGATGTCCTCGATGTTCTTCAGCAGCTCGTCGACCTCGGCCGCCGTGGGCGCGTCGAGCGGGATCTGGAGCACCCTCACCCCGTCGACCTCCACGACCTTCGCCCTGGAGTCGCCGCTCTGGTCGATGTCGTCAGGGTGGTCCTTCCTTGGGGTGTCGAGAATGGTGTCGCCGGAGGAGCCGCCCTCCTCCCTCGGCGAGCGCTCGTCGCCCTTGGAACCGGCGTCGCCCTTGGCGTCGGGATCGTTCGCCGGGGCGTTGCCGGTGGAATCTCCCCGTGGGGTCGTCTCGTCGCCCTTGGAACCCGTGTCGCCCTTGGCATCGGAGTCGTTCGCGGGGGCGTTGCCGGTGGAGTCCTCGCGCGGCGTCGTCTCGTCGCCCTTGGAACCCGTGTCGCCCTTGGCATCGGAGTCGTTCACCGGCGCGGTGCCCGTGGAATCCCCGCGCGGCGTCGTCTCGTCGCCCTTCGAACCGGTGTCACTCTTGGCGTCGGAGTCGTTCACGGGCACGTTGCCGGTGGAATCCCCGCGCGGCGTCGTGTCGTCGCCCTTCGAACCGGTGTCACTCTTGGCGTCGGAGTCGTTCACCGGCGCGGTGCCCGTGGAATCCCCGCGCGGCGTCGTGTCGTCGGCGTTGACGATCTCGGGCCCGGTGTCCTCGGCCCTGGGCGGCTCCGGCGCGGGCGCGGACTCTCCCCGCGGCGTCCCGGACCCGGGGTCCGGGGTGGTGGCCTCGGGCGTACGCGGGGCGTCGGGCGCCTCGCGCGGCGCGGTGTCGACCGGCTGCCCGCCCCCCTGCGGGTTCTCCCCCGGCCCGGGGACCGCGGGCTTCAGGTCCTCGGCCCTCGGCGTCTCCGGCCGCGCGTCGTCGGCCCTCGGGGCCTCCGGCGCGGGCGCGGAATCCTGCCTGGGCGCCTCCGGCACCTGCGCGCCCTCGGCGTTCGGTGTCCCCGGCACGGGTGCGCCCTGGGCGTTCGGCACCTCCGGGGCGCGGTCCGGCGCGGATGCCTCGGGCCGGGTGTCCTCGGCCCTCGGCGTGTCAGGCGGGGACGGGGAATCCGGGGTGTAGGTCTCCGGCGGGAGCTCGGAGTCGCCTGGGGGGGCCTCCGGCTGGGGATCCTGGGCAGGGGGCTCGGGGCGCGGGTCCTCGGCTCTCGGCGGCTCGGGCGTGGGATCGGGCCTGGGAGGCTCCGGGCGTGGCTCCTCGGCCCTGGGAGGCTCCGGCGTCGGGTCCGGCTTGGGATCGGGCCTGGGAGGCTCCGGGCGCGGCTCCTCGGCCCTCGGCGGCTCCGGCGTGGGATCGGGCCTGGGAGTCTCGCGCGGCGCGGTGTCCGTCTGCTTGCCGGTCTCCTTGGGCGTTTCCCGCTCCCCCTCTCGCGGGGAGGTCTCGTCGGCTTTCGACCCCGTCTCCGGCTTCCGGTCGTCGGCTCCGGATCCTTCGGGTTTGGACGTCTCGGGTTTGGACGCCTCCTTCCGATCGTCGCGGTCGTCGCGCGGGGAGGTCTCGTCACCCTTCGAACCCGCCTCGGGCTTGGCCTCGGGCTTGGTCTCGTCGACCTTCGGGGCGTCGGGCTTGCTGTCGGGCTTGGAGGAGTCCTTGGGATCGTCGCGCTGCGTGCTCTCGGCCGACTGGTCGCCGACGCGGGGTTTGTCGTCCGATCCGACGGCCGGCTTGAGATCCTCCGCCTTCGGGCTCTCGGGCTTCGTGCCGTTCTGGGAACCGGTCTCCGGCTTCGTGCCGTTCTGGGAGTCCGGCTTCGCCCCCTCGCCCTGGGAGCCCGTCTCGGGCTTCGGGTCACCGGCCCTCGGCTCGGTGGGGGGCGCCGTCGCGTTCTGGTTGACCTTCTTCTCCAGCAGCGTCACGCGGGAGGAGACGTCACGGACCATCACATCGCACGCGTCGGCGATCTGGACGGGTCTGTGAGCCGACTGCGCGGACAGGCCGGCCCCGCTCATCATCTGCGAGACCTTGCCCTCGACGCTCCGCATCTGCTCGGCGGCCCGCCGCACCTCGGACAACAGGTCGCGGACCAGCTTGGGGTCCATTCCTTCGAACTTGCCCATGGACGTCTCCCAGGAAGTGTCGGCCCACTTCAAGGTACCGGGGAGACAGCCCGCCGTCACGGTGATAATCAGATGGCATGGATCACGGCATATGTCGTGCGTGCGCTGCTCAGTTACCAGCCTCCGGGCCCGTGTCCGTCGCGACGTAGCCGATCACACCGCGCAGCTTCTCCACGCTGATCGCCCCGCGCCGCAGCAGCCTGGGCACCGCGGTGGTCAGGTCGAGGATCGTCGAGGGGATGTCGCTCTCACACGGTCCCGCGTCGAGATAGACCGACACCGAGTCGCCGAGCTGCTTCTCCGCGTCGGCCGCGGTGGTCGCGGGCGGGGCGCCGGAGCGGTTGGCGCTGGAGACGGCGAGCGGGCCGGTCTCCTTGAGCAGGTCGAGGGCGACCGCGTGCAGCGGCATCCGGATGGCGACGGTGCCCTTGGCGTCGCCGAGATCCCACGACAGCGACCGGTTCACCCGGCAGATCAGCGTGAGCGGGCCCGGCCAGAAGGCGTCGACGAGATCCTGGCCGTACGGGCCGAGGTTCTCCACCAGGGCGTTGGCGGCCCGTACGGTCCCGACCAGCACCGGCACCGGCATGTCGCGGCCGCGCCCCTTGGCCGCCAGCAGCGCGGTGACCGCGGCGGGCGTGAAGGCGTCGGCGCCGACACCGTAGACGGTGTCGGTCGGGAGCACCACGAGCTCTCCCCGCTGGAAGGCGGACGCGGCCTCGATCAGGCCGGTGGCTCGCTGCTCGGCATCCATACAGTCATAACGTCGGCTCACGGCGTGCATCCTATTCCTGGCCGAATCGAGCGGTGACGAAGCGGTCCCTGCGCGTCAGGTCCTGGCGGCTGCGCACGTCGCGCCAGCCGTTCTCCTCGGAGAAGATCAGATAGACCGGGGTGCCCTGCTGGTCGGCGTGTTCGACGGCGACGAACCCGCCGGGGCGCAGCAGTCTCCTGGCGGTCCGCTCGACCGCCCTGACCTCGTCGAGGCCGTCGTTGCCCGATCCGTACAGCGCGCGGTGCGGGTCGTAGTCGCGGACCTCGGGGTCGCGGGGGACCGCGCCCGGCGGGATGTAGGGCGGGTTGGAGATCACCAGGTCGACCTGGCCGTCCAGCTCGGAGAGGGCGTCGGCCAGGTCCTCCGGGTGCAGGTGGACGCGGCCCTGGCCGTGCTCGATGATGTTGCGCTTGGCCCAGGTGTAGGCGCCCGGGTCGACCTCGACCGCGTGCACGGTGGCCAGCGCGACCTCCTGGGCGATCGACAGCGCGATGGCGGCCGAGCCGGTGCCGAGATCCACGACCACCGGCGAGGCGACGTCCATCTCCCGCAGCCGGTCGATCGCCCAGCCCGCCACGACCTCGGTCTCCGGGCGCGGTACGAAGACGCCGGGCCCGACCTCCAGGGACAGGTAGCGGAAGTAGGCCCGCCCGGTGATGTGCTGGAGCGGCTCGCGGGACTCCCTGCGGGCGACGCCCTCCCAGAACAGGGCGTCGAAGTCGGAGTCCTTCACCATGTGCAGCTCGCCGCGGCGCACGCCGTGCACACACGCGGCGATCTCCTCGGCGTCGGTGCGCGGCGACGGCACACCTGCCTCGGCGAGCCGGGCGGTGGCGAGGGCGATCTCGTCCAGCAGAAAGGTCATGGGCGCGTTCTATGAATGGGCGGCGAGCTTCTCCGCCATCTCGGCGTCGAGCAGGGACTGGATGACGGCCGAGAGGTCTCCGTCGAGCACCTGGTCGAGGTTGTAGGCCTTGAACCCGACGCGGTGATCGGAGATGCGGTTCTCGGGGAAGTTGTAGGTGCGGATGCGCTCGGAGCGGTCGACCGTGCGGATCTGGGACTTGCGCTCGGCCATGGCGGCGGCGTTGGCCTCCTCCTCGGCGATCGCCTGCAGGCGGGCCCGCAGGATGCGCATCGCCGACTCCTTGTTCTGGAGCTGGCTCTTCTCGTTCTGGCAGGAGGCGACGACACCCGTCGGGACGTGCGTGATCCGCACGGCCGAGTCGGTGGTGTTGACGCTCTGGCCACCGGGGCCGCTGGAGCGGTAGACGTCGATGCGGAGGTCGTTCGGGTCGATCTGGACGTCGACATCCTCGGCCTCCGGGTAGACGAGCACCCCGGCGGCACTGGTGTGGATGCGCCCCTGGGACTCGGTGACCGGGACCCGCTGGACGCGGTGCACGCCGCCCTCGAACTTGAGCCTCGACCAGACGCCCTCGTCGCCCCTCGCCTTCAGGGCGATCGTGACGTCCTTGTAACCGCCGAGGTCGGAGTGGGTGGCGTCGATCAGCTCGGTCTTCCAGCCGATCCGCTCGGCGTACCGCAGGTACATCCGCAGGAGGTCCCCGGCGAACAGGGCGGACTCCTCGCCGCCCTCGCCCGCCTTGATCTCCATGATGATGTCCTTGTCATCGTTGGGATCGCGCGGGACGAGCAGATGCCTGAGCTTCTCCTCCAGCTCGGGGATCCGGGCCTCCAGCTCCTTGGCCTCCTCGGCGAACCCCTCGTCCTCCGAGGCCAGCTCCCGCGCCGTGCCGAGGTCGGACTGGACGCCCTCCAGCTCGCGGTAGGTGGCGACGATCGGGGTCAGCTCGGCGTAGCGCCTGCCGAAGGTGCGGGCCTGCTTCTGGTCGGCGTGCACGGAGGGGTCGGCGAGCTTGAGTTCCAGCTCGGCGTACTCACTGAGCAGCTCGTCGAGATTCACCGTGCGTCCTTCCTTGAAAGCCCTGGTCAGCCTGCCTCATCACCACGAACGCCGACCCGGGCACCCCACGAGTGGGGTTATCCGAGCCGGCGCCGGGATGAGAGCTACTGGCCCGCGGGCTTCTTGCCGAAGCGCTTCTCGAAGCGCGCCACCCGGCCGCCGGTGTCCAGGATCTTCTGCTTGCCCGTGTAGAAGGGGTGGCAGGCGGAGCACACGTCGGCGTGGATCACGCCGTTCTTGGCGGTGCTGCGGGTGGTGAAGGAGTTACCGCAGGTGCAGGTCACCTGGGTGGCGTTGTACTCCGGGTGAATGTCGGGCTTCATCTCGCTTTTCCTCTCCAAAACGCGGTCGCCGGGTCGCCACTGTCTCTCGCCTGTGAGGCTTGCGCGCTGAGCACACCGGGGTGCGCGCGGGCGGGAACCGGAACCGCTGCGGTTCGGCTACCAGTGTGCCAGATCCTCCAACCATCCCAGGCCACAAGACATTCCCCCGCCCCGGTGACCTGCGGTTCCAGAACGGACACGGCATGCTCACGGCCCCCTGCCGGGCGCGATATCAGTCAAGGGACCATCCTCGCGAGGAACCAGGGGCTCCAGGCCGTCACCTTCCCAGGTACGCGAGCACGGCTAGGACCCTGCGGTGATCGTCGGCGGCGGGCTCCAGCCCGAGTTTGCCGAAGATGCTGGAGATGTGCTTCTCCACGGCGCCCTCGGTGACGAGCATCCGCCCGGCGACCGCGGTGTTGGAGCGCCCCTCCGCCATCAGGGCGAGGACCTCGCTCTCCCTCGCGGTGAGGGACTCCAGGGGGTCGCCCCTGCGCTGGCGGCTCAGGAGCTGCCCGATCACCTCGGGGTCGATCACCGTCCCCCCGGCCGCCACCCGGCGTACGGCGTCGAGGAACTCGGCCACGTCCGCTATCCGCTCCTTGAGCAGGTAGCCGACCGCCGCGGCGCCGCCGCCGATGAGCTCGGTGGCGTACTGCTCCTCGACGTACTGCGACAGGACGAGGATCGGCAGCCCCGGCCGCCTGGATCTGGCCTCCAGCGCGGCGCGCAGCCCCTCGTCGGTGTGGGTCGGCGGCATCCGCACGTCGACGACGGCGAGGTCGGGATCGTGCTCGTCGACCATCGTGACCAGGCCGGGGCCGTCGCCCGCCACCCCGACGGTCTCGATGCCCCCGTCGGCCAGCAGCCTGGCCAGCCCCTCGCGCAACAGCACCGAGTCCTCGGCGATCACCACCCGCATGGGTCCCACGTTCTCACCGTTCGCGGGGCGACCCTCACCATTCGCAGGGCAACTCCGCCCTGATCATCGTGGGGCCGCCCAGCGGGCTGTCGACGCTCAGGGTGCCGTCGATGGTCGCGGCCCGGTCGGCGAGGCCGGCGAGGCCGCTGCCCGGCCGGGGCACGGCGGCGCCGACCCCGTTGTCGTAGACCTCGACGATCACCCGCTGCCCCTGGCGGCTCACCCGGATGAACGCCTCGGTGGCCTCGGAGTGCTTGGCCAGGTTGCTCAGGCACTCGGCCACGACGAAGTACGCGATGCTCTCCACCGCGGGCGGGGGCCGGTGGGAGACCTCCACCGACAGGTCCACCCGTACGGGCGCGCGGGCGGCGAGGGACGACAGGGCCGCGCTCAGCCCCCTGTCGGTGAGGATCGCCGGGTAGATCCCCCTGGCGAGGTCGCGCAGCTCGGCGATGGCGGCCTTGGTGCCCCGGTGCGCCTGGGCGAGGAGCTCCCTGGCCTGCTCGGGGTCGGAGTCGAGCTTGGCCTGGGCCCGGCCCAGGTCCATCGCCACGGACAGCAGCCGCTGCTGGGCGCCGTCGTGCAAATCCCGCTCGATCCTGCGCCGCTCGGCCTCGGCCGCGTCCACCCCCCGGGCCCGGCTGGCCCGCAAATGGGCGGCGCGGGCGGCGAGCCGGTTCTTCTCGCTCGTCCCCAGCAGGGCGACGCCGAGCATGCCGTGCAGCCAGGCCATGCCCCGGGTCGCGTAGAGGGCCGCGAGGAGGAAGCCGAACCCGATCAGCGCGCACAGCAGCGCCCTCGGCACGCTGTCGATCGGCAACCCGCCGACGGGCGTCATCGGCTGCCCGGCCAGCAGCAGGGGCAACGGCAGGACCGTGAGGCCCAGCCCGAGGACCCACAGGACCGCCGTGACGGTGAACTCCGCGATCCCGATCGGCAGCAGCAGCAGGAGATAGAGGAGGTCCTTCCAGGTGGCGGGGTCGACGAACATGTCCTTCCAGCGCAGGAACAGGTTGTCGCCCTCGGAGGGCCGGTAGGGGCTGGGGATGTCGACGCCGAAGGCCAGCCGCAGGAACCGGCGCTCCAGCATCGCGGCGCCCCGCCAGGCCAGCATGGTCAGGGCGAGCAGCGGCAGCCCGACCCACACGAGCACCATCACCAGGGAGGCCGGGATCACCGACGCGAGGAACGCGAAGCAGGCGAGGCCGTAGAACACGCTGACCAGCAGGTACGGGACGGCCCGCCAGGTCATCGGGTCGACGAGCATGCCCAGGGGGCCGTTCGGGCCGAGCGGCACGCGCCGCCTGAGCGGCGTCCTGACCACGGTCGTGCTTGCCAGCGTCTCGGCCGTCATGCGCCTCCCCTGTCCCCGATAGCCCGTCGCCGCCGTCCGTCCCGGCCGCCCCTCGCGCGTCGTGCGCCTCGCGTACCGCCACCTCGCGTGCCGTCCACGCGCCGCGGACCGCGCGGGAGGAGGGCGTCCTGAAGTAGGGATATCCCGAAGTGCGGGGCCGCACAAGGGACTTCGGAAACGCGAACGCCCCGGCCGGAGGGGCCGGGGCGTTCGGGGTGGGGCGAGTGGTCAGTCGCGCTCGGAGCTGACCGTCGTCTTCTGCACCTGGAGCAGGAACTCCGCGTTGGACTTGGTCTCCCTCATCTTCTCCAGGAGAAGCTCAAGGGCCTGCTGCATGTCCAGGGCGTGCAGCACGCGGCGGAGCTTCCAGGTGATCTGGAGCTCGTCCTTGCCCATGAGGATCTCCTCCTTACGGGTGCCGGACGCGTCGACGTCCACCGCGGGGAAGATCCGCTTGTCGGCGAGCTGCCGGTTGAGCTTGAGCTCCAGGTTGCCCGTGCCCTTGAACTCCTCGAAGATGACCTCGTCCATCTTGGAGCCGGTCTCGACCAGCGCGGTGGCGAGGATCGTCAGCGAGCCGCCGTTCTCGATGTTGCGGGCGGCGCCGAAGAAACGCTTCGGCGGGTAGAGCGCGGTGGAGTCGACACCACCGGACAGGATGCGGCCGGAGGCCGGGGCCGCCAGGTTGTAGGCGCGGCCCAGACGGGTGATCGAGTCGAGCAGCACGACCACGTCGTGACCGAGCTCCACCAGGCGCTTGGCGCGCTCGATGGCGAGCTCGGCGACCGTGGTGTGGTCCTCGGCCGGGCGGTCGAAGGTCGAGTGGATGACCTCGCCCTTCACCGACCGCTGCATGTCGGTGACCTCTTCCGGACGCTCGTCCACCAGGACGACCATCAGGTGGCACTCGGGGTTGTTGCGGGTGATCGCGTTGGCGATCGACTGGAGCACCATCGTCTTGCCCGCCTTGGGCGGGGAGACGATGAGACCGCGCTGGCCCTTGCCGATCGGCGCCACCATGTCGATGATCCTGGTGGTCAGGATGTTGGGCTCGGTCTCCAGGCGCAGGCGCTCCTGGGGGTACAGCGGGACGAGCTTGTTGAAGTCGGGCCGCTGCCGGGCCTGCTCCGGGTCCATGCCGTTGACCGTGTCGAGGCGGACGAGCGCGTTGAACTTCTCGCGGCGCTCACCGTCGCGGGGCTGGCGGACGGCGCCGGTGACGACGTCGCCCTTGCGCAGGCCGTTGCGGCGGATCTGGGCCAGCGAGACGTAGACGTCGTTGGAACCCGGCAGGTAACCGCTGGTCCTGACGAACGCGTAGTTGTCGAGGATGTCCAGGATCCCGGCGATCGGGATGAGGACGTCGTCGTCGCCCACCACGGGCTCGTTGCTGTCGAAGCGCTCGCGGCCACGGCGGTTGCGCTCGCGGAACCGGCCGCGACGGCCACGGCGGTCGTCGTCGTCGCCCACGCCGTGCTGGTCGTTGCGGTCCTGCGGGCCCCGGTTCTGCGGGCCCCTGTCACCGCGGTCGCCGCGCTCGCCCCTGTCGCCACGGTCGCCGGGACGGTCTCCGCGGTCGTTGAGGCGCTCGCCGCGGTCGTTGGACCGCTCGCCGCGCTCGCCGCGGTCGTTGAGCCGGTCACCGCGGTCGTTGCGGTCGTTGAGCCGCTCGCCCCGGTTCTGGCCGGCGTCGGCGGCGCGCTGGTCGGCGCGGCTGTCGCTCCGGCTGTCGTTCCGGGTGTCGGTCCGGTTCTCCGGGCGGTTGTCACCGCGCTCGCCGCGCTCACGGCGGTCGTTGCCGCGCTCGCCGCGCTCGCCGTTGCGGCCACGGCGCTCGCCGCGCTCGCGACGGCTCTCGCGCTCGCCACGGCCCTCGGCCGGGGCGGTGTCGATGGTCTGCTGCTCCGCGACGGGCTCGGGCGCGACGACGGCGGCGGCCACGGGCTCGGCGGCGGGGGGCGCCTGCTCCACGACGGGCTCGGCGGCCACGACGGGGCGGGAACGTTCCCTGCGCGTGCGCGCCGGACGCTCGGCGACCGGCTCGGCCACGACGGCAGGGGCGGCCACGACAGGAGTCTCCTTGACGGCGGCGGGAGCCTGGGCGCTCTCGGTGGAGACGCCCTGCTTCTCCTGGATGGCCGCGATCAGCTGGCTCTTGCGCATCCGCCCGGTCCCGCTGATGCCGAGGCCGGAGGCCATGGCCTGCAGCTCAGGCAGCACCATGGCGGAAAGGCCTGTGCCGGAGCGACGGCGCGGCTTGGCCGCGGGGCGGGTGGGGGTGTCGCCGGACGCCGGCGCCGTGCCGGTGACGTCGGAGAGGAGTTCGGTGGTGTCGCTCACTAATGGGTCCTTCCCAGGGGTCGGGCGTGGCCATGATCAGCCAATCGTCCCGGTGGTGCGATCGACCCGGTGGGACAGACCGGGTCGGGTTGCACGTCGCGATCCTCGGCGGCCCATGGAGAGCCGCCGCCACTGTCGGAGAAGGGCGGATCCAGGCCGTCACCATCGAGAATCGCCGACGGTGGGACTTGGAGGACACCCCCCCGGATTGCTACCGGCAACCAGATGTCGAGGTAGATCGAACGCGCATGTCCCCTAAAACGTCGCTTCTCGTTGCCCCAACCGAAATTCTGGAGCATTCGGAGGCGACGGATTCGGGGAGGCCACTGCGGCGCCCATGTCTCACCAGGTGAGACATGATGCAGCGATGTGTGGCTGACAAGCACGCACCCAACGCGGGGCACCTGGTGCGGCTATCAGCCTAACATCACCAGCGCACACAGCTATTCCCTGAAGGTCGAAGAGTCGTCAGCGTGTCTCAAGAGAAACAACGCGGGCGCCCCTGGTTTCGACTTCCAGTGGCTGGATGTGCCAGTCATTACCCACTTCCGGTGCGATCAAATCCTGCGTATTCATCGTCGAGAACGCAAGAACCGTGGGACCCGCTCCCGAGACGACCGCGGCCACGCCGGCCTTCCGCAGCCGCCGCACCAGGTCGGCGGTGCGCGGCATCGCGGGCGCGCGGTAGTCCTGGTGGAGCCGGTCCTCGGTGGCGGCGAGCAGCAGCCCTGGCTCCGGCCTGGCGGTCAGCGCCGCGATCAGCAGCGCGGCCCGGCCGGCGTTCGCGGCGGCGTCGGCGTGCGGGACCTCCTTGGGCAGCAGCCCCCGGGCGGTCTCGGTCGACAGCCGGTGCGCGGGGACGAGGACCACGGGCCTGACGGCCTCGTGCGGGAGCAGCCGCACCAGGTGCGGCGCGCCCCCGGCGTCCGTCCAGGCGACGGTGAGCCCGCCCGCCAGGCACGGCGCCACGTTGTCGGGGTGGCCCTCGATCTCGGTGGCCAGCGCGAGGGCGCCGTCGTCGCTCAGCTCGGCCGGATGATCCCGATTCCCGGCGTACGGGGTCGTGGCCAGCGCGCGGGCGGCGAGGATCCCGGCGCAGATCGCCGCCGAGGAGGACCCGAGGCCGCGGGCGTGCGGGATCCGGTTGAGGCAGCGCAGCCGGATGCCGCGCGGCTGCGGGAGGCCCATCCTGTCGAAGGTCGCGCGCATCGTGGTGACGATGAGGTGCCCCTCGCCCAGGTCGAGCTCACCGGCCCCCTCGCCCTCGACCGCGATGTCGATGCCGGGGGATTCGGAGATCTCGGCCTCGATCTCGTCGTGCAGGCCGAGGGCGAGGCCCAGCGTGTCGAATCCGGGACCGAGGTTGGCCGACGTCGCGGGGACCCGGACGGTCGCCCTCGCCGTGCCGCCGGCCGCCGGGGTACCGAAGAGGCCGTGGGGGCCGCCGAGGTCCACTAGGCGAGTTCGAGGGCGGTGGCCGCGGCGTGCGCGTCGATCGGGATCGTCACCGGGGTGGGCGCGCCCGAGATGGCCCAGTCGGGGTCCTTGAGGCCGTTTCCGGTCACCGTGCACACGACGCGCTGCCCGGGCTCGACCAGCCCCTGCGCGTGGGCCTGCAGGAGGCCCGCCACGCTGGCGGCGGAGGCGAGCTCGACGAACACGCCCTCCTCCTGGGCGAGCAGCTTGTACGCGGCGGCGATCTGGCGGTCGGTGACGGCCTGGATGACCCCGCCGGACTCGTCGCGGGCGGCCTCGGCGAGCTGCCACGAGGCGGGGTTGCCGATGCGGATCGCGGTGGCGATCGTGTGCGGGTGGGTCACCGGCGCGCCGTTGACGATGGGCGCGGAGCCGCTGGCCTGGAAGCCGAACATGCGCGGCGTCCTCGTCGAGACGCCGTCCCCGGCGTACTCGGTGTAGCCCATCCAGTACGCGGAGATGTTGCCCGCGTTGCCGACCGGGATGCAGTGGATGTCGGGGGCGTCGCCGAGCGCGTCGACGATCTCGAAGGCGGCGGTCTTCTGGCCCTGGAGCCGGAACGGGTTCACCGAGTTGACCAGCGCGATCGGGTAGCTCTCCGAGAGCTTCCTGGTCATCTCCAGGCAGTCGTCGAAGGACCCCTCGACCTGGAGCAGCCTGGCCCCGTGGACCAGCGCCTGGGCCAGCTTGCCCATCGCGATCTTGCCCCGGGGCACCAGCACGGCGCAGGTCAGGCCCGCGCGGACCGCGTAGGCGGCGGCGGAGGCGCTGGTGTTGCCGGTCGAGGCGCAGATGACGGCCTTCGCCCCGTCCTCGACGGCCTTGCTGATGGCCATGGTCATGCCACGGTCCTTGAAGCTTCCGGTCGGGTTGAGGCCCTCGACCTTCAGGTAGACCTCGCAGCCGGTCAGCGCCGACACCCGGTTCGCCGGGACGAGCGGGGTGCCGCCCTCCAGGAGCGTGACGACGGGCGTCGCCGTGGTCACCGGAAGTCGGTCACGGTACTCCTCGATGAGGCCACGCCACGCCCTGGTCATGATTGCTCCTCACCGCGCGCGGCCGGTCCGTGCGCGTGCTACCTGCGGTATTGGGAAACGAGTCTACGGGTAACCCGCTCGGCTCCGGGATGCGTTGTCCACCAAATGGACAAGCCGGGCGTCCTTCCCCAGGGAACTCTAAGGATCGGCCGGTATGGTCTGCCAGGCTTGACAGGGCTTGACAAACGGGGACCAAGACAAGGGGTGTCACATCATGACGGGCGGCACGGCGGCGGACCTGCCACCGATCCGGCACAACGACTACTCGCCCCTGGACCCGCCCCCGCTCGGCGGGTGGGATCCGGAGCTCCCGGTGAGCGTGATCATTCCGGCCCACGGCGGGCAGCACAGGCTCGACCTCACCCTCGCCGCGCTGGCCGCGCAGACCTACCCGGACCACCTCATGGAGGTGATCGTGGTCGACGACGGCAGCGAGCCGCCGCTGCGGCTGCCGGAGATCGCCCCGGGCGGCGCCAGGATCGTGACCACCGGTTCCTCCGGCTGGGGCATCGCCCACGCGGTGAACACCGGCGCCGCCCTCGCCGAGGGGCGGATCATCCAGCGTCTCGACGCCGACATGGTCGTCTGCCGCGAGCACATCGAGGCGCTGGCCCGCTGGCACCACCTGGCCGGGTTCCTGGTCACGATCGGCGCGAAGAGGTTCGTCGAGGAGCCGGCGCTGACGGCCGCCCGGGTGCACGAGGGCGTGCGCGCGGGCTCGCTGGGCTCCCTCTTCGACCTGTCTGCCGCCCTGCCCAGCTCTACCGAGCAGACGATCTCCCGTACCGACGGCCTGCGGGCGAGCCGCAACCCGTACCACGTGTGCACGGGGCCGACGGTGTCGATGCGGCGCGAGATCTTCCAGGCCGTGGGCGGGGTGGACCCCGGGGTGCTGCGGGGCGAGGACACCGAGTTCGCCTACCGGCTGGCCGCGCACGGCGTGGTCTTCGTGCCCGACATGGCCGCCCAGGCCGTCCACCTGGGGCTTCCCGCCCAGCGCCGCGACCCGCGGCGGGCGGTGCGCGTCGTCGCCCCCTACCTGGCCCACCGGGTGCCGCTCCGCCGTGACCTGCGCAGGGACCGGGGACGCCACTGGCTGGTGCCGTACGTGGAGGTGGTGCTCCACGCCGACGGGCCTGAGGAGCCGGTACGCGAGGCGGTGGGCGCGGCACTCGACGGGTCGCTCGGCGACGTGGTCGTCACCCTGGTCGCCCCGTGGTCGAAACTGTCAGGGGACCGCCGTCCGGTGCTGGACGACCCCCTGTTCGACCTGCGGCTGCTGCGCGAGCACTTCGCCCACGACGAGCGGGTGCGGTTCGCCGACGAGGTCTCCGCCACACCCGCCCCGATCCCGTTCCGCTACACGGGCCCGATCTCGGTCCCGCTGGGGCGCGACACGCTGGAGCGGATGATCCGCGTGATGCAGGACGACCGCTCGGGCATGATCGTCGTCGCGCTCGGCGACGACGGCGAGGCGACCCTGGAGCGGACCGAGGCGCTGGGCCGGGCGAGGCTGCTCGGCGCGGACGACGTCGCCGCGTCGATCGAGGCCACCCATGGCGTACGGCGCGCCGACCGGCCGGAGTTCTGGGCCGGGTCCACGTCCCCGGCCCCCGCCAAGGCTCCGGCCCCGCCCAAGGCCACGCCCGGGGCAACGGCCCACGGGCGGGAGGCCGCGAGGCCCGCGGCGGAGCGCGTCCCCGGGCCGGACCCCGTCAAGGAGCAGCGGCGCCAGGAGGAGAGGCTCAAGGAAGGGAAGCGCCAGGAGGGACGCGACTCCCTCCTCGGCAGGCTCCGCACCGCCCTCAGGAACTGAGCGACGGCCCGTTGGCGGCCGGGGAACGGGGCGTCGAGGCCGATCGAGCGGCCGGGCACGCGGCGTGAGGGGAAACCGGGCGTGCGGCGCGGGTCGAGGACCGGGCCCATGACGCGAGAGGGAGCCGGTCACGACGCGATCTCGTCGGTCTGATAAGGGCCTCTCCAATGTTATGTACAGCTATGATCTACGCAATTCTGGAAATGTCATTACCGGGAGCGGCACATGGCCGACCAGATACCCAAGGGTGTCCAGACGCATATTCCTAACGTCGCGCGCATGTACGACTACTACTTGGGAGGCAAGGACAACTTCCCGGTGGACCGGCAGGCCGCGGAGAAGGCCCTGGAGATCGTCCCCGAGATCCGGCACGGTGCCCGCGCCAATCGCGCGTTCCTGGGCCGGACGGTCGGTTTCCTCGCCGAGGCGGGGATCGACCAGTTCCTCGACATCGGCACAGGGCTGCCCACCCAGAACAACGTGCACCAGGTCGCCCCCGACGCCCGGGTCGTCTACGTCGACAACGACCCGACCGTCCTGGTCCACGGCAGGGCGATCCTCGGCAAGAACGAGAACGTGACCATCGTCGAGGGGGACGTCCGGCGGCCCGGGGAGATCCTGGAGCACCCGGACGTGCGCGCGGCGATCGACTTCGACCGGCCCGTCGGGATCCTCCTGCTGGCGATCATGCATTTCGTCCCCGACGCGGACGACCCCACGGGCATCGTCGCCACCCTGCGCCGGGCGATGGCGCCCGGCAGCCACCTCGTCCTGTCCCACGTCGCGGTCGACGCCCGTCCGGAGGCCGCGGACGACGTGGTCAAGGCCTACGACGGGGCCTCCTCCCCCTTCGTCTCCCGTACGGGAGAGGAGATCGTCCGCCTGTTCGACGGCTTCGACGTGGTCGAGCCCGGCATCGTCAACCTGCCCGAATGGCGGCCGGTGCCCGGCACCGCCGTGCCCTACCGGGGCATCGGCTCCTACTTCCTGGGGGGCGTCGGCGTCGTCAGCGACGGCGGATGATGGCCCGTTTCACGGAGGACAGCAGCCCGTACTGGACGACCTTCCTGGCCGCGGCCAGCTCCTTGCGCAGGGTGCCGACCTCGCGCCGCAGCTCGACCGTGCTCCTGCGCCAGCGGCCCGCCTCGTCGCGCCACTTGGCCACCTGTTCGCGGAGCCGTTCCGCCTCCTTGGCGAGACGGGCCGTCTCGGCCTCGGCCTCGGCCCTGGCCCGGTAGGCGCCGCGACGGCCGGTGAGGGCACCGGCCTCGGGCGCGAACCCGTAGGTCTCGCCGTCCACCCAGATCACGCCGAAGGTGTCGTCCACGGCGTCGTCGAGGTCCTCCCCCTCCTCCAGCACGATCGCGGCGCGCGCGAACGCGGCGGCACGTTCCAGCCGTGCCCTGACAACCGACCTCCCCTGGCCCGCGCCGCCCGTGACCACCTCGGCGGCGTCCCCCTCGGCGTCCCCCTCGGACAGCAGCACCGAGACCAGGCCGTACCCCTCGTCCCTGGCCAGGTCGAGCAGGCGGGCCAGGGTGTCCTCGCCGGGCACCCATCCGGCGGGCAGCCTCAGGCGGTACGGGACCGCCCAGGCGGGGCCGTCGGGCCGGGTGGAGGAGGGAACCGGGGCGACGGCGGGGACCTCGACGGCGAAGCGGACCCTGGGCTCGTGGGCGTAGTGGCCGCGGATCAGCACCACGTCCAGGTCGGGGTCCTTCAGGGGAGCACGACCCTCGGCCCCCACACGGTCCCACGGCCCCGTGAGGGTGACCGCGACGTCGGGCAGGGTGCCCGCGAGCACGGCGTCGACGGTGGCGCGCACCCCGTCGTAGGTGTAGCCCCCCGGCCGTGCCGCGGGCTCGACGACCACCTCCACGTACGGCACCTTCCACTGCCTGGACGGGTGGGAGCGGAGCCAGCGGTAGGACGGGATCCGGTCGGCCACGAAGGCGTGGCTGACCCGGTCGATCGGCGCCTTGTCGCGCATGCGCATGGTCGGGCCCAGGTGGAAGGCGCGCGACAGCGGCTCGGGCACGAAGACGGCGCCCGCCTGGGCGAGCCGGTAGCCCATCTCGGTGTCCTGGCCGAGGATCAGGTCGGTGTCCATCGGCCCCGCGACGGCGAGCAGCGCGGCGTTGACCGAGGTCGCGCCGCCGACGTGCAGGCTGAACGCGCGGTGCGGGTTGGCCGTGAGGCCGTCGGTGCGCTCGACGAGGTCGACCAGCCAGGCGTGCGGCTCGGCGGGCTCGAAGAGCTTGGCCAGGTCGTCGGCGGCGGCGACCACCCCGGGGGCCGGCAGCGCGGCCGGGGTGAAGCGCAGGTAGCCGGTGACCACGAGGTACGGGGCGGCGTGGTGCCAGCGCATGTGCGCCTCGACCGACCTGCGGTCCAGGACCACGTCGGAGTCGAGCCAGTGGATCACGTCGCCGGTGGCGGCCGCCAGCCCGGCGTTGCGGGCGTGGGCGCGGCCGGGGACGGGGCAGACGATCAGGCGGGTGTTCTCGGGACACAGCGCGGGCAGCCGCAGCGGGGGATCGCTGCCGTTGTCGACCACGACGACCTCGGTCAGCGCCGCCGGATAGGTCTGCGTGGCCAGCCCGGCGAGCGTCAGGTCGAGTTTCTCCTGGTCACCGTACGCGGGAACGACGACGCTGACCCGGAGTGAGGGGGTCCAGGAGCCCAGGGCGGGCGGCGTGAGGCTCCGGTAGTCGTTACCGGCGATCCGGGCCGTCATGACGCTTCCGGGATCGGGCTCGGGCGGCGGGTGCCGTGGACCCCGTGAAGCCTGGGGGGTCCGGGAGGCCCGGGGAGTCCGGGAGGCCCGGGGACGCGCGCCCCCGGCGTCGGCCGCGGGAGGCTCACCGGGATGGCGGGAGGGGGCGGGGGGAGGGCGGTCGGCTGCGCGGGCACGAGCGAAGGATAGCGAGGTGAGAAGATCTCTTCTCACCACACTTCCTACTTGACATCGAGGATCACCGCCAAAGGCTCACAGCTGTCACACAGGTCACAGGAACCTTCGAATTTCCTATTTATCGCCGTATTCGCACTTGAGGAGCAGATAGCCTCATTTACCACCCCACAACGACAGGTAAAGACAGAGCGGCACGGAAGGTAAGCGCGGATGCCCACGCCCCGAAAACTGACGCTTCTGGCGGCGATACTCGGCCCGGTGTTCCTGATCGCGCTGACGCTGCTCGCGAGCACCGGCGTCGTCTCGGTCACGGCGGCCATCGTGCTCGGCGCGATCGCGACGGTGCTGGCCGTCCAGGTCCTGGCGGTCGCGACCGTGCGCAGGGTCGACGGCAAGGCCCAGCGGATCGACGCCCGGGTCAAGCGCTACGAGGCCGAGCTGGCCACGGTCAAGACGGCCACCCAGCGGCTGGACCGGCGGCTGGACGAGATCGTCGAGCTGCTCAAGGAGCACGAGAACAAGCGGGACGAGGACCTGCAGGCGATCCTGGTCTCCCTGGGAGAGGACCGGCTGGCCTCCGTACCCCGGCGCCAGGAGATCGAGGAGATCGTCCACGACCTGCTGCCGCGCCTGGCCGCGGTGGAGGCCGGGACCGGACGGGCCACGGAGGAGAGGACGGAGGGGGAAGCGTGACCGGGACCGACCTCACCACCTCCGCCACCCCGCCCGGCCGCCCACGCGACGACCGGGCCGATCAGAGCGACCGAGGCGACCAGAGCGCCCGCACCGACCGAACCGACCGGAGCAACCGAGCCGAGCGGGCCGAGCGGGCCGATCAAAGCGACCGGAGCGATCGAGACAACCGGGCCGACCGGGCCGACCGGACTGACCGGATCGACCGGGCCGCTGTCCCGCGTGCCAGGGTCAGGCACAACGACTACGGGTCGCTGCTCCCGCCCGACCTGGGCGGATGGGAGCCCAGGCTCAGGGTGAGCGTGGTGATCCCGGCGCACGACTGCCAGGAGGCCCTGGACCGCACGCTCGCCGGGCTGGCCGCGCAGACCTACCCCGCGCACCTCATGGAGGTGGTCGTCGCCGACGACGGCAGCGACCCGCCGCTGCGCGTCCCCGAGATCACCCCGGCCAACACCCGGCTCGTCCGGGTGCCGGAAGGCCACTGGGGACGGGGCTGGGCCCGCCAGACCGGCGCCGTGGCGGCGGCGGGCGACGTCCTGCACTGGGTCGACTCCGACATGATCCTCGACAGGGAGCACGTCGAGGCGCACATGCGCTGGCACCATCTCGCCCCCTACGCCGTCGTGATGGGCGATGTCCGCTTCACCCCTGACGGGGCCGATCCTTCCGCCAGGGAGGTCTTCTCCGCGGTGGAGGCGGGGGACGCGGAGAAGCTGTTCGACGAGTCCGCGCCGCACGAGTGGCGGGCCGGGGTGCTGGAGGAGACCCGGTGGCTGCGGGACGCGGGCGCCGGGGCCTACCGGCTCCACTCGGGTGCCACCACCTCGGTCCCCGTGGCGCTGCTGCGCTCGGTCGGCGGGGTGAACACCACGCTGAACATGGGCGAGGACACCGATCTCGGCTTCCGCCTCGCGCAGGCGGGCGCGGTCTTCGTCCCCGACCCGCGGGCCCGCGCCTGGCACCTCGGGCCGTCCACGGTCATGATCCGGGAGAAGGAGGTGCACCGGCACAACTGGTCGGTGCTGCCCGACCTCATCCCCGACCTGCGCTGGCTGCGCACCCACCCGCGCAGGGCCTGGCTGGTGCCGTACGTGCACGTCGTCGTCGACGCCCGCGGCGCCTCCTACGAGGACGTACGGGCGAGCGTGGACTCCGCGCTCGCGGGCACCCTCGTCGACGTCGCCGTCACCGTGGTCGGGCCCTGGGCGGACCTTCCCGCCGGGCGCCGCCCCTCCCTCGACGAGCCGCTGCTCGACCTGCGCCTGGTACGCAACCTGTACGTCCACGAACCGCGCGTGTCCTTCACCGAGGAGGCGCCCGCGGGCTCCGCGCCCGCGCCGTTCAGGCTCACCGTCCCCGCCGGATGGGCACTCGGCGCCGACAGCCTGGCCGAGCTGGTCAAACTCGCCGAACGTGAGGAGTACGGGCTGCTGAGCGCGGCCCTAGACGAGGGGGCCTCCGGGGTCAGGGCGGCCAGGTTCGAGCGCACCGCCGCCTTCGCCAGGGCGGCGCTGGTGAGCGAGGGAGCCGACGACGGCGGCGACGGGCTCGACGACGCCGTCCACGAGATGTTCGGCTCGCTCTGGGTGGGCGCCGCCGAGGTCGGCGTGACGACCGCCGACGAGGCGGAGCCCGTCGCCGGGGACACCGCGAAGTGGCGGGCCGACTCCGCGCGCTGGAAGCGCGAGGCGGAGAGCCTGAGGGGCGAGGTCGAGAGCCTCCGCGCCGAGACGGAACGGCTGCGGGCCGAGGCCGGGCGCCTGGCGGGCGAGCGGCGGCGCGGCCCGCTGGGAAGGATCACCTCTGTGGCCAGGCGTCGGGGGAAGACCGGCTGATGTCCTTTCTGACCGGACTGGTCCGCGCCGCCCTGGAGCGGAGCGGCAAGAAACGCGTCCTCGTCTACCGCGTGGGCTTCGAGACGCCCGGCGAGCTGGAGCCGTACGGGGCGATGGACCTCGACGGCGACCTCGACGGCGTCCCGCGCGCCGAGGAGGGCGCCGCGGAGATCCTGGTGCTCGCCCGCACGGCGACCGACCTCCGCAGGGCCGCGAGCCTGCAGTCGCTGCTGCCCATGGCCCCCCGGGTCGTGGTCGCCGTACGGGAGACGCCGCACTGGTACACCGCGCCGGTGCTCTCCCCCACCCCCGCCCACCGCTGGCGCGCCCTCGTGGAGCTCCGCGTCCACCAGCCGGAACAGCACGCCTGGGTGGTCGAGGCGAGCTTCTCCAAGCCGGTACCGGCGGGGCGGACGCTCGCCGCGACCGCGAGGGCGTTCGGCGGGCACCGGATGGACGCCGTCGCCGGGCCCGTCGGCGGTCTGGCGGGGCCGGGAGCGGCCCACTGGCGCCCCGGCGACCCGAACGCCGCCCCGGCGCCCCTGACGGGCCCCGTCCCCGACAGGTTCGGCGCCCGGGGTGCCGACCTGGTCGTGCGCGCGGTCGGCGAGGGGCCGCCGCCCTGGACCGGCGTGGAGACCTCGCTGGACCGCCCGGTCGCCGGGCTGATGACCTGGGAGAGGCTCGGCCGTCCCGGTGGCGGCAGGATCCTGGAGGACGGCCTGGGCGACCTCTCGGAGCCCTGGACCATCCCCCCGGTCGACGACCGTTCGGTCAACCCCGTGAACTTCGTCACCGTGCCGTCCCTCGGCACGGCCGACCTGACCTCCGAGTCCGGCCGGTGGGCGATCACCTGCGAGGGCAGGACGCTCACCTCCTTCGACGCCTCCGGCCGCGTCACGGACGTGGACGTCAACCGGATCAGGCAGGTCAGAGGGGTACGGGTGGACTGGCAGCGCAGCCACACCGGACCGGCGGCCGCGCTGCGGGTCGTCACGGGGCTGGCGGCGGCCGGGGTGCCCCTGGTCTGCGAGGCCGTGCCGCGCTGGGCGGGCGCCCTCGGCCCCGAACTGGCCAGGCTGATCACCTCGGTCGGCGTGCCCGCGCTCAAGGACGACCTGGAGCGCGAGGAGCACAGCATCCGGCTGCGCCGCGAGGCGCTGCGCGTCCACGGGGTCCGCGCCCGCTGGGAGCAGTTGGGCGCCCCCGTGGCGCCCGTGCCGACGGTCTCGGTGCTGCTCGTCACCCGCCGTCCGGAGATGGTGGGCTTCGCGCTGGAGCAGCTGTCCAGGCAGCGCGGCGCCGAGTTCGAGGTGGTCCTCACGCTGCACGGCGTCCCCGCGACGCATCCCGGTGTGACCGGGCCCCTGGCCTCCTTCGAGCGGCCGGTCACCGTGGTCGAGGCCGACGGCGGGACCGTTTTCGGTACCGTGCTGAACCAGGCCGCGGCCAGGGCGTCGGGGTCGTTCCTGCTGAAGATGGACGACGACGACTGGTACGGGCCCGACTTCGTCTCCGACCTGGTGCTGGCCCACTCCTACTCGGGCGCCCAGGTCGTGGGCATGGTCCCCGAGTTCGTCTACCTCGCCTCGATCGGGGTGACCGTCCACCGCGAGCAGATCACCGAGCAGATCACCAACTTCATCGCCGGGGGGACCATCTTCTCCGAACGTTCCGCCTTCGAGGCCGTGGGCGGCTTCCGGCCGATGCCCGGCACGATCGACGCCCAGTTCCAGCACGCCGTACAGGCCGCGGGCGGGCAGATCTACCGCACCCAGGGACTCGGCTACATCCTGCGGCGCGGCAACGTCGCCAACCACACCTGGCGCGAGCCGATCGGCACGTTCCTGCGGCGCAACAAGCGCCAGTGGCGCGGTTTCCGGCCCAGCGCGCTCATGGAACTCCCCCAGGAGGCACCGTGAGCACGCCGCGGATCCCCCCGGACGCGACACCGGCCGGAGGGGAGGCCGTGAGCACGCCGCGGATCCCGGGCAACGACTACGGGGTGCTGGCCGCGCCCGTCCTCGGCACGTGGGAGCCGCGCCTGACGGTGAGCGTGGTGATCCCCGCCAGGGGAGGCCAGGACAGGCTCGACCTCACGCTGGCCGCGCTCGCCGCCCAGACCTACCCCTCCCACCTCCTTGAGGTGATCGTCGTGGACGACGGCAGCTCGCCGCCGCTCCGGCTCCCCGAGATCGCCCCGGAACACACCCGGATCGTCGGCAACGCCTCCGGCCGACGGGGCATCGCCTGGGCCCTGGAGACCGGCACGGCCGTCGCGGACGGCGAGGTGATCCACCGGATGGACGCCGACATCGTCTCCTACCGGGAGCACGTCGAGGCGCACATGCGCTGGCACCACCTGGCCGTCTACCTGGTGGTGATGGGAACGCTGCGCTTCACCGCGATGGCCGGTATCCCGCCCACCCCCGCCGAGGTCCAGATCGCCGTCGCCAAGGACAGGGCGGGCCTGCTCTTCGAGGAGGACCCCGAGCACGGGCACGACTGGATCGGCGAGCTCGTCGCCGCCCACCGGGGCTTCCGCGACGCGCCCAGCTCCCTGCTGCACCGCGTCCACGTGGGCGCGACGGTCTCGCTGCCCGCCGCCCTGCTGAGGGAGACGGGAGGGATGGACACCTCCCTGGCCCTCGGCGAGGACACCGAGCTGGGCTACCGGCTCACCCAGGCGGGCGCGGTGTTCGTCCCCGACGCCGAGGCGCTGAGCTGGCACCTGGGCACGACGACGGCCATGCGCAGGCCCGCCGACGTCAGGCGGCACAACGACCCGTTCATCGCCGACCGGATCCCGTACCGGCGCCACCTGCGCACCGACGCGGGCCGGCAGTGGCTGGTCCCCTACGTCGACGTCGTGGTGGACGCCGGGGACGCCTCCTTCGAGGACGTCAGGGCGAGCGTCGACGGGGCGCTGGCCAGCACCCTGCCCGACGTGCGCGTCACCCTGACCGGGCCGTGGGCGTCGCTGAGCGGCGAGCGCCCGGCACCGCTGGACGACCCGCTGCTCGACCTGCGGCTGCTGCGCGGCCAGTACGCCCACGACGGCCGCGTCTCCTTCGCCGAGCGGGTCCCGGCCACCTCGGCGCCCGCGCCGTTCCGCCTGGTCTGCCCGGCCGGGTGGGTACCGGGGGCGGAGTCGCTGGCCAAGCTGATCGAGCAGGCGGAGAAGGACGACGAGGGCCTGCTGCTCGTGGCGCTGGACGAGGACGAGTCGGGAGTCCTGGCCGCCCGCCTGGAGCGGACCTCGGCCGTGGCGAGGGCGACGCGCGTGATCCGCGAGGGCGAGCGTCTCGACGACGTGATCGCCGACCTGCACGGGGCGACCTGGCTGGACGCGGAGTCGTGGAAGCTGCGGCCCGCGGCCCGCGCCTACCCCTACTGGGCCGTGAACCGCAACCGGGAGGCCGCGCGCTGGAAGGCCGCGGCCGAGTCGCGCGCGAAGGAGGCCGAACGGGCCCAGCGGCAGGTCGCGGCCCTCAAGGCCGAGCTGAAGGAGCTGCGGGCCAAGGCCGCCAAGGGCAGCCGCGACACCGTCAGGTGGAAGGAGAAGGCCGAACAGCGCCGCCTTGAGGCCGTCGCCCTGCGCCAGGCACAGCAGCGCTCCCTGCTCGGCCGGGCCGCCCGCCGCCTCCGCAGACTCACCGAGGGCCCCTGACGCCCTGCCGCCACGCCCTGCCGCCACGCCCTGCCGCCACGCCCTGCCGCCACGCCCTGCCGCCGAGGACGCCCCGGACACCGGGCGTCCTCGGCGGCCAGGTTACCTCGGCGGCCAGATCACCCCGGCGGCCAGGTCACTCCTGCCTGGGCAGGGCGCGGTAGCGGGCGCCGACGGCGCTCTGCAGGGTCCGTACGACCGTGCCGTGGGCCTTGCGGCTCACCAGCCAGTCGAGGAACTGGCCAAGGAGCTTGGGAGTCGTCGAGTAGAGGCCGCAGTCGTCGCAGACGCGGTGGAACACGATCGGGACCAGCCCGCCACCGCCCTTCTCGGCGTCGAGGACCTGCTGTTTCATGTGCCGCAGCAGGGTGTCGTCGCGGACGGAGCCCGCGGTGCGGATGTCGTAGCGGTTCCTCGGGCGGAGGGACTCGCCGGGCGGGCAGCCGGGGCAGCCCCACTCCTTGAGCCCGCCGACCCCGCGGGCCGCGTCGTAGCCGCACCGCCGCGCCACCGCCATGGCGTCGGGGTCGACCGCGCCGAACGGGTAGGCGAGGGTGGTGGGCCGGTATCCCCACGCCACCAGCGTCCTGCGGTCGTCGCAGATCTGGCCCTCCTGCTCGCTCTGGGTCAGGTCGGTGAGGCGGACGTGGGTCAGCGTGTGACCGCCGATCTCGTGGCCCTTCCTCGCGATCCCGGCGAGCCCGCGCCGGGTCAGCTTCTGCTCGTCGCCGACGGTCTCGGTGTTGACGTAGAACGTTCCACGCATGCCGCGTTTCTCCAGCATGCGGGCGGTGGCGGGGTGGGAGGAGTCGCCGTCGTCGAAGGTGAGCGCGACGACCGTCCTGACCTTCTTCGCGGGTCGCCCGGTCGTCGCGTGGGCGGCCGGGCCCAGCGCCGCCACGACGGCCAGCGCCGTGGCGAACGCCGCCGCCCGGCGAAAGACCTTCACGGCGAGTTCTCTTTCGCGGAACGGCAAACAAGGCATGAAAGAACCTTATAAGCCGCCAGAGGTCACTAAATGATCCGTTATCAAATGCCCAGGAACCCGATGCCGAGTCGGCATGACACGACGGCCGCGATCGTCACGACGGCCGGGATCGGCCCCTGATGGCGTCGGCGATGGCCTTGACAGCGTCCGTGACAGCGCCGGTGGCAGTACAGGTGACAGTACCGGTGAAGTGGGGCATCCGCGCCGAACCGAGGCCTCCGACCCAACGCGGCCGAACCGACGCCGCCGAACTAACACGGCCTAGCAGGCCGGCACCGAATCGGTACCGGCCCCGTGCGGGCGAGAACCGAACCGGCGCCGACCGGGCGGAGCGGCACAGAGCCGACGCGTGCCGACGCGGACCGACGCGGACCGACGCCTGCCGTGCAGGCCGGTCGCGGCGGACCGGCCTGGCAGGGCAGGGGCAGGGGCAGGGCACCCGGCTAGGGGGCGTCCTCGCCCTCGACGCGCATGACGCTCACCACGTCGCGGACGATGTCCAGCTCGCGCAGGCCCTCGATCGTGGCGGAGAGCGCGGCGTCGCTGGCCCGGTGGGTGACCAGCACCAGCTGGGCGTCCGCGCCGTGCCCCTCCTGCCTCACGGTCTGGATGGAGACGTCCTGCTTGGCGAACATGTCGGCGACCCTGGCGAGCACGCCGGGCTTGTCGGCGACGTCCAGGGAGACGTGGTAGCGCGTGACGGTCTCGCCCATCGGGTGCACGACCAGGTCGGCGTACGTGGACTCCTCCGAGCCACGGGTCCCGGCCAGCACGTTGCGCGCCACGGCCACGATGTCGCCCAGCACGGCGCTCGCGGTCGGGGCGCCGCCCGCGCCCGCGCCGTAGAACATGAGCTGCCCGGCGGAGCGCGCCTCGACGAACACCGCGTTGTATGCCTCGCGGACCCCGGCCAGCGGGTGCGTCCTGGGGATCATGGCCGGATGCACCCGTACGCCGAAGGACCTGCCGTCGTCGGAACGGGCGCAGATCGCGAGCAGCTTGATGACGTATCCCATGGCCTTGGCGCTGGCCACGTCCGTCGCGGTGATCTCGGTGATGCCCTCGCGGTGCACGTCGGCGGCCGTCACCCGGCTGTGGAAGGCGATCCCGGCGAGGATCGCGGCCTTGGCAGCCGCGTCGAAGCCCTCCACGTCGGCGGTGGGGTCGGCCTCGGCGTAGCCCAGCGCCTGCGCCTCCCCGAGCGCGTCGGAGAACGAGGCCCCGCTGGAGTCCATCTGGTCGAGGATGTAGTTGGTGGTGCCGTTGACGATGCCGAGCACGCGGTGCACGTGGTCCCCGGCGAGCGACTCGCGCAGCGGCCGGATCAGCGGGATGGCGCCCGCGACGGCCGCCTCGAAGTAGAGGTCGGCGTCACCGGCCCTCGCCGCGGCGTGGACGGTCGCGCCGTCCTCGGCGAGCAGCGCCTTGTTGGCCGTGACGACCGACTTGCCGCTGTTCAGCGCGGCCAGGATGAGCGACCTGGCGGGCTCGATGCCGCCGATCACCTCGACGACGATGTCGATGTCGTCGCGGGTGACCAGGGCCTCGGCGTCCGTGGTGAGCAGGGCGGGGTCGATGTCGGCGTCCCGCCTGCGGCCCAGGCGCCGTACGGCGACCCCGGCGAGCTCCAGCGGCGCCCCGACGCGGGCGGCGAGGTCGTCGGCCTGCTCGTGCATGAGCCTGACCACCTGGGAGCCGACGACGCCGCATCCCAGCAGTGCGACTTTCAGTGCCATGCGGTCACGCCCCCCTTTTCGCTCACACCGTGGACGGGCTTCCCCCGCCGCTCCGGGTCGTTTCACAGCTGTCCTCTCAGGAGGTCGTCCTCGGTCTCCCTGCGGACGATCACGCGGGACACCCCGTCCTTGACCGCGACCACGGCGGGCTTGGGGAGGTAGTTGTAGTTGTTGGCGAGCGAGCGGCAGTAGGCGCCGGTGCCCGCGACGGCGATCAGGTCGCCGACGGCGAGGTCGGCGGGGAACCACAGGTCGCGCACGACCATGTCGCCGCTCTCGCAGTGCTTGCCGACCAGGCGGGAGAGCATCGGCCGCGCGGTGCTCTCGCGGGAGGCCAGGCGCGCGGTGTAGTCGGCGCCGTAGAGGGCGGTGCGGATGTTGTCGCTCATGCCGCCGTCGACGCTGACGTAGGTGCGCAGGCCCTCGACGTCCTTGATCGTGCCGACCTCGTAGAGCGTCACCCCGGCGAGCCCGGCGATGGCCCTGCCCGGCTCGACGGTGAGCTTGGGCACCGGCAGGCCGGCGCCCCTGGCGACCTTGCTGACGATCTCGCGCAGGTTGTCGGCGATCTCCTTGACGTCGGGCGCGGTGTCGCCCTCGACGTACGGGATGCCGTAGCCGCCGCCGAGGTCCAGCTCGGGCAGCACGACGCCGTGCTCGTCCTTGATCTTGACCATCAGGGTGGCCAGGCGGGAAGCGGCCACCTCGAACCCGGCGGTGTCGGTGATCTGGGAGCCGATGTGGGAGTGCAGGCCGACGAGCTCCAGCTGGGGCAGGGCGAGGATCCGCCGCGCCGCCTCGGCCGCCGCGCCGCCGCTCAGCGAGAAGCCGAACTTCTGGTCGTCGTGGGCGGTCGCGATGAACTCGTGGGTGTGGGCCTCGACGCCCACGGTGACGCGGATCATCACCTTGGGACGCCTGCCGTGCTTGTCCGCGAGGAAGCCCAGGCGGGCGATCTCCTCGAAGGAGTCGGCCACGATGTGCCCGACCCCGGCCTCGACGGCCTTCTCCAGCTCGGCGAGCGACTTGTTGTTGCCGTGCATGGTGATCCGCTCGGGCGGGAACCCGACGCTGAGCGCGACGGCGAGCTCACCGGCGCTGCAGACGTCGAGGCCGAGGCCCTCCCGCATGATCCAGCGGGCGACCTCGCGGCACAGGAACGCCTTGCCCGCGTAGTGGACCTCTCCCCCGGAGAACGCGCTCGCGTAGTCGCGGCAGCGGGAGCGGAAGTCTTCCTCGTCCACCACGTAGAGCGGGGTGCCGTGTTCCTCGACCAGGTCCCTTACGTCCGCGCCGCCGATCGTGATCGAGCCGTCGGCGCGGCTCGACGTTCGCGGCCAGATGGTGGGGTCGAGCGTGTTCAGATCGGCGGGTGCGTGCGGAGGGCGCTCCTCGGGCAGCACTTCTGCATGCCGGTCACCGGCGGGGTGGGCGAATCGACTCACCCGATCGAGGCTATCGGACCCGGTGATCCCCCTGAGACGATTGCCCACCCATCGAGACGCGATCAACCTCGAACACGCGAAGTTTTTACGTTATGCGCCACTTTGGCGACATATTTTAACGTCGCACCACGACACGATCCTCAGGAGGGATCGGGGAGACCGAGGCGAGAACCCGGAAGCACCTAGGAGACCCGCTCGGCGGGAGCGGCCCAGGTGTTGCAGGACCCCACGGTTCCGCCCTCCTGCCCGCGCCGCATCCACTCGGCGCTGCTCGCCCCCGAGCCGTGCGACTGCCGGTAGCCCGCCTCCACGCCCTCGTCGGCGCCGGAACCGCGTCCGGCGAGGCGGCGCAGGCTCTCCAGCCGGCGCGGCGCCACACCGCGCAGCGTCACCGCTGCCAGGCAGTCGGCCTGCAGTTCGAGCCGCCGCGACCACGCCTCGTCGAAGCTCTCCGAGCCCCTCTGGTCGGCGATCCCGCTGACCTCCTGGACGTGGTGGGCGTATTCGTGCGCGAGCGTGAACATCATCGAGAAGGCCCGCTCACCCTCGATCAGCACGTTGACGACGCGAGGCCCGGGACAGTAGATCCCGGCCCAGTCGTAGTCGTCGATCCCGCACTCGGCCTCCTCGGGGGCGGCGACCAGCCGCACCTCCTCCGGCGGCTCGTAGTCGATGCCCGCCTGCTCCAGGGTGGCCGCCCACATCCGGTCCAGGCATCCGGCGAGGGCCTTCAGCGACGTCCTGGCGTCGGCGTCGAGGTCCTTCGGAAGGGTGCCGCAACGGCCGCCGACCGGCCCGGTCTCCTGGTAGAGGCGATGCGTCGCCGCGGCCGAGCGGGGCGAGCCGGGGGCGGTCCCGAGGAGTTCCCTGAGGTCCCCGCCGAGATAGGCGAGCCCGCCGATGACGACGGCGAAGGCGAGCAGGGTCGGCAGCATCCGCCGGACCATCCCGGGCCGGCGCGGCTCGTACACCTCCCAGTCGCGGGGCCCGGCCATCCACCTCTCCCTGATCCTTTTTAAATCCTTTGGGAGGGTCTATCACAATCTGTCGGGTGCCGTCTCGCCAAGTGCCGCCAGCGCCTCGGCCAGCACGTCCCGCACGGCCCGCGCCAGGCGCACCCGGGCGGCGTGGAGCCCCGACGGCTCCTCGTCCCCCGAGGGAAGCGCGGCGGCCCCCTCGAACGCGTCGTGGTAGGCCAGGGCCAGCCGCTCGGCGTAGGCGGCCCACCCGGGGTCCCGGCTCACCCGCCTGCCGTGCGCCTCGGCCAGCAGCCTGAGCACCGCCCGGTCCCGGCGGTCCTCCAGCAGCTCGGGCCTGAAGTCCCCGCCGACGCCGAGTTCCGCGGCCCAGCGCTGTACGGCGACCGCCCGCGCGTGCGCGTATTTCACCACGAACCCGGGGTTGGCCCACGTCCTGGGCAGGTCCTCCCACGGGGACCCGGCCGTGCCCCCGGCCGCACTCGCGCCCGTGAGCATGGGAACGGCCGTGCCGATCTCCGTGACCAGCTCGCCGGGCACGGCCACCACGATCTCCAGGAAGCCGCCGGGCCGCACCCGGACGGCCGCGATCCCCGGCAGCGCGCGGAGCCGGTCGGCCAGCTCGCCGGGGTCCTCACCCCGGCCCAGCGCGGCCGGGGAGACGTAGAGCGCCTCCCCGGCCCACGTCCCCCTGGGGATCGGTGGCAGGCCGAGGACCTCGCCGAGCGCGCCGGGCGTCATCCCGGCAGCCTAACGACCCCCGGACGGCCGACGCTCAGACCAGGGCGCTCAGACCAGGGCGTGCGGGTCGGCCGGGCCGTAGTCGACGAGCTGGGCCGAGCCGAGCAGCCAGCGGTCGCGGTCGCGGAGGCAGACGTACCCGAAGCGGTCGGCGGAGAAGACCTTGATCCCGTCCGCGCGGCACTGGCGCATCAGCACGTCGGCCCAGTTGTCCGAGACGTCGGCGAAGCCGATGCCCCGCAGGACCGCGCGGCGGGCCAGCAGGGTCGCCCCCGCCACGTCGGGCAGGTAGGAGTACTCCGCCGAGGGCTGGCGCAGCACGGTCGCCGCGACGTCGCGCAGGTGGGCGTAGTAGGCCGCCTTGCCCACGATGTCGGCGTTGGCGAACAGGAAGGCCCGGCTGAGGTCGGTCAGATAGTGCTCGCCGTACTGGTCGCGGGCGTCCATGACCGCGACCAGGTCGCCCTGGCACAGGTCGAGGGCGCGGTTGAGCAGGCCGCCCGTGGTCAGCTCGGTGTCGGAGCGGCGCACCGCGACGTCCACCCCGTCGGGCATCGCCTCGCGGGCCCGCCCGACGGCGTCGGGGGCGTCCGACAGCAGCACCAGCTGGACGACGCCCTTCTGCGGCGCGACCTGGGCCAGCGCGTGGTCGAGGTCGCCCCGGTCGATCATGATCACCGAGATGTTCAGGGTGGCCCTGCCGCTGGGCAGGCCGATCGCGTCCAGCAGGTCGTCGACCTTGTTGGTCATCGTGCCCGAGGCGTACGCCTGGCGGAGCGCCAGGTGGGCGCGGCGCGCGTCGGGCTCGGTGCCGATGGGGGTGCCGCAGGCGGCCAGCTCGGCCATCCGCCAGAGCTCCGTGCCCGGCGGGCAGTCGACCGCGACGGGCCAGCGGTAGGAGGTGAGGACGTCGGGGTACGACAGGTGCCCGGGAAGCAGCTCCTCCAGCGAGAGCACCCGCCCGAACCGGTCCCCGGCCAGCGGCAGCGGGTTGTGCACGCGCGGCTGGACGGCGAAGGGCAGGATCCCCAGCGAGGGCGCCCGGCGTCCCTGCTCGGGCTCCTGGGCCGCGAGCGCGGTGCCCCACGGTCCCACGGACCTGGGCAGCGCGGTCACGACGTGCTCGAACAGCCTGGCCGCGGCGACGAACTCGCCGGGGGTGCCCCCGGTGTGCCAGAAGACGGTGCGGATGCCCCGCTCCGCGCACCAGGCCAGCAGGGCGCGCAGTCCCTGGCCTGGACCGCGCAGCTCCTCCGCCCACGGCCCCTCGGTCACCGACTCGACCAGCAGCAGGTGCGGGACCTCCGCGGCCAGCACGCGGGCGAAGTCCCTCGGCGTGAAGCCGGTGGTCTGGCGCCACTCGTAGCGCAGCAGCGCCTCGCCGTGCGGCGCGGCGATCACGGCCGCGGTCAGGTGCGGGCGGGTGTTCGGGCCGGTCGGCACGCGGTACGGCTTGAGCTTCACCGACCTGCCGCCGACGGTCCTGACGGAGCTGGTGGCCTGGAAGGACGCCCCGGGGGCGGGTGCCTTCTCGCCCGCCTTGCGCGGCACCGGCTGACGCTTGGGCGCGGTCGGGCGCTTGGCCGGCTTGGCCGCGCCGCGCAGGCCGCGTGCGAGCCGCACCGGGTTGCTCTTGCCCGTCTTGATCGCGTCACCTAGCCGCGACCAGCGGGCCACCTGCACCGAGGAGAGCTTCCACCTGGCCACCTCGGCCTGGTAGCGCTGCTCCGCGAGGTCCTTGCGGAGCTTCTCCTCGGCCGCGTTCGCGGCCTCCAGCCGCTCCTCGGTCTCGCTGAGGAGCTCCTTCACCCCGCGCAGTTCCTCGGCCGCACGCTCCGCGTCGGCGATCTTGGCCTGTGCCGCCTCAAGCAGGCGGGCCAGCTCGGAAGCCCTCTCCGCGTGCGCCACCGCCTCCCGCAACGCCTGTCGTGTGCTTTCGAGTTGCTCGCCCGCCACGCCGTCCTCCGTTTCGTGAGCCGGGCGAAAGGATACCCTTTGGTCAATCGCGACACAGAGGAGTCAGCACGGTGCAGTGGCCGACGTTCAATGTGAGGCCGTACGTCTGCGGCGGCATCGGGCACCTCGACGAGGCCGTCCTGGAGACGCTGCGCGGGGCCGGGCCGCGGGTCAGACCCGCCGTCCAGGCCGGGGACGCGGCCCTGTTCAGCTCCTCCCCGCTGCCGCCCTACCAGCGGGACGAGCGCACCTGGGCCTTCGCCTGGGGAGAGCGCACGCCCGGCGGGGCGGCCCCGTGGATCACCGTGGCGGAGACCTACGAGACGCCCGGCCTGATCGACGACGGCGCGCGGATCACGCTGCACGCCGGGGGTCTCGGCCTCGTCGACGTCTACCACCTCTCCCTCGGCGGGGCGGTCTACTTCTCCTCGCTGCTTGAGCCGCTGCTCTCCCTGGCGCGCACGCCGTACGAGATCAACTGGGACGCCTGGGCCTCGATCATCCAGCTGACCTTCCCGCTGCGTGACGACACCCCGTACACGCAGGTGAAACGGCTGTCGGGGGCGAGCGCGCTGGTCTTCGACCGGGCTGCGGGGCGGGTCGGCGTCGAGCGGACGCTGCCCCGGTGGCTGCGGGAGGAGCCCTACGAGGCGGGCAGGACCGCCGGGGAGCTCCTGGAGATCCTGCACGAGGTCTACAAGGAGTTCGACGGGCGCCCGCTGCTGGTGCCGGTCAGCGGCGGCTACGACTCGCGGCTGCTGTGCTCGGTGGCGGTGGCGCGCGGGGCCGACGTGGAGTCGTGGACGACCAGCCCCGACGACGGCACCGACACCGACATCGTCTTCGCCAGGGCGATCACCCGCGAGCTGGGCGTGCGGCACCGGGTGATCCCCCAGGACGCCGCCGCCTACCCCGACGACGCGCTGGCCGCGGCGCGGCGGCTGGAGTTCCTCACCCCGCACCACGCCTGGTACACCCCGTTCGCCCGCGAGGTGCACAGGGCGGGACGGACCCTGGTCGACGGGCTCGCCGGCGGGCCGCTGCTGAAGAACTTCATGGTCAGCGGGGCCGCGCTGGACGCCTCCACGCAGGCCGAGCGCAAGGCCGCGCTGCTCGGCTCGCTCACGCTGGGCTCCCCGTCCGTGCCGTTCCTGTCGGAGGAGGCCGAGGCCTGGATCACCGACAGCGTCGGGCACGCCTTCACCCAGTCGACGACCATGCTCAACGGCCACCGGGCGGAGCTGCCGCTGTCGGTCCTGCACACCAGGACCGCGCGGGGCATCGCCCGCTCCCCGGTCAACCTGGTCGGCCCCGAGGTCTCGTTCGCGGCGCCGTTCATCCACCCCGCCTTCTTCGACGCGGCGCTCTCGGTCGGCGTGCACCGCAAGGACCAGGGGCGCTTCTACCGCGAGATCCTGTACGCGGCCGACCCGCGCGTGGCCGCGCTGCCCTCCACCAACGTGGTCAAGCAGCCGCTCCAGCGGATCCCGCTGCGCTCGGCCGCCGCGCCCGCGAGGGAGTACGGGCACCGGATGCTCACCCGGGTCGCCGACACCGTGCCCTCGCTGCTGTCGGAGCAGCTGCACGTCGTGGTCGCCGAGGGGCCCGACGCGCTGGCGCGGTTCAACGGCTGGAACGACCGCTTCTGGGTGCGCGGCCTGGTGCTGTTCGGCGCCTGGCTCGGCGACTACCGGGACAGCCTCCCCGAGCTCACCCCTCCCTGGGCCTGACCCACCCCTCCCGGGGCCCGGACCGCCCCGCCCCGGGCCTGGAACCCACCCCGCCGCGGGCCTCGGCCCACCCCCTTCCGGGCCCGGCCCACCCCCTGTGACCCACCCGCCGGACCCCTATGACGTGGTCCGGAGGGGCCTCGCGACGCCTCCGCGGACCGAGCCTGGAATCCCTCGGTCGCGGACGGATCCGCGCCCTCTCCCGGCGGCGCGCGTACGGGCCTGATCTGCGGACACACCGCGAGACCGCTCCCCCGGGGCGTGTCGTGTTTCACGCAGGAAAACCGTGAGTGACGGGGCGATTACGCGGTCACGGCGCGATGCGCGTGGCGATTCCGTGTGACGGCGGCGGCGTAGCACATCAAGGGGGCTTCCACCGCGGCGGGTGGCTGGTAGTGTTCGGCCCAGAAAGCGCCACAACGGACGGTCCCGAATCACAAATTCGGCCCGGCCGAGAGCACGGAGCTCGTGGGGATGACGGCTCCCGTCGGCGCGGTCACCAAACATCATCAGCCGGAGCATCCGGTGACTTCGTCCTGCCCTTCATCACCGTGAGCGAGAACACGATGAATCCATCCCCCCTGCCCTCCCCCTCCCAGGACTCCGTGGCCGAGGACTTCGTCTCCGCGGACCCCCAGTGGTACAAGCGCGCCGTCTTCTACGAGGTCCTGGTCCGCGGGTTCAAGGACTCCAACGGCGACGGCACCGGCGACCTGCGCGGCCTCATCGAGAAGCTGGACTACGTCGAGTGGCTCGGCGTCGACTGCCTGTGGCTGCTCCCGCTGTACGAGTCTCCCCTGCGTGACGGCGGATACGACATCTCCGACTACATGAAGATCCTGCCGGACTTCGGCGACCTCGGAGACTTCGTGGAGCTGATCGAGTCGGCGCACAGGCGAGGCCTGCGCATCATCACCGACCTGGTGATGAACCACACCAGCGACAAGCACCCCTGGTTCCAGGCGTCCCGGCACGACCCCGAGGGGCCGTACGGCGACTTCTACGTCTGGTCCGACGACCCGGCCGGGTATCCCGACGCGCCGATCATCTTCGTCGGCGCCGAGGAGTCCAACTGGACCTACGACCCGGTCCGCAAGCAGTACTACTGGCACCGCTTCTTCCACCACCAGCCCGACCTGAACTACGAGAACCCGGCGGTCCAGGAGGCCATGCTGGAGGTCCTGCGGTTCTGGCTGGACCTGGGCATCGACGGCTTCAGGCTCGACGCGGTGCCGTACCTCTTCGAGCGCGAGGGCACCGACTGCTCCGGCCTGCCGGAGACCCACGCGTACCTGAGGAAGGTCCGCGCCGAGGTCGACCGCCTCTACCCGGACCGGGTGCTGCTCGCCGAGGCCAACGGCTGGCCCGAGGACGTGGTCGAGTACTTCGGCGACCCCTCGGTCGGCGGCGACGAGTGCCACATGGCCTTCCACTTCCCGCTCATGCCGCGCATCTTCATGGGGGTCCGGCAGGGCAGCCGCGAGCCGATCTCCGAGATCATGTCGCGGACGCCGAAGCTCCCCGAGAGCGGCCAGTGGGGCATCTTCCTGCGGAACCACGACGAGCTCACGCTTGAGACGGTGACCGAGGAGGAGCGCGACTACATGCACGCCGAGTACGCCAAGGACCCGCGCATGCGGGCCTACCTCGGCATCCGGCGCCGGCTCGCCCCGCTGCTGGAGAACGACCGCGACCAGATCGAGCTGTTCACCGCGCTGCTGCTGTCGCTGCCCGGCTCCCCGGTCATGTACTACGGCGACGAGATCGGCATGGGCGACAACATCTGGCTGGAGGACCGCGACGCGGTCCGCACCCCGATGCAGTGGAGCCCCGACCGCAACGCGGGCTTCTCCAAGGCCGACCCCGGGCGCCTGTACCTGCCCGTCGTCATGGACCCGATCCACGGCTACCAGGCGGTCAACGTGGAGGCGCAGCAGAAGAACCCCGCGTCGCTGCTCCACTTCACCAGGAACATGCTGGCGATCCGCCGCGACCACCAGGTCTTCGGCACCGGCGTCTACAACGAGCTGTGGTCCAGCAACCAGGCGGTGCTCAGCTTCGTCCGCGAGGACGGCGACGACCTGATGCTGTGCGTCAACAACCTGTCGAAGTATCCGCAGCCGGTCGAGCTCGACCTGCGCCGCTTCGCGGGCATGACCCCGGTCGAGGCCAGGGGCGGGGTGCGGTTCCCCCCGGTGGGCACCCTGCCGTACCTGCTCACCCTGCCCGGTCACGGCTTCTACTGGTTCTCGCTCAAGAACTCCGACACCCCCGGCATCGGCGTCTGAACCCCTTCGCGCGACAGCCCGGGACGGTGACCGTCCCGGGCTATCGCGCGGTGACCGGGACCTGGGCGCGGGCCGCGCGACCGGCCGGGATCAGCGTCACCAGCAGGGCGGTCCCGACCGCGACGAGCATCGCGACGGCGAGCGTGAGGGCCGAGGGCGCGCGGCCGATGCCCGCCCCGACGCCGCTGGTGTGCCCCTGCAGGTCGACCAGACCGCCGACCAGCGAGGCCCCGGCCACGGCGCCCGCGACCACGCCCAGCACGATCAGCAGGCCGGTCCCGGTGACCAGCGTGGCGGCCACCTGCCGGGGCGTGAGGCCCATGGCCTTGAGCACCGCGAGGTCGAAGGCGTGGTCGCGCAGGCCCAGGGCGCTCGCCGTCAGGAGGTTGGCCAGGCCGAGCAGGGCGAGCACGACGATCAGCGCCACGATCACCACGCGGATGATCGCGAGCCGTTCGGCCGGGTTGACCACCCGCTGCACCTCCAGGGCCTCGCCCGAGGTGATCAGCAGCCGCGCCCGCACCTCCGCCGGATCGGCGTCCGGCCTGAGCACCAGGCTGTAGAACTGCGGCGGCACCGCGTCCTTGGCCGCGAGGCTGTCGATCCCGAAGGAGAGCACCTCGCCGTCCTGGTCGGGCTCCACCACCCGGCCCACGAGGTGCACGATCAGCGGGGTGCCGCCGACGGTGAGCCGGACCCGGTCGCCGATCTTCACGTCCAGCAGGTCGAGCAGCCCCTGCCCGGCGACGGCCTCACCCCTGGCGGCGTACATCCGCCCCTCGACGACCGAGAAGGGGTACGGCTCGGCGGAGGTCCCGGCGGCGCGGGCCAGCACGCTCCTGGTCTGCTCGGGCTCCAGCGCGGGCACCTCGGTGCCGGGGTAGACGGCGAGCACCCCCGGGTCGGCCCTCGCGATCCGCAGGGCGTCGTCGGCCGGGAGCTTGTCCGGGCGCACGGTGAGCGCCGCCGCCTGGCCGACCCGTTCGGGGTGGCGCAGGAAGTCGTCCAGGGTGGCCCAGCAGCCGAGCCCGATGGTGATCATCATCATCGGGACCGCGACGCCGAAGATGCTCAGGAACGCCGGGACCCGCCGGGTGAAGGCGTCACGGGTGCCGAGGACCAGGGCCGGGGGCAGCCGTACGAGCAGCGCCAGGCGCGCCAGACGCGACAGGTGCCCCCTGGGCGGCGCGGCGGGGGCGGCGGGGATGGGCGGGGTGCGCCCGCCCCGCCAGGCGGGCAGGGCCACCGCCACCAGGACCACGGCGGCGGTGCCGGCGGCGATGGCGAGCAGCGGGACCGGGGAGAGCGGCAGGATCGGCACCCCGTCCAGGACGAACGAGGCGGCGGCCTGCCCGCAGACCAGCCCGATGAGGATGCCGAGCAGCCCGAGCGCGCCGTGCTCGGCCATGAGCACGCCGAAGACCTGGCCCCGGGTGTAGCCGAGGGACTTGAGGGTGGCGATGTCGCGCGTCTGGCTCAGCACCCGGCCGCCCACCGCGTTGGCGATGGCGAGCGCGGCGGCGACCAGCCCGGTGATCCCGAACAGCGCGAGCAGCAGGCCGAGCAGCCGGTTGTCCAGCTCCATCGAGGCGCGGACCTCGCGCCAGGTGGACATCCGCTGGATCTGCCCCTCCAGGAGGGTGACGGCGCCGTGGACGGCGGGCAGCGTGGCCTCGCCGTCGGCGAGGCGCAGCCCGGTGACCGACTCGCTGCGGCCCAGCGCGGGCTCGACCCTGGCCAGTACGGGGGCGAGCGTCCAGGCCAGGCCGGGCGTCCACTCGGGGTAGAAGCCCTGGTCGGCGCTGTCGGCCAGGCCGACCACGACGAGCGGGTGGGTGGCGCCGTTGAGCGCGGTCACCGGGAAGAGGCCGCCCACCTTGAGGGAGAGCGCCCTGGCGAAGGAGCGCTCGACGACCACGCCGTCGGTGTCCCCGGCGCGGAGCGCGCGCCCCTCGCGGATCAGGGGGACGGCGACCTTCGGCGGCGTCGCGGACATCTCCCGCAGCGCCACCGGCGACTTCTTCCCGTCGAGCGTTAGGGTGACCGGGGCCGACCGGTAGGGGCCGGCGACCTGGACCACGCCCGGGAGTCTCGACAGCGCGGCCGGGTCGGGGGCGTCCTTGGTGTGTATCCACACGTGCGCGCCCCTGGACTCGGCGAACAGCCCGCGCCAGGGGTTGGTGCCGTCCTCAAGCAGGGTCGCGGAGGTGATCAGCGCGGTGACGATCCCGGCCACGGCCAGCACCGTCAGCAGCGCCTGCGCCCTGCGGGCCCTGAGGTCGGCCCGGATCCACCTGACGGAGGCGCGTACGGTGCTCACGACGACGCCTCCCGCACGGCACACGGGACCGGGGAACACGGGACCGGGGACCGTACGGCCCGCGAAGCCCGCGCCGCCCGCGGAGCCCGTGCGGTCGCGGGCCCGGAAGGCAGGGAAAGCGGGGAAGGCCGGAGGCGCACCGTCAGCCTCTCAGCTCGACGACGTCGCCCGCGCTGCCCTTGGGGCGGCGGCGGACCAGCCCGGCGCCGCCGTCGTCGACGATCTGGCCGTCGAGGAGGGAGACCACCCGGTCGGCCAGGCTCGCCACCCTGGCGTCGTGGGTGACCAGGATGACGGCCTGCCCCTCGCGGTGGACCTCGCCGAGCAGGCGCAGCACGTCGCGGGTGTTGCGGCTGTCGAGGTTGCCGGTGGGCTCGTCCGCGAGCAGCAGGCTCGGCTCGTTGGCCAGCGCGCGGGCCAGCGCGACCCGCTGCTGCTCGCCCCCGGCGAGCTGGGAGGGGGCGGCGTCGGCGCGGGCGGTGAGGCCGAGCTCGCCGAGGAGGTGTTCGCGGCGGCGCCTGGCCTCGCGCGCGGAGGCCCCGGCCAGCAGCGCGGGCAGCTCGACGTTGTCGGCCACCGTCATGTTGGCGACGAGGTTGAAGAACTGGAAGACGAAGCCGATCCTCCGGCGGCGCAGCAGCGCCCAGGCGCTCTCGCCGAGCGTGTCGGCCCGCTGCCCGTCGAGCCAGATCTCGCCGCTGGTCCTGGCCTCAAGGCCGCCGATCATGTGGACCAGGGTGGACTTCCCGGAGCCGGACGGGCCCATGATCGCCACGAACTCCCCCGGGCTCACCCGCAGGTCGACCCCCCGGACCGCGGGCACCGGCACCCCGCCGTCCTGGTAGATCTTGACGAGGTTGACGGTCTCGACCACGGGGACCTTTTCGCCCACGGGAATCACGGGAGAGGTCAACTCAGGTCCTCCTGGCAGCGTTCGAGCCAGTCGAGGTCGGCCTGGAGGTGCAGCATGGCCCCCTCGACCAGCAGGAGCGCGACGCGGTTCTCCGGGTCGGTCCGCTCGGCGAGCTCGTTGAGGTCACGCATGAGTCCGAGGTAGTGACGGCGCTGGCGGTTGATCATCGCCATCCTGTCGGCGATGCCGGTCATCGGGGCCAGCACGAGCTTCATGAAGAACTCGTCCCGGACCCTGGGCCCCTCGCTGGGCTCGTCCACCCACGTGTCGAGGATCTCGCGGCCGGCGGCCGTCAGGTAGTAGACCTTCTTGTTCGGCCGGTTGGACTGCTCGACGTCCACGGCGCGCACCAGGCCGTCCTTCTCCAGACGGCCGAGCGTGACGTAGATCTGCCCGATGTTCGGAGAAGGGTAGGCGCTGCCGAAGATCTGTTCAAGTGCCTGTTTGAGCTCATAGCCGTGGGCAGGTTCCTTCGCGAGGAGCGCCAGCAGCGTCAGCCGCACGCCCCACCTCCTCGGAGAGCTCGTTACGTGAGCGTTACGGGGTTATCCGTTGACGGTGATGTTATCGCTATGCATAACATGCATGCATCTACCTAACACGTATGTAACCAACTGGAAACCGGGAGGTCATGGTGCGCCGACTCATCCCCGTCGCGCTCACTGTGCTCTCCGCGCTTCCCCTGCTCCTCGTGACGGCGTGTTCGGCGGCCGACGCGCGGGAGACCGAACGGTTCGGCGGGACGGGTCCCATCACCCTCGTGATCGGCCGTCCCGCGACCGCCTACCTGCAGTCGCTGCTCGACCGCTGGAACCAGACCCACCCCGGGGAGCGGGCCACCCTGCTCGAACTCCCCGAGGCGGCCGACGAGCAGCGCGCCCAGATGGTCGCCAACCTCCAGGCCAGGAGCGACCGCTACGACGTGCTCGGGCTGGACGTGATCTGGACGGCGGAGTTCGCCGACGCGGGCTGGATCCTGCCGCTGGAGCGGGCGATGTTCCCGCTCGACCGGTTCCTGCCGCCGGTCGTCGACACGGCCGTCTACCGGGGCAAGCTCTGGGCGGTCCCGTACACCAGCAACGCCGGCCTGCTCTTCTACCGCAAGGACCTGCTGGCCAAGCAGGGCTTCAGGCCGCCGAGGACGTGGGGGGAGCTGCGCGAACAGGCGCGCGCCCTGCACGAGAAGTACGGCATCGGCGGCTACGCGGGGCAGTTCCTGGCCTACGAGGGCCTCACCGTCAACTTCGCCGAGGCCGTGCAGTCGGCGGGCGGGCAGATCCTCAGCCCGGACGGCACCAAGGTGACCATGGACGTGGCCAAGGCGAAGGCGGGCCTGGACTTCCTGGTGGGCGGCTTCCGTGAGGGGTGGATCCCGCCCGAGTCGCTCTCCTTCAAGGAGGACGAGGCGCAGCTCGCCTTCGAGGAGGGCAGGCTCGCCTTCGCCCGCAACTGGCCGCACACCTACGGACCGGCCACCACCTCGGCGGTCGCGGACAAGTTCGGGGTCACCCGGCTTCCCGGGGCGAACGGGCCGGGAACGGGCTCGCTCGGCGGCTACAACCTCGCGGTGAGCGCCTTCTCCAAGCGGCAGAAGTCGGCCACCGAGTTCATCCGCTACTTCACCAGCCTGGAGAACCAGCGCCGGGTGCTCGCCGACGGCTCGTTCCCGCCCGTGTGGGCCGAGCTGTACGACGACCCCGGCCTGATCAAGCGTTTCCCCTACCTGCCGGTCCTGAAGCAGAGCATCCTCTCCGCCCGGCCCAGGCCCGCCAGCGCCAACTACGACCAGGTGAGCCTGGTGATCGCCAGCGCGGTCTCCAACGCCCTCACACCGCCCTTCACGGAACACGACAGCGAGGACGTCGTCTCCTCCATGAAGGGCCAACTCGAAGAGATCATCCGGGCTCAATGACGCCGGGGTGCTTCCCCGGCAGAAGCCGTCATCCCCATTTCGGCTGCTTGTTCGTCCCATATCCCCCTATTTCAAGCCTCAACGTCTCAGGAGGTCTGTTCAGCATGCGCAGAACCATTGCCGCGGTGACGACGGCGGGACTCGCTCTGGCACTCGCCGCGTGCGGCGGCGGCGACACGACCACCCCGGCACCTGCCGGGAGCGGCGACGCGTCCTCGTCCGCCCCGGCCGCCGCCGCCAAGACCCTCGAAGGGGTGACCGTCGAGGTCGCCGCCAAGTGGACCGGCGCCGAGCAGGCCAACTTCGAGGCGGTGCTCAAGGCGTTCCAGGCGAAGACCGGCGCCAAGGTCACCTACGCCTCCACCGGCGAGGACACCGGCGCCTACCTCGGCCCGCGCATCGAGGGCGGCAACCCGCCGGACGTCGCGATCCTGCCCCAGCCCGGCCTGGTCCAGCAGTACGCGGACCAGAAGGCGCTCAAGCCGCTCACCGCCGAGGTCCAGAAGCAGATCGACGAGAACTACACCCCGTACTGGAAGGAACTCGGCTCCGCCGACGGCCAGTCCTACGGCGTGCTGGTGAAGGCGGCCCACAAGTCGCTCATCTGGTACCGCGACCAGGCCTTCCAGGACGCGGGCGCGACGCCCCCGGCCACCTGGGACGACCTGATCAAGACCGCCCAGACGGTCGCCGACTCCGGCACCCCGCCGTTCTCCCTGTGCGGCGCCTCCGGCTGGACCCTGACCGACCTGTTCGAGAACGTCTACCTGTCCACCGCGGGCCCGGAGAACTACACCAAGCTCTCCAAGCACGAGATCCCGTGGACCGACCCCAGCGTGACCACCGCGCTGGAGAAGATCGCGCAGCTCGTCGGCAAGAAGGAGTTCCTGCTCGGCGGCTCCGCGGGAGCCCTGCAGACCGACTTCCCGACCTGCGTGACCCAGGTCTACGGCCAGGACAAGTCGGCGATGGTCATCGAGGCGGACTTCGTGGGCGTCACGGCCGAGCAGTCGGGCGCGAAGCTCGGCGAGGAGGCCAAGTACTTCCCGTTCCCGAAGGCCGGTGAGACCGAGCCGGTCGTGCTGGGCGGCGACATCGCGGTGGCGCTGAAGGACTCCAAGGGCGCGATGGCGCTGCTGGAGTTCCTCGCCTCCAAGGAGGGCGGCGAGGTCTGGGCGAAGCTCCCCGGCTACCTCTCTCCCAACCGCAACGTCTCGCCCGACAACTACCCGGACGAGCTGACCAAGAAGCTCGCCGAGACGATCATCGCCGCCGGTGACGCCGTCCGCTACGACATGTCCGACCTCGCGCCCAGCGCCTTCGGCGGCACCGACGGCAAGGCCGAGTGGAAGTTCCTGCAGGACTTCGTCCGCGACCCCTCGGACGTCAAGGGCACCCAGGCCAAGCTCGAAGACGCCGCCAAGAAGGCCTGGAAGTAAGGGAGAGCGGCCGTGACCGATCGGTTAGACGGCCCGCGGGGTTCGCGTGGCGGCGACGCCGCCCGCGACCCCTCCTCCGGACCGGACGACACCCAGCGGCCGGCGGAGGACGCCGGCCCCGCCCACACCCCGGAAACCGCCCCCGAGCCCCGTACGACCGGCACCGGGGCCTCCTCGACCCCCGCCTCGACCGGCGAGGAGCCTCCGGCGTCCTCGGAGCCCTCCGGAGCGGCATCCGGCGAGGGCGAGGGGGAGGGCCACCCGGCCCTGGCCGACGTCAGGTCGGACGACCCGGCCGCGCCGGTCGCCGAGCCGGTCGCCGAGCCGGAGCTCGCGACGGCCGGGGCGGCGGCACCGGCATCGGCACCGGCGGCTCCGGCTCCGGCGGCGATACCCGCCGGGGCCTCCCGGCTGGGGCCGCCTCCGACGCTGGCGCTGTGGTTCCTGCTGCCGGGCGCGCTCGTGCTCGGCGTGATGGTGATCTACCCGATCATCTACTCCATCTTCCGGAGCCTCTACGACGCCGGCGGCGGCACCTTCGTCGGGGCGGACAACTACGCGACGATCTTCAGCGACTCCTCCACCCTGACCACGATCAGGAACAACCTGATCTGGGTCGCGGTGGCCCCCGCCCTGGTCACCGTGATCGGCCTCGTCTTCGCGGTGCTGACCGAGCGGATCCGCTGGGCGACCGCGTTCAAGCTGGTCGTGTTCATGCCGATGGCCGTCTCGCTGATGGCCTCCGGCGTCATCTTCCGCCTGGTCTACGAGCAGGCCCCCGACCGGGGCGTGGCCAACGCCGTGATCACCTCGGTGACCGGCCTCTTCGGCTCGGACCAGGGCTATCCGGACGCCCGTCCCAGGGAGAACGACCAGTCGCCGGTCGCCCCCGGGCAGGGCGGCGGGGTGGTGGCCAAGCGGCCCGCGCAGCCGGGGCAGGCGGTGCTCCTGCCGCTCGTGGGCGTGAAGCCCGCCACCCTCGCCTCGGCCTCGCCCGCGAAGGCTGCCCAGCCGGGCCCCGGCGAGCTGGCCGGGACGGTCTGGTTCGACTTCACCCAGGGCGGCGGCGGCGCGGCCAACCAGGTGGACGGCACCGAGAAGGCCCTGGCCGGGATGACGGTCGAGGCGGTGCAGAACGGCGCCGTGAAGGCCACCGCCACCAGCGGGGCCGACGGCACCTTCCGCTTCACCGGGCTCGCCCCGGGCGACTACCAGGTACGGCTGCCGCAGTCGAACTTCGACGCGGCCTTCGCCGGGATCCCCTGGCTGGGCCCGGCACTGATCACCCCGGCGATCATCGGCGCGTTCATCTGGGTGTGGGCCGGGTTCGCCATGGTGCTGATCGCGGCCGGGCTCGCGGCCATCCCGCGCGACGCGCTGGAGGCGGCCCGCATCGACGGGGCCACCGAGTGGCAGGTGTTCCGCAAGATCACCGTTCCGCTGCTCTCCCCGGTGCTGCTCGTCGTGTTCGTCACGATGATCATCAACACCCTGAAGGTCTTCGACCTGGTCTTCGTCATCGCGCCCGGATCGGTGCAGCCGCAGGCCAACGTGATCGCGCTGGAGATGTGGCGGGTCTCGTTCGGCGGAGGGAGCAACCAGGGGCTGGGCAGCGCGCTCGCCATCTTCCTGCTGGTCCTCGTCCTGCCCTTCATGATCATCAACATCCGCCGGTTCAGGAGGGACAACCAGTGACGACCTCCACCCTTGGCGCCCCGCCCCGCAGCACCCTCGGCAGGATCGTGGACCGGCTGGGCGGCGGCCTGGTCCAGGCGGTACTGGTGGTGATCGGCCTGTTCTGGCTGGTTCCCACCCTGGGCCTGTTCGTCGTCTCGATCCGCGACGAGACGGCCAACAACTCCACCGGCTGGTGGACGATCCTCACCAAGCCGGCCGAGCTGACCTTCAAGAACTACTCCGACCTGCTGGCCACCGGGTTCACCGCGTCGTTCTGGAACACCGTGTTCATCACGGTGCCCTCGACCGTCCTGGTGATCGGCATCGCCGCGATGGCGGCGTACGCGTTCGCCTGGATGGAGTTTCCCGGCAGGGACGCGCTGTTCCTGGTGGTGGTCGGCCTGCTGGTGGTGCCGACCCAGATCGCGCTCATCCCGATCGCGAAGCTGTACGGCTCCGCCGGGATCTTCGGCTCCATCGCGAGCGTGGTGCTCTTCCACGTCGCCTTCGGCCTTCCCTTCGCCATCTTCCTGCTCCGTAACTTCTTCGCGGGCATCTCACGCTCGCTGCTGGAGGCGGCGCGGATGGACGGCGCGGGGGAATGGAAGATCTTCTCCACCGTGGTGTTCCCGCTGGCCAAACCGGCGGTCGCCTCACTCGGGATCTTCCAGTTCCTCTGGGTCTGGAACGACCTGCTCGTCTCGCTGGTCTTCGCCAACACCGAGAACCAGCCGATGACCAAGGCCCTGCAGTCCCAGATGCGGCAGTTCGGGACCAACGTGGACATTCTTGCGCCAGGTGCTTTCCTGTCGCTGATTATCCCGTTGATCCTCTTTTTCGCCTTCCAGCGGTATTTCGTCCAGGGGATGATGGCTGGCTCGGTGAAGTGAGTAACAGGGGCAGGCCCGGTGCGACGCGCGCTGTTTTCCGGCACGCGCCGTACCGGGCCTAAAACCTCGATAGGGTCCTGCACATGGCCGCACGCCCCTTGAACGAAGTCGTGGAAGCCGGGTGGGCCAAGGCCCTCGAACCCGTCGCCGAGAAGGTCGCCGAGATGGGCGAGTTCCTCCGGAAGGAGGTGGCGGAAGGCCGGCAGTACCTCCCCTCGGGCGCCAACGTGCTCCGTGCCTTCCAGCAGCCCTTCGACCAGGTAAAAGTGCTGATCGTGGGCCAGGACCCGTACCCCACGCCGGGTCACCCGATCGGCCTGAGCTTCTCCGTGGCCGCGGACGTGCGCCCGATCCCGGGAAGCCTGCGCAACATCTACAAGGAGCTCACCGAGGACCTCGGGCTGCCGATGCCGAGCAACGGCGACCTCACCCCCTGGACCGAGCAGGGCGTGCTCCTGCTCAACAGGGTGCTCACCGTGATGCCGGGCAAGCCCGCCTCGCACCGCGGCAAGGGCTGGGAGGAGGTCACCGAGCAGGCCATCAAGGCCCTCGTCGCCCGCGACAAGCCGATGGTGGCGATCCTGTGGGGCCGCGACGCCCGCAACCTGCGTCCGATGCTCGGTTCCGTCCCGGCCATCGAGTCGGCCCACCCCAGCCCCCTGTCGGCCCGCAGCGGCTTCTTCGGCTCCCGCCCCTTCGGCAGGACGAACGAGCTTCTGGAGCAGCAGGGCGCGGCCCCGGTGGAGTGGAAGCTCCCCTAGGCAGTCCCAACCCCACCCAGGCACTAGGATTTCCACCATGAGTGATGTATCGGGCACCGAACGCTATCTGCGTCTGACCGTTGAGCTGACCGTGGAGGTGCAGGACCTCGCCGCCCTGCAGACCGCGGCGCTGAAGGAGATCAACCACCCTGACGCCGATCTGGACGACGACGAGCGTAAGGAGCAGGCCGAGCTCGTCTCGGCCGACGACACCGGCGCCAGCGCGCTGCAGTGGCTGATCGAGCCGGACCACGTCCTTGGGCTGATCGAGCACATCGACCAGATCGAGCCCCGCGAGGCCGTGCTGGGCGTCGAGCCCTCCGACGGCCCCTCGGACGAGGATGAGGACGACGACCACGCGGGCCATGACCACGCGGGGCACGACCACAAGCACTGAGACCGCGGCACTGACACCACGGCACTGAGCACGACCACCGCCACCCCGGCGGTGGTGGGCTTTCCCGGCCAGGCGCCCCGCCGGGAGGGCCCACCACCGCCGGGGCTTTCATTTTCCGGGACTTCCCGCGTCGGGCCCTTCGGTGTCAGGGCTTTTCGCGTCAGGCCCTTCGATGTCAGGGCCCTCGATGTCGGGGCCCTCGATGTCGGGGTCCTCGGTGCCGGGCCTTCGTTCTCCGGGTCCCGCCGGGAAGGCCCGCGCCTCAGCCGGTGACGATGACCTCAGCCCGCGACGATGACCTCCTCGCGGCGGACCGCCAGGGCGTCCCGCTGCCTGGTCAGCTCTTCGAGGCGAAGGTCCAGGCCGTTGACCGTACGCCTCACCCACTCGGCGACGTCCCCGACGGCCGCGCCGGTGTCGGTGATCCGGTGGTGCTTGATCGCGTCGGTGATGATGTTGTCGAAGAACATGTCGGCGAACCAGCGGGTGTCCACCTTGGGGAGCTTCGGGGTGACGGTCACGCCGATGTCGACGAGCTCCCTGGAGAAGGCGTCCAGCAGCCGCTGGGCGCGCCAGGCGGCCTCGTCCGCGTTGCGCAGGTGGCCGTGCTCCATCATGTCCGCGAAGCCGCCGCCCCCGGCCAGCATGTCCCACGTGGAGGCGCCACGGGCGCTGCCGAGGCAGCGCAGGACCTCGCCGACCCCGTGCAGCGCGTCGACCCCGGCCCGGTGGGCCTCCTGGTGCTCCACGAGGTCGGCGCGCGTGTCGGCGAGGCGGTGGCCGATCTCGGCCAGCTCGCGGCCCCTGGGGTCGCCGGACGCGACCAGCCTGCGCTCCTCGCGCTCCAGCAGCGCGTCGTACTCCTCCCGCGCCGTCCCCAGCCCGGCGAGCCCCTCGTCGACGGCCGCCCGGTCCGCGTTCAGCCATTCGAGGCGGTTGCGCTGGCCGTCCAGGCGCTGCCGTACGGCCAGCGCCTCGGCGCGCTCCCTGGCGAGCCGCTCCTCCCTGGACCCGGTGAGCCCGGACAGGAAGGCCGCGAAGCCGCCGCCCTCCAGCTTGGAGACGTCCCGCTCCTCCTTGGCGAGCTGCTCCTCAAGGTCGCCGAGGAGCGTCCCGACCTCGTCGAGCTGCACGGCCACCGCCTCGCGCCGTCTGGTCAGTTGTTCGAGGCGTCGCACCCGTTCCCGGGCGGCGAGCAGGGCGTCGGCGTCGTTGTCATAGGGGGTCACACCTGTGCGACGCGCGAGGGCGACGATTCGTTCCGGACTCCCGTGTCCCCGCGGCACCGCTCGCGTCTTCCCCTCCGGCCGGGCGGCCGGGCTCAGTCCATCGGCACCAGGGGCGCCGGATAGCCCGGGACGCCCGCGGGGAGCCTCCAGGGCTCGTGGATCCTCCGCGTGGGCACCTCGGCGAGCTCGGGGACGTGGCGGCGGACGTACTCGCCGTCCGGGTCGTACCGCTTGGCCTGCCGGATGTGGTTGAAGGGCCGGTTGGGGCGGGTGTCGTTGCCGGTCCCCGCGACCCACTGCCAGTTGCCGTAGTTGTTGGCGATGTCGCCGTCGAGCAGCAGGTCGAAGAAGTGGTCGGCGCCGACGCGCCAGTCGACGCCCAGCCGCCGGACGAGGAACGAGCCCACGATCAGGCGCGCCCGGTTGTGCATCCAGCCCTCGGTGAGCAGCTGCCGCATCCCGGCGTCCACGATGGGGACCCCGGTCATGCCCTCCTTCCACGCCTGCGCCGCGTGGCCGTCGTCGCGCCACTCGTGCCCGCGCGGCCGGTAGTCGTCCCGGTTGATGCGCGGGAAGGCCCGCGTCACCTGGTAGAAGAAGTCGCGCCAGCACAGCTGCCTGACGAACTCGTCGGCCCCCCTGCGGCCCTCGCCCTCCTCCGCTATCTCCCCCACCTCCCTCGCGTCCCCGGCGCCCCCCACGTCCCTGGCGAGCGCCTCCAGCTCCAGCGGTGAGACACACCCGAAGCGCAGGTAGGGGCTGAGCCTGGCGGTGCGGTTGCCCGCCATGTCGTCGTGGCCCTCGGCGTAGTCGTCCACGCAGTGCCTCAGCCACTGCTCCATCCTCCGGCGCCCGACCGTCTCACCGCCCCTGAACAGCTCGTACGGCTCGCGCCCCGGCTCGGGAAGCCTCCCCGCGTGAAGGCCGTCGAGGACGTGCACCACGCCGGGGGCCTTGAGCACCTCCCTGCGCGGCTGCCGGGCCCAGGCACGCAGGTAGGGCGTGAAAACCCGGTAGTGGTCACCTCCGCCCGTCGGTCTCAGGGCGTCCGGGGGCACGATCGTCAGGCCGGGGAACACGAGGAACTCCATCCTGAGACGCTCGCACTCCTCGGCCAGGCGCCGCTGCCTGCGTCGCGCGAGGTTGCTGATGTCCAGACTGGCGTAGACGGCCTGGGCTCCTGTCTCCTCCGCCAGGCGCATCGTCTCGGCGACCACGTCACCGTGGCGCACGACCAGCTCACCACCCCGTTCGCGGAGCGATTCTCGCAGGTCGGCGAGGCATTCGGTGAGAAATCCGCCGCGGTTTCCCGAGGGTATGGAAGGGTCCGCGACGAAGAGCGGTATGACATGACGTGCGCGCTCGCACGCCGCGGCGAGCGCCGGGTGGTCGTGCACCCGGAGATCGCGGCTGAACAAAACGATCACGGTATCGGTCACGTCTTTCCTTCGGCCGGTAACGCTCCGTCGGTTGCGTCCACGGGCACCTGGAACTCGAAGGAACGTTCAGGGAGCAATCGCTCCTGTTGCCTGTCACGCTGGTACCGCATCTAGCGGGCTCGAAATGGGATGAGATGGACGAGCAGCGTCGAGTGGTAGCCGATGAGGAGCCCGCGTACGGCATCGGGGCCGTCGCACGGCGCCTCGGGGTGCCCGCCCCCACGCTGCGGACCTGGAACCTACGCTACGGCGTGGGCCCGAGCCGCCGGAGCCCGGGGGGCCACCGCCGTTACGACGCCCGCGACCTGTGGCGCCTGGAGGAGATGAACCGGCTCATCAGGAGCGGGATCCCGGCCGCCGACGCGGCGCGGAGGGTCCTGCGGATCGAGGTCGTCCCTCCGGTGGACCAAGAGAAAGAGCAGGAGGGGGAGTGGGACCGGGAGCCCGGCCGGCCGGCCTCGAAGGGGGTCATCCCGTCCCTCACGGCCGACCGGACGGCGGGCGTGCCGACGGTGGCGATGCTGGCGCGGGCGGCGATGACGCTGGACAGCGTGGCCGTGCACGACTGGATCGACGCGGCGCTGGCCAGGCACGGCGTGCCGTGGACCTGGGAGCGCCTGGTGATCCCGGTCTTCGAGACGATCTGCAGGCGCCAGTCGGAGAACGGGGCGAGCGTCGAGGTCGAGCACCTGTTCTCCGACCGGCTGATGGCCGCGCTGATCGGGCTCACCGGGCGCCCCGTCCGGCCGGTCGGTTCGCGTCCGGTGCTGCTCGCCTGCGCCGAGAACGACCTCCACAGCCTGCCGATCTACGCGCTCGCCGCCGCGCTGACGGCCGGACATCAGGTGGAGACGCGGGTACTGGGCGCCAGGACCCCCTACCCGGCCCTGGCGGACGCGATGCGGCGGCTGGGTCCCTCGGTGGTCTTCGTCTGGTCCCAGCTGCCCGAGACCGGGGACCCCGCCCCGCTCGCGTCGCTGCCCGTGCTCCGCCCGCCGAGCCTGGTCGTCGCCGGTGGCGTGGGCTGGCGGGACGGCCTGCCCTCGTCCGTGCAGCGCGTCGCGTCGTTCCAGGAAGCGCTTACCCGCATCGTCGCCGCCGCCCTGCCCTGATCCTCCCGGCCCCCACCCGCGCCGACACCTCCGTGCCGCTCGCTTGCGATCACGTACGCCGAGCGAGTATGAATAAGTTTTGAGTAGCTTTTCTCGGTAAGAGGAGGCATCATGACAGACCCCCTGAACACCCGGTTCGCCGCGGGCGACGAGGCGGCGCTGGTCGAGTGCTTCCAGGTCCACGGGCCTCTCATCCGTTCCTACCTGCGACGGTTCGTTCGCCCGCAGGACATCGAGGATCTTCAGCAGATCGTGTTCGCGGAGGTCTGGCGTTCCCGGCACCGCTTCGACCCGGCGCGCAGCCTCCCCGCCTGGATGCTCGGCATCGCCCACAAGCGCGCGGTCGACCAGCTGCGGATACGCACCCTGCAGACGGTGCCGCTGGACGTCATCGCGGATCCCGCGGGAGCCGACGGCCGGACCGACGGCGACGGCCTGGCGGAGCGCGACCAGGTGCAGCGGGCGCTGGCCAAGCTGCCCGAGCCGCAGCGCCAGGCGATCGAGCTCGCCTACTACGGCGACCTGACCCAGCGGGAGATCTCCGAGAAACTGAGCGTCCCGCTCGGCACGATCAAGGCACGTACGGCACGCGGCCTTCGCCGCCTGTCCGGCATCCTCGGCACGGCCTCGACGGGCGGCTGGGACGCCGAGCCGCGCCGGAGTGGAGTGACCGCCGCGAGTGGCGCGGGCGGCAGGCGCGCGATGGGCAGGGTGAGCAAGGTGGGCACGGTACGCGGAACCGGCCGGGCCGGTGGGACCGACGAGAAGGGCGGGCAGGTCGTCAGGCCGATAATCGCGGTGTCCAGCTGCCTGATGGGTGAGCCGGTCCGGTTCGACGGCGGGCACAGCCGCGACCGGTTCCTCAACGGAGAGCTCGACAGGCACGTCGAGTGGGTGCACATCTGCCCGGAGATGGAGATCGGCCTCGGCAGCCCGCGCGAGACCCTCCGCCTGGAGCGCTCACCGGACGGCACGCGGCTGATCTCCAGGAAGAGCCGGGTGGACCTCACCGACAGGATGACCGCCCTCGCCGAGGAACGGGTCCCGGGCCTGCGCGAGGTGGACGGCTACGTCCTCAAGTCCAGGAGCCCCAGCTGCGGGGTGCACGGCATCCCCGTCCACGCCGGGGACGCGACCGTGGACCGCAAGGGCACGGGCGTGTTCGCCGCCGCGGTCCTCGACGCCCATCCGCTGCTGCCCGTCGAGGACGAGGGACGGCTCAACGACGCCCTGCTCCGCGAGACCTTCGTGGAACGGGTCTTCGCCCGCGCCCGGCTCCGCGCGCTGCTGGAGAGCGACTGGCGCCCTCGTGACCTGGTGTCCTTCCACGCCCGGCACAAGATGCAGCTGCTGGCCCACAATCCCGTGGCCTTCAGGGAGGCGGGGAGGGTGGTGGCCCAGGCGGGCACGCGGCCCCGCGAGGAGCTGGCCGCCGACTACGCCCGCGTCTTCGGCACGGCGTTCGCCGCCAAGGCGAGCATCGGCCGGCACGTCAACGTCCTGCAGCACTGCGTGGGCATGGTGGGCGACGCGCTCGACCCGGTGCGCCGGGCCGACCTGGCGGAGGTCATCGCCTCCTACCAGGCCGGGCGGGTGGCGCTGAGCGTCCCGGCGACCCTGATCCGCCACCACGCCCAGGGCCTGGCCGCCGAGTACGTGCGGGACCAGACCTACTTCTCGCCGTACCCCGAGGATCTCCGGCTGCGCAACCACGTGCCCGCCTGAGCCCGCGCCCGGCCGGAAGGCCGGACCCGGCCTCCACCGTCGCCGGAAGCGGGCCGGGAGGCCGGTTCAGGCTCCGCCGTCGCCCGGAAGCCGGTCAGGGAGCCACCGCCGCCCGGAGGCGAACGGAGAGCCGGACCCGGCCTCGCCACAGCCCAGGAGCCGGTCTCACAACCGCCGGGGGACGCGTCAGAGGGCCGGGTCCAGCCTCACCACCGCGAGGGAGCGAGGGGGCAGGAACAGGTCCTCCCCCTCCGCCGTCGCCGACGGGTCGGAGGCGAGCAGGATGTGGCCGGGCGCGAACCGGCCCGTCCCCAGCTTGACCGTGAGCGCGACCGGGCCGAAGTTGGCCGCCACCCTCAGCCCGCCCCGGTGCACGACCAGCCAGGACTCGCCGTGGTCGACCCGTACCCGGTCCAGTCTCGGGTCCGTCAGCTCGGGGTGGGCGCGGCGCAGCGCGATCAGGGCGCGGTACCAGTCGAGGTGGGCCCGGTGGGCGTCGTCGTCCAGCTCGCTCCAGTCGAGCTTGGAGCGCAGGAACGTCATCTCCTCGCCGGGATCGGGGGCCTTGTCCGCCCAGTCGTCGTAGCCGAAGCCGACGAACTCCCGCCGCCGCCGGTCGCCCTCTCCCTCGCGCAGCTGCGGCTCGACGTGGTCGGTGAAGAACAGGAACGGCGCCCGCGTCCCCCACTCCTCCCCCATGAACAGCATGGGCGTGAACGGCGAGGTCAGCAGGAGGCCGGCGGCCAGCCGGAGCGCCTCGGGCGCCATCCGGTCGCCCTCGGCCCGGTTGCCGATCTGGTCGTGGTTCTGCGCGCAGCAGACGAAGCGGTAGCCGGGCACGTGGGCCGCCGGGCGGCCGTGGGAGCGCCCCCTGAAGGACGAGTAGGTCCCGTCGTGGTAGTAGGCGCGGGCCAGCACCTTGGGCAGGGCGCCGTAGAAGTCGTCGTAGTAGCCGTGCCGCTCACCCGTCGCCGCCACGTGCAGGGCGTGGTGGACGTCGTCGTTCCAGGCCGCGGCGAGGCCGAACCCGCCGGCCTCGCGCGGGGTCATCAGCCGGGGGTCGTTGAGGTCGGACTCGGCGATGAGCGTGAGCGGCCTGCCCACGGCCGCCGACAGCGCCTCCGTCTCGACGGCGATCTCCTCCAGCAGGTGCGTCGCCCGGTCGTCGTGCAGGGCGTGCACGGCGTCCAGCCGCAGGCCGTCGATGTGGTAGTCGCGCAGCCACTGCAGCGCGTTGCCGACGAAGTAGGCGCGCACCTCGTCGGAGCCGGGGCCGTCGAGGTTCACGGCCTGCCCCCAGAAGGAGGCGGCGCTGGAGTGGAAGTACGGGCCGAAGGGGGCGAGGAAGTTTCCCGACGGTCCGAGGTGGTTGTAGACGACGTCGAGGATGACGCCGAGCCCGCGCCGGTGGCAGGCGTCCACGAAGCGCTTGAGCCCGTCGGGGCCGCCGTAGTTCTCGGTGACGGCCCACAGGTCCACGCCGTCGTAGCCCCAGTTTCGCCCGCCGGGCACCGGCGGCACCGGCATGACCTCCACGAAGTCGACGCCGAGCTCCGCCAGGTGCTCCAGCCTGCCGATCGCCGCGTCGAAGGTGCCCTCGGGGGTGAAGGTGCCGATGTGCAACTCGTAGATGACCGCGCCCGGCAGGTCACGGCCCCTCCACAGGGTGTCGCCCCACTCGAAGCGGCCGTGGTCGTAGACCCGGCTCGGCCCGAAGATGCCTTCGGGCTGCCAGCGGGTCCTGGGGTCGGGCAGCGCCTCGCCGCCGTCCAGCCGGAACCGGTAGTCGGTGCCGTGCCCGGCGCCGGACACCTCCGCCGTCCACCAGCCGCCCCCGGCGGACGACATCGGGTAGCGGACCTCGCCGATCTCCACGTCCACCGCCGTCGCCTGCGGTGCCCATACCTCGAACATCGGTCAGTCCCTTTCCAGAAGCGCGACAGGGTGGACGGACAGCAGGTGGGCGAGCGGGATCCGGCCGGTGTGCTCGCACCCCGACAGCAGGTCCCGCCACGTGCCGCGCGGCAGGGTGAGCGTGGTGCCCCCCCAGCCGCCGCGCCGCTCCAGGCCGACGGGCAGCCGGGTGGCCACCGTCACGGCCCGCTCCCCCCTGGCGAAGGCGATCGCGTGCTCCCCTGCCTCGATCGGGACGTACGGCGCCTCGGGGTCGAGCCTCCGCCGCAGGTCCAGGGCCTGGGCGGTGACCGCCAGCTTGGCCTCGTCCCACGACAGGCTGCCGGTGGCGGCGGGGCTCGGGTGGGGCTCGTCCGGGTGGGCCTGGCTCGCGTGGGCCTGGGCCGAGGAGAGCATCCGGCGGCGCAGCGGGAAGTCGACCGGGCGCCGGTTGTCGGGGTCGACCAGGGAGAAGTCGGTGATCTCGTTGCCCCAGTACAGGTCGGGCACGCCGGGCAGCATGAGCTGGACGAGCTTCTGGCCCAGCGAGTTGGACCTGGCGTACGGCTCGATCCGCGCGGCGAACTCCGCGACCGAGGCCCCGCACTCCTCGACGGCCCGGCCGACGAAGTCGCGGATGCCGCGCTCGTACGCCGGGTCGGGGGTGGCCCAGGAGATCGAGGTCTTGGCCTCGCGGGCCGCCTTGAACAGGTAGTCGAAGAACCTGCCGGGCCCGATCGGCCAGGAGGCCATCAGGTTCTGCCAGGCCAGGTAGTCGAGGGCCGGGTCGAAGGAGACCTTCGACGACCACTCGCCGACCGCCGCCGCCCACTCCTCGGGCAGCTCGGACAGCACGGCGAGCCGAGCCCGTACGTCCTCGGAGCGCTTGGTGTCGTGCGTGGAGAGCGTAGTCATCGTGGCCGGGGACATCTCCCGGCAGAACGCGTGGAACTCCTCGACGGACCCGCCGAACCGGTCGGGCTCGCCGCCCACCTCGTTGAGGCAGGACAGGGGGTACCAGCGGTAGAGGGCGGTGTCCTCGACCCCCTTGGCCATCACGGGGCCGCAGGTCTGCTGGAAGCGGATGACCGCCTCGGCCGGACCGGTGAGGACCCGCTCGACGACCTCCGCCACCGGGGCGCCCTCGGGCAGCCGCCCGGCGGCGACCCGCCCGGCCTCCTCGACGATCCTCGCCGAGACCTCGGGCACCGGCTCGCCCGGCACCGCGTAGGCCCGGTAGACAGGCATCGCGGCGAGCAGCTCCACCAGCGTCTGGCGGTCGGAGCCGACGACGGCGTGCAGCCGGTCGATCTCGGCGCCGAAGAACAGGTTCAGGACCTCCGCCTTGGACTCGCGGACCACGGCGGCGTAGTCGTCGCGCACCCCGGTCTGCTGGGCGAACAGCTCGACCAGCGGCTCCTTGCCCGCCGGGTCGACGAACAGCGCGGTGATCCGGTTGAGCGTGTCGTAGCCGGTGGTGCCGTCGCACTCCCAGTCGGCGGGCAGCCGCTCGGAGCCGACCAGGATCTTCTCCGCCACGGTCCACACGCCCGACTTCTCGCGCAGCCGCGCCAGGTAGCCGCGCGGCTCGGCGAGCCCGTCGGGGTGGTCCACCCGCAGCCCCTGGACAACCCCCTCCTCGACGAGCGAGAGGATGACGGCGTGCGTGGCGTCGAACACCTCCGGGTCCTCGACCCGCACCCCGATCAGCGAGGACACGTCGAAGAACCGGCGGTAGCCGGGCCCGCGCCGCCAGTCGACGAGCCGGTAGTGCGTGTCGGGCAGCGGGAACTCGTGGTCGTGGTAGCGCAGCACGTCGCCGTCTGCCACCGCCTCGCCCGAGTCGCCGAGCACCGGCATGTTCAGCCTGCCCTCGCCGCCGGTCCAGTCGATGTCGAACCACGACGCGTACGGCGACTCCGGCCCGTCCTTCAGCACCGACCACAGCTGCGCGTTGCCCGGCTCGGGCACCGGGATCGTCATGTGGTTGGGCACGATGTCGACGACGACGCCGATCCCGTGCTGGGTCAGCGTCGCAGACAGCTCCCGCAGGCCCTCGACGCCGCCGAACTCCTCGCGGACGCGCGAGTGGTCGGTCACGTCGTAGCCGTGCCGCGACTCCGGCACGGCCTGCAGGATCGGCGACAGGTAGACGTGGCTGACCCCCAGGTCCCGCAGGTACGGGGCGAGCTCGGCCACCTTCTCGAACCCGAAGTCGGGGGTGAGCTGGAACCGGTAGGTCGAGACCGGCACCCCGTACGAGCCGGGCGGCGGCGGGGGCGCGGGCACCTCCTCGGAAAGCGCCGAGGGGTCGGGGACGTCCCCGCCGGTCCTGGTCCCGGGGAGGGACTCCGCCAGGATCTCGTCGTGGGCGACCTGCGGCGGGACGGCGGCGGGCGGGGTGCCGGGCAGCGGGTCCGGCGGCATGCCTGGCCCTGGGTCGGGCACGGGACCCGGAACGGGGTCCGGCACGGGGCCGGGCTCGGGCACCGACTCCGGGGGGACGATCCCGGGCGCGGGCTCCAGCGGAGCGGGCTCGGGGACGGGCCGGGTCGCGGGCGGCATGGGCGGCATGGGCATGGGCTCAGACACGGCGCAGCACCCTCACCGAGCGGCCGACCACCGGCACGCTCTCCCCGGCCCGGCAGACCCGGGTGTCGACCGTGATCGGCATGGCCGTGTCGATCTCCGTCAGCCACATCTCGCCGTAGTCCTTGGGAAGGGTGAACTTGATGACGTCGTGGTGGGCGTTGAACAGCAGCAGGAACGAGTCGTCCACGATCTGCCTGCCCCGGCGGTCGGGCTCGGTGATGGCCTCGCCGTTCAGGAAGACGGCGAGCGATCTGGCGTACCCCACGTTCCAGTCGGCGTCGGTCATCTTCTCCCCTCTCGGAGTGAGCCAGGCGATGTCGCTCAGGTTCTCCTCCGAGCCGCGCACCGGCCGCCCGTAGAAGAACCGGCGCCGCCGGAAGACCGCGTGGTCGGCGCGGAGCTTGGCCAGCCGCCGGGTGAACTCCAGCAGCAGCCAGTTCTCCCTGATGTCGGACCAGTCGACCCAGCTCAGCTCGTTGTCCTGGCAGTACACGTTGTTGTTGCCCCGCTGGGTGCGGCCCAACTCGTCGCCGTGGGAGATCATCGGAACGCCCTGGGACAGGAACAGCGTGGTCAGGAAGTTGCGTTTCTGCTGCTCGCGCAGGGACTCGATCGCCAGCGAGGCGGGCCCCTCCTCGCCGCAGTTCCAGGAGCGGTTGTCGTCGGCGCCGTCGCGGTTGTCCTCGCCGTTGGCCTCGTTGTGCTTGTTGTTGTACGAGACGATGTCCTGCAGCGTGAAACCGTCGTGGCAGGTGACGAAGTTGATGGAAGCGGCGGGGCGGCGGCTGTCGTCCTGGTAGAGGTCGCTGGAGCCGGTCAGCCGGGACGCGAACTCGGGCAGCGAGGCGGGCTCGCCGCGCCACAGGTCGCGGATCGTGTCGCGGTACATGCCGTTCCACTCGGTCCACCTGGCGGGGAAGTTACCCACCTGATAGCCGCCGGGGCCGACGTCCCACGGCTCGGCGATCAGCTTGACCTGCGACAGCACCGGGTCCTGCTGGACCAGGTCGAAGAAGGCGCTCAGCCGGTCGACCTCGTGCAGCTCGCGCGCCAGCGTCGAGGCCAGGTCGAACCTGAAGCCGTCGACGTGCATCTCGATGACCCAGTAGCGGAGCGAGTCCATGATCATCTGGAGCACGTGCGGGGAGCGCATGAACAGGCTGTTGCCGGTGCCCGTGGTGTCCATGTAGTAGCGCTTGTCGCTGTCGACCAGCCGGTAGTAGTCGGCGTTGTCGATGCCGCGCATGCTCAGCGTCGGGCCCAGGTGGTTGCCCTCGGCCGTGTGGTTGTAGACCACGTCGAGGATGACCTCGATGTTCGCCTCGTGCAGGGCCTTGACCATGGCCTTGAACTCCAGCACCTGCCCGCCGCGCTGCCCCGTGCTGGAGTAGGCGTTGTGCGGCGCGAAGAACCCGATGCTGTTGTAGCCCCAGTAGTTGGTCAGCCCCCGCTCGGCGAGGACGTGGTCGGTGACGAACTGGTGCACCGGCATGAGCTCGATCGCCGTCACCCCGAGGGCGGTGAGGTGGTCGATGATCTCCGGGTGGCCGATCGCGGCGTACGTGCCGCGGATCCGCTCGGGGATCTTCGGGTGGTTGATCGTCAGGCCCTTGACGTGCGCCTCGTAGATCACCGTGTTGTGGTACGGGGTGCTCGGCGGCCGGTCGTGCCCCCACCCGAAGAACGGGTTGATCACGATGGAGCGCGGCACGAACTCGGCGGAGTCGGCGTCGTTGCGGCTGTCGGGGTGGCCGAAGCGGTAGCCGTACACCGCCTCGTCCCAGTCGACCTCCCCCTCGACCGCCTTGGCGTACGGGTCGAGCAGGAGCTTGGCGGGATTGCACCGCTGCCCCCTCGGGGGGTCGTACGGGCCGTGCACGCGGTAGCCGTACCGCTGCCCCGGGCCGACGCCCGGCAGGTATCCGTGCCAGACGAATCCCTCACACTCGGTGAAGGTGACCCTCGTCTCCTTGTTCTCCTCGTCGAACAGGCACAGCTCGACGCGTTCCGCGGCCTCGGTGAAGAGCGCGAAGTTGGTTCCCGCGCCGTCGTAGGTGGCCCCGAGGGGGTAGGGGTCACCCGGCCAGATCTCGATCATCAGTCCCTCTTGAGCGTGGAGACCCCCGCCTTGAGGCGGGGGAGAGAACACGGCACGACGCCGTACTGCGGGTTTCTCTCGAAAGTCTGAGCGAACTCGGCCGATGGGGAGATTATGTCAACGCACCGCCTTTCAGCGGTGGAGAAATATGCCCCATGTTCGCGTGGCCATGCGCACATTCCCACTCCTGTGACGGTGATCTCGGGTCATCGGCGACGGACGCCCTCGGGCTTTTACCACCTAACCCTCTCGTCACAGGCGAAACGTGGAGTCCGGCGCGCGGAGCGCGAGGCCTCGCGGCCGATCACGTCCCCGGTGAGTCCATCACACCCCCGGCGAGTCCGCCGCCCCCGGCGTGCGGAGCGTCTCGCCCAGCGCGCGGAGGGCGGGCTCGTGGACGCGCAGCCCCGCCCCGGCGGCGAACGCCTCGGCCGCCCGCAGATGGGTCTCCGCCAGGTCCCTGTCGCCGCCGAGCAGGGCCAGCCTGGCCAGGCACAGGTCCGTCAGCGACCAGCCCAGCAACCGGCCCGTGTGCGGGGCGAGCCTGCCGTACAGGACCCTCCCCGCCTCCTCGTCGCCGAGCGCCGCGCAGATCTCGCTGACGGCGTCCGGGACGAACCGGTACGCCAGCTCGGGACCTATCGCCGCGAAGCCGTCACGGGCGAGCCCGGCGAAGTCGTCACGCGCCTCGGCCGTCCTGCCCAGGTCGATCAGGGCCAGGCAGCGCAGGATCCGCCAGGGCTTCTGGCCGGGGCGGCGGGCCAGCATCCCCTCGGCCAGCGCGAGCGCCTCGTCCACGCCGCCCGGCCCGCCCGCCTCGCCCGATCCGTGAACCCCGCCCGATCCGTGAACCCCGCCCGGCCCGTGAAGCTCGTTCCGCAGGGACAGGAAGCGGAACACCTCCCGCCGCAGTGACGCGTCGTCCCGGCCCAGCGCCCCCTCGGGATGGGCCGCGCCGGACGCGTCGGCCGCGGTGAGCGCGTCGGCGAAGCGCCCGGACAGGTAGGCCCGGACCGCCGTCTGCCAGGCGGCCAGGCTGACCATCGAGGGGAGCCTGAGCCGCTCCGCGGTCTCCCGCAGCCAGTCCAGCAGCTCCGCGGCCCGCCCGGCGGCGCCCCCGGCGGTCAGCTCGACGTACTCGTTCTCCCTGCCGATCCACTCGACGGCCAGGTCACCGGTGCGGCGGCCGATCTCCACGATCTCGCCGACGACCGCCTCGCGGCGCCCGTGGTCGTGGCCGGAGCGCAGCAGGATCTCCAGGGCGATCAGCGTCCTGGACAGGGTCCGGTCGTCACCGGCGAGGCGGGCGAGCCGCACCGCCTCCCCCGCCATCTCCACGCTCCGCTCGACGGGCCGCGCGGTGGAGCCGGTCAGCGCGGCGGCGGCGAGCAGCTGGGCCCGCCACGGCGAGTCCGCGGCCAGGTCAGAGGCGAGGACCCGGTCGATGCGCTCGGCCAGCCGGTCGATGCCGGTCATCTCCTCGTACATGGCCAGATAGATCGGGTCGGAGAACCCCAGCGCCGCCCTGGCGAGCCGGTTGTCGTCGCCGAGCCGTTCGGCGATCTCCGCGGTGGCCTCCAGCGAGGCGTGGGCCGCGGCGCTCATCCCGGCCGCTGCCTGCGCCTCGGCCAGGTCGAGCAGGAGGTCGCAGCGGAGCGCGTCGTCGGGTTCCGGCAGCCGGTCGATCATCGCGATCGCCCTCTCCAGGCCCTCCACCGCGTCCTCGTGGGCGAACTGCGCGGTCGCCTGGGCCGCCGCGCGCCGGGTGTAGCCGATGGCCCTGCCCGCCATCCGGGAGTTCAGCAGGCCCTCGCGGTAGTGGTGGGCGATCTCGGTCAGGCGCGTCCCGCTCCGCTCCTCAAGCACCTCCGCGATCCGCGCGTGCAGCCTCCTGCGGCGCAGCGGCGGCAGCGCCTCGCGCAGCACGTCGCGGACGATGTCGTGGACGAAGCGGCAGCTCGGCCCGTCCCCCTCGACCAGCAGCCGGGCCCCCACGGCGGCGTCGACGATGTCGAGGACCCGCTCCTCCGGCAGCCCAGCCACGCGCGTCAGGATGTCGGTCGCCGCCTCCCTGCCGAGCAGCGCGGCGACGGTCAGCACCTCCTCGGTGCCGGGCGGCAGACCGGCCATCCGGCCGCGTACGACGTCTGACAGCGCCTCGGGGGTCTCCCCCAGCCGCAGCACCTCCCCCAGGAAGAACGGGTTGCCCGCGGTCAGCCTGCCCATCTCCGCGGCCAGGGCGGGGTCGGCGCCGGCCCGTCCCAGGTACTCGCGGATCTCCTCCTCCGCCAGGCCGCGCAGCAGGAGCCGCCGCACGTGCGGCAGCCGCAGCAGCGCGCCGAGGGCGTGCTCCAGCGGTTCGCCGGGGCGCACGTCGGTGTCGCGGTAGGTGGCCACGACGGTCAGCCCGGGGCAGAGCCGGGTGGAGGCGAGGAACTCCAGCAGCCGCAGCGAGGAGGGGTCCGCCCACTGGAGGTCGTCGAGGACCACCAGGACCCGGCCGTGCTCGTTCAGCAGCCGGGCGAACGCCTCGTACAGCGCGAACTGCCCCGCCTGCCCGGTTCCCGGGGCACCCCCGGCCCCGGTCAGCTGCGCCAGCTCGCCGTCCCTGCCGACGAGGTCCTGCACGGCCTGCGTCCAGGGCCAGAAGGGCGGCGCGCCGGTGCCGCTCCAGCAGCGGCCCCACACCACCCGGTGGCCCCGCGCCCGCGCGGCCCCGGCGGCCCGCTCGGCCAGGCTGGTCTTGCCGATGCCGGGCTCCCCGGCGAGCAGCACCACCCGGTGCCCGTCACCGGCGACCGCCCGTTCCAGCGCCTCCGCCTCGGCGTCCCTGCCCACCAGCCCGGCGACCTTCTCCTCCGCCTCCTCCGCCGCCGGTCCCGCCTCCGCCACGAGGCGGGGCGCCAGCGCGGGATCCTGGCCGAGGATGCGCCGTTCCATCTCCCGCGACCGGGGGTCGGGGTCCAGCCCCATGTCCTCCATCAGCAACCGGCGCCCCTCGGCGAGCACGCCGAGCGCGTCGGCCTGCCGTCCCGCCTGGTAGAGCGCGTGGGCGGCGAGCACGCGCAGCCGCTCCCTGAACGGATGGGCGCCGACCAGGTGGGCGAGCCCGCCCGTCAGCGCCGCCCCCCGGCCGAGCGCGAGCTCCGCCTCGGCCAGGTCCTCCTCGATCGTGAGCCGCAGCTCGGCCAGGTGCGCGCTCTCCTCCACCGCCCAGGCGGTGCCCGAGAGGTCCGCGAGCGGCTCCCCGCTCCACTCCCCCAGCGCCAGCCGCAGCTTCCCGGCCGCGCCCTCGTGGTCGCCCCCGGCCGCCAGGCCCCTGCCGCCGGCCGCGTGCCCCCGCGCCCTGCCCAGGTCGATCGCGCCGCCGGGAACGTCCAGCGCGTAGCCCCCCGGCCTGCTGACCAGGACCGCCGGGGGAACGTTCCTCGTCCTGCCCGGCTCGAAGACTCGGCGGAGCTTGGAGACGTACGCCTGCACGGTGTTGAGCGCCCCCGGCGGCGGGTCGCCCTCCCAGAGCGCGTCGATCATCCGGCTCGGGCCGACCGGCCGCGGGGCGGCGAGGACGCACATGGCGAGCACCAGCCGCTGCTGGTAGGGGCCGATGTCCAGCGTCGCGCCTCCGTCGGCGAACACCTCGACGGGGCCCAGCACACGAAAGTCCATCCGGCCACCAGCCGCTTCCTCTGGGCGGACGCGAGCGGTCGGGCCCCGCTCGCGAACTGCGCCGATAGTAGTCTTCCGCTTCCACCACCCCGTCCCTCGTACGCCCGTTCCGGAACAGCCTCTTTTTGGCGGGAAGCCGGGAAAAGGGGGAAGTTTGGCCGCCGACACAGGTGGGTAGTCCGACCGTCCTCACGAGTGGAGGGCATTGATTGATGGGCGGATTCAAGAAGTTCCTGCTCAGGGGCAACCTCGTCGAGCTCGCCGTGGCCGTCGTGATCGGGGCGACCTTCAGCGGGCTGGTGCAGGCACTGGTCAAGGACCTCATCACGCCGCTGATCGGAGCGATCACCGGCGGCAGGGAACCGGACTTCTCGCAGTACGTGTTCACGATCAACGGCTCCAAGTTCATGTACGGCGACTTCATCAACCACCTGCTGAGCTTCGCGATCATCGCCGCGGTCATCTACTGGCTGGTCGTGATGCCGATGACCAGGCTGATCGGCTTCTTCGACAGGGACAAGAAGGCCACCGAGAAGGAATGCCCCGAGTGCCTGAGCGACATCCCGATCGACGCCAAGCGCTGCGCGTTCTGCACCGTGGAGCTGTCGAAGGTCGCCGTCGGCGACAGGCCGCCCGCCTAGCGCCGGTGCGGCGGCGACCGGTCCCGCGGCCCGTGAACCGTTAACGATCATTGACGGTCGGGGGGAGGTCGGGCACACTTGGCCACTGCGAAACCTTCCAGGGGAGTGGTATGGACTTCTCCGTCCTGGGGCCGGTCGAAGTGAGAGCCGACCACCAGCCGCTTCCCCTGGGCGGACGCAAGCAGCGGGCCCTGCTCGCGATGCTGCTCCACCACGCCAACAGGTCCGTGGCCGACGACCTGCTCGTGGACGCGCTCTGGAGCGAGCACCCGCCGAAGACGGCCGACAACAACCTGCGCCTGTACGCCTCCCGCCTCCGCCAGACCCTGGGCCACGACCGGGTCCTGCGCCGGCACGGCGGCTACCTGCTGGTCGTGCACCCCGGCGAACTGGACGTCCACCGGTTCCAGTCACTGGCGAAGAGCGGCCGCGACGCGTTCCTGCACGGTGACCACCACGAGGCCGCGGACTGCCTGCACCGGGCCCTGCGGCTGTGGCGCGGCCCCGCGTACGGCGACCTGCGGTTCGCCGAGGACCTGTCGGGCGAGGCGGCGCGCCTGGAGGAGCTGCGGCTCACCACCCTGGAGAACCGCGTCGAGGCCGACCTCGCGGTGCGCTTCCAGCCGGAGCTCGTCGCCGAGCTCACCGGCCATGTGAACGCTCACCCGCTCCGCGAGCGCCTGCGGGCGCACCTCATGGTGGCGCTCACCCGCGCCGGCCGGAGTTCCGAGGCGCTGACGGTGTACGCCGACATCCGGCGCCTGCTGAACGAGGAGCTGGGCGTCGAACCCGGCGACCGGCTGCGCGACCTCCACCGGCTGATCCTGGCCGAGGAGCGGGCGGACCCCGGGCACGCCGCGAGCGAGCACGCGCAGGACGACCGGGATGACCGGGACGATCCGCCCGGAACCGAACAGGGACAGGCCGGGCCGCGCGAACCCCCCGCGGAGCTGCCGATGAGCATCGCCGACTTCGCGGGGCGCGAGCAGCACGTCAGGGACCTCGTCGCGCGGCTGGACGAGCGCTCCGCGACGACCGTCTCCGTCATCACCGGAATGGGCGGCATCGGCAAGACGGCCCTGGCGGTGCACGTGGCGCACCGGCTGGCCGACAGGTTCCCCGGGGGGCAGCTCTACGTCGACCTGCACGGCGCGCACGAGGAGGAGCAGGCGCATCCCGGACACGTGCTCGGACGGTTCCTCGTCGCGCTGGGGGTGCCCGGGTCGAGCATCCCGGAGTCGGTCGAGGCCCGCGCCGCCCTGTACCGCAGCCGCCTGGCCCGCGCGAACGTCCTGATCGTCCTCGACAACGCGGCGTCCGAGCAGCAGGTGCGCCCGCTGCTCCCCGGCGTCTCCGGCTGCGCCGTGATCGTCACGAGCCGCGCGAGGCTCTCCGGCCTGGAGGGCGTGCGACCGGTGGAGCTGGACGTCCTGAGCACCCACGAGGCCGTGGAGCTGCTCTCGCGGCTGATCGGGCACGACCGCGTCGCCGCGCAGCTCCCCGCCGCCACCGAGCTCGTCTGGCTGTGCGACCGCATCCCGCTCGCCGTGCGCGTCGCGGGCGCGCGGCTCGCCGCCCGTCCCCAGCAGAGCATCGCCTGGCTCGTCGGGCGGCTCGGCGACGAGCGCGGGCGCCTCGACCAGCTGGTCGTCGGCGACCGCGCGGTCAGGGCGAGCCTGGCCCTGAGCTACGTCGGCCTGCCGGAGAACGCGCGGCGCGCCTTCCGGCTGCTCGGCCTCCTCGACGTCACCGGCTTCGCGAGCTGGGTCCCCGCCACTCTGCTCGACCGCCCGCACGAGGAGGGGGAGAGCTACCTGGAGCTGCTGGTCGACGCGCAGCTCGCCACCATCTCCGGGATCGACTCCACCGGCCAGGCCCGCTACCGCTTCCACGACCTCGTCCGGCTGTACGCCCGCGAGCGCGCGGAGGCCGAGGAGGACCCGGCCGAACTCCTGCTCGCGACGACCCGGGCGTTCGGCGCGTGGCTCTGGCTGGCCGAACAGGCCATGGAACACGTCCACGGCGCCTGCTACGCCGTGCTCCACGGCCCGGCACCGCGCCGGCCGCTGCCCGGCGACGTCGCCGCGTCCCTCCTGCGCGACCCCCTCTCCTGGTTCAACGCCGAACGGAGCGCGCTGGCCGGTCTCATCGAGCAGGCCTGCGCCCTCGCGCTCGACGACTTCGCCTGGGACCTCGCCGGGTGCCTCGAACGCTACTTCGACTCCCACGGGTTCTTCTCCGAGTGCCGGCGCCTCAACGAGCGGGCCATGCTGGCCTGCCGTACGGCGGGGAACCTGCTCGGCGAGGCCGTCATGCTGCGCGGGCTGCTCGACGTGACCACCTGGACCGGTGTCGAGCACGAGGGCGGCGCCATGGTGGCGCTGCACACCAACGCCGTCCGGCTGGCGGAGATGTTCACCGAGGCCGGCGAGCTGCGCGGGCTGTCGGACGCCCACGTGATGTGCGCCTGGGGCCTGGCCGCGCAGGGGTTCGTCGAACCGGCCGTGGAGTCGGCGGAGACGGCGCTGCGCCTCGCGGAGGAGACCGGCCACCTCGGCGGCCGGGCGCGCGCCCACCTGGCGCTCGGCATCACGCACGGCCAGCGGGACGTCCTCTCGGCGATCCCGCACCTGGTGAGCGCGCTGAAGGTGGCGGAGACGCTGGGAAACCCGCGCTTCGAGGCGACGTCCCTGCAGTTCCTCGGCCTCGCGTACGTCGAGACCGGCCAGTCCGAACCCGCCGAGCGATGCCTCAACCGCTCGCTCGTCATGTCCCGGGTCGCCCGGGACCCGGCGTCCGAGACGATGACCCTGGTCACGCTGGCGAAGCTCTACGCCGGCGACGGCGACGCGCGGGCACGGCCCACGGCCGTCACCGTGGAGGAGCTCAGCCGCCGCTACAACCTCACCCACCACCTGGCCGACGCCCTCTGGATCCTGGGCGACCTCGACCGCGCCGACGGCGACCACGCGCGCTCGGTCGAGCGCCTGACGGAGTCCGTGGCGCTGTGGCGGACGCGCAGCTGGACGACGTACCTGGCGGGCGCGCTCCGCAGCCTCGGCCTCGCCCACGTGGCGGCCGGCGACAGGGAGAGGGCCGTCAGGTGCTGGCGTGAGGCCCACGAGCTCTTCACCGTCATCGGGGACGGGACGAAGGCGAACGACCTGGCCGGGCTCCTCGGCTCCTCGATCACCGGCTGCTCCTGATCGTTTTTGTTCGGTATATGCGGAAAATATGCAGGGGCTCCGTAGCGTCCGGATGGCAGGAGATCACGTGGTCGTTTGAGGCTTCACGATCCGTACGAGGATGAGCGGGCACGGCGGGCTCATCGCCATCGGGGTCACACAGGGGCTGACCCTTCCCGCGTATCGTGAACGCCCCGGCCACCGGCGCGTCCTCCGGGCCGATCACCCGATCGGTCCGGCCCTTTCCCACCGGGAAAGGCACCCGGAGGACAATGGAACCGTGAGTTTCGAACTGGCCGTCTGGTACGAGCCCAAACCGATCACCAGGGAACACGCGGAGCAGGTCTTCCAGTCCCTCCGCCGTGGGGCTGCGAAGGACCCTGGAACGCCTCCCTCCGGGGAACCGGAGGCGGCGCCGACGCATGGCACGGACCCCCGCCCCGGAGAGCGGGGAGGGCCCGGAGAGCAGGGGGAGCAGAGGGAGCAGAGGGAGGACGCTGAGGCGCACCCGGGGGTGACGGCGTTCGCCGATCGGATGCCCGGGGCCGAGTGGCTCTCCCCTGACCACCTCCTGGTCGGCGTGGACCTGGAGCGGGCCGACGAGGTGTCCGCCGAGGTCTTCGCCCTGGCCGTCGAGTGCGGGCTGGTCTGCTACGACCCGCAGCGCGGCCTGGTGCACAACCTGTCCCCGCGAGGCGTCTACCCGACCATGGAGATGCGGACGGGCGACGGGATGATCGTGGTCGGCCCTGATCTCCAGCTCGTCTCCGACGCGCTCGCCACCATGTCCCCGCAGAACCCGTTCACGGCCCTGGTCGTCTTCGGCGAGCACTTCGTCCAGAGCTCCCCGGAGATCACGGGCTACGAGCTGGAGTACAAGGACAGCGTCAGGAACCGGATGTTCCGCACCCACGTCCCGGACCTGGGGGCGGTCCAGGACGCCTTCACCGAGTACGCCACCGGCGAGCGCGCCTTCCTGGAACGCCACGACTGGAAGCTCGTCTGACTTCTCTATCTGGGACGGCCACCGGAGCGCGCTCGGTGTGATTGTCGGTGCTCATAGCGGCGTTCGGTTGTTGTCGGTGCTCACGGCGGCGTCC
>NZ_JBPJSR010000007.1:0-408497 GCF_051390675.1 Streptosporangium heterodermiicola
GTACACCATCACCCAGACCCGGCCAACCAGCCAAGCAGAACTCCGGGGCGTTCGTTTTGTTTTATTCTGTTCTTTCGTTGTGCCTTTATTCTTTCAGGCTCGCTTTTTCGTGTCAAACCGACCCGATCCGGCTTACCTGTTTCAGAATTTCCAGCCTCCCCTTCCGGGGCAACCCGTCTAACTTACTTGATCGTCCGATTCGTGTCGAATCAGACCTCTTTGGGGACAAAGATCCCGTAAGGAGGAAGATCGTCAGAGAGGGTTCCGAGGCCCCGGCGTCACCGCCGTCTCCCTCGGGTCTGGTGAACTTTATGAACCACGAACCGCATCGTCAAATCAACCGCGCCACCCATGGGAAAACCGATTGCCCGGAGGGGCCGGCGGACCGCACGCTGACGTGGTGGTGATTCTTGAGGCTGTGGCGCTGGCGAAGAGGTTCGGTTCGGTGGCCGCCGTCCGGGAGGTGAGTCTCACCGTCGGCACGGGCCAGATCGTCGGGCTGCTCGGCCCCAACGGCGCGGGCAAGTCGACGACCCTGCACATGCTCCTCGGCCTGATCACGCCCGACAGCGGCAGCATCCACATGTTCGGCCTGGACCTCGCCAGGAACCGGACCGAGGTGCTCAGCCAGATCAACTTCGCCGCGAGCTACGTCGACCTCCCCGGTGTCCTGCACGTGCGCGAAGTGCTCGACACCTTCGCCCGGCTGTACGGCGTACGGAAACCCAGGGCCAGGGTGGAGGAGGTCGTCGAGCTGCTGGACCTCGGCCCGCTGCGCAGGCGCCGCGTGATGGAGCTCTCCTCCGGTCAGCGCACCCGCGTGCAACTGGCCAAGGCCCTGATCAACGAACCAAGCCTGCTCATCCTGGACGAACCCACCGCCAACCTCGACCCCGACGCCGGCGACCGGATCCGCCAGCTGCTCGTCCGGGTGGCCGCCGAGAGCGGGCGCGCGATGCTCATCACGTCCCACAACATGCAGGAGGTGGAGCGGATGTGTCACCGCGTCCATTTCATGTCCGAGGGCCGGATCGTGGCCAGCGGGAGCACCGCCGAGCTCACCGACGTCTACGGCGCCGAGGATCTGGAAGAGGTCTTCCTCAAGGTGGCCCGATCGGTGGCGCGATCATGACGATGACCCTCCCCCCGCTCGGCATGGCCGCGCGCAGGCGACGAATCAGCGGTGTGGTCTTCCGCGACCTGGCGGCGCTGCGCCGCAGCCCGGTCCGGATGTTCGAGATCGTCTTCTGGCCCACGATCGAGCTCTTCGTCTGGGGCTTCGTGACGCTGTTCCTGCAGTCGCAGCGCGTGCCGTTCGTCGCCGCCTTCCTCCTCGGCGCGGTCCTGCTGTGGCAGGTGCTCCAGAAGGCGAGCAACGAGATCTCGATAGCCTTCCTTGAGGACATCTGGAGCAGGAATTTACTGAACGTCCAGGTCAGCCCGCTCTCCAATGTCGAGTACGTGGTCGGGCTGATCGTGTTCTCGTTCGGCAAGGTCGTCTTCGCCATCGCGATCATGTCGGGGCTGGCGCTCGCCCTCTACGGTTTCGGCGTCACGAGCCTGGGCGCGGGGATGGTGCCGTTCATGGCGCTGCTGCTGGTGATGGGCTGGTCCCTCGGCCTGGTGGGGATCTGCGCGGTGCTGCGCTTCGGCGAGAACGCCCAGGTGATCGCCTGGTCGCTGGTCTTCGTGGTGCAGCCGCTGGCGGGCATCTTCTACCCCGTGGAGACGCTTCCCGGCCCTCTCCAGGCCATCGCGGCGTTCATGCCCGCGACCCACGTCTTCACGGGCATGCGGACCGTGCTGAACGGCGGCGCCGTGCCCTGGGAGAGCCTCGCCTGGGCGGCACTGCTGGACGTCGTCTACCTCGCCGCCACGCTCGGCCTGTTCGCGTGGGCGCTGCGCCACGCCCGCGTACGCGGACGGCTCTCCCGCTTCGGCGAGTGACGCGCCCCGGGGGAAGCCGCGGGAAGAGCCCTGAGGAGAGCGCGAGAAGAACGGCCGGGGACAAGAGCGCCGGGAGAACAAAGATCTCGCCGGGCGGTGACCATGATGTCGTGACGTGCGCGCTTCGGCGAAAGCGACTCCGGGGAAGGTAACGAGCAGGGGAGGGAGAGATCGGCGGGGGGCTCCCAGCATGTCGGGGACGTTGGCGAGGGTACGGCGAAAGGCACGCGAGGGGGCGAGGCGCGCGGCGCTCCGGCTGCTGCGGCTCCTCAACGCGAGGCGGGCGCGACGTGCCCCGGCACCCGACACCCGGACGGTCCGCTTCCTGCTGCAGCACGCGTACGGGATGGGCGGCACGATCAGGACGGTGCTCAACCTGGCGGGGCACCTGGCGCGCGAGCGTGACGTGGAGATCGTCAGCGTGATCCGGACGGCGAGGGAACCGTTCTTCCCCATCCCGCCGGGCGTGCGGGTGTCGTTCCTCGACGACAGGACCGGGCGGCGGGGTCCGGTGGCGCGGCTGCTGTCGCGGCTGCCGAGCGTCCTGGTCCCGAGGCAGGAGAGCATCCACCGGGCGGTCTCGCTCAGGACGGACCTGCTCATGGTGCGTTTCCTGCGGTCCATGCGCTCCGGTGTGCTGATCTCCACCCGGCCGGGGTTCAACCTGATCACCGCGTTGTTCGCGCCGCCGGGTGTCATCACCGTCGGCCAGGAGCACGTGGCCCTCGGCCTGCACGCCCCGGAGGTCGTCCGGCTCATCAAGCGGCGCTACGGCAGGCTGGACGCCTTCGTCACCCTCACCCGGACGGATCTGGAGCACTACCGCAGGGCGCTGCGGGCGCCCCCGGGACGGCTGCTGCGCATCCCGAACGCCGTGACCGCGCTGGCCGGTGACATCTCGGAGCTGGACGAGAAGGTGGTGATCGCCGTCGGCAGGGTGGTGCACGCCAAGGGCTTCGACCTGCTGGTCAAGGCGTGGAAGCCGGTGTCGGACGCGCATCCCGACTGGGTGCTGCGCCTCTACGGGCGCGGCAGGCCCGAGGCCGAGCGGAGGCTCCGCGACAGGATCGAGGAGGCCGGGCTGTCGGACACGATGCTGCTCATGGGCAGCTCGGCGGAGATCGGCGTGGAGCTGGCCAGGTCGTCCGTCCACGTCGTCAGCTCGCGCTACGAGGGGTTCAGCATGACGATCCTGGAGGCGATGAGCAAGGGCGTGCCGGTGGTGAGCTTCGACTGCCCGCACGGTCCCAAGGAGATGATCGTCCACGAGCACAACGGGCTGCTGGTACCGGCGAGGAGGCCGGCGGCGCTCGCGGAGGCGCTCAACCGGTTGATCGAGGACCGGGAGCTGCGCCGCGAGCTCGGCGGGAACGCCGTGCTCACGGCCTCCGGCTACGGTCTCGACAGCATCGGCGCCCGCTGGGACGCGCTCCTGGCGGAGCTCGGCGACGAGCGCCCCGCCGGTCACGGGCGCCGTCTCTCCGACCGGCCATGAGTCGTCTCTTCGACCGGCCGTACGTCATCTCTCCGGCCAGTTACGGGTCATCTCTCTGAACAGCGATAAGAGGATACGCACCCAGTTGGCGGATCAAACTCCGGTAATCTGCCGCTCGTCTTCAGGAGGTGGCAGGTGACCGGATCGGGCGCCTTTGCGGTACCGGGCTATGAGGTGTCCGGGGTGCTCGGCCAGGGCGGCTTCGGGATCGTCTACCGGGCCAGGCAGCTGGCGGTGGAGCGCGAGGTCGCGCTCAAGGTGGACAACCGGGTGCTGGTCTCCGAGCGGGACCGGCGCCGTTTCATGCGTGAGGTGACCTCGGCGGGCGCCCTCTCCGGTCACCCGCACGTCGCCCACGTCTACGACGCGGGGGTCCTGCCCGACGGCCGCCCGTACATGGTCCTGGAACTGTGTCCCGGCGGGTCGCTGCTGGACCGGATGCGGGCCGAGAAGCGGCTGCCACCGGCCGAGGTCGCCGACATCGGCATCCGGATCGCCGACGCGCTGTCGGCCGCGCACGCCGCCGGGGTGCTGCACCGCGACATCAAGCCCGCCAACATCCTGATCAACCGGTACGGCAACGTGGTGCTCTCCGACTTCGGGCTGGCCACCATGCCGTCCTCGGGCAGCGAGGCGTCGGTGACCCGGGAGTCCCTCACCCCGGCCTACGCCCCGCCCGAGGCGTTCGAGCTGACCGAACCCGCCGCCGCGGGCGACGTCTACTCCCTCGCCGCCACGCTGTACGCGCTGCTCTCCGGGCGCCCGCCGCGCTTCCCCGAGAGCGGCGTGGTCAACATCGCGGTCATCATGGCCCTGCACCGCCTGCCCGTCCCCGATATCCCGGGGGTGCCGCCGGAGCTGACCGCCGTGCTCAGGGAGGCGATGGCCACCGACCCGGCGCGGCGTACCCCTTCGGTGGCCGCGTTGCGCGACGCCCTCACGGACCTGCGCCTGGAGGGGGGCCGGCCGGTCCGCCGGCCCTCCACCCCGCGTCCTTCCCCTTCCCCGGCTCCGGACGCGGGCCCGGTTTCCGTGCCGCCGCCCCCGTACGCCAGGACGGAGGCCCCGTACGGCACGCCGGCGGCGCGGGGCGGGCAGGGCGGGGAGGTGGTGCGGTCGCACATGACGTCGCCGGGGCTGAAGGGGCTCTCCGGTACCCAGTCGCCCGCGACGGCCCCGGCGCACCCCTCCTCGTCGAACGTGCGGATCTTCGTCGCGGTGGCCGTGGCCTTCGCGATCCTGCTGATGGCCGGGGTCGGGCTCATGTACATCGAGAACCGGGACCAGACCCCGTCCACCGGGCAGCCGTCCGGCTCGCGGGCCCTCCAGAACTCCGGCGCCCTCCAGAACGGTGGCGGGGGCGGGAGCGCGGCCCCGGAGGCGGACGCGTCCGCGGCGGTTCCCGAGGTCGCCACGGTCACGGCCGCCTGCCCCGCCGCGGCGGTGGCGGGCGCGGGAGCCGCGTGCGTGGCGGAGCCCGAGTGCTGGGGCGGCCTCGTCTCGATCGCGGGCGACACCACGGCCAAGCGGATCGGCTGCGAGGAGTCCCACTCGTGGGAGACGTTCGCGATCGCCCCGCTGCCGCGGGACTCCCTCACCTACGATCTGGCGGCCCTGGAGAGGCATCCGACGGTGAAGAAGGTGTGCGCGGCGCGGATCATGCTCGCCTCCCGGTACGGCGACGCCCGCCGGGTGGGGCAGGCCAGGTGGCACAGCACGGTCCTGCCGCCCTCGAAGGAGCAGTTCCAGGGCGGCGCGCGGACCTATCGCTGCCTGGGCGGAGTCCTCGGCTCGGAGGCTCCGGGAACCCTGTTCCGCCACTGATCCCCAGGGGATCCGGGTATCCCGCGGCTCCGCGCCGGGTGCCGGACACCTCACGCTCCCGCCGGACGCGGGAACCTCGTGAGGACCGGCGGTTCGTGGATCCGTACCGTACCGGGGGCCTCTCCCCCGGGACCTCTTGGGGGCTTTGATCGGCGGTGGGTGCAGACTGGCATTCTTGGACACGACAAAGGAGTGTCAGAGATGACTCAGGCTCAGATCGGTGTGACAGGACTGGCCGTGATGGGGGCGAACCTCGCCCGCAACCTGGCCAGGCACGGACACTCGGTAGCGGTACACAACAGGTCCTCGCACAGGACCAAGGCACTGATCGAGGAACACGGGGACGAGGGAACCTTTGTCCCCTGCGAGACTCCCGAGGAGTTCGTCGCGGCGCTGGAACGGCCCCGGCGCATTCTGATCATGGTCAAGGCGGGTGCGCCGACCGACGCGGTGATCGAGGAGTTCGCCCCCCTGCTGGAGCCGGGCGACATGCTCGTGGACGGCGGGAACGCGCACTTCCTGGACACGCGCCGGCGCGAGGCCGCGCTGCGCGAGCGCGGCCTGCACTTCGTCGGCGCGGGGGTCTCCGGCGGCGAGGAGGGCGCGCTGCTCGGGCCGAGCATCATGCCCGGCGGCTCGCGGGAGTCGTACCAGGCGCTGGGCCCGCTGCTGGAGGACATCGCGGCGAAGGTGGACGGCGTGTCGTGCTGCACGCACATCGGCCCCGACGGCGCCGGGCACTTCGTGAAGATGGTGCACAACGGCATCGAGTACGCCGACATGCAGCTCATCGCCGAGGCCTACGACCTGCTCAGGCAGGGACTCGGCCGGACCCCGGCGGAGCTCGCGGACATCTTCGCGGAGTGGAACGAGGGCGAGCTCTCCTCGTACCTGATCGAGATCACCGCCGAGGTGTTGCGCCAGGTCGACGCGGCCACGGGCAAGCCGCTCGTCGACGTGATCGCCGACCGGGCGGAGCAGAAGGGCACCGGCCGGTGGACGGTGCAGATCGCGCTGGACCTGGGCGTTCCGGTGAGCGGCATCGCCGAGGCGGTGTTCGCCCGCTCCCTGTCCGGCCACGCGGACCTGCGCGCGGCCGCGCGCGGCCTGCCGGGCCCGTCGGGCGTGCCCGCGGGTGCCGTCGGCGAGGAGTTCGCCGAGGACGTGCGGCGGGCGCTGTACGCCTCGAAGATCGTCGCCTACGCCCAGGGGTTCGACCAGCTCAGGGTCGGCAGCTCCGAGTACGGCTGGGACCTCGACCTCGGCGCGCTGGCCACGATCTGGCGGGGCGGCTGCATCATCCGGGCCGTCTTCCTCGACCGCATCCGTGAGGCGTACGCGGCGCAGGACAAGCCGGTCACGCTGCTCGCGGCCCCCTACTTCGCCGACGCGCTCACCCTGGCTCAGGACTCGTGGCGGCGGGTGGTGTCGAAGGCCGCGGAGCTGGGCATCCCGGCGCCCGGCTTCTCGACCGCGCTGGCCTACTACGACGGGCTGCGCGCCGAGCGCCTGCCCGCCGCCCTGATCCAGGGCCAGCGTGACTTCTTCGGCGCGCACACCTACGAGCGGGTGGACCGCGAGGGCTCCTTCCACACCCTGTGGTCGGCCGACCGCACGGAGGTCGAGGGCTAGCTCGCGGGTCCCGCCCCGCTCCCTGTCCGGTGCCGCGTGTTCAGGGGAGTTCGGGGAGCAGGGCGAACGCGTGGTCGGCGGCGGCGACGGCCGACGGGTGGGTCCCGTCGGCCGTCGCCCCGCCGACCAGGGCCAGCCAGTTGCGCCGGGACAGCACCCGCTGCGTGGCGAGGACCTGGCCGGCGACGAGCAGCGCGGTGAGCTCGTCAGTGTCCTTGGCTAGCGCGGCGGCGAGAGCCTCCTCGTCGAGGGCCATGTAGTGGAGCACCCGGGCCGCGAGACCGGCCGTGGAGAAGACCATCCGGTGGTAGGCGAGCACCTCGGGGTGGTCGTTGAGCCCCGTCACGGGATCGCGACGGTCGAGCCCGTCCAGGAAGTGCCGGCGCAGCGCCGCCAGCGGCGTCTCGCCCGCCCCGCGCTCGCGGACGACCCGGGCCGCCTCCCCCTGGTGGTCGGAGATGCGGTGCAGGACGAGGTCCTCCTTGGTCGGGAAGTATTTGAACAGGGTCGGCTTGGAGACACCCGCCGCCGCCGCCACCTCCGCGACCGGCACCTCGTCGAACCCGCGCTCCAGGAAGAGCCCGATCGCCGCGGCCGAGATCGCCTCGTGGACCTGCCGCCTCTTGCGTTCCCGGAGTCCTGTCACCTTTCCAACCTAACAGAGGCGCAACCTGGTCAATATCTTGACTGGGTTAAGGTTTTTTGGGGACAGGCCGTTGGAGTGCGGGGCGGCCGTCCACCGGACGATCTCCGGACGACGAGCTCGCGACCCAAACGATCAGTTTCGTATTAAATGTACCTTTCGCCCGTTATTGTCATTCAATAATTCGCACTTTAATGCTGGAATTGGCTGGAATTCAGGGGAGGCTGGTGGAGCTCCTGTTACGCTCCGAGCCGTGAGTGATCCACTGGACGCGCTGGAACGGCGAATAGCCGACCTCCGCGCCGAGGTGCGACGGGCGGTCAAGGCGAGGGAGAACTCGCTCGCCCGGTCGCTGCGCGGGGATCTGCGCAGGGCCGAGCAGGCGTGGGACGCGGCGGTGGCCTCCGAGGTCCCGGCGCCGCCCCACGAGCCCGAGACCTCGCTGCTGCCCATCAGGGAGCAGGTGCACCAGGCACTGACCCTGCTGGGCGTGCCGACCCCGGCCAAGCTGATCGTGGCGGTGAACGACGCCTTCTTCTCCCGCGAGCTGCGCGGCTCCCAGCTGACCAGCCTGCGGCGCGACGAGGAGCGCTCGTTCCGCGGCGATCCCTACGCCAGGCCGTACTACCTGTGCGCCGCGCTGACCGACCGCCTCTCCCCCGCCCGGGGGCTGCTCGCCGACAGCACGTGGCCGCCCGAGCTGCGGGTGCTGGGACCGCTGAGCCCGCGCGTCGACTTCCTCACCTCGGCGGTGCGCGTCGCCGAGCAGCTGACCCGGCTGACGGAGCCGCCCACGGGGGCGGTGCGGCTGCTGTCGCGGATGGCGCAGAACATCCCGGGGGCCGTCGAGGGGTTCGCCCCGGCCGACCCGGCGACCGCGATCCACGCGGCTCGGGCCGAGCTGGAGGTCCACCTGGCCGCCGACTCCGCGCAGCGGGCCGAGGTGGCGGCACGGGCGACGAGGCAACTACCGGACGTGGAGCGCCTGTTCGGCGCCACCGCGATGAACACCTTGAGGGGGGCCTGTTGAAGACCAGGCTGAACGGGGAGACCTGCTCATGACCAAGCTCAGGGAGAGGCCCTCCCCGAAAAGGCTTGACGAGCTGCGCGGGCCGATGCCGCCCCACCCGCACGACGCGCGGGCCATCGCGGCGCTCGCCGCCAACCCCGGCTGCGCGCGCCGGGCGCTGATGGACGCCGCGGGTGTCGACAAGGACCTCACGGCCCGGCACATGGGCTTCCCGGCGCCGTTCGGCCAGTCCCAGTTCGCGATCAGCCGTGGAAACGTGTTCGAGGCGCTGGTGAAGGAGAACGGCTGCGCCGAGCTGCTGCGGCTGCTGCGCGAGCTGCTCGGCCTCGCCGTCGCCCAGGTCGGCTACCGGGACGTGGAGAGCGTCGGCTCCCACCTGCGCCACTCGCACACCCGGGCGCTGATCGACCGCGCGGCGCGCGAGGACGACGGGACCGCGGTGTTCTACGACCACCCGCTGTTCAGCCTGGAGATCGCCGGGCACACCTCCTACCTGGAGCCGGACGTGGTGGCCTTCCAGATCGGGGGGCGTTTCCACATCGTCGAGATCAAGTCGTTCAGCATGATCGACGGTCAGGCCGAGCCGGACAAGGTCGCGGCGGCGGCGCGGCAGGCCGCGGTCTACGTCCTGGCGCTGCGCACGCTCATGGCCGACCTCGGCCACGACCCGCGGCGCGTCTCCCACGACGTGGTCCTCGTCTGCCCGGAGAACTTCGCCAACCGCCCGACGGCGGCGCTGATCGACGTGCGCAAGCACCTCTCGGTCCTCACCCGCCAGCTCGCCCGGATGACCAGGGTCGAGCACCTGCTGGAGGGCCTGCCCGGCGACCTCACCTTCGACCTGGCCCCCGGCGAGGACGGCGTGCCGACCCGCTCGGCGGAGGAGCTGGCCCAGGCGCTGCTCCAGGTGCCCGCCCGCTACGCGCCCGACTGCCTGTCCACCTGCGACATGTGCATGTTCTGCCGTCACGAGGCGCGCGCCTGCGGGTCCAGCGACCTGCTCGGGCGCCAGGTACGCGACCAGCTGGGCGGCGTCTCCGGCATGGACGAGGCGCTCGGCCTGGCCGAGGGCACCCGCGAACCGGCCGAGGGCCAGGAAGAGATCGCCCGCCTGCTCCGGCTGGCGAACCGGCTGCGCGAGGAGTCGCTGCGGTGAGGACGGGCACACCGGCCGCACTCACCGCGGGGGGAACCGGCGCACCGGCCGCACGGGGCGTCACCGCGACGAGGACCGGCGTACAAGACGTCACCACGGCGCGGACCGGCGCACCGGCCGCACGGGACGTCACCGCGACGGGGACGGGCGTACGAGACGCCGCCTCGACGGGGACCGGCGTACCGGGCCCGGCCGGGGGCCCGGGGCGGACGGAGGGCGGCAGGTGAGCACGCTGACGGCGCTGGCGCAGCTGAGGGCCGTCAGGGACGGCGTCGCGCAGCGGATCACCACGGTCCGGCACTGTCACGTCTCCGCCCAGCCGATGGTGCTCATCCCGCTCAAGCTCGCGGGCGAGGCCGGCGCGCCGCTGGCCGCCATGGTGGGCACCGACCCGGGTCACCCCCGGCTGCTCGTCGTCCCCCAGCCCCGCAACCGGGACCTGCGGTTCGCCTTCGCCGCCGGGCTGGCCGAGGTGCTGCTGCCGTACATCGAGGGGTTCGAGAAGAGCACAGAGACGGTCGAGCGCAGGGGCGGCGAGCCGTACGAGCGGTGCCTGGACGCGCCGCAGATCCTGGTGCCGAACCGGCCGGCGGCCTCGTTCGCCGCGCTGCTCGGCCGGTCCACCCGGTTCCGCCGGGCCGACGGCCCCTGGCCGGTGCATCCCTCGGTGCCGCTGCTCGGCCGGTGGCTGACCTACTTCGGCGACCGGTCGCGGCAGCCGGGCTCCTCGGTGCTGCTCGCGGCCACCGAGGCGCTGGGCCTGCACTGGGCGACCGGGCAGAGCAACCTGGAGGACGCCAACCTGGCGGCGCTGCTGGGGTGGATCAACCCGCCGCCGGGGATGTCCGGGCGCCGGGCGGCCGAGGAGGCCGAGGATCCGCTGCTCTGGCCCCCGGCCGGTCCCGCGACCGACCCCGGTTTCGACAACGAGGTGCTCGGCCCCGCGATACGCGCCTACGAGGAGGCGCCGACCGATCGCGCCGTCGACCGGATCGGCCAGGCGCTGCGTACCCAGCTCGAACCCACCTGGCGGCTGATGTGGCGGAGCGTGGACCTGCTGCGCTCCCTGCCCGAGGGGTCGCGGGTGAAGGACCGCTGGGAGATCGACCGCGGGTCGTTCACCCGGTTCGTCGAGCGGATCGCCGAGGGCGGGCCGCCCCAGGCGCGCAGGGACGGAGCGGTCGGCGCCGCCGCGCGGCTGGCGGGGCTGGAGCGGGCGCGGGCGAGCTACGACGTGCAGCGGGCCCACGACGACCCGCTGCTCATGGCCGAGTACCGGCTGAGCGGCGAGGCCTTCGCCGGGACGGTGACGGCCGCCGACCCCGAGCACAGCGAGGGCGAGGGCCGCTCGCGCAAGCTCCGGCCCCTGATCACGGTGAGGACCGGCGACCCGGTGCGGCTCGCCCCTGGCACCACGGTCGGCAGTCCCGACCGGCGCGGCCACGCCGCCGAGATCGTCGAGATCGCGGACGACGAGATCACCCTCAAGGTCACCAAGGGGATGGGGCGGGGCAGGACACCGGCCCCCGGCTCGGTGCCCGAGCCGGGCGAGCGGGTCTCGTACACCTCGCTGACCGACGACTTCCAGTCGTCGGCGGCGCTGCCCGACCCGGAGCAGACGCCGTGGACCCACGGCGGCCCCCCGCAGGAGTACGAGCCCAGCGACGACGACGCGCAGGAGGAATGGCTTTGAGCGCTCACCGGACCCCGTTCCGCCGCGCGGTGTCCCGTCCCGCCACGCGCACTTCCCGCGCGGCTGACCGCGACGCGTACGCTTTCGGCGCGGCGGGCCGTGGCGGGGGTGCGGCATGACGACCCCGCAGCGGGAGGCGGCGGCCGTGGTGGCCGCCGTACTGGCCGATCTGCCGCGCCACCGCGGCGTGGTCGTGGACTCGCCGCCGGGCGCGGGCAAGTCCACGCTGGTGGTGAAGGCCGCGGGGCACATCGCGGAGACCGGTGAGCCGCTGATGATCGTCGCCCAGACCAACGAGCAGGTCGACGACCTGGTGGAACGGCTCGCGGCCGAGCACCCCGACCTGCCGATCGGCCGCCTGTCGGCGAGCGGCTACATCACGCCCGGCCGCATCCTCGCCCGCCCCAACGTCTCGGTCGCGGGCAAGCTGCCCGACCTGGGGGATCCGGCCGTGGTGGTCGCCACCGCCGACAAGTGGGCCTGGATCGGCGACCGTACCTGGCCGTGGGCCATCGTCGACGAGGCGTACCAGATGCGCTCGGACAAGCTGCTGCGCATCGCCTCGCTGTTCGAGCGGGCGCTGTTCGTGGGCGACCCCGGCCAGCTCGACCCGTTCTCGATCGTGGACGGCGACCGCTGGGCGGGCCTGTCGTGGGACCCGGTGCAGAGCGCGGTCTCGGTGCTGCTGCGGCACAACCCCGACCTGCCGGTGCACCGGCTGCCGGTCTCCTGGCGGCTGCCCGCGTCGGCGGCGCCGGTGGTCTCCGAGGCGTTCTACCCGTTCACCGGCTTCCGCGCGGGGACGGGCCCGGACGACCGGTCGCTGGAGTTCACCGTGAACGGCATGCGCACCTCCCACGACCGGGCGCTGGAGGAGGCGGCCGTGTCGGGCTGGGCGCTGTACGAGCTGCCGAGCCGCCACACGGTGCGCACCGACGCGGAGGCCGTGGCGGCGACCGCGACCCTGGCGACGCGGCTGCTCCAGCGGGGCCCGGTCGCGCACTCCGAGCGCGGCAGCCACCCCGTCACGGCCGACCGGATCGCCATCGGCGCCGCGCACCGCGACCAGGTCGCCGCGATCAGGGCCGCCGGGGTGCCGCCGGAGATCACGGTGGACACCGCCAACCGCCTGCAGGGCCGGGAGTACGACGTGACGATCGTGCTCCACCCGCTCTCCGGGCGCCGCGACGCCACCGCGTTCCACCTGGAGTCGGGGCGGCTGTGCGTGCTCACCTCCCGGCACCGCCACGCCTGCGTCGTGGTGGCCAGGGCGGGCATTCCCGAACTCCTGGACGCCCATCCGTCGTCCGAGCCGGTCCAGCTCGGCGTGCCGGTGAAGTTCCCCGACGGCTGGGAGGCCAACCAGGCGGTGCTGGCCCACCTCTCCAAGCACCGGGTGACCCCGGACTGACGGCCCGGCGGGCGCTCACCCCGAGGTGGCCGCCGGGTGGGTGTGGGCGACCGCAGGCGCTTCGGGGTGCGCCCTGATCCAGGCGATGCGCTCCCTGCTCTCGTCGTCCACGGGCAGGTAGACGACCACCCGCGTCTCCGGGGGCGACGACAGCGCCATGCTGGTGGAGGTGGTGCGGATCTGCCCGACGGCGGAGTGGTGGAAGAGCTTCAGCCGGTTTCCCGGCCTGGCCACGTCGTGGGTGGCCCACATCCGCGCGAACTCGGGGCTGGCCGCCGACAGGTCGCGGACGAACTCGGTCCAGGCGGGCTCCCCCAGGTGCCGCCCGAACCCGGCGCGCAGGGTGGCGACCATCTGGGGCAGCTCCCCGGCCCGGTCGACGACCACGCTGCAGCAATCCCGCGTGACGAAGAGCTGCCAGATGGCGTTGCGGGTCGCGACCGGCTGGGTGGCGACGTTGGGGAACAGGGAGGCATACGCCTCGTTCCAGGCCATCAGGTCGTAGCGGCCGTTGTAGACGCCCGCGGGAAGCGGGTCGAGCCGGTCGAGGATGACCTGGACCTCGGGTTCGAGGGAGCCGCAGGTGTCGGACTCGGACACGGCGGGCATGTCGGCGAGCCGGTAGAGGTGCTCGCGTTCGGCCCGGTCCAGCCCGAGGGTGCGGGAGACGGCGTCGAGCACCTGCACGCTGGCGTTGATCGGCCGCCCCTGCTCCAGCCAGGTGTACCAGGTCACGCCTACCCCGGCGAGCAGGGCGACCTCCTCGCGGCGCAGGCCGGGGGTGCGGCGGCGCAGCCCCGGCGGCAGGCCCACGGCCTCGGGAGTGATGCGCTCGCGGCGGCTGCGCAGGAACGCCCCCAGCTCGGCGCGGCGGGTGGCCGGTCCGGTCCCCCGCGCGGTGTCCGGTGTGCCCCGCCGCTCGCCGTCCGGTGTTCTCTCCGGGATCGCGAGGGGCGCGTAAGGCGCGGGAGTCGCCGGGATCGTCGTCACCCCTCCATGCTGGCCGACGGGCGCGCGGGCTGCCAGGTGCTGTGAGTACCAGGATCGGCAGGCTCTCGTTACTCGTATCCGCCCTGTCCCACAGTCTTCCCCATGACCGTTACATCGGCTCCGGCCGTCCGTACCTCCACCTCCTGGTTGCTGGCGGTGATCCTGGCCGGGCAGTTCATGGCCATCCTTGACGTCTCCATCGTCAACGTCGCCTCCCCCGTGATCCGTGCCGACCTCGGCACGTCGGGGTCGGGCCTGCAAATGATCGTCTCCGGCTACACCATCGCCTACGCCATGTTGCTGATCACCGGTGCCCGGCTGGGCGGCCGCCACGGCGGGCGCCGCCTGTTCCTGTACGGCCTGGCGGGCTTCACCGCCGCGTCCCTCGCCTGCGGGCTGGCCGTCTCCGCCGGGCAGCTGATCGCCTTCAGGTTCCTCCAGGGCGCGGGAGCCGCCCTGATGGTGCCCCAGGTGCTGAGCATGATCCAGGCGAACTTCACGGGAGCCTCCAGGGCCCGCGCGCTCAGCCTGTACGCCACGGTGATCTCGGGGGCCGCCGTGGTGGGTCAGGTGCTGGGCGGCCTGCTGGTCTCCGCGGACCTGTTCGGCACCTCGTGGCGGCCGGTGTTCCTGGTGAACGTGCCGATCGGGCTCGGCCTGCTCGTGCTGGGCGCGCGGCTGCTGCCGCCCGGCGGCCCGTCGCGCCACCGCCCCCTGGACCTGCCCGGCCTGGTCACGCTCTCGCTGGCGGTCAGCCTCCTGGTGGTCCCGCTGGTACTGGGGCACGAGCAGGACTGGCCGCTGTGGGGGTGGGTCGCCATCGCGGCGAGCGTGGCGCTGGCGGGGGTCTTCGTACTGGTCGAGCGGAGGGCCGCCGCGCCGCTGGTGCCCGCGCGGGTGGTCCGGGCACCGGGGGTGGTCCCGTCGGCACTGGCGATCTTCGGGGCGATGGCGACCTACGGCGGGTTCCTGCTCACCATCGCCCTGCACCTGCAGGGGGCGCTGGGAGACAGCCCGCTGGCGGCGGGCCTGGCGTTCGTCCCGGGCGCGGCGGGTTTCGCCGTCGCCAGCCTCAACTGGCGCCGCGTCCCCGAGCGCCTGCACCGCCGCATGATCGTCACTTCCTTCGGCGTGGCCGGGCTCGGCTACCTGCTCCTGGCGCTGGCGCTGGGCGGCGGGGGGCACGGCCAGCCGCTCCTGACGGTGGCGTTCGCGGTGATAGGGCTGGGTCTCGGCGGGGCGTTCAGCCCGGTGCTCGCGGTGGGACTGGCCCAGGCCGCCCCCGAGGACGCGCCCGACGTCAGCGGGCTGTTCGTGATGGTGACCCAGCTCGGCCAGGTCGTGGGGGTGGCCACGTTCGGCACGCTCTATCTGGACGGAGGGTCGGTGATCGGCACCGGCGTGGCCCTGGCGGCGACGATCGTGCTCACCGGGGTGTGCGCGCTGCCGCTGCTGCGCCGCTGAGATCTTCCCGCGGTCCCGTACGACTCCTCGTACGGGACCGCGGGAAGTCTCGTACGGCGGAGGTCAGATCGTGCGCCGCCAGACGTCGATGGCCAGCACCTGGCGCATGCCCACCGAGAGGTAGAGGTCGAGGGCGGGCGTGCTGTTGTTGGCGTCGACGTGGAGGTAGGTGCCGACCCGCCCCCGGCGGGCGTCGTCGGCGAACGCCCCGCGCAGCATGAACCGGCCCAGGCCCCGGCCCCTGAAGGCGGGGAGCACGGCCAGCTGGCGTACGTAGCCGGAGTTCTCGTCGCCGAGAAAGGCGTTGGTGCCCAGCAGCATCGCCACGGGCTCGCCGTCGAGACGGGCGACCGCCAGCTGCGCCCAGTCGGTGTTGACCGAGGAGTCCAGCTCCTCGTACCACTCGTCGTAGTCCTTCGGGGTGAACCCGAAGTGCTCGGCGAAACCGGCCTGCTGCACGGCGTGGCCCTGGCGGCGCACCTCCTCGGTGAGCCCGTGGTGCACCGTCGTCCCGGCCGGGAGCTCGGGCCGGGGCACCGTCCCCTCGTGGTCGGCGCGGAGCCGGATGAAGCTGGTGGCGGCGGCGAAGCCGCGGGCCGCGGCGATGGCGCGCTTGCCGCTGTCCTCCCGGTAGAGGCCGATGTCCACCACGGCCCGGTCGTGGCCGAGCTCGGCGGTGATCCGCCTGGCCCGCTCGGTCACGGTGTCCCAGAGCGGGCCGGTCAGGTCCGGGGTGGCGGGGTGCACGACGACGTCGACGTCGACGTTGTCGCTGCCGCCCTTGCGGCAGGCCCACGCCCACGCGACCAGCCGCCCGGTCTCGTCGTGGACGAGCCAGCCGTCGGACTCCGTGTCGAAGGAGGAGTCGTTCAGCTGGTCGGCGACGTCGTCCAGGGTCATGTCGGCCTTGCCGATCACCTGGGTGTCACAGAGCGAGATCAGCTCGTGGATCTCGCGGGCGTCGTCGGCCAGCGGCCGCCGGGTGACGTACCCGGCGGTGGCGGGAATGGTTGTCTTCATGTCCCCAGCCTGACGGGGACGGCTTGGGGATCGCTGGGGCGGGACTTGGGACCCGGCGACCGGCCGGGTCCCGAGTCCCGACGAGGCGGCCGGCCGGGCACCGGGACCGGGGCCGGCCCTCGAAGCAGGCCGGCCCGTGGGCCGGGCACCCGGACCGGGGCCCGGGTGCCCGAAGCCGGTCGGGCGGTCAGGTCAGTCGAGCACCGGGACCGGGGTCTTGGCCTCCTCGGACGCCTCGGGCCCGCCGCGCAGCGGGATCTCCTTGATGAAGGCCGCCAGCAGCGGCACCAGGACGGCGAACAGGATCGCCCACCAGAAGACGCCGGAGATGGACTCGGCCAGCGACTCCAGGAACCCGACCCGCACGTTGGCGGGCAGCTCGTGCAGCGCGGCCGGGTCGAACTGGGCACCGCCGGAGGCGAGCTGCCCGCCCGCGGCGCCCAGCTTGCTCTCCAGGCTTGAGGTGAGGTGGTTGTTGAAGACCGCGCCGAACAGCGAGACGCCGAACGAGCCGCCGATGGAACGGAAGAAGGTCGAGGCGCTGCTGGCGACGCCGAGGTCCTTCTGCTCGACGCTGTTCTGGGCGATCAGCATGGTGGTCTGCATCAGGAAGCCCATGCCGAGGCCGAGCACCGCGATGAACACGCCGGTCTGCCAGGCGGGGGTGTCGACGCCCATCGTGGAGAGCAGCCACATGCCGAACGCCATGCCCACGCCGCCGAGGATCGGATAGATCTTGTACTTGCCGGTCTGGGTGATGGCGCGGCCGACGAAGAGCGAGACCACCATGGCCGCGCCCATCATCGGGAGCAGCAGCAGGCCGGAGTTGGTGGCACTCGCCCCCTGGACGGTCTGCTGGAACAGCGGCAGGAAGTTGATCGCGCCGAACATGGCGAAGCCGAGCAGGAAGCCCACGCCCGAGATCAGGCTGAAGTTGCGGTCGCGGAAGACGTTGAGCGGCATGATGGGCTCGGCCACGCGACGCTCCACCAGGACGAACAGCGCCAGCGTGACGACGGCGAGCCCCGCGAGGCCGAGGATCTGCCGCGATCCCCACGCGTAGTCGTTGCCGCCCCAGGTGGTGATGAGGACCAGCGCGGTGATGCCGACCGAGAGCAGGGCCGCGCCCAGCCAGTCGATGCGGTGCTCGGTGCGGAGTCTGGGCAGCTGCAGCTTGACGGCGAGCAGGGCCAGGGCGACGAACCCGATGGGCAGGTTCACGTAGAAGGCCCAGCGCCAGTCGAGGTGGTCGGTGATGAACCCGCCGACGAGCGGGCCCGCGATCATGGCGAGCGACATCACGGCGGCCATGATGCCCTGGTACTGGCCGCGCTCGCGGGGCGGGACGAGGTCACCGATGATCGCCATGGCGTTCACCATCAGGCCCCCGGCCCCCAGGCCCTGGAGCGCGCGGAAGGCGATGAGCTGCGTCATGCCGTTGGAGGGTCCGCCGAGCATCTCGGAACCGGCCATGCCGCAGAGCGCGGAGCCGACCATGAAGATGACGATGGAGGCGAGGAAGATGCTCTTCCTGCCGTACAGGTCACCGATCTTGCCCCAGATGGGGGTCGAGACCGTGGTGCCGAGCACGTAGGCGGTCACCACCCAGGACAGGTGGGTCAGCCCCCCGAGCTCACCGACGATGCGAGGCAGCGCGGTGCTGACGATCATGTTGTCGAGCATGGCCAGGACCATCGCGAGCATCAGGCCCGGCAACACCACCATGACCTCGCGACGCCGCGCGGGCGCGGCCGCGGTCTCCTTCACTTTCTTGCCCCCTGTTTTGTGATCTTACTTACTTGCCGACCGGCTAGCGTCGGATATGCTGGAATTCAAACCGCTTACTTGCCGGCCGTCAAGTTAATTTCTCGGTAAGGGAACCATGAGGGAACACGCCGACACACGGACGCGCATCCAGGAGATCGCCCTGAAGCTCTTCACCGAGCAGGGCTACGAGGCCACCTCGCTCCGCGAGATCGCGGAGGCCCTCGGCGTGACCAAGGCGGCACTTTACTATCACTTCAAAACGAAGGACGACATCATCGCCAGCCTGGCGGAGGACCGGGTGAGGTCGATCGAGGCGCTGGTCACCTGGGCCAGAGACCGGCCCCGCACCGACGAGACGCGCGAGGAGCTGGTCCGCCGCTACTCCCACGACCTGTACCGGGGCAGGCACCGCGAGGTCATGCGGTTCTTCGAGCGCAACCAGACCTCGCTCAAGAACCATCCGACGATGGAGAAGACCCGCGAGCGGATGTTCGAGCTGCTGTCCTTCCTCGTCGACCCGGAGGATCCGCTGCCCACCCAGCTGAGGCACTCGATGGCCCTGTTCGCGCTGCACGCCTCGCTGTTCATGCTCAGGGACGACTCGATCACCGACGAGGAGCGCCAGGCCGCCGCCCTGGAGGTCGCGCTCGACCTCGCCCGGCGGTGAGCGTCCTCATCGACCCGCCCAACTGGCCGGGTCCTCGCGGCCTGCTCTGGTCACACCTGGTCAGCGACAGCTCGACCGGGGAGCTGCACGCCTTCGCGGAGCTGCTCGGCGTGCCGCGCCGGGCGTTCGACCGCGACCACTACGACGTTCCCGAGACCGTCTACGAGCGGGCCGTCGCGCTGGGCGCCGAGGCCGTCTCCTCGCGCGAGCTCGTCACCCGGCTCATCGCCTCCGGCCTCCGCCGTCGCAAGGTCCGCCCGGGGGCCGACGGCCCTCGCATGGATCCCGGCACCGCGGGCATGGCATCCCTTTGACGACATCACCGCACGTCAACAGAGGAGACGACATGCTGAACGGCAAGACGATCGCGTTCCTCGTGGCTCCGGAGGGCATCGAGCAGGTCGAGCTCACCGAGCCCTGGCAGGCCGTCAAGCAGGCGGGGGGAACGCCCAGGCTCATCTCCACCGAGCAGGGCCGGGTCCAGGGGTTCAACCACCTCGACAGGGCCGACACCTTCCCGGTGGACGCGACGGTCGAGGAGGTGTCGGCCGCCGACTTCGACGGGCTGGTGCTGCCCGGCGGCGTCGCCAACCCCGACTTCCTGCGGACCGTGCCCGAGGCCGTCGGCTTCGCGAAGGGGTTCTTCGACGCGGGCAAGCCGGTCGCGGCCATCTGCCACGCGCCCTGGACCCTGATCGAGGCGGACGTCGTACGCGGCCGCAAGGTCACGTCCTGGCCGAGTCTGCGGACCGACCTGCGCAACGCCGGGGCGACCTGGGAGGACCACGAGGTCGTGATCTGCGCCTCGGGCCCGAACACGCTGATCACCAGCCGCAAGCCCGACGACCTCAAGGCCTTCTGCCAGGCCGCGATGGACGCCTTCTCGGGCTGACGGCCCCGTATCACCGAAGCCGGGCGGGGGTCTCAGACCCCCGCCCGGCGGCCGTTCCGCGCCGGGACGGGGACGGCGCCAGGCCGCGCTCTCGTACGAGGACGCGTCCCGGGCATCGGCGAGCCGGTGACCGCGAGCCGCGAGCCGCGAGCCGCGAGCCGCGAGCCGCGAGAAAAATATCCGCACATTCAATCCCCTGTCGCGTAGGCGGTACTTTGCCGTCTGTTGCCGTATTCCAGGGACACGATCACCCGACTCCGATTAGGAGGGGTCACCCAGGGCAAGGCTTCTACACATCACTGCGAAAGGAGGGGACCGTGGAGGCCACGATCGCGTTGCGTCTGCCGCGTGACGCCGCGAGTGTTCCCGTGATCAGGCAACTTCTCGACTCCTCACTCCAGGCCCTGGGTGTTGTGTCGCAGATTCGCGAGGACATCCAGCTCATGCTCTCGGAGGCGTGTTCCAACGTCATCCAGCACGCCACGCCCAGTGACGACTACATGGTCAGCACCGAGCTGTCCAGGGACCGCTGCGTGATCAAGGTGGTGGACGCCGGCAACGGCTTCGACTTCTCGGGGGCCACGTCCCCCTCCCCCACCTCCGAACACGGCCGGGGGCTGCTGATCATGCAGGCCCTGGCCGACGACATCCGGTTCGTCAAGAGGCAGGAGCGAGGCTCGATCGTCTGCCTGGAGAAGGCCCTGCGCTTCGTCGAGGACGCCCCCGGCCTCTCACTGCTCCTCAACGAGGAACTTGAGCTCCAGGAGGGCGTCCCTGAAGTAGTCGGTGACGGTCCACACGTCGGGGACCATCTCCCTGCAGGCGATCACGCCAACGTCAAGTGAGCCGTCGTAGGAGAAGACCGTGATGTTGATGCCACCGCTGGCGTCGGTCACCACGGAGACGGGGTGGTACGCGAGCAGCCTGGCGCCGCTCACGTAGAGGGGGAGCTGCGGGCCGGGCACGTTGGAGATGACCACGTTGATCGGGCCCGCGCTGCCGGCGAACAGGTTGAAGGCCGCGCGGGAGGCCAGGCCGGTCAGCGCGGAGGGCATCATGTCGCTGAGCTGCTGGAGCCAGCGCGCCGGGGCGAGCGACGAGCGGTCCTTGATCAGGCGCATGGCGTCCCGTACCGCCAGCAGCCGTTCCACCGGGTCGGCGATCTGCGTCGCCAGGGTGGTGATCATGATGCTGACCTGGTTGCCCGCGCTCTGGTCGCCGGGGACGCGCAGCGAGAACGGCACCCCCGCGACGAGGGGCTGCTCGGGCAGCGCGTCGTGCTTGAGCAGCCACTGGCGCAGCGCGCCGGCGCACAGGGACATCACCACGTCGTTCACCGTGACGCCGAAGGCGTTCTTGACCAGCTTGACGTCCTCCAGCGGCAGGGTGGTGTAGGCGAACCGCCGGTGCGCGCTGATCCTGCCGCTGAAGGGCGTGCGCGGCACGGTCATGCGGGGCATCGCGGGCACCTCGGCGGCCCCCGACCCGGACAGGTAGGTGGCCAGGTCCCTGGTGAGCCGCGAGACCAGTCCCGCCCCGGGCACCTGGGAGACCAGCGGGATCTCGTCGAGGTGCGGGACCGCGTTGATCAGGAACCGGATCGTGTTGGCCGGGTTGACGACGGCCTTGGCCAGCCCCCTGACGACCATCTCCGTCGAGTCGATCTCCTCCTCGGGCTCGGCCGCGGGCGCCAGCCGGACCTCCTCCGGCTCGGGTGAGGTGTCCAGCAGGCTGGCCAGCACGTCGGCACCGGTGACGCCGTCGACCGCGGCGTGGTGGACCTTCATGTAGAGGGCCGTACGGTCGCCGCGGAGGCCGTGGATCAGGTACATCTCCCAGAGCGGGCGGCGCCGGTCGAGGCGGCGGGCGTGCAGCCTGGCCACCTGCTCGCCCAGCTGCTTGTCGCTGCCCGGCTTGGGCAGCGCGATCTCGCGCACGTGGTAGTCGAGGTCGATCCTGGAGTCCTCGGTCCAGTACGGGTGGTCCAGGCCGAACGGGACGAAGGCGAGCCTCATCCGGAAGGGCGCGGCCAGGTGGAGCCGGTGGGCCAGCAGCGACACCAGATCGGCGCGCGACAGGCCGCCGGCCAGGATCGCGAGCCCCCCGATGTTCGCGACGTTCGTCGAGGTCTCGAAATTCAGGAACTGCGTGTCCACCGCGCTGAGTTGCCGCACCGTCTACCTCCGGGATGTCGTCCTTCCATCCTGCTCCCGTGAGGTCGCCAGAGCCAACGCGGCCAGCGCCACGAGGACGACCACGGACACAAGAATCAACGACAGCGGGATGAGCGCGAGCACGACGACGATGGTCATGACCTCGTTGATCAACTGCAGCACCGGAGAGCTGTGCCCTGATTACCGGGTCGTTACACCGCATTCCAGCGACAGAGCTTCAGCGCGAGATGGAGTTCTAACCTGTGGGTTCCGTTCTTGAGGTTGCGGCCGGCCAGCTGCTCGATTCTGGCGAGGCGGTAATAGAGGCTGGTGCGGTGCAGGTGCAGCTGCCTGGCGGTCTCCTGCGCGTCTCCCCCGCTGTCCAGGTAGGTCTCCAGGGTGGTGAGGAGCGCCGGGTGCTCGCGCAGCGTGTCGAGCGGGCCGCCCGCGCCCGGCCGGCCGGTGAGCGGCTCGGCGAGCAGCCGGTAGACGCCCAGGTCGGGCCAGTGGGCGACCGGCCGCAGCGCGCGTTCCGCCGCGGCGGCCCTGGCGGCGGTGAGCGCCTCCTCGTGCGCCCGTACGGCCGACTCCAGCCCCGGGTGCGTCGCGCTGACCCCCGCGCCCACCCGGATCCTGGCGGCCAGCCGCTCGCCCAGCGCGGCCGCGTCCTCGCCGCGGTTCAGCAGCAGCACGGCGTGGCGGTCCAGGATCGTGAAGGCCGGCGGGCGGCGCACCCTGGCCAGCTCGTCGCCGACCGCCTCGCGCAGGCCGTCGGGGTCGCCCCGCAGCGCCAGGATCCGCAGCGGCCCCTCGCCGAGCACGCCCGCCGCGCGCCGCACGCCGATCTCGCCGGTGAGCAGCTGGCTCAGGGTGTGGGAGCTGCCGCCGTCGTCGAGCAGGGCGGCGATCGCGGCGGCGTCGCGCACGGCCCTGTCCCGCTCCTGCGGGCTCAGCGGGCCGTTCCCCTCGATGATCCACAGGTAGCCGACGCGGCGGTCCTGGTGGAGCAGGGGCACGCAGAGCCGGGCCGCCATCCCCAGGTCAGGATTTCTCGGGACGCGCACCGGGTCGCGGGTCGCGGCCACCCCGTGCGACTCCTGCCAGGCGCTCACCTCGGCGGGAACGGACCGCGAGAGGATGGCCTGGGCCCTGACCTGATCGACCTCCCCGTGGTGGGCGCTGTGCGCGACGACGCGCCCCTCCAGGTCGTCCACGGACATGCCCCTGCCGATCGCCACGGCGAGCGATTCGAGCAGATCCTGGACGTCGTCCGCTATCACGGTCCAATCCTACAGATGTAGGAAGTATCTCCGGCGCCGGAACGATGACTCGATCTGGCGTGGGCCGTAGCGTCGCACTTATTCATTTCGGGGAAGTCGCACTCGCCGATCTCGGGGAAGCCGCCTCCGAGAGGCGGGGAGTCCGTCTCGTGAGAGCCGTCCGATCGCCCGGTGAGAGGAGCCTCGTGGAGGAGCGCAGCCGCGTCGCCCCGTGGGCGCCTCCGAGGGCACAGCTGCGCCTGGCCGAGCTTGAGGCCGAGGTGGACGGGCTGGGGCTCGACGCGGTCACCCGGCTGGTCGACGCGGTGCTGGCCGAGCACCGGGGCCGCCTCGACGAGGACGGCGTGGTGCTGTACGCGGGCACCAACACGATGAGCGCGCGCGCGAGGGCCGCCCACGAGATCTCCCTGGGCTGCCGCCCGTCGATGGGCTGGCCCGGGGAGAAGTACCAGACCGGCCTGGACGAGCTGGACGTGCTGGAGGTGCTCGCCCCGCTCCAGGTCGCGGCGCTGATGGGCGGCGAGTTCGCCGAGGTGCGGCTGCAGAGCGCGACCCTGGCCAACCTCGCCTGCTACAGCGCGTTCACCCGGCCCGGCGACACGATCGCGGTGCTGCCGGAGACCGCCGGGGGCCACGCCAGCCACCACGCCCAGGGCGCCGCCGGGATCCGGGGCCTGCGGGTGGCCGAGCTGCCCTACGACGCCGAACGGCTCGACGTCGACCACGCGGCCCTGCCGGCGTTCCTGCGCGAGCACCGGCCCGCGCTGGTGGTGATCGGCGCGAGCCTGATGCTGTTCCCGTACGACGTCGCGGAGGTGCGGGCGGCGTGCGACGAGGTGGGGGCCCTGCTGGTCTACGACGCCTCGCACGTGGCCGGGCTGATCGCGGGCGGCCGGTTCCAGCGGCCGCTGGCCGAGGGCGCGCACCTGGTGACCATGTCCACCTACACCTCCTTCGGCGGCCCGCCGGGGGCTGCCGTCGTGACCCGCGACGAGGACCTCGCCCGCCAGGTGGCGGCGGCCGCCTATCCCGGCCTGACCGCCAACTACGACGCCTCACGGCTGGCACCGCTGGTCCTGGCCGCCGCCGAGCACGCCGCAGAGGGTTCCGGGTACGCCGACCGCTGCGCCGCCAACGCCGGGGCGATGGCCAGGGCGCTGGACGGCGCGGGTTTCACCATGGCCGCCGCCCACCTGGGCTGGACCGCCTCGCACCACGTGGCGGTGGACGCCTCCGCGTTCGGCGGCGGGGACGAGGCCGCCCGGCTGCTGGCCGAGGGCGGCGTCTATCTCAGCGGCGTCCATCTGCCAGGACAGCCTCCCGGCGAGCCCATGCGGGGCCTGCGGATCGGCACCCAGGAGGTGACCCGCCGCGGCTTCGGCCCGGAGACCATGGGCGAGGTGGCGGTCCTGATGCGCCGCCTGCTCATCGACGGGCAGGCTCCCGCCACGGTCTACCGGGACGCGGTGGCCCTGCGCCGCGCCACCCCATGATCACGGACCGGCCCGCTCGACCCCCGGGGGTCCGCCCCCAGGCGGGCCGGTCCGCCCATCGCCACTCCCCTTGAGCTCCCCCTGACAGGCGGGCCGGCCCGCGTCCCCCCTGGCGGACCGGTCCGTCGCCTTCCGCCCCACCCGCGCGCGTCCCTTCGTCCGGACGGTTCACCTCACCGCCCGGCGGGAGGGACGCGCGCGGGCCGGGATCGTCGACGCGGTCCCGGCCGGGACCGGGTCAGACCGCGCGGTGGTACTGGTCGGGCCAGCGGGCTTCCGCGGAGCCGAGCTCACGGGCGGCGAGGTTCGGCCAGTAGGGGTTGCGGAGCAGCTCGCGGCCGAGCAGGACGGCGTCGGCCTGGCCCGAGGCGATGATCTCCTCGGCCTGTCCGGGCCGGGTGATCTCCCCGACCGCGCCCACCGGCAGGTCGGTCTCGGCCTTCACCCTGGCCGCGTACGGCACCTGGTAGCCGGGTCCCATGGGGATGCGCGCCCCGGCGACGTTACCGCCGGTCGAGGCGTCGAGCAGGTCGACGCCGTGGGCGAGCAGGTCCTTGGCGAAGCGGACGGTGTCGTCCGCGCTCCAGCCCTCGCGGTCGTCGGCGGGGTCCTCCGCCAGCCAGTCGGTGGCCGAGATCCGGAAGAAGAGGGGGAGCTCGTCCGGCCAGACCGCGCGGACCGCGTCGACGACCCGGAGCGCGAACCGGGTGCGGTTCTCGTACGAGCCGCCGTACTCGTCGGTGCGGCGGTTGCTGAAGGGCGACAGGAACTCGGCGATCAGGTAGCCGTGCGCGCCGTGGATCTCGGCCACCCGGAAGCCCGCGGCCAGCGCCCGCCGCGCCGAGGCGGCGAAGTCGTCCACGATCCGGTCGATGTCGCCGGCGCTCAGCTCCGTGGGGGTGGGGTGGCCGTCGGCGAAGGGGATCGGGCTCGGCCCGACCGGCTGCCAGCCGTGCTCGCCGGGGCCGGTGGGCGCGCCGCCCCGCCAGGGGCTGCGGGTGGAGGCCTTGCGCCCCGCGTGCGCGAGCTGGACGCCGGGCACGGCGCCGTGCTCCAGCAGGAAGCGGGTGATGCGGGTGAACGCCTCCCGCTGGCGGTCGTTCCAGAGCCCGAGGTCGGCCGGGCTGATGCGTCCCTCCGGCGCCACCGCGGTGGCCTCGGTCAGGATGAGCCCGGCGCCGCCCACCGCGCGGGCGGCCAGATGGGACAGGTGCCAGTCGGTTGGCGCTCCCCGGTCCGGCCCCTCGGCCGCCGCGGAGTACTGGCACATCGGGGCCATCCAGACCCGGTTGGGGATGGTGACGGACCTCAACGTCAGGGGCTCGAACAGGGCGCTCACGGCCGTACTCCTTCTCGGGAGGGATCTCGGGGGCGGCGCCCCGGCTTCACGACTAATACGATAGTCTACGTACTACGACAGATGTCAAACTACGACTACTCTCGTACAATCGAGAGGATCCATCAGGAGGGAGTCACCGTGTCGACCGCGTCCGTCAGGGCTCTGGAGCACCCCGCGTGCGGGGAGATCCGTCTGGAGGGCGTGCTGCACGCGCTGTCCGACCCGATGCGCCTCCAGATCGTGCGCTTCCTGTGCCGGCTGGACGAGGACGAGGGCGCCCCCTGCTCGGCGATCGAGCTGGCGGTCGCCAAGTCGACCACCACCCACCACTTCCGGGTGCTGCGCGAGGCCGGCGTGATCAACCAGGTCTACCGGGGCACGGCCAAGCTGAACGCGCTGCGCCGGCGTGACCTCGACACGCTCTTCCCCGGCCTCCTCGGCGCCGTCCTGGCCGCCGACGCGGTCCAGTGCGAGCGCGACGGCTGACCGGACGGCTGACACGATCGCGCCCCGGCGAGCGGTGAGCGGTTCCGGAGTGATCTGGGGGCGGACCGGGTGGTTCCGACGTGATCCAGCGAGCGAGCCGGACGGTTCCGGGGTGATCCGGCGATCGGGCCGGGGGCTTCGGCCGTGATCCGGCGATCGGCCAGGTGGTTCCGGGGTGATCCGCCGGTCGGGCCGGGCGGTTCCGGTGAGGCCGATCTGATCGGGCGGATCGGGAGAGCCGCGAGACGGAGTACCGTCCTGTCATGTGCCGGAGTATCAAGACCCTTCGTGAGCCCTACGCCAGCGACGTGACCGACGACGACGTGCGAGCCGCCGCGCTCCAGTACGTCCGCAAGGTGTCGGGATTCCGCTCTCCCTCGACGCGCAACGCGGAGGCCTTCGAGCGGGCCGTCGAGGCCGTGGCCGCCGCGACCCAGACCCTGCTCGACGAGCTCGAACTGAAGCACGTCTCCCGGGACTGAGCGCGGGCGGCCGGGGACGGTGAGACGACCGGGGACGGCGGAAGGCGGCGGGGAGGCCCGCCCCGGCGGCCGGACCCGCCGGGCCCGGTCCCACCGGGCCCGGTCCCGTCTCCGGGCGGTCTCACCGGGCGTCGGCCCCGTCTCCTGGACGGCGGCCCCCGTCTCCGTCTCCGGACGGCGGTCCCGCCCCGGGGCGGCGGTCAGTCGTGCGTGTTCGAGGAGCGGAAGAGCCTGCTCACGAACATGACCACCACGCCCACCAGCCCGATGATCAGAGCCCACTTGAGGAGCGTGAAGAGGAAGCCCAGAACCGAGCCCAGCAGCAGGAAGCCGATCACCACGGCCGCCACGATCAGAAGAATTCGTCCCATGCACTCCACGCTAGGCCCCCGCCTGGCCCGGCGGCAGGCCGGAGCCCCGATGTCAGGGACAAGCCAGGGTTCTCCCTCATGACCTCCGTGACCTCCGTGACCTCCCCGCCGCCCGGGGACCGGGGGGCGGCGGTTCTCCAGGGTCCGCGAGGACCGCGAGCTCCCCGGGATCCCAGTGATCCCAGGGATCACGACAGGGGAGGACCTTCGACGAGCCCGCCCTCGTAGGCCGCGCTGACGAGCTGGGCCCGGTCGCGGGGGGCAGTTTGGCCAGGAGGCGGCCGATGTGGGTCTTGACCGTGCCGACGGTGAGGTGAAGGTGCCCCGCGATCTCGGAGTTGGACATCCGTTCGCTGGTTCTCAGTGTTTTTCTGTGAGGGTCAGCGAGCCGCCGCGTTTTCCCGAAGGCCGGGCTCCGTTCTCGTCCGGGGGCGGGAACGGAGCCCGGGAGCCTTGAGATCAGCGGAGGGCGGAGCGCCCGCCGACGATCGGGAGGATGATCGAGCTGGAGCCCGGTTCGACCGAGACGCCGGTGCCCGGGGGCAGGCGCAGGGTGAAGTCGCGGTCGGTGGAGGCGAGCACGACGCCGATCCGGTGGCCGGCCTTGACGACGTAGTCGTTCGGCTGGAGGTCGAAGCGGAAGTCGTAGAAGCGGCCCTCGCGCAGGAGCTCGGTCTCGGAGGCGGAGTCGCGGTTGCGGACGTCGAGCCAGCCCCTTGTGATGATCTTGTAGGGGGCGGTCACCGTCCTGTGCTCGGCCAGCCGGGCGCAGCCGGTGTCGCCGGGCACGCCCTGGCCGTAGCAGACCTGGGTGTCGCCGTAGACGACGTCGCCGTACGCGCGGGCGTCGGTGCCGTAGTCGACGAGCAGCGCCGTCAGGTACGGCGAGCGCCCGCCCTCGAACGCGGCGCTCACCGCGACCTTGGGGGTGCCGGACAGCCGCGCGTCGCGGGACAGCGGGGCCGTCAGGTAGGCGAGGCGGTTGGGGTCCGTGGCCTCGGCGTTCTCGGCGAGCTGCTCTGCGGTGCGGGCGCTCTGGTCGACGAAGGACTCGACGGGACGGTCCCGGGGGCGGTCCTCGCTCAGGGTGCCGTTGCGGCCGTCCTTGCCGGCGGCCAGGTGGAGCCGCGCGTCGCGGGTGCCGGGCAGCGGCCAGGAGGCGTGCCGGGCCCACTGTCCCGGGCCCGACTCCACGTCGGCCTGCGGCTCGTCCATGATGCCGTTGCGCAGGCCGTACAGGTGGAAGTCGAACCAGCGGTGGAGCTGGCGCAGCCACTCGGCGTTGCGCCCGGCGAAGGAGAACGGGTTGAAGTGCGCGCCCTGGTGCAGCCAGATCTTGCGGGGCACGTCGCGCTTGGCGAGGGCGTCCCACCACTGGACGGCCTGCTTGGTCTTGACGTTCCAGTCGTTGAGGCCGTGCACCAGGAAGACGGCGGCGCGGACCTTGCGCACGTCGTTGAGGTAGTTGCGCTCGTCCCAGAACTTGGAGTAGTCGCCGGTGACCCGGTCCTGGTCCTGTTCGATCCGGTCCATCAGCGCGCCGCAGGTCTGTTCGGCGTTCTCGCGGGTCAGGACGTAGCGGGCGAGCACGTCGGCGTCCTCACCCTGGTAGCCGCCGGGCGCCAGCACGCCGCCGTTGGCGCGGTAGTAGTCGTACCAGGAGGAGATGGCCGCGATCGGCACGATCGCCTTGAGTCCCTCGACCCCGGTCGCGGCGACGGCGTTGGGCAGCGTGCCGTTGTAGGAGACGCCGATCATGCCGACGTTCCCGGTGGACCAGCCGGCCGTGATCTCGTTCCCGGCCGCGTCGAACCCGCGGGCGCGGCCGTTGAGCCAGTCGATCGCGGCCTTGGGGCCCGCGGTCTCGTTGGCCAGGCCGGTGGTGGGGCAGCCGGTCGCCCGGCCCGAGCCGAGGTTCTCCACCAGCGCGATCGCGTAGCCGCGCGGCACGAAGTAGTTGTCGTAGTAGCCGCGGAAGGGCGGCGCGGCGGCGCGGTTCACGTCGGAGCCGTCGACGCCGAACATCTCGTCGCGCAGGTCGTTGAACTTGTTGCGCCGGTACTCCATGCCCGCGGGGTCGGAGCCGTCGAGGTCGACGACGTGGTTGGCCACGTCGTTGCCGCCCGCGTAGTAGGGGCTGGCCTCCATGATGACCGGGACCTTCAGTCCCGAGGCGGTCTCCTTGGGGCGCATGATGTCGACGGCGACCCGGTCGGGGCGGCCGTCGGCGTCGCTGTCGACCCCGGCGACCTCGACGAACACGGTCTCGGTGAGGGCGTCGGCGCGCGAGTAGACCGGCTGGGTCTCGCCGTTCTCGATCGGGGGGGCCGCGGATCGCGCGGCGGCGGCGGGCAAGGCGCCGGTGGGCAGCGCACCGGCGGGAAGCACGGCGGCCGGCAGTACGCCGCTTGGCAGGGTGACCGCCAGTGCGACGATGACCGTCTTCCATCTGTTCATCGAGGAAAGCTCCCAGAGGGTCGCTGAAAAACTGACAACTCCGGTCAATCTCCTGCGAAGCAATCTTGACCTGCAAGATCGAAGATATAACGAATAAGCGGCTATCTCGCGTTACGCGCGAGTTCCAGCGCGTATTCGGGGAACCAGTCGCCGGCGCGGGGCTCTCCCCGGTGGCATTCGCCGTCGGACTCGCCGGGCCGTTTGATCCACAGGAAGGCGTCGATCCGCTCGTCGCCGGTCTCGGTGGTCGGCTCCGCGCCGAGCGCGCGGCCCTTGGGGTTGCACCACGCGTCGTCGCCCCGCGCGTCGCGGACGGGGCCGTTGCCGTTGCGCGAGGTGTCGAGGACGTAGCGGGCCCCGCCGACCGCGTCCGAGAGCCGTTTCGCGACGGCGGCGCTCTCCTCGACGGTGAAGAAGTTGCTGACGTTGAAGGCGAAGCCGTCGGCCTGGGGCACCCCGGCCCTGCGCATGGGCTCGGCCCACTCGCCCGGGTCCTTGATCCAGCCGGCGTTCCCCGCGTCGACGTAGACCTTCGCGTTGGGCTGTTTCTTCAGCGTCTCCACCGCGTCGCGGAGCAGGTCGAGGCGCTCGCCCGCCTGGCCGCCCTGGGTGCAGTTGTCCAGGATGTGGGCGAGCGCGTCGGGCTCGACGACGACCAGGGCGGGCCGGTCGCCGATGCCCTCGGCGAACCGGCCGATCCAGGAGCGGTACTCCTCCGCGTCCGCGGCGCCGCCCGCGGAGAACTGGCCGCAGTCGCGGTTGGGGATGTGGTACGCCACCAGGACCGGGATCCGCTTCGCCGCCTGGGCCTGGGTGGTGATGCCGGCGACCCTGTCCCTCGGGTCCTGGTCGCCGATCCAGATCGCGTTGGGCCGGTCGGCGATCTTACGGATCAGCGCGGCCTCCTCCGCCCTGCCCTCCCCTTCGAGCTCGCGGACCTCCTGGGCGGCGGCGCCGTCGGGGTCGACGTAGAAGTCGCTCGTGTCCTTGGACGCGGTGCCCCCGGGAGCGGCGCTCCCCGAGGCGGCGGGCGGCGCGGGGTCGCCGGTGCAGGCCGCCGTCGCGAGAGCGAGAGCCAGCGCGGCTGCGAGGCCGTACCTGTTCATCGAGTACCTCCGGCGTGGGACCCCGGGCCTGGCGCCGGGGAGCGGGAAAGGGAGTGCGCCGTACGCCGTGAGAGGGCCGGGGGGAGCATGTCAGGCCCCTCCTCGGACGTGGACCCAGCGAGCCGGGGACGGCGTTCCCCGCTCGGTGACCCCGAACAGCATGTACCAGCCCGGGGGCACCAGGGCTGGATTGGAGGGTATCTCCGCGATGATCCCGGTCTTCACCCGGGTGAAGTCCAGCCTGATCGAGCGCTGCTCCACGTCGGTGACGTGGGTGACGGCGCTCGGGCGCATCAGCCGTACCTGGTGGATACGCGCGGCGTCGGGGGTCTGGAAACCGGCCCTGCGGCCCAGGAGGACGCTCTCGCGCCCGCCGGTGAACACCGGCGCCCTCTCGCCGTTGTGCAGGTAGGTCGGCGTGTAGATCTCGATGCGCTGGTCGAAGGTGCCCGGGAGCGAGCCCGCCTTGTCGCCGAAGAGCGGGTCGGAGCCCATGCCGAGCACCCGGCCGTCGGGCAGCAGGAGACCCTCGGCGTGGTAGTTGCGGCCGACGGCGGGCGCCGCCGCCTCGTGGAAGCTGTTGCTCTCCGGGCGGTAGACCTCCGCGCGCAGGACGTCGCTGGCGCCGCGCCCCCGGTAGTCGCTGGAGCCGTTGAAGGAGAACACGCTGTCGTCGGGCAGCAGCACGGCGTTCGGGTAGCGCACCGGGTCGGACAGGTCGGGGCCCCTGACGTAGCGGGGGCTGGCCTCGGTGAGGTCGACGATGGCGGTCCTGGCGGTGGCGTTGGGCAGGCCCGGCTGGCGTTCCCCGACCGGTCCGCCGCCCATCACCATGACCCGCTGGTCCTGCGCGGGCGGCAGCAGCACGGAGGCGCCGGTCTCGTTCAGCTCCGGCTGGGGCAGCCCGGGTACGGGGGTGAACGCCTCCATCTCGTCGGGCGCCACGCCGCCGACGCCGCCCGGGGTCTTCACGAGCCGGTCGGTGTCGCGGCGGTAGTCCCAGATGCCGGGGGGACGCAGCGCGAGCTGGCCGGGGCCGTACCCGGCGCTCATGCCGGAGAAGAAGAGGGTGTCGTCCTCCAGCAGGAACAGCGCGGGGTAGGTGGGGAAGAACCGCTTGGGACCGGGCCGCCAGGTCTTCGTCCTCGGGTCGTAGATCTCGTTGTCCCTGGTGATCTGCCCCACGACGTCGAGGCCGGAGACGGTCATCACCCTGCCGTCGGGCAGGCCGGTCATGGTCGGGTACCAGCGTCCCTCGGTCATGTCCTGGACCTTGGTGTAGCGCTCGGTGACGGGGTCGAACTCGTAGGCGTCCCTGATGCCCTGGAAGTCCTGCTTGTCCAGCGTCATGCTGCCGCCCATGGCGTACAGGTCGCGCTTCTCCCGCCCCTTGAGGCCCTGGATCTCGAACTTGACGGAGCCGGCCGCCGCGCCGAGCAGGCCCGCCGCGCCCTCGGTGACGGCCTCGGCGAACACCTTGGTCTGGCTGGGCCTGATCCGCACCTTCCCCGGCACACCGGTCTCGGCCTTGCGCGCGGGGGGCACGCTGACGTGGGCGAGGGTGCGGTAGACCTGCCCGCCGGGGGCGGTGAGCAGCGTGCCGGGGTGGAACTCCCTGGGCTCGGAGTCGGGGTCCTCGTTCTTGATGACCAGTGCGCCCGCGGCCCGTTTGACCTTGGCCTTCAGCACCTCGAAGCGGCCCGTGCCGCCCGCGATGAGGAGCTTGCCGTCGGGCAGCACCACGTGCCCGGCGCAGAAGAAGTCGACGGGCGTGTCGATGAGCTTGAACTCGTCCGGCGCGCCCGGTCTCGCCGGGTCCCACAGCACGGTCTTGAAGGTGCCCTTGTCGAAGTTGGCGGCGTTGTTGCCGGATCCGGCGACGATGAGCACCTTGCCGGTGTGCAGCAGCGCGGCGTGGATGGCGTTGACCTTGAACTTCTCCGGCACGTCGAGGAAGGTCCAGTGGCCGTGGGTGGCCTTGTAGTCGTCGCCGTTGATGCGGTAGTCGTGCCACGTCTCGGTGGCGAAGCCCGCGACGGCGGGCAGGTTGATCGCGAGGATCGCGGTCACCACCGCCACCCCGACCAGGTGCTTGCGCAGGCGGCTCACGACTCGTCACCGGCCGCTCGCGGGGCGGCCTTGGCCGCCCGCAGGTTCCAGGCCCAGGTCGTGAGCGGCCCGAGGCAGATGACCAGGGCGAGGATCCCCCACAGGGTCATGACCAGGTGGATGTGGCCGGTCCAGAGAACGGTGAGCAGCAGGCCGCCGCCGAAGATCGCCGCCCACCACAGGTGGATGCGGAACGTGGCGATCTGGTCGGGGCTGGCCGAGTCGCCCTTGGGGGTGACGACGAACTTGCTGGGCCTGCGCAGCGCGGCGCCGATCAGCGAGGTGACGTAGATGGGCGCCGACAGCGCCGACATGACCATCCCGGCCACCCCCGAGGAGCCCTCGGGCTCGTGCGGGCTGACGTTGTGCCGCCGGTTCCAGGTGTAGAGCATGACCTGCAGCAGGGCCGCGTCGCCGTACAGCATGAGCCACACGTCCATCGGCACGGTCACGCCCGAGCCCCCGACGGCCATGAACAGGGTGGCGCTGAGCCCGGCCAGCAGCCAGTTGAGCGCGGACATCGGGTAGAAGGTCACCATCAGGGTGTAGTTGAAGAACCGTCCCGGCGAGAGCTTCGGCGCGGCCCTCCAGAACTGGGTGAGCAGCGTCTCGTAGGTGCCCCGGCTCCAGCGCAGCTGCTGGGTGAAGAAGTCGGTCCACGACGACGGCCCCTCCCCCACGGCCAGCACGTCGGGGGTGTAGACCGACATCCAGCGCTGCCCGGTCTCCGGGTCGCGGGAGCGGTGGAACTCGATGCCGGTGGCCATGTCCTCGGTGATCGAGTCGTACAGGCCGCCGATCTGCTTGAGCGCGCGGATGCGCACGGCGTTGTTGGTGCCGACGAACATCGGCGCGCCGTACAGGTTGCCCGCGCGCTGGATCAGCGAGTGGAACAGGAACTGCTGGCTCTCGGCGGCCTTGGTGACCCCGGCGTCGTAGTTGCCGTAGACCTGCGGGCCGACGACGAAGGCCACCCTCGGGTCGCGGAAGTAGCCGAGCATGCGCTCGCAGAACTCCGGGAGCGGTACGTGGTCGGTGTCGACGGAGACGAAGAAGTCGTAGTCGTCGCCGTGCGCGTCCAGCCAGCTGTTGTAGTTGCCGTGCTTGGTCTTGGCGCGGAAGCTCCCCTTGGGCTGGTTCCACCCGGGCACGCCCTTGCGGGTGAAGTGGCGGGCGCCCAGCCAGTCGCACAGCTCGTGGATGTCGGGGTCGTCGCCCTCGTCCAGCAGCCAGACGTCGAACACCCCGTCGTGGCGGATCCTCAGCGCGGCGGCCAGGGTCTCCCTGACCATCTCCAGCGGCTCCTTGCCGGGTACGCAGGTGGTGATGAAGGCCACCCGGGTGCCGGGCTCGGGCGCGACCGGGACCGGGTCCCTGGCCGCCAGCATGGCGTGCACGTTGGAGACCACGCTGACCAGCCGGAAGACCTCGATGAGGGCGATCGCGACGAGCATGATCCGGTCGGCCACCGGCAGGTACCACGGGATCGTGCCGTAGGGGTCGGGCCGGACGGTCCAGTGCTCGGGCAGCAGCAGCCAGGCCATCAGGGTGAACTCCACGAGAAGCGCCGCGACCATCAGCAGCACCGCCCGCACCCGGTGCGGCTCGGTGGCCAGCAGGGAGCGGTAGCCCACGCGGTAGGGCACCCCGGGTTCCGGCTCGGTCACCGGCCCGGCGAGCCTGCTGAACCTCTCGTAGTCGTAAGGAGCGTTCTTCGCGGCTCCGGCGGGGGCGCTCATCGATCCAGCGGCCTCGGAGCACACGAAAACAAGCCCAGCACTGTGTTCCCCCAGGTAGATCGCGTAGGCCGCTTCTCGTCAAGGCGAAGTCACATACGGCCCGCGTAGTGATAAATCGTGACACATCTTATTCGGATCGGTAAGCAAGATCTCCCCAACCCGGGGATGTGCGGAACATTTCACCCGGCTTGTTAGTTTAAGTTTCAACAACCGAGGCGAGAGGACAACCAGACATGAACGTCGACATCCGCAGGTCGGGCGAGCGTCCGGGCACCAAGATCCAGTGGCTGGACTCGAAGCACTCCTTCTCCTTCGGCCGCCACCAGGACCCGGGCAACACCCACCACGGCGTGCTGCTCGTCAACAACGACGACGTCGTCAAGCCGGGCACCGGCTTCGACACCCACCCCCACCAGGACATGGAGATCGTCACCTGGGTGCTGCGCGGCTCCCTCGTCCACCAGGACTCCGAGGGCCACTCCGGGGTGATCTATCCGGGACTGGCCCAGCGGATGAGCGCGGGGACGGGCATCCTCCATTCGGAGAAGAACGACTCGTGGCGGCTCCAGGGCGAGCGGCACACCGATCCGGTGCACTTCGTCCAGATGTGGGTGGTGCCGGACGAGGGCGGGCTCACCCCCGGTTACGAGCAGCTGGAGATCGACGCCGACCTGCTCGGCGGCGCCCTGGTCCCGGTCGCCTCGGGCATGGCCAGGGACGCGGGCCGCAGCGCCATCCGCATCAACAACAGGTACGCCGCGCTGCACGTGGCGAGGCTCCAGCCGGGCCAGAGCGTGGAACTGCCCGAGGCGCCGTTCCTGCACCTGTTCGTCCCCCGGGGCACCGTCGACCTGGAGGGGGCCGGACCTCTCGCCGAGGGCGACGCCGTCCGCTTCACCGCCACCGGCGGCCAGCGCGTCACCGCGACCGGCCCGGCCGAGATCCTGGTCTGGGAGATGCACGCCACCCTCGCCGCCTGACGCGCGCCTCTCACCACCCGGCGTACGCGACCCTCGCCACCCGACAAGCCTCTCGCCAACCGACACGCTTCTCGCCACCCGTGCGCGCGGCGCGGCGCGAAAACCCGTACCCGGGCCGGGCGCGGTCCTGGCAGGCTGTGCGGATGGAGGTACGGTACGTCCCGGATCACTCGATACTGTCGGTGGTGGTCGGCTCGCGGGCATACGGGCTGGAGACCGAGGGGTCGGACGTCGACCGGCGCGGGGTCTTCGTCGCGCCGACCCGGCTGTTCTGGCGGCTGGCCAAGCCGCCCACGCACGTCGACGGGCCACTGCCCGAGCAGTTCTCGTGGGAGGTCGAGCGGTTCTGCGGGCTCGCGCTGGAGGCCAACCCGACGGTCCTGGAGTGCCTGTGGTCGCCGATCGTCGAGCACACCACCCCCGCGGGCGAGGACCTGCTCGCCATCCGGGACGCCTTCGTGTCCGGGCGCGCCAACCGGACCTTCACCGGATACGCCGACGCCCAGTTCCGCCGCCTGGACCCCGCGCGCCCCAAGTGGAAGCAGGCCATGCACATGATCCGCCTGCTGCTCAGCGGCCTGCACCTGGCCCGCCACGGCGAGCCCCTGGTCCGGATGGACGCCCACCGCGACCGGCTGCTCGCCGTACGGCGGGGAGAGCTCTCCTGGGACGAGGTCGACCGCTGGCGCTCCGAGCTGCTGGCGAGGTTCGGCGATACGGACGCGCTGCCCGCCGAGCCCGACCGGCGGCGCGTGGAGGAGTATCTGACGCGCACCAGGGAGGCGGCACTGTGACCGGCCGGGATCCCCGCCGACCTTCCCGACACCGCGCCGTCGGCGGGCGCGGTGCACGACCTCGTCGTCCGTGCCCGCCTGGCGACGAGGACCGCCGGGGCCTGAGGCGTCGTACGGGAGTCAGAGCCTGGGGTCGGAGCCCAGGGGCGGGGAGGCGGGCACCGGCGCCTGAGCCTGGCGCGGGCGGAGCGCCTCGCCGCCGGGCGGCGTCTCCCACCAGTTCTCCAGCATGGGCACGTCGACGGTGTCGACGCGCTCGCCGGGACGGGGAACGGCGATGCGGACGTCGCGGGCCTTGGCCTCGCGCCACAGGCGGTCGACCGGCTCGGCCCACGGGTGGGTGGCGAGGGCGAAGGTCGCCCAGTGGACGGGGAGGAGCAGTTTGCCGCCCAGGTCGAGGTGGGCGTTGACCGCCTCCTCGGGGTCCATGTGGATGTCGGTCCAGGCGGCGTTGTAGGCGCCGATCGGCATGAGCGTGAGGTCGAACGGGCCGTGCGCGGCGCCGATCCCCGCGTAACCGTCGAAGTATCCGGAGTCTCCGGCGTAGAAGACCCTCTTCTCCCCGGCCGCGATCACCCAGGAGCCCCACAGGGTGACGTTGCGGTTGAGGGTGCGGCCGGAGAAGTGGCGGGCGGCGGTGGCGACGAACCGCAGGCCCGCGACGGTCGCCTCCTCGTCCCAGTCGAGCTCGACGATCCGGGCGGCGGGCACGCCCCACCGCTCCAGGTGGGCGCCGATGCCCAGCGGCACCAGGAACGGGGCGGTCTGCAGCGCGGTGAGCCCGCGGACCGTCGCGCGGTCGAGGTGGTCGTAGTGGTCGTGCGAGATCACGATCGCGTCCAGCGGCGGGAGGCCCGCCAGCGGCCCCGGCACCGGGTGCAGGCGCCGCGGGCCGACCAGTTGGGAGGGCGAGGCGCGCCTGCTCCACACCGGGTCGACGAGCACGCGGCGGCCCTCGATCTCCAGCAGCGCGGTGGCGTGGCCGTACCAGATGACGCTCAGCCCCGCCGGGGACGGGCCGCCGGACGGCGAGGTCACCACGGGGATCGCGGTGGCCGGGCGGCGCTCCTCGCGGTTGCGGAACATGTTCCAGGCGATCTCCCGCGCGCTCTGCGGGGAGGGCACGAAGCCGCCGGGCACGGAGTTGCGGAAGACGCCGTCGTGGAACCGCGGCGAGCGGCGCATCCGCTCCAGCCGCTCCCCCTCGGCCCTGCCCCCGAGCTCCGCTGGGATGTCCTTCAACGCCCAGCCGGCGGCGGCCAGCGCCAGCCCGCCCGCGAGGAGACGCCCGATCGACCTGTTGCCCGCCATGCGGCTCACGCTCCTGCGCTCCCGAAACCTGCCCGTGCCTGCAGAACGTACCTCGGCTCCACCGGTGTTCCCGTTACGCTCTGGGCGAGACGGGCCGCCCGGAGACGACGCGCGGGAACGCGGGAGGCGCTACGGCGCGAGGTGCCGCTCGACGGTGGCGACCTTGGTCTCCAGGCGTCCGCCCGCTCCCTCGCGGATGTCCGCCTTGAGGACGAGGCTGACCCGCCCGGCACGGGCCTCGACCGCCGCGACGGCGTCCTTGACGACGGCCATGACCTCGTCCCAGGTCTCGCCCTCGACCGTGGTGAACATGGCGTCGGTCCTGTTGGGCAGGCCGGAGGCGCGGACGACGCGCACGGCCTCGGAGACGAGCTCGCCGACGTCCTCCCCCGCTCCGATCGGGGTCACGCTGAACGCCACGAGCACCGACATGGTCCGCCCTTTCCTCGCAGATCTTCTTCTCGTCATCCTATAGGGATATATCGGTCACTCGACCTATCGACCTGTGGCACGATTTGTCTTTATAGAGTCAGCTATAGATAATCTATCAAGCTGACAATATATCGTATTGTTACCTCCTGCCCCGATCCCGATGGTGGCAGACCATCCAAACTGTTCGTAATATCCAAAAGTGCCGACACGGAGAATCCGGAATGGAGCTCCGCCGCACGACCGGTCTCCGTCGCGGCGTGTCCCTCACAGCCGGCAACCTCCCACCGAGTCCGCCCCGATTCCCCTCACCCCCGGGATCCACCTCGTCGACGCCACCCGTTCCGGCGCCGGCATACGAGATCGTCGCAGATCACTTCCTCCGCTCCACCACGGGTGACGGCGGCCGGGCACCGCCGCGGCGTGACGACCTTCTCGGTTCACCACCGTTCCCGACCTCACCGGTCCTGAAAAGTCATGTTAAATGTGCGAGAAAGCCAGTGAAGCCGGATGGACGGCATCCTTCCGGTCTCGCCGCCTCATGACGTGAAGGGAATAAAGCGCACTGCTAACGGCGCAAGCGTGGCGTAAGGACATAAATGATGATGAATAACCTCGAAGACATCAGGACTCGCCGCGACAGGGTGGAGAGTCAGCTAAACACGGTGACGCAGCCGGCCTGGCTCCCGCTGCTGCCGCCCGAGCCGCTCGCCCACCTGCGCCACCTGAGGACGAGGGTGATCGAGGCGACGGACCGCCCCCTGCCCGTCGGATCCTGGGGGCGTTCAACGCGGGGAAGTCCACCCTGCTCGGCGCCCTGCTCGGCGACGCGAAGCTGCTGCCCAGCGGGAACACGCCGACCACCGGCAACGTGACCGTGCTCGTGCTGGAGCCCGCGGACACACAGAGACCGTCGATCTCGGAGTTCGCGGACGTGGCGTTCATGAGCCGGGCGGAGATCGCGGAGTGCAGGCGGCACCTGCTCACCCGGATCGCCGACCACTCGGAGAAGGTGAAGCGCCCGGCCGAGGAGGTCGCGGAGGCGAGGCGGCCGGCTACCTGCGCGGCGAGCGGTTCGGCGTCGAGGCGCGGCTCGGGCCGGAGATCGCCGTCAACGCCGAGGGCACCGAGATCACCGCGGAGCTGACGTCGACCGCGCGGCGGGTACCGCTGCGCGTGACCGGCCTGGGTCTCACCGTGGACGTCGTCCGGTTTCGGGTCATCCAGTTCTAGGTCATCCAGTTCTAGTTCGTCCGGTTCCGGGTTATTCAGTTCCGGTTCGTCCGGTTTCCCGCTGGATCGGAGGGTGGTCCGGCGGGATCAGGACCGGGCCCGGTGGGGTCCGGGGGTGACGGTGGCGCGGTCCCCGAGACGGGCGGTGCCGGTGCGGGTGACCCGCATGATCACGCCGAACTTGTTCTCGTGCTCGCCGATCAGCCACTTCTGCAGTTCGGGCCAGCGCTCGCGTCCCTCGGGGTCCCAGCTGGGCACGACGCACCTGACGCAGGGGCCCGAGTGGTCGCCGGTGACGGTGAGTTCCATGTCGCCCGCGGTGACCGTGGCGCCGGGCCCCCAGCCCTCCTCGTCGAACGCGGGCGCGTCGGTCCCAAGGTGCAGGTTGGGCCGGAACCTGAGCAGGTCCACCGGCCTGCCGAGCTCGTCGTTCAGCGCCGCCAGGGACGCGGCGAAGGTGACCAGCACGGTCGGGCCCCGGTCCTGCTGCCCGTCGGCGGCGCGCAGGCTCAGCGGCGTGCCCAGCGACTCCGCCAGCGCGCCCGCCAGGCCGGGGGCGTCCCAGTCCCACGTGGCGCCGTCCGGCCCGGTCAGCGTCGGCGTCGATGTCGGCGACAGCGCGTCACCGTCGCCCCCGGGGGAGTCCTTCCCGGGGGAACCGTAGGCCGCGTGCCAGTGCAGCATCTCCGCCCGCCGCCGTACGGTCAGCACCCTGCCCGCGTGGTTCTCCCGTTCGTCGACGAGCGCGTAGGCCCGGTCGCCGGCCAGTCCCCGGTCGTCGAAACGCGCCTCCTGGAGCTCCTCGCCCCGTAGCGACTTCACCGGCCACCGAAGAATCCGATGAACCGTACCGAAATATGACGTCATACTATAAAAGTAGCGATCATGGAGTTATGAAGGTACAAATGCCGCGCACTGTCACGGAGGCCGAGGCCGTCCAGGACGAGCTCAGGGCACTGCTCGACCTGACCGGTCCCGGACCCCGCCGCCCCTCCAGGGTCGCGGGAGTGGACGTCGCCTACGACAGGGACCGGCTGGCCGCCGCGGTGACCGTCCTGGACGGGACGACGCTGGAGATCGTCGAAGAGGTCGCCGTGGCCGGGAGGGTGACCTTCGGCTACGTCCCCGGGCTGCTCGCCTTCCGCGAGGTCCCCGCGCTGCTGGACGCCCTTGAGCGCCTGTCCGCGCCGCCCGACCTGGTCGTCTGCGACGGATACGGCCTGGCGCACCCGCGCCGCTTCGGCCTGGCCTGCCATCTCGGCGTGCTCACGGGGCTGCCCACGATCGGGGTCGGCAAGACGGCCTTCGTCGGCACCTACCCCGAGCCCGCGCCCGAGCGGGGCGCGTGGACCGACCTGACGCTGGACGGCGACGTCGTCGGCCGCGTGCTGCGCACCCGGGACGGGGTCAAACCCGTCTTCGTCTCCACCGGCCACCGCGTCGACCTCGACACCGCCTGCCACAACGTGCTGAACCTGACGCCCCGCTACCGCCTCCCCGAGACCACCCGCACCGCCGACCGCCTCTCGCGACGTGCTCTGGCCGAGAACTGTCGCACGGACCTGGTTGGATCCGCTCAGTACGACAAGATGGGATAGAAGTGGGCGAAGACGAGTGGGCCGAGGACGTCGACGCGTGGCGCGACACCAACCTGGCGCAGATCCGTCAGCGGCTGGCGAGCGGGTTCGACCCCGGCCGGCGGCTGCCGTGGCTGCGCACGACCCCTCTGCACCGGGCCGCCCAGGAGGGCGCCACGCAGGTGATCGAACTGCTGCTCGCCTCGGGCGCGGAGGTCGACCCCGTCGACGCCGACGGCGCCACCCCGCTGTGGGAGGCCGTCCGCCACGGCTGGGACGACGCCGTACGGACCCTGCTCGCCGCGGGCGCCGACCCCTGGCGGCCGTGCATCGCGGGCCGCTCCCCCGGCGCCCAGGCCCTCTTCACCGAGATGGCCGGCCTGTTCGCCCACCTGCCCGGAGCTCCCAGCGTGAGCCCCAGGTTCCGCGAACTCCAGGACACCGTCGACGCGATGATGTTCTCGTACGAGGACTACAACGAGGAGCTGTGCGTGGCCTTCGTCGGCGAGGTGCCCGAGGACGAGGTCATCCGCCGCCTGGGCGCCGAGCCGCAGTCGTGCCCGCCGATGGAGACCGGTGAGCTGTGGGGCGCGGAGCAGTCGTCCCCCGTGGAGGTGCTGCGCGTGGCCAGCCCGCCGGGGGGCGGGGTGGTGCTCTTCCAGTCCGGCGGCATCCTGCCGGTGCGCGACGGGGTCGGCAGGGCGGTCACCTCGGGCGGCGGCGTGCTGGCCGGGGCGTTCCCGTCCACCAGCCCGTCGGTCGACATCTGGCGGGACGGGATTCCCGCGGGGCGGCCCTCGGTCCACGAGCAGCTCTCCGACGACAGCATGTTCGAGCTGTGGATGTGCCGTTTCGGCGACTGCGGCGCCCACCCCTCCACCGCGACCGAGCGCACCCTGGGCCTGATGACGCTGCTGACCTCCACCTACATCACCGCCGAATGGTTGTGGAGCGCTCCCATGCGACTGGTCCCGGTCATGCTGCCGTGACGGGACCGGGCGGGTCCGTGAGAGGTCTGTGACAGGTGCGCGCCGGATCCACGACGAGTCCGGAATGGGTAGAGTCGCACGACGATGAGACAGCACACGATCACCGCGCTGTGGGAAGAGATACCGGACGACGCCGACGCCCTCGCCCTGGTGCGCGGCAGGTTCCGGGTCTATCTGTGCGTGTGCGGCAGGCAGCTGGCCGACCGGGCGGCGGCGGAGCTGCACGCGTCGGAGACCAACCAGTGCACCACCTGCCTGGGCACCACCGTCGAGGACATCGTGCCCGGCTTCTCCCAGCCGTGCACCGCCTGCGCCGGAACCGGCCGGCGCGGGGCCCAGCTGACCTGGCAGCTCGCCCACGCCGAGGCCGAGTCCGTGATCACCGTTGAGATCGTCCGCGGGCTGATCGCCGGTTTCACCGAGCCGTTCCGGCTCTCCGAGGTGGCCGACCTGGTCCGCGAGACCCTCCACCTGCCGGTGGGCCGCCTCCCGGTCGGCCCGCGCGTCCGCGACATCCTGCGCGGGCTGGAGGCCGAGGGCGAGCTCGTGCTGATCTCCGCCCCCGACGAGCTGCTCCGCGGCACCTCGGTCATGCTCTACCGCGACCCCTACTGGGAACACACCACCGGCTGAGCGTCCGGAGGTCGTTCGGCTTGACCGGTGACGATTCAGAAGGGGAGCATGCCGACGATCGCCAGCAGGGGATGCTCCGCTCCGCTGCCGAAGCAGGCGGCGAGCGCGTAGCCGATGGCGGCCTCCTCCGGGGTCGGTGCGGCGACCCACTCGGCCCTGGCCTCGCCGTCGGCGAAGGTGGTGAGGTTCCCGAGGTGGTGCTCGCCGCGGAAGAGGGAGCTGGACTCCTCGGAGGTGGGGATCAGGGTGTAGACGATCCCCGCGTGGTCCACCTCGGCCCGGTAGGAGTGGCGCGTGACGCGCCCCGGCCCCGGGCGTAGCGGGACGGTGGCGCCGTCGAGCGTCATGGTCAGCTGGTCGGGGCCGCGGGTGCCGATGGGGATGTGCCGCCGCGCGACGGCCTCGTCCGACCGGCGTACGACGACCGGGGGAATCCCCTCACCCTCGACGCGCACGGTGCCGCCGTCTCGATCCAGCGTGAGCGTCAGCTCTCCCACGACCGCGTCGGTGAGGTGTGTTTCCATGCTCGTGAGTATGCGAGTCCTCCGGGCGCCTTTCCAACGAAAGGATCATTCGGGGATCCCCGTACGGGAAGGCCCTGCCGGGCAGGGCGCGATTCGGGGGATCCGGGAGGGCGACCGCCCGGAGGCTGTTCCAGCCCCCGCGGGGAACACGATCCGGGCGGTCGCCGGTCTCAGGCCGCGCAGCCCGCGTACTCGTCGCGGCGCCGGAGCATGGCGGCCAGCATCAGCGGGAACATCGCCACGTGGGCGATCGCCATGAGCGCCCCGCCGTCGATGAGACCCAGCCAGAGCAGCGGGAAGAGCGGCACGACGGGGACGAACATGGCGGCGCACATCTCCAGGGTGGGAGCCCACCCGTGGCCCCGGTAGCGCATCCAGACGGCCATGCCGACGGACATGTCGAACGCCATCAGCAGGTACGCGAGCTCGGGCTGCCCGTCGTGGGAGAAGCGGAGCCCGGCGGCGGACAGGAGCATGCCGAGGACGAACATCCCGGCGAACATCGCGATGACCATCTCGACGTAGTGCCGGGCGAAGCGGCCCCACCGGCGGCGGTCGGTCGGTGCTGTCTGTGTCATGGCCCAACTGTGCCGCCGTACCGGTCGCGCTCCAAGGAGGGCGGCCACACAGGTCCGGAAATCTGGGACTCCTGTCCGTCCCGGCACGGTCCCCTCGCGATCGGACGCCGCGTCGCCGCCGTCCGTCCGGGAGACCGCCCGGCGGTCAGGAACTGGAGCTGGAGGCGGACACGTAGGTGACCATCGAGGGGTGGCCGACCTGGGTGGTGCCGTTGTAGCAGGTGACGTACCGGATGTTCACGTAGGCGGGGAAGGTGGGGTAGGACTCCCAGGGGGTGTACAGGTTGCAGAACTCGGGCCCGTAGCCGAAGGCGGTGACCTGGACGTTGTCCCGGTATCCGCCGGTGACGTCGCCGAAGACCACGTTCGCGCGGCCGATCCCCACGTGGTCGATCCGGACGCCCTCTCCCCGGGAGTTGTAACTGACGGCCGCCGGTATCGGCCGGTAGCTGCCCACCCTGTCGGGCTCGTTGTCGAAGGTGTAGGCGAAGCGGTAGTACGGGAGGGTCGCGACGACGGCACGCTCGCGGTGGTAGGTCAGGCTCCATCCGGTGCTGAGCGGCGCGTCGGCCGCGTCGTGGCACCTCACCACGATCCTCTGCTCGGCGGCCGAGGGGCTCCACCCGCTCAGCTTGCAGCGGGCGGGAACCGCCGGATCGACCGCCGTGACCTGGATGTTCCCGGCGTGGCCCGCCGAGCCGAGCCCCGGCAGGGTGACCTGCCATATCCCGGGGGACGACGACGCCAGGACGGAGTTCACGGCCCCCGGTGCCGACGAGTTGAACTGCCCGGCCACCGCGGAGCCGTTCCAGTGCACGTAGCCGAACGCCGCGGGCGCGCGCAGCACCTCGGTGCTGTGCCCGAAGACGACGGAGAACGGGGTGAAGACCGGGGTCCCGCCGTAGCGGTAGCACTGCACCGCCACGATCTCGTCGGCGCCCGACTGCCGCCACTCCTGGACCTGGCACCAGTCGGCGGACCGGGATATCGCCGTGACGTGGGCGACTCCCCCGGAGGCGAGGCCGATCTGCGGGAACTTCACGAACACCTGGCCGGGTCCTCCCGGGGACGCCTCGGCCTTGAGCCCGGCCGGCCACGAGCCTCCCTGGTGGGCTCCGTCCACCACGGAGGAGCTCCTGACGTACGCGTACCCCCACTGCCAGGGGAGGGCCGCCCCGGCGCTCGCGGCGGCCGGGGAGGGACCGGCCAGGAAAGGGGCGGCCGTGTTCGCGACCGAGAGGGGCCCGGCGGCGAGCATGGCGGTGAGCAGGGCGGCGACGCTGAGGATTCGCGAGATCACTTGCCGGCACTGACGCATGTCGTCCTTCGTCAACATCGGGGCGGGTGGCCGAGGGCGGCCGGGACGGGGGGCCACGGCGGACCGGCCGGAGCGGAGGTACCGCTCTTGATAACCCGCCCGCCGCGCCCTTGAGAAGACCCAATTTTGCGAACTCTCCCGACTCGGGTAATCCACCCCTGTCACGAAAAGGCGGGCACGGATCAGCCCGCCCGGGGACGCTCCCGCGCAGGTGAGAGCCCCGCGGAAGGGGTCGCGCCAGTACGCGTATAAGCCCATATCACCGCGTTATGGAACTTTGCTAGGTACTCAGCGGCCCTTCTCGATGCCAACTTTATGGAGCCCGGACTTCTTAGGGCTCCTTGCATCCCTCCTACCCCCCAAGGGACATCGAGAGGAGTCACCCCGCGTGAATCCGAAGGTCAAGCTTGGCGCCGTGGCCGTACTGGCCGTCGCCGCCATGGCCACCCCCACGGCGGTGAACGCCGCCACCCCGGCGGACGCCGCCGCAGCCCGTACCGCCTCCGCCGAGCCGCCGGTGTTCGCGCCGCCGGACGCGGAGTCGCGCAGCCGCGCGGTCACCACCGCCAACGCGACCCTCGCCGCCAGGTCGGAGGCCGTCCTCAAGGGGCAGAACGAGAAGTTCACCCTGTCCAGGAACATCTCCGGCGCCTACGGCCTGCAGTACCTGACCTACGCGCGCACCTACCGCGGGCTGCCCGTCTACGGCGGTGAGGTGGTCGTCTCCACCGACAGGGCCGGAGAGCTCGTCGGGACCGTGAGCTCGGGCCAGCAGGCCAGGATCACGATCGACGTCACGAGCAAGGTGGACGCCGCGACCGCGGCCGCCACCGCCCGCGCGCAGCTGCCCACCGTGGAGAGCGTGGCCGCGCCCAAGCTGCTCGTGCACGCGACCACCACGACGCCCAGACTGGCCTGGGAGGTGGTCGTCACCGGCGCCACCGCCGAGGCCCCGAGCGTCCTGCACGTCTTCGTGGACGCCCTCGACGGGTCGATCGTCGACTCCTACGACGACGTGCACGCCGGGACCGGCAACAGCTACTACAACGGCAACCCGGTGACCATCCAGACCTCGGGCTCCAGCGGCTCGTACTCGATGACCGACACCACCCGCCCCGGCCTGCGCTGCGGCGGCCAGAACGGCTCCGCCTACACCGGGCCCGACGACTCGTGGGGCAACGGCTCGGGCACCAACCTGGAGACCGCCTGCGTCGACGCGCTGTACGCGGCCCAGACGGAATGGAACATGCTCAGCGCCTGGCTGGGCCGCAACGGGTTCAACGGCTCGGGCGGCGCCTTCCCGGCCCGGGTCGGCCTGAGCGCCGTCAACGCCTACTGGAACGGCAGCTACACCAGCTTCGGGCGCAACAGCGCCAACACCAGGCAGGCCACCCCGATGGACGTCGTCGGCCACGAGTACGGCCACGGCATCTTCCAGTACTCCGGCGGCAGCGGGGGCAGCGGCAACGAGTCCGGCGGCCTCAACGAGTCGACCGGTGACATCTTCGGCGCGCTGACCGAGCACTACGCCAACCAGCCCGCCTCCCTCGACCCGCCGGACTACCTGGTGGGCGAGGAGGTCAACCTGACCGGCGCGGGCGAGATCCGCAACATGTACAACCCCTCGGCCAAGGGGCACCCGAACTGCTACAGCGCGTCCATCCCCTCCACCGCGGTGCACGCGGCGGCCGGGCCGCAGAACCACTGGTTCTACCTGCTCGCCGAGGGCACCAACCCGGTGGGCAAGCCGGCCAGCTCCGTCTGCTCGGGCCCGACGAGCCTGACCGGCATCGGCATCCAGAAGGCCGGCCGCATCTTCCAGGCCGGTCTGAACACCAAGACCGCCCCGTGGACGCACGCGAAGGCGCGGCGGGCCACCGTGGCCGCCGCCAGGTCGCTCTACCCGAGCGGCTGCGTCGAGGTCAACGCGGTCAAGGCCGCCTGGAGCGCGGTGAACGTCCCGGCCGCCAGCGGCGAGGTGTCGTGCCCCTGACAAAGGGTGGTCTTTCGTACCGACGGTGACCACACCGTCCGGGGGATCAACCGGCCGGGGGGTTCACCGGCCGAGGTGCGGCCATACCCGGACGGACCGGTGCGGCGGGTGGTGATGGGGCCGCCCGCCGCACTTCTTCGAGCGGCACACTCATCCGGGCGAGACGACTCCGGCCCTCGCGGGCGCGACCGCGGGGGCCGGAGTCGCGCCCGCGAGTCCCGGCCCGGACGGCGAATGGTGATTCGGAAGTCAGAAAGGGGTACGTATGCGCTGCTGAAATGTGGAGAGGTCAACCGGATACGGGGAACGAGGCGGTCATGACGATCCTCAGCCGACCACGGGCCGGGACACCGCTCCCCCGCGCGACCCGATGAGCACCGGACCCGACGACGACGGGGTGACGTCCACCCGGGATCGGGAGGGGCCGGATCCGCGCCGCTGGAAGGCACTGAGCGTCTGCCTCGTCGCCGGTTTCATGACCCTGCTGGACGTCAGCATCGTCAACGTGGCGCTGCCCTCCATCCGTACCGGGCTGGAGGCCCCGCAGAGCGCCCTGCAGTGGGTGGTGTCCGGGTACGCGCTCACCTTCGGGCTGATCCTGGTCCCCGCCGGGCGGTTCGGCGACATGTACGGCCGGCGCAACGCGTTCGTCTTCGGTGTCGTGCTGTTCACCCTGGCCAGCGCGGCGGCCGGGGTCGCCGGGGACCCGACCCTGCTGGTCGTCGCGAGACTCGTGCAGGGCCTGGCGGGCGGAGTGATCAACCCGCAGGTCAGCGGGCTGATCCAGCAGCTCTTCCGGGGGGCGGAGCGAGGCAGGGCGTTCGGGATGCTGGGCACCGTGATCGGCGTCTCGACCGCGATCGGCCCGCTGCTCGGCGGGCTGCTCATCAACCTCGGCGGCGACGTCGACGGGTGGCGCCTCGTCTTCTACGTCAACGTGCCGATCGGCATCCTGGCCGTGCTCCTGGCGTACCGCTACATCCGGCCCGCCGCGAGGGAGCCCCGGCCACGCGAGACCATGGACCCCGTGGGCGTGCTGCTGCTCGCCGCGGGCGTCGTGCTGGTGCTCCTGCCGCTCGTCGAGGGACACGAGTGGCGGGCCTCGGCGAAGTGGCCGTCCCTGCTCGGCGGGCTCGTCGTACTGGCCGCCTTCGCGGCCTGGGAGCGCCGGTACGGGCGGAACCACCAGCCGATGGTCGACCTGTCCCTGTTCCGCAGGCGCTCGTACGCGCTCGGCGCCCTCGTCGGGGCGCTCTACTTCGCGGGCTTCACCGCGATCTTCTTCATCCTCACCCTGTACCTGCAGAACGGGCTGGGCTACTCGGCCCTGGAGGCGGGGCTGGCGACCACGTCGTTCGCCGGGGGGTCGGCGGTGGCGTCCCTGTTCGGCGGCCGGATCGTCACCCGGCTGGGCCGCCCCCTGGTGGTGGCCGGGCTGGTGCTGGTCGCGGTCTTCCTCGCCGTCACGGCGCTCGCCGTACAGCTGGTCCCCGGTACGCACGTGGCCTGGGCCGTCGCGGTGCCGCTGCTCCTCGCCGGTCTGGGCAGCGGCCTGGTGATCTCCCCGAACCAGACGCTGACCCTGTCCGAGGTGCCGGTCGCCGGGGCGGGCTCCGCGGGGGGCGTGCTCCAGACGGGCCAGCGCATCGGCACCGCCGTGGGCATCGCGGCGATCGGCTCGGTGTTCTTCTCCGAGGTCGCCTCCTCGCGCGGCGACTACGCGACGGCGTTCCGGCACTCGCTGCTGGTCACCATCGCCTTCGTGCTGGTCGCGCTGGTCGTGGCCGTCATCGACGTGATCACCTCCCGCCGCGCCGCCCGCTCCTGAACGACCGTCGTCACGCGTCCCCCGCTCCGATCGTGATGGGAAGCCGTCCGTCTTGGGGTTCAGGTCGCTCGATCACTCGAATTCCGGTGGTCCCTGAAGCGGAGAGGATCTCGTCGATGACGTCGTTGAAGTGGCCTGTCGCCGCCCTGCCCCTTGCTTCGGCACTCGCCCTGAGCGGGTGCGCGGGTGATGAGGCCCTCGGCGACCCCGCCACGGCCCGGAGCGCCCGGGGAACCACGAGGCGCTCGACGTCTCGGTTCTCCGGGTCGCGGAATCCGGCTTCCAGGCCCTGCCCTCACCGGAGGCACTGGCGAACGTCCAGTCGATCGTCGCCGCGGGCGTGGTCGACGGCTGGCAGGAGGGTCCGGGCCTGTCCGCCGAGCCGGACAGGCAGATGACCACTCGCCGTCGGCCTCGGACCGGTTCCGCCCCGGACCGGGCCACCCGCTCTCAGGCGGGCGCGTACGTGAGGCAGTCGATGTCGTTCTGCGCGTAGCCGACGACGATGCCGGAGGCCTGGCACTCGTACTGGACGTTGTGCTGGCACTTGGACATCTTGCAGGCGCCGACGTGACCCGTGGCGGACGGGTCACCGCCCTTCGCGTCGACCTTGAAGAAGGTCTCGCACTCCGCGTGGCTGCTGTTGCCGACCGTGATGGCCAGGGCGTGGCAGGTGTGCGCCGTGTTGTACGCGCACGCCTCGACCTGGCACTCGTTGACCGCGGGCATCTGCATGGCTGAACTCCCCTAGGGCTCGGGCCGGTCCCGGGCTCGACGAGCCATCGCCGGGGCCTGTCGCCCATTGGTTTCGCTGTCACCCGGTGGCGACGCCGGCGCCTCCCGGTTGGCGCCAGGAGCGTCGGCCCGCCTCGCGCCGCGCCATGTCACGGTCGCCGGAACGCGCGACCGGACGTGACGCGGCCCGTGCCCGCGTACGGGCGCCGGGACTACTCCGTCTCCTACCGCGCCCGGCTCGCCTTCACGCTCATACGGGTCCCAAGGCTTCTCCAAGAGAGCCGGGGCGTTCGTTCCGCGCGGCCGGGTTTCGGGGAAGGGAACCGGGGCCGGGGCCGGGACGGGGGCGGCCGACGACGCCCGAGGCCAGCAGGTACTGGCCCGCGATGTAGGTGGCCATGATCAGGAAGCCGTGCGCCGGGAGGCGGGGAAGGTCCGCCGGCTCGAACGCGATCAGCGTGTCGGAGAGCAGGAACAGGGCGCCGCCCGCCCCGATCCACCGGCCGTGACCCGCGGCGGTCACCGCGGTGGCGGTCAGCAGCAGCGAGTAGGCGGCCACCGGCAGGCGCAGGTCGCCGAGACCGGGCCACAGGACGAGGATCAGGACCACCCAGAGGACGGCGTAGACCACCGGGATCACCGGGCGGCGCCGCAGCGCGCCGAGGGCTCCCTCCCGGACGAAGCAGGTCACGTAGCAGACGTGCGCCACGGCGAACAGGGCCATGCCCGGGAGGAAGAGGCCGTCGATCTCCAGGGCCACGTCGCCGCCCCAGGACAGCAGGAGCGCGGCCACCAGCGGGCGCGGCCCGCGCCGTGCCAGCACCCAGGCCGCGAGCAGCGGCATGAGCAGCGCCTTGGTCACGGAGTCCAGCGGGGCGGCACCGGCGACCCCCAGCGCCAGGTGCACGGCGCAACAGACCCAGAAGGCGACCAGCACGGCACGGGAGAACACCCCGGCCCTTAGAACATCATTCTGCACAGCTGAATGGTAGGGCGTGCCCGACGGCGGGGCGTGCCGCCATCGCGATTCAGGAGACTCCGCTCGCGGGCACACCCTGGTGGCGGGGAGTCCGGGGAGTCCGGGGAGTCCGGGGAGTCCGGGAAGCCGCAGAGCCCTCCGCGCGGAGGGCTCTGCGGTGTCAGCGGCCGAGCAGGTGGGCGTGGCCGGGCTCCAGGCCCGCCCGCGCGGTGATCTCCGCCGTACGGGCCTCGAAGTCCTTCCCGTCGGCCACCGTCACGTTGCCCTCCAGGGTGACGCCCTCCGGGGGGTCGTCCCAGCCCACGGGATCGGCGTCCCAGAAGTTGCCGCGGAGGACGACGTTCTCCAGCGGCGGCCAGACCTGCAGGGTGGCGGTGTTGTCCGCGCGCTGGACGGCGTTGCCCTCGACGGTGACCCAGGCGGCGCCGTAGTCGGTGTAGAGCGCGAAGTTGTACGGCGTGAGCGTGTCGCGCACGACGTTGCCGCGGATCACCGCGCCGCTGTCGTGGGAGTCGCCCTGCGGGCCCGACAGGTAGATGCCGCCGCCGTCGGCGAGCACCTTGAGGGTGTCGAAGGTGAGGTTGCGCAGGACCCGGGTGCTCCTGCCGGGGCCGAGCACGATGCCGCAGTGCGGGACGTCGTTCACCTGGTTGTGCGCGACCGTGGAGTCCTCGCTCGCGGTCACCGCGATGCCGGGCGAGCCGGAGTACTCCAGGCCGATGTCGTGGACCCAGTTGTTCTCGATCCTGACGCCACGGCTCCCGCCGATCGAGACGCCACCGCCGCAGACGCCCTCGAACACGTTTCCCCGCACCAGGACCTCGGCGCTGTCACCGGAGACCCGCAGGGCCGTGGCGCCCAGCCTGGTGAACCGGCAGCCTTCGATCGCGACCCGCTCGGTGCCCTCGAACACGACGTTCGCGGGGATCGTCAGCGACTCCCCCGGCACCGTCACCCACGCCCCCTCGGCGAACGACACCTTCTCGATGGGACCGCCGTCGTAGTAGCCGGTGCCGTGGTAGTGCAGGAAGCCCTCGGGACGGCTCGGCCGCATCCAGGTGGCGTCGGCGAAGGTGATGCCCAGGAAGGCGACGTCGCGGGCTCCGGTGACCGTGACCAGTTCCTCCAGTACGGGCGCGACGACCTCCGTCCGCCCGGGATCCTCGCCGGGGCGCGGCCGGTAGCGCAGGACGTGGTGGCCGGGGCGGGACCTGTCGAGGACGAAGGTGCCGGGCTCGGTCAGGAAGCCCGCCCCGTTCTCCACCCGGGTCGGCAGGCCGGGGCCGTACGACTCGCCGCCGCCCTCCCACGGGACGACCGAGTTGTAGAGCTCGATCGCCCAGCCGAAGGCGGGCTGGGCCATGGTGACGGTGGTCGAGTGCTCGTCCCCCTCGACGGCTGCGACACCGAGGCGGGCCTCCGTCCACGGGTAGACACCGCGCAGGACGAACTCGACGTCACCGGGGTTTCCCCAGCTCTGCGGGGCGGTGCTGTCGGTGACGTAACCCGTGTCGGTCCTGGTGACGTTCCCGGGAAGGATGTCGATCGAGGCCCGTTCGGCCCTGCGGCCGTCGACGTGGAGCTGCCGGGTGTCGAGGTCGCCGACCTCGGCCACCCAGACGCCGTCCCGCTCCTGCCAGCCGGTGATCCTCCGGCCGCCACTGACGACGACCTCCCCGGCCTCGGTGTCCTCGCCGTCCTCTCCGGCCTCGCCGTCTTCGCCGTCCCCGCCCGCGGCCCGGTAGGTCACGCCGGAGTCGGCCTCGGTGAGCCGGAGGGTTTCGTCGAGCCGGTGCGTGCCCGCGAGCAGGTTGACCACGGCGCCCGCGCCACGGGGCAGGTCACGGGCCAGGTCACGGGCGTGGGCGAGGGTGGCGAGCGGCCGTTCCCGGGTGCCGGGCCAGGCGTCGTCACCCGAGGGGGAGACGTAGAGCTCGTTCAAGGAGCCTCCTCGTTTATAATGTAAACAGTGATATACAGCATAAACAGATATTGGGGCCGAGCGTCAAGTCGAAGGAGGAGCGGGTGGCCGCCGAGGAGGATCCGGACCGGACGGTCGAGCTGCTGTGGCGGGAGCCGCGGGACGCCGCGCAGAGGCAGGCGCCGCAGCAGGCGCCGCAGCAGGGGCCGAGGCAGGGGCTGAGGCAGGGGCTGAGCGTCGGCGCGATCGTGCGCGCCGCCATAGAGATCGCCGACGCCGACGGGATCGAGGCGCTGTCCATGCGACGGGTCGGCGAACGGCTCGGTTTCACCAGCATGTCGCTCTACCGGCACGTGCCGGGCAAGGCGCAGCTCGTCGACCTGATGTGCGACGCGGTGATGGGCGACGTCACGACGAGCTCCACCGCGAGCACCGCGGGTGCGGAGGATACGAAGGGAGTGGCGGACACGGCCGGGGATGGTGTCGCACCGGTGTCCCCCGCCGGGGCCCCGGCGGGGACATCGGACGGAACATCGGTCGGGACATCGACGGACGTGTCGCACGGATGGCGCGAGGCGCTTGAGGGGTGGGCGCGACGTGGCTGGGCGCTGTGCCGCCGCCACCCCTGGCTGGCCGGAGCACGCGGCACCCGGCACGTCCCCGGCCCGAACTCCATCGCCCACTTCGAGTACGCGCTCGGCACCGTGTCGGGGATCGGCCTCAGACCCGCCGAGATGGTCGCCGTGGTGGGCCTCGTCGGCCGGTTCGTGGACAGCGAGGCGGCCAGGGTGGCGGAGATCACCAGGATCGAGCGGCACACCGGGGTCTCCGAGGAGGAGTGGTGGGGCGCCAGGGACTCCCTGTACGAGAACCTTCACCGCTACCCCACGCTGACGCGCGTCTGGGAGGCCGGTGGCTACGACGAGCCGGAGGACTCCTTCGAGTTCGGCCTGCGGCGCGTGCTGGACGGCATCGAGGCACTGGTCCGTGAGCGTGATGTAAGCCGTGACGAAAGTGCCTCATGTGCGATGTGCGGAACGAGCATGGAACGGGCGGAGGCGGGCCGCCCTCGCGCCTACTGCTCACGGGCCTGCCAGCAGCGCGCCTACCGCAGGCGCCACCGCTCCACACCGCCGCCGAGCGACCCCTCTGGCCGGGGGTGACCCGCCCGAACGGGGTCCGGCTGGATCGGGCCTTGGCCGCACCGGGTCCCGCCGAGCAGGCCCCGGCCGCTCGCGTTCCCGTTCGGCGGTCCCGGCCAGGCGGATTTCACCCCGGTCCGACGGGTTCCGCTCGACCTGTGTTCCGACGGAGTGGATTCCGGCCGGTCGCGTTCCGGCGAGGCGTGCCCGGCCGATGACGGGCTCCCGCCCCGGGTGGGCGCCTACTTCCGCGAGTCGCTCAGCACCCTGAACGTGATGCCCGCACGCCCGAGCCTGTCGATCAGCGCGTCGCCCATCGCCACGGCGGTGGTGACCTGGCCTGAGACGTCGGGCAGGTCGTCGGTCGCCAGGCAGAGCGCCGACTCGCCGAGCATCTTGGCGGTCTCGCCGTAGCCGGGATCGCCGCCCGCGACCTCGGTGACGACGCGCTCCCCACCTCCCTGACCGAGGAAGGTGACCTTGAACCAGCTCCTGGCCCGCTGCTCGACGCCGGGACCGTCGCCGGAGGCGAAGCTCCGCAGCAGCAGGGATCGCGCCGGGGGGATCTGGGCGAGCAGGGCAAGCGCCCCCGCCCCGGCGGCGATGCCCAGCGCGACGGGTAGTCGCTTGACCGCGAAGTGGTGGCGGTAGGTGAAGTCGGGGCCGTAGCTCTCCAGCGCGCGGGCCGAGCGGGCGACGACCTGCGGGTCGAGCGTGGGCAGCGGCAGGGCCCAGCCGCCGACGTAGCGGAGCGACCCGGGCCCGCCGCGCGCCTTCCTGCCCCCGGGGGCCGCTGTGGCCTCGATCGGGAGCGTGGACCCCGCCGCAGTCCCCGCCGCAGTCCCCGCCGCGGGATCGGCCGTGGGATCGGCCGTGGCCTCGGTCGCGGGATTCGCCGGGATCGCGATCTCGGGGCTCGCCGTGGCTTCGATCGTGGAACCGGTCCCGGTCGTGAAACCGGCCCCGACCCCGGTTCCGGTCGCGGGACGTGCCCAGGGGCGCTCTTCGAGTTCGCGGCGGAGGCGCGCGGCCTCGGCCGACTGCCGGAAGCGGGAGATCGCCAGCACGGCGGAGTGCACGGTGCCCCCCGAGGGGGCGCCGGAGGCCCGGACGAATCCGCTGACCTCCAGCGGCACGCCCTGGGGCAGATGCTTGACCGTGAAGTAGGCGCCCAGGTCGTGCGGGATCGAGTCGAAACCGCACGAGTGCACGAGCTTGGCTCCGGTCCGCCTGGCCCGCTCGTGGTGGCGGATGAACATGCGGTCGACGAACTCGGGCTCGCCGGTGATGTCCGCGTAGTGGGTGCCCGCGTCGGCGCAGGCGGCCACGAGCGGCTCGCCGTAGGAGACGAAGGGACCCACGGTGGTCGCGACGACCCTGGCCTGCCTGGCGATCTCCACCAGGGAGGCGGGATCGGTCGCGTCGGCGTGGAGCAGCGGCAGCTCGGGCAGGCCGATCCGCTCCCTGACCGCTTCGAGTTTGGCCCGGTTGCGCCCGGCCAGGGCCCAGCGGAGGGAGGGACCGGCGTGGCGCGCTAGGTAGTCCGCGGTGAGCGCCCCGGTGAACCCGGTGGCGCCGAACAGCACGATGTCGTACGGGCGGTCGTCAGGCATGGGCCGAGAATCCTCCCTGCCGGGGCCGGGCGCAAGGCGTACCGCCGGGTGTCGCGTCATCCCCCGGGGCGGGCGCGGCGGCGGTGCTCACCTCCGGAGGGAGGCGAGCACCGACCCCGTCCTCACCTCGGGGCAGGTGCGGCGGCGAGCCGGGGGAGCACGTTCTCGCCGAACCAGTACGACTCCTCCAGGTGGGGGTAGCCGGACAGGACGAACTCCTCGATGCCGAGCGAGGCGTACTCCTCGATCCGCTCGGCGACCTGGGAGTGGCTGCCGACCAGCGCGGTTCCGGCGCCGCCCCTGACGAGACCGACCCCGGCCCAGAGGTTGGGGTGGATCTCCAGGTCGCGGGCGGTGCCACCGGCGAAGCCCTCGTGCAGCTCCAGCATGCGCTTCTGGCCGACCGACTCGCTGCGGCCCAGCAGCTTCCTGGCCGAGACGATGTCGGCCGGGTCGATGGCGGCCAGCAGCCGCTCGGCCTCCGCCCAGGCGTCGCGTTCGGTGTCGCGGGTGATCACGTGCAGCCGGATGCCGAAACGGAGCTTGCGGCCCTGTTCCTCGGCCAGCTCGCGGACCCACTCGATCTTCTTCGCCACCTGCTCCGGGGGCTCGCCCCAGGTGAGGTAGACGTCCACGTGCTTGGCCGCGACCGGTCCCGCCGCCCGCGAGGAGCCGCCGAAGTAGATCTCCGGGACGGGGTCGGGCGTCTCGGAGACCATCGCGCCGTCGACGCGGTAGTGAGTGCCCTCGAAGTCGTACGGGGTGCCGCTCCAGGCGCCGCGCACGATCGAGAGGAACTCGTCGGTGCGCTCGTAGCGTTCGTCCTTGGACAGGTGGTCGCCGAACCTGGCCTGCTCGACGGTCTCCCCGCCGGTCACCACGTTGAGCAGGAGCCTGCCGCGCGAGAGCCGCTGGTAAGTGGCGGCCATCTGCGCGGCCAGTGTCGGGGACATGAAGCCCGGCCGGAACGCGACGAGAAACTTCAGCCGTTCGGTCTCGCGGGTCAGCGCGGCGGTGACCAGCCAGGCGTCCTCGCACCAGGTGCCGGTCGGGGTGAGGACGGCCTCGAAGCCGAGCTGCTCGGCGGAGCGGGCGACCTGCGCCAGATACTCGATGTCCGGCGGGCGGAACGCCGCCGCCTCGGAGCGGCCGTGCCCCCTGGCGAGGCCGTGGCCGCCCCCGGTGAGGACCCGGCTGTCACCGGCGGTTGGCAGGAACCAGTGGAACCTCATCGGGTGCCTCCAAGCCGCGGGAAGGGCGTCACGAGGGGTTCTCCAGGGTGGCGTCGAAGCGGGTGTCGACGACGTCGGCGAACTTGACGGGTACCGGGATGAGCTTGGCCTCGCTGAAGGCGTCGGCCACCAGCTGCTCGCGCTCGACGACGTCCCCGGCGAGCTTGAGGTCCCTGAACGAGCTGCGCTTGATCGCCGTGCTGACGATCCCCTGGTCCAGCCCGGTGAGCTCGGAGAAGACCTTGCTCCACTCGTCCTGGTGGTCGTTGGCCCACTGGTGCGCCCTGCGGATCCGCCCCACCCAGTCGCCCAGCGCCGCCGTGCGGGCCGGGTCGGCGAGGGTGTCCTTGCCGGTGATCTGGAACTCGAAGCCGTTGGCGTAGCCCTCGCCGTCGACCAGGATGCGCGCCTTGGTCTGGGCCTCGGCCTGGGCGGTGTAGGGGTCCCAGATGGCCCAGGCGTCGATCTTGCCGGAGGAGAGCGCGGCGAGGGCGTCCGGCGGCTGGAGGTACTGGGGCTGGATGTCCTCGAAGCTCAGCCCCTCCTTCTTCAGCACGGCCAGCAGGTGGAAGTTCGCGGAGCTGCCCTTGGCCACGGCGACGCGCTTGCCGCGCAGGTCCGCGGGGGCCTTGATGGGCGAGTCCGCCGGGACGACGACGGCCTGGCCGCCGACCCCCTTCTCCGCGACCGCGACGACGGCGATCTTCGCCCCGGCCGCAGCGGCGAAGACCGGCGGGGCGTTGCCCACCGCGCCGAAGTCCAGGGAGCCGGCGTTGATGGCCTCCAGGATGGGCGGCCCCGAGGTGAACTGGGACCAGGTCACCTTGTACTTGACGTCGTCGAGCTGGCCGGCCGCGGTCAGCAGCGCCTGCAGGCCCGTCCCCTTCTGGTCGCCGATGCGCAGCGTCACCTGGGACAGGTCGACCGAGCCGTCGGCGCGGACGCTCTGTTCCTCCCCCGCCCCGCAGGCGGCGGTGACGGTGAGGAGGAGTGCCGCGGCGATCAGGGCGGTGACACGACGTTTCATGTTGTTCCTTCCGGGGTGACGCCCAGCCGGTTGAGCAGGGTGGAGCGCAGTGCGACGAGATCGGGATGGTCACGGTGACGGGGCCGGGGCAGTTCGACCCTGGACTCGTGGGCGATGGCGCCCCCGTCGAGCACCAGGACGCGATCGGCCAGCAGCATGGCCTCGTCCACGTCGTGGGTGACGAGCAGGATGCCGGGGCGGTGTCTCGCCCACAGGTCGAGCACGAGCCGGTGGATGGTGATGCGGGTCAGCGCGTCCAGGGCGCTGAACGGCTCGTCGAGCAGGAGCAGGCCGGGCTCGCGGACCAGCGCCCTGGCCAGGGAGGCCCGCTGGGCCTCGCCGCCCGACAGGGTGAGCGGCCAGGCGTCGCGCAGGCCGCCGAGACCGACCTCCTCCAGCGCGGCCAGCGCGGCGGCGCGCGGGTCGGGGGCGCGCAGGCCGAGGGCGACGTTGGCCAGGACCCGCTTCCACGGCACCAGCCGGGGCTCCTGGAAGGCCACGGCGACGGTGTCGCCGACCTCGACCTCTCCGTCGGCGCCGGGGTCGAGCCCCGCGAGCACCCGCAGGAGGGTGGACTTGCCCGAGCCGCTCCGGCCGAGCAGGGCGACGAACTCGCCCCTGCCGATCTCCAGGTCGACCCCGTCGAGGACCCGCCGCTCCCCGAAGGCCCGGGTGAGCCCCCGCACGGCCGCCACCGGAGCCGCCGTACGAGAAGGGATCTCCGAGGACGGGATCTCCAAAGACGGAGTATCCAAGGACGGAGTATCCAAGGACGGGACCTCCGTGGCGGAAGGGGCCTCCCCGGAGGGCCGGGTCCTCGTGGCGGACCGAGCCTCGGCACGGTCACGGACCTCGGCACGGTCAGGAGCCTCTGTCCGGGCGGGGGCCTCCGTACGATCATCCGTACGGTCAGGGGCCTCGGTACGGGACGAGGTCAGCGTGACAGGAAATTCTGCCGCCATGACAGGGCCCTCCTCTCCAGCAGGCGTACCACCGCGTCCGTCAGCAGGCCGAGGATCGCGTAGACGATCAGGCCGACGACGACCACGTCGGTGCGCAGGAACTCCCGGGCGTTGTTGATCATGTATCCCAGTCCGGCGTCCGCGTTGATCTGCTCGGCCACGATCAGCGCCAGCCAGGCCACGCCCAGGCTCTGCCGCAGGCCGACGAGGGTCTGGGCCAGCGCGCCCGGCAGGACGATCTGGGTGACCGTCTCCGTACGGCTCAGCCGCAGCACCCGGGCCACCTCGGCGAGCCTGCCGTCGACGCCGCGGATTCCGGAGAAGGTGTTGAGGTAGAGCGGGAAGAGCACGCCGAGGGCGACCAGGGCCACCTTGGGGATCTCCCCGATGCCGAACCAGAGGATGAACAGCGGGATCAGCCCGAACAGCGGGAGCGCCCGCAGCATCTGCAGCGGCGGGTCGACGGCGTTCTCGCCCACGCGGCTGAGCCCCGCGATCAGGGCCAGGCCGATCCCGGCGACCGCGCCCAAGGTGAAGCCGATCGCGGCCCGCTGGAGCGAGACGGCGATCGCCTCGGGCAGGACGCCCTCCTGGACGAGCCCGGCGGCGGTGGTGAGGATCTTCAGGGGCGAGGCGAGGAGCCGTTCCGGGAGGAGTCCGGTGGCGCTGGCGATCTGCCAGACGACGACGATGACCAGGGGGCTGACGAGACGCTGCCAGGCGGCGGAGGAGGACAGGGGGACACGTGACCGCGGTGGCACGGCCCGCTGTCGCATCCCCGCGTCGACGGCGGGAGCGGACACGGAAGACCTCATTCACGGCGGGGGGCTGGGTTCCCGTTCATCGTCCGGCAAATAACCTACAAAGTCAATCGGAAATACATGATTTGGCCGATAGCGCACCGCGGACTCCCGGTTGGTAGGTTTTCCGTAAAGGACGAACGCACACGCAAGCGGAGGAGCTGGCACGGTGGAGGTCGAGCAGACGGCACTGCCCGGTATAGGACTGCGGCACGAGTTCACGACGCGGTCGGGCAGGCGCATCGGGATCGTCTCTCACCGCACCGGCCGCCGTGACCTGGTGATATACGACCCCGACGATCCCGACCGCGCGTGCGAGACCATCAAGATGAACGACGAGGAGGCCGACGCGCTCGCCGAGCTGCTCGGCGCCCCGCGCATCGTGCAGCGCCTCAACGACCTGCACCGCGAGGTCGAGGGCCTGGTCAGCCTGCAGCTGCCGATCCTGCCCGGCTCCCCGTACGCCGGTCGCCCGATGGGTGACGCGCGCGTCCGCACCCGCACCGGCGCCTCGATCGTGGCCGTGGTGCGCGACGGCCAGGTGTTCGCCAGCCCCGCCCCCGACTTCGGGCTGGTCGAGGGTGACGTGGTGGTCGTGGTGGGCAGCCCGGAGAGCACATCCGCCGTCTCCGACATCCTTTCCGGCGGGTAGGGCACCGGGTGCACACTGCGATTCTTTTCCTTGAGCTCGGTGCTGTCCTTCTCGGGCTCGGCATACTTGGAGCACTCGCCCTGAAGGTGGGCATCTCGCCCATCCCCCTCTACCTCATCGCCGGCCTGGCCTTCGGCACCGGCGGCATCCTGCCCCTCGCCACCAGCGAGGAGTTCATCTCGGTCGGCGCCGAGCTCGGCGTCATCCTGCTGCTGCTCACCCTCGGCCTGGAGTACAACGCCGACGAGCTCGTGACGAGCCTCAAGGGCAACGCGCGCGCGGGCGTCGTCGACCTGGTGCTCAACGCCGCGCCGGGCGCGATCGCCGCGCTGCTGCTGGGCTGGGGCCCGGTGGCCGCCATCGCGATGGCCGGTGTCACGTACGCGACCTCATCGGGCATCACCGCGAAGGTCCTGTCCGACCTGGGGTGGATCGGTAACCGCGAGACGCCGGTGGTGCTGTCGCTGCTGGTCTTCGAGGACCTCACGATGGCGATCTACCTGCCGGTCCTCACCGCGGTGCTGGCCGGGCTGAGCCTCGCCAGCGGCGCGGTCACCGTGGCGATCGCGCTGGCCGCGGTCAGCGTCGTGCTGCTGGTCGCGCTCCGCTACGGCAAGGCCATCGAGGCGTTCGTCTCCAGCCCCAACTCCGAGGTGCTGCTGCTGAAGGTCATCGGGCTCGCGCTGCTGGTCGCCGGGGTGGCCCAGCAGCTGCAGGTCTCGGCCGCGGTCGGCGCCTTCCTGGTCGGCATCGCGCTCTCCGGCGAGCTGGCCGAGGACGCGCAGGCGCTGCTCACCCCGATCCGCGACCTGTTCGCCGCGGTGTTCTTCGTCTTCTTCGGCCTGCAGACCGACCCGACCAAGATCCTGCCGGTCGCCGGGCTGGCCGCGCTGCTCGCCCTGATCAGCATGATCACGAAGCTGCTCACCGGCGCCTACGCCGCCCGCCGGGCGGGCATCGCCAAGGCCGGGCAGGCGCGGGCCGGCATCGCGCTCATCCCCCGGGGCGAGTTCAACATCGTGATCGCCGGGCTCGCGGTGGCCGCCGGGGTCCATCCCGACCTGGGGCCGCTCGCCGCCGCGTACGTCCTCATCCTCGCCGCGTTCGGCCCGCTGGCCGCGCGGCTCGTCCAGCCCTTCATCACCGCCATCGCCAAGCGCGCCTGAGGTCCCGCCCGGCCCGCCTCCCCGGCGGGCCGGGCGGGGATCGTCAGGGTCCGGAGGGTCCGGTCATCCCTCCTGGAGTACGGACAGGACGTTGCCCGCCGGGTCCTTGAACCACGCGATGAAGGGACCCCCCTCCCGCATGACGCCCCTGTCGTCCTGCGGGAGGCCGTCGTACCGCTCGAAGACCACCCCGCGCCCGACCAGCCCGTCGACGGCGGCGTCGATGTCGTCCACCGGGAAGTTGAGGATGGTGTACGAGGCCGGGACGTGGCCGGGTTTCGGGTAGACCAGCACGTTCCCGCCCCCGGCGAGGTGCAGGGTCAGCATGCCGTTCCTCTCGGACACCTCCAGTCCCAGGGTCTCGGCGTAGAAACCCCTCGCCGTCTCGACGTCGTCCACCGCGAACCCGCTGAACGCCCTGGTCTGCCGGAACATGGATCTCTCCTTCGCTTCTCGCCGTCCACCGGACAGGTCGTCGCCGCGCGGCGGCGAGATACCCCTGGCCGGGCTCGATGATCCGAAGGTAGTCGCCGTCCGGGCCGGCCGGCGTGCCGGACAGCCCGGAAAAGGATCCGGCACCCGGCGATGGCCGCCGGGTGCCGGAGAAGGTGTGGGTGACGCGGGCTCAGTCCGTGACGGTTCCTCCCTCCCATTCCGCGGCGAGCAGTTCGTAGGAGCGGACCCGGTCGGCGTGGTCGTGGGTGATGGTGGTGACGAGCAGCTCGTCGGCGCCGGTGACGTCGCGCAGCACGCGCAGCCTCTCCGCGACGGTTCGCGGGGAGCCGGCGAACTGGGTGGCCAGCCGGTCGGCGACCAGCGCGCGGTCCTCCTCCGTCCACTCGTGGGCCGCCGCCTCGGCCGGTGACGGGAACGGGATCGCCCCGGCGCCGGTGCGGATGCTGCGGACCCAGAGCCCGTACGGGGAGGCGAGCTCACGGGCCGTCTCGTCGTCCTCCGCCACGACGACGTCGGCCGAGACGACCAGGTAGGGCTCGGCGAGGACCTCCGAGGGCTTGAACGCCTCCCGGTACGCCTCGGCGGCCTCCAGCACCCCGGACGGGCTGACGTGGTAGTTCGCGGCGAACGGCAGTCCCCGCTCCCCCGCCACCTGCGCGCTCTGCCCGCCGCTGCTGCCCAGGATCCACAGCGTCAGGTCCGCGCCCTCGCCCGGCGTGGCGTGCGCGGCCACCCCCTCGGGGGAGCGGTAGGTCCCGGCCAGCAGCGCCGCGATCTCGTCGACCTGGTCGGCGAAGTCGGGGCTCTCCGCGCCCGGCTGCTGCAGCAGCGCGCCGTACAGGGAGAACAGCGGGGACTTCGCGAGCGCGGCGAAGGAGAAGGCCTCCGGGATGAGCAGCCCGTCCACGACCCTGGCGGGCTTCGGCGGGGGCGGGGTCCGCTTGGCCAGCTCCGCGAACTCGGCCTTGCGCTGGCCGGAGCGGCCCAGCCCGAGATCGACGCGGCCCGGGTAGAGGGCGTCGACGAGGCCGAACTGCTCGACCACCGACAGCGCGGTCTGGTGGCCGACCTGGACGGCTCCCGAGCCGACCCTGATCGTGCTGGTCGCGGCGGCCAGCAGGCCGATGAGCACGGCCGGGGCGGCGCTGGCGACGCCGGGCGCGAGGTGGTGCTCGGCCACCCAGTAGCGGTGGTAGCCGAACTCCTCGGCCCGCCTGGCCAGGTCGAGGGTGTTGCGCAGCGCGTCGCCCGCGGTGCCGCCGGAGGGGATGGGGGCGAGGTCGAGGATCGACAGGGGGGAGGTCACGGCCGCCCCCCGTCCCGCGCGTCCTCGGGGCTCCGGCTCCCGGGTTGCTCGGAGTCCTCGGGGCGGGGGAACGGCCTGCTGGGGATCTCCGCGCGCAGCACGGGGGCGATGTCGCTCTGGAAGAGCTCCAGGGCCGCCCGGTGCTGCTTGTCGGTGAGGCCGTCCGCGTCGGCGTGCAGGTGCATGACCTCGTGCCCGAGCCGCTCGTGGTAGCGGTGGACCTTGTCGATGATCTGCTGCGGGCTGCCGACCAGGATCGAGCTGCGTTCGATCGCGTCCTCCAGGGTGTGGAAGACCGGGGTCACCCCGACCTTCCTGAACAGCTCCAATCGGGCGTTGAAGATCGGCCGGTAGGTCTCGATCGCGTCCTGGGAGTTCTTGGTCGCGTAGTAGCCCGCGGTGCCCGCGCCCACCAGGGCGTCTGCCGGGTCGTGGCCGTGGAACTCCCAGCGTTCCCGGTAGTGGCGGACCAGTTCCTCGTACGGCTCGACCGGGTTGCTGACGTTGGCGGAGAAGAGGGGGTCGCCGTACAGGGCGGCGAGCTCCACCGACTCCTCGCTGGTGGCGCTGCCGTGCCAGACGCGGATGGGCCTCTGCAGCGGGCGCGGCCAGGTCTCCGCGTCGGTCAGGGACGGCCGGAACGTGCCCGACCAGGTCACCCTGTCCTCCCGCCACAGGCGGCGGAACAGCTCGTAGCCCTCCCGGTTGCGGTCCCACTGGTCCTCGCCGGTCACGTGGAACAGCTGGGCCTGCGCGGCGCCGTTGCCCTTGCCGATGATGAGTTCCAGGCGGCCGCCGGAGAGGTGGTCGAGGGTGGCGTAGTCCTCGTAGGCGCGTACCGGGTCCAGCAGGCTCAGCGTGGTGACCGCGGTGAACAGCCTGATCGCCGACGTCCTGGCCGCGATGTGGCTGAGCACGACCGGCGGGGACGAGGAGATGAACGGGCGCTCGTGCCGCTCCCCGACGCCGAAGCCGTCGAAGCCGAGCTCCTCGGCGAGCACGGCGTTCTCGACGACCTCGCGCAGGCGCGCGTTGGTCGACTTGAGCTCGCCGGTGATGGGGTCGGGGCCATGGACGATCAGGGTGATGGCAAGAAATTTCATCGTTCGTTCTCCAGGCCCAGGTGCCCGCGCAGCGTGGTGGTCTCGTAGTCGGCGCGGAAGACCCCGCGCTCCTGCAGCAGCGGTACGACCCTGTCGACGAAGTCGTCCAGGCCGCCGGGGGTGAGGTGCGGCACCAGGATGAAGCCGTCGGAGGCGTCGCCCTGCACGAACTCGTTGATCTCCTCGGCGACGCGCGACGGCGAGCCGATGAAGGACTGCCTGCCGGTCACCTCGATGATCAGGTCGCGGATGCCGAGCTTCTTGGACTCGGCCAGGGCCCGCCACTCCGCCGCCGTCGCGAGCGGGTCGCGGGACATCCGGGTCCGGCCCTTGATGATCGAGTCGTCCGAGACGTCCGGGTCGATCTCGGGCAGCGGGCCCTCGGGGTCGTAGGCCGACAGGTCGCGGTTCCACAGCTGCTCCAGCAGCAGGATCGCGGTCTGCGGGCTGACCTGCTGGCGGCGGATGTGGTCGGCGTTCTCCTGGGCCTCGGCGTCGGTGTCGCCGAGCGCGAACGTGGCGCCGGGCAGGATCTTCAGGGAGTCGGGCGACCGGCCGTGCGCGGCCAGCCTCGACTTGACGTCGCGGTAGAAGGCCTGCCCGTCCTGGAGCCTGCTGTGCCGGGAGAAGATGGCGTCGGCGGTGGCCGCCGCGAAGGCCCTGCCGCCCTCGGAGTCCCCGGCCTGGATGGTGAGCGGGCGGCCCTGCGGGCTGCGCGGCACGGTGAAGTGGCCGCCGATGTCGAACTGGGTGCCCCGGTGGGCGAACTCCCCCGCCTCCGCCCTGGCGAACGTTCCCACCTCCGGGTCCGCGACGAGGTCCCCGGCGGCCCACGAGTCCCAGAGCTCGTTGACGGTCCGCACGAACTCCTCGGCCCGCTCGTAGCGCAGCGCGTGCTCCAGGAAGCCGCCCCTGCGGAAGTTCTCGCCGGTGAACGCGTCGGAGGAGGTGACGACGTTCCATCCGGCCCGGCCGCCGGACAGGTGGTCGAGGGTGGCGAGCTTGCGGGCGAGCTCGTACGGCTCGTTGAAGGTGGCGTTGATCGTCCCGGCCAGGCCCAGGTGGTCGGTGACCGCGGCGAGGCCGGAGAGCACGGTGAGCGAGTCGGGGCGGCCGACCACGTCGAGGTCGTGGATCCTCCCGCGCTGCTCGCGCAGCCGCTGCCCGTCCGCGAGGAAGAAGAAGTCGAACCTCCCTCGCTCGGCGGTCCGCGCCAGGTGGGTGAAGGAGGCGAAGTCGATCTGGCTGCCCGAGGCGGGATCGCTCCAGACCGTGTGGTTGTTCACGCCCGGGAAGTGGGCGGCGAGGATGACCTGCTTCATCGTCGGCTCCCTGCGTATCGGCTGGCGGGTCGGGGCAGGTCGAGGTGGCCGCGCAGCGTGTCGGCCTCGTACGCGCGGCGGAAGGCGTCGCGCGCCCGGAGCTCGGGCACCAGGCCGCGGGTGATCGCGTTCAGGTCGGTCGGCAGCACTGCGGGCCTGAGCCTGAAGCCCTCCAGCCCGGCCGCGCGCCACTCCAGGAGCAGGTCGGCGAGCTCGCCGGGCGTGCCCGTGAAGATCGCGGCGTCGGAGGTGTACGCGGCGCCGTCGAGCTCGTCGAGCCGGGCTCTGCGCTCGCGGGCCTCGGTCGCGTCCTCTCCCAGGAACACGACGAGGTCCGCGAAGATCTTCAGCTCTCCGGCGTCCGGGTCGCGTACCTCGCCCTCGATCTCGCGTACCTCCGCCACGATGGCCCGCGCCCGCTCGGTGTCGTGCGGCGTGACGTAGACGACGTCGGCGCCGCGGGCGGCGAACTCGTACGGCAGCCGGGAGTGTGCCAGCGCGGTGACCAGCGGCTGCCCCTGGGGCGGCCGCGGCACGATGGACGGCCCCTTGACCGTGAAGTACTCGCCCTCGAAGTCGACGTAGTGGAGCCTGTCGCGGTCGACGAACCGGCCGGTGTCCACGTCGCGGATGACCGCGTCGTCCTCCCAGCTGTCCCAGAGACGCCGCACCGCCTCCACGGCGTCGGCGGCGTCGCCGAACAGCTCCCGCACCAGGGGTGACCTGTCGATGTCGCCGAGGTCCTCCGGCCTCAGCTCGGGGACCTCCCTGCGGCCGAAGTGGGCGGCCTCGGTGTGGCGCCCGGAGATCTGGGCGCGCCACCCGGCCCGCCCTGAGCTGACGTAGTCGAGGGTGGCGATGGAGCTGGCGACGTGGAAGGGCTCGGTGTGCGTGGTGGTGGCCGTGGGCACCAGCCCGATCCTGCCCGTCAGCGGGGCGATCCTGGAGGCCACGAGGACGGCGTCGAGACGCCCGCGCACCTGGTCGGTACGGCCGTCGTGGCCGTCCAGGCGCGTGGTCTGCAGGGCGAGGGAGTCCTCGATGGTGACGAAGTCGAGGAGGCCGTGCTCGGCCTCGGCCACCAGGGCGGCCCAGTAGGCGGCGGTGAACAGGGCTTTCGGGGAGGCGGCGGGGTCACGCCAGGCCGCGGGATGCCATCCGGCGCCGTCGAGAGCGACGGCGAGATGCAAGGGAACTGCCGACATATGACGACAATAACACCAAAACCCTTAATCTCTACATGTTTAGTCGGTTATGTCGCTGGAGCCCGCCCGTTGAGCGTGTCACCTCCGGAACGCCCCGGGAAGGGCGTCCCCCTGACGTCGGCGCCGGGATCTGATAGGCATTCGTCCCGTGACGCGTTTTCTGGCAGTCCTCGCGATGGTTGTTCCTCTTGTCGCAGCCACGGCTTCGGCTTCGGCCTCGGTTTCGGCCGCAGCTCCGGCTTCGGTCGCGGCCCCGGTTTCGGCCCCCCGCAAGCCACACGTCCCGGCGGGAGTGACCGCCGGGTACGTGGTCTTCGACCGGCAGGCGGCGAAGGTGACCGAGTACCGCAACGCGCACCGGCGGTTCCGGTCGGCGTCGGTGGTGAAGATCCTCATCGCGATCGACTATCTGGAGTCGCGCAAGAGCGTTCCCTCCCGGGACCTGGCGCTGCTCAAGGTCATGCTGCGGGTCAGCGACGACGGCGCGGCGACGTCCTTCTGGACCCGGGGCGGCCAGGGCAGGATCGTCCAGCGGATGGCCCGCAAGCTGCGGCTCACCGACACCGTTCCCCCACCGGCCGACAAGCCGGGCTTCTGGGGATACACCTCGCTCAGCGCGATGGACGTGGTCACGACCTACCGCTACCTGCTCGACCGGGCCGACCCCAAGGTCCGCGACCTGATCCTGGGCCACCTGCGCAGGTCGGGGCAGTGCGGCTCCGACGGCTTCGACCAGCACTTCGGCATCCCCCGCGCGGTGCGCGGGCCGTGGGCGGTCAAGCAGGGCTGGTCGGGGTACGGCTCCACACCCCCGGTCCGCTGCCGCCCCACGACCTCCTCGGCCGCCTCCCCCGCACCCGCCACCCGCTCCTCGGCCTCCGCCGCGTCCGCGCCCGTATACGCGTCCGCGCCCGTACCTGTGTCCGCCGCCCAGACCGCACCCCTCGCCGCGTCCGCACCTGGGTCCGTTTCCGCGCCCAGGTCCGTTTCCGCGCCCGTTTCCGCGCCTCGGCCCGCGTCCGGCGGCGACGTCACGCTCACCGCGCAGGTCGTGCCCGCCGCGCAGGTCGTGCCCGCCCAGGCCGGGCCGGTGCCCGATCTGGGGCGCCCGGTTCTGCACACCACCGGGCTCGTCGGCCCCAAGGAGCGCTGGATCGTGGTCCTGCTGACCGCCCACCCGGCGGGTACCACCTGGCAGCGCTCCACCGCCCGGACGACGAAGCTGGCCCGGGAGGTCCACCTCAGCGGAACCTCCTGATCACCGGCTCCCCGAGGTGGGCGGCCGCTCTCCGAGATGGGCGGCCGCGAGCCTCTTGGGCGCGACCATCCGCCAGGCCTCCTCGACGAGCTCTCTCGTCTCGGCCTCGTCGATCGCCGCGAGCCACACCCGTACCCAGTTGTAACGCTCGTCGGAGGGCCGGGGCATGTGGAACCTCTCCGGCTCGGCCGCGACCAGCGCGGCCCGCTCCTCCTTGGGGAAGGCGAAGCCCATCGAGGTCTCGTCCGGCGAGATCGCGACGTAGACGATCCGGCCCACCCGGAACGTCACCCGGTCCCTGACGATCCTCTCCTCGGTCCTGGGCAGGGCCACGGCGACGCGGCGCACGTCGTCGGCCGTGGTCATCGCGCCGACTCGTCGAGGGAGGCGATGACGCGGCGCAGGGTGTGCTGCAGGTCGAGGACCTCGGCGGGGGCGAGACCGGCCGCCCCGAAGATCTGGGCGGGGACGTCGCACGCCCGTTCCCCCAGCTGGCTCCCCTTGGACGTGAGCCGCACCAGCACGGAGCGCTCGTCGTCGGCGCTGCGCTCGCGGCGTACCAGGCTCGCCGCCTCCAGCCGCTTCAGCAGCGGCGACAGGGTGCCGGAGTCGAGCCGCAGCCTCACGCCGAGCTCCTTGACCGTCACCGGCTCGCGCTCCCAGAGAACCATCATGACCAGATACTGGGGGTAGGTCAGCCCGAGGTCGGCCAGCACCCTGCGGTAGACGGCGTCCAGCGCACGGGACGCCGCGTGCACGTCGAAGCAGACCAGGTTCTCGACGGAGATCTTCACGCGGCGATTATACCGAACTTGACTGTTATCAACTAAATTGTACACAATTGAGTTGCCCGCAATCGTGAAGGGGATCCCGATGAGTACGCTCTACACCGCCATCGCCACCGCCAACGGCAGGGAAGGACGGGCGGTCTCGTCCGACAAGCGCCTCGACGTGGCCCTCGCGCCGCCGAAGGAGATGGGCGGCTCCGGCGAGGGCACCAACCCCGAGCAGCTGTTCGCGGCCGGATACGCCGCCTGCTTCGCCAGCGCGCTCCAGCTGGTCGGCCGCAAGCAGAAGGCCGACGTCTCCGAGGCCTCGGTGACCGCAGAGGTAAGCCTCTCCCCCGAGGGCAAGGGCTTCGCGCTCGGCGTGACGCTGCGCGTCGAGCTGCCCGACGAGTTGCACGGGGAGGCGGGCACCGCCCTCGTGGAGGCCGCCCACCAGGTCTGCCCCTACTCCAACGCCACCCGGGGCAACATCCCGGTCAACCTCGTGATCGAGTAATCGGGCTCCCGGGGATCGCGGTCAGGGAAGGGGCCTGCGACCGGCGAAGCCGAGCTCGTCCCGGTGGTACCACACCAGCTCGCGGTCCCCTTCGAGCCAGCACAGCCGTACGCGCACCCCGTCGAGCACCGAGGGGAAGTCGACCAGCAGGGGCGCGACGCCCTTGACCTCGATGCCCCGCTCCTCGAACCAGCCGAGGATCTCCTCCAGCCTGGCCTCGTAGGCCTTCGCCTCCGCCAGCCCTCCGGCCGGGGAGGTCCCGGTGCTCCGGAGCTCGTACGCGAGCTCGGCCAGCTCACCCCGCATCGCCACGAACGCGGCGGCCCGCTCCAGCAGCACGGGCATGAGCGCCCGCGCCTCCTCGACGGTGAAGATCCTGTCCACCCCTGCACGCTAGCGCGTCCCCACCCGGAACGTGGCGAGGCACCGGGAGCGCCAGGAGGCACGGAAATAGTGTCAGCAAATGCTGACAGCGATGAACTTGTCAGCTTATGCTGACGGCATGGGATCGCTGAGCGAGTTCGCCGAGGCCGTCGACGGCGAGGATCCGGTGGTGGCGCTGGCGGCCGTGGCGGCGCTGCGCAGGCTCCTGGAGGAGCTTGAGGCCGCGCACGTCATCGAGGCCAGGAACCGGGGTTCGTCCTGGGAGGTCATCGCCGCGGCGCTCGGAGTCAGGCGGCAGACGGCGCACCGCAAGCACGCACACCGAATCACCGAGGGCGGGAGCTGACGATGTTCGCGAGATTCACCCCCGAAGCGCGGCGGACCACGGTCCGCGCCGGACTGCTGTCGCTCGACCACGGCCGCACCACGCTCGACGAGGACGTGTTCCTGCTCGCCCTGGCCGAGTCGTGGCCGGTGACGGGGTCGGTAACGAGCTCGGTGACAGGGCCGGTGGCGGGCCCGGTGACAGGACTCGCGACCGCCCCGGAGACGGCCGCCCCGTCGGCGGTCACACCGCCGGGAGTCACAGCGTCGGGAGTCACAGCGTCGGGGGTCTCCCCTGAGACGGTCTCCCCGGAGGTGGTCGATGCGGAGGCCGTCATCCCGGGGACCGGCACATCGGAAGCGGTCGGCACGGAGAGCGTCACACCGGCAGCCGTCACACCGGATGCCGTCGGCGCGGAGATACGGAACCGCGAGGCCGCGAGGGGCCGGGCGGGCGACCGTGAGCTGCTCGCCGCCATCGGCGTCGACCTGGACGCGATCAGGCGACGCCTCCCGGCCCGGCGGGAGGACCCCCTGGCGTGGCGGCTGACGCGCTCCCGGCTCCGCCCGCTGAACGTGACGCTCAGCGGACCGGCCGGTGACCTGCTCCTCACCGCCAGGGCGAGGAAGGTCGTCGAGGTCGCCCTGTACACCTCCGGTTCCGAGGTGACCGATGAGGACCTGCTGAAGGGCCTGCTGGCCGACTCCTCGAACACCTCTGTCGCCATCCTGCGCGGCCTCGGCGTCGACCTCCGCGACCTCGCGGCGAGCATCGGCTTCCTGCGCGAACCGGCCTGAGACCCTCCGCGCGAACCGGCTCAGGACCTTCCCCGCGCGAACCGGCCCCTCCCACACGAACCGACCCGGAACGCAAACCGGTCCGGGACACGAATCAGCCTGAGGCTTCCCGCGCGAGAACCAGCCCGAGGACGCGGCGAGTGAGGACGGACCCCGTCGAGAACCCGAGGTCGGTCAGCACCGGGGCCCGGGCCGGGCCTCGCCGGGAGGCGCTCACCCACATCGTCACGGTCAGACCTCGACGCCGTAGAAGCGCGCGGCGGTGCCGCCGAGGACGGCGTCCCTGCCGGCCTCGTCGAGACCCGACAGCAGTACGCCGGTCTCCCGCCAGACCTTGGCGTAGTCACCCGCGAGGACGGCCACCGGCCAGTCGCTGCCGAACATCAGCCGTTCGGGGCCGAACACCTCGATCGCGTGGTCGACGTAGGGGCGAAGGTCCTCGGCCGTCCAGGTCTCGGGGTCGGCGGCGGTGTTGAGGCCGGACACCTTGCCGTACACGTTGGGATGCTCGGCGGCGCGGGCGATGAGTGACGCCCACGGCTCCCAGCCCTTCTCCCTGATCGGCGGCTTGGCCAGGTGGTCGATGACCAGCCGCAGCCCGGGGAGACGTTCGGCGAGGAACGACACGTGCTCCAGGTGCCTGGGCAGCACCGCGACCACGTCGAACGGAAGCCCCGCCTCGGCGAGCAGGCCCAGGCTCTCGACCACCGTGTCCTGGACGACCCAGTCGGGGTCGGGGTCGTCGTGGATGAGATGCCTGACCCCGGCGAACCTCGGGTGCCTGCCGTAGCGCTCCAGCGCCCCGGCCGCCTCGTCGGGCCGGTTCAGCGGCACCCATCCCACCACGGCGGCGACGGCGTCGTAGGCGTCCGCCTGCGCCAGCATCGCGTCGGTGTCGGCGTAGGTGTCGGCGGCCTGGACCAGCACGGTCCGCTCCACACCGGCGGCGGCGAGCTGCGGGAGGAGCTCCTCGGGGGCGAAGGTGCGGTAGAGCGGCCCCGCCTCCGGCGTGAGCCAGGAGTAGGAGCCCGTCTCCAGGTTCCAGAAGTGCTGGTGGGCATCGATGACGGCCATCCACCGCTCCCCTTCGTTTCCTCGATAGATCGTCTGAGCCTGCACAAACTAGGGCCAGGCGGCAGGGGTGTCAACGCCTCCGGCCTGCGGGAACCGGCCGGTGAGCCGGTGGCGAGACGGGCGATGAGCCGGTGACGGCACGGGCGGTGTGCCTGCCCTCACGCGTACGGGCCGGTGGTGGACGCCCCCCGGAGAGGAGTGTCCGCCACCGGCCCGTACATCCGTGAAGAAAGTGGAGAAAGTCGAGAAAGCGGAGCAAGCCGCCGTCGTTCGTAGAGGAACGTTCGTAGAGGAGGTCGCCGTCCTGCGTGGAGAAGGCGGCCGTCGCTACACCGGCGACAGGGCCGGGTCGTCCGTCCGCGAGGCGGGCGGCGGGGGCGGCGGGTCGTCGCCGCCGTGCTCGTCGTCGTCGAGGAGGGTCGTCTCGTCGAACGGCGCCCTGCCCGCCAGGACCTCGGTCGCGCGCTCCCGGTCGAACTCGCCCGTCCAGGTGCCGATCAGGACGGTGGCGACCGCGTTTCCGGCGAAGTTGGTCAGCGCCCGAGCCTCGGACATGAAGCGGTCGATGCCGACGATGAGGCCGACGCCGTCGACCAGGTCGGGGCGGTGGGACTGCAGGCCGCCCGCGAGGGTGGCCAGGCCCGCGCCGGTGACCCCGGCCGCACCCTTCGACGCGATCATCATGAACACCAGCAGGGAGACCTGCTCGCCGAAGGCGAGCGGGGCGCCGGTGGCGCTCGCGACGAACAGCGTGGCCATGGTGAGGTAGATGGCCGTGCCGTCGAGGTTGAAGGAGTACCCGGTCGGCACGGTGATGCCGACGACGGGCTTGCTCACGCCGAGGTGCTCCATCTTGGCGATCAGGCGGGGCAGGGCCGACTCCGACGAGGAGGTCGACAGGATCAGCAGGAACTCCCTGCCCAGGTAGCGCAGCAGCGAGAACAGGCCGACCCGTGCCACCAGGAAGAGCATCGGGCCGAGGATGACGAACACGAAGAGCACGCAGGTCAGATAGAAGGCGAGCATGATGACGCCGAGGCTCCTGAGCGCGTCCATGCCGGTGGCGCCGACGACCGCGGCTATCGCGCCGAAGGCACCGATCGGAGCGGCCCACATGATCATGGCGAGGATCCGGAAGACGAGCCGCTGGATGTGCGTGATGCCGTTCAGGATGGGCTTGCCCCGCTCGCCCATCGCCTGCAGGGCGAACCCGGCGAGCAGCGCGACCAGAAGAGTTTGCAGCACCTGGCCCTCGGTGAACGCCGACACCAGCGTGGTGGGGATGATCCCGAGCAGGAACGACACCGTGTCGGTCTCGCCGCCCTTGGCCGCCTCGGCCTCGGCGGCCTTGCGGAGCTCGTCGGTGAGCTGCAGGCCCTGTCCGGGGTCGACCAGGTTTCCCACGAGCAGGCCGATGCCGAGCGCGACGGTCGACATGACGATGAAGTAGCCGAGCGCGAGGCCGCCGACCCTGCCGACCTTGGCGGCCTTGGTGACCGATCCGACCCCGAGCACGATGGTGCAGAAGATGATCGGGCTGATCATCATCTTGATCAGGGCGACGAAGGCGGTGCCGAGCGGCTTCAGTGCCACCCCGACGTCGGGGGCCGCGAACCCGATCGCGATACCGAGAAGCACGGCAACGATGACGGCAATGTACAGGTAATGTGTTTTGTCTCGTGCCGCGCTCATGCGTGCTCCACGCGCTAGAGGAAAAGTCCGGTCGAGCGACTATGACCCGGCCCTGTGATCTAAGTCACCATTGCGTACATTTCGTTCGTGAACTTGCGGAAACTTCCCAGACGCATACGCGACTGGAGTCTGGCCAGGCAGATGCTGGCCCTCCAGATCGTCGTCGTAGGCGTCACCGTGACCGGTGGCGCCCTGCTGGCGTTCCTGCAGATGCGTGACCTGCTCGTCGAGGAGGCCGTCGGCACCGCGAGGGCGGTGACCGTCAGCGTGGCCGACTCCCCCTCCGTCCTCGCCGCCCTGGGCGACCCCGCGGTCCTGCAGCCGTACGCGGAACGGGTGAGGCGGGAGACCGGGGTCGACTTCATCACCATCATGAGTCTCGACGGCGTGCGCTACACGCACCCCAACCCCGCCGAGATCGGCCGCCGGTTCCTCGGCAACACCGCGCCCGCCCTGGCCGGGCGGGTCTTCACCGAGACCTACACCGGCACCCTCGGCCCCTCGGTCCGCGCCGTCGCCCCGGTCCGCGACGCCGATGGCGAGGTACGGGCCCTGGTCAGCGGGGGCATCACCGTCAGCAAGATCAGTGTCAGGCTCCGCGGGCAGATCACCGGCGCCGTGCTGATCGGCCTGCTCGGCCTGTCCGTCGGCGGGGTGGGCACCTACCTGGTCGGGGCCCGGCTGCGCCGCCAGACGCACGGGATGGGCCCCGCCGAGCTGAGCCGGATGTACGAGTACCACGACGCGATCCTGCACGCCGTACGGGAAGGGCTGCTGCTCGTCGACGACGCGGGCACGGTGGCGCTCTGCAACGACGGGGCCAGGGATCTCCTGGGCCTGTCGGGCGAGGTGAACGGCAGGCACGTCACCAGGCTGGGCCTTCCCCCCTCGCTGGGCGTGCGGCTCTCGGCGGCCGAGAACCGCACCGACGAGATCCACATGACCGGGGAGCGGACGCTGGTGGTGAACGTGGCGGTGGTCCGTTCCGGCAGCCGCTCGCTCGGCACCGTGATCACCCTTCGCGACCACACCGAGCTGCAGTCCCTGACCGGGCAGCTCAACGCCGAACGCGGCTTCGCCGACTCCCTGCGGGCCGCGGCGCACGAGTCGGCCAACCGGCTGCACACGGTCGTCACCCTCGTCGAGCTGGGCCGCGCCGAGCAGGCGGTCGCGTTCGCGACCGAGGAGATCAAGGCCGCGCAGCAGCTCACCGACCGGGTGGTGGGCGCCGTACGCGAACCCGTGCTCGCCGCGCTGCTGCTCGGCAAGAGCGCCGAGGCCGGGGAGCGGGGGGTGGAACTGTCGATCACCCCGGACAGCGAGCTCGACGACCTCGGCCTGGACACCCGCGACCTGGTGACGATCGTCGGCAACCTGATGGACAACGCGGCGGACGCCGCCATGTCGGGCACCCGGCCCGCGCGGGTGGAGGTGCGGCTGCGCGCCGACGAGACGACCTTCGTGATCAGCGTGGCGGACAGCGGGCCCGGCCTCGACCCGGCGACGGCGGGCGAGGCCTTCCGGCGGGGCTGGACCACCAAGGGCGACGGCCGCGGCCTCGGCCTCGCCATGGTCGGCCAGGCGGTCCGCCGGATGGGCGGGACGATCGAGGTCGGCGACGCGGCCGAGCCGGGCCGGACGGCGGGGCCGGGCCTGGTGACGGAGAACCCGGTGACGGAGAAGGACCCGGCGGCGGGGAACCCGGTGGCGGAGAGAGACCCGGCGGCGGGAACGGGCCCGGCCGTGCCGAGCCCGGCCCCGGGGGCCGCTCGCGCGGTCGCGGGCGAGGGAGGCGCCGGAGGACGGCCGGTGGAGGGCGGGACGGGCGCGGTGTTCACCGTACGGCTGCCGCTGCGGGGGAAGGGAACCTCATGATCTCGGTACTGGTCGTCGAGGACGAGGAGATCACCGCCGAGGCGAACCGGGTCTTCGTGGAGCGGGTGCCCGGCTTCCGGGTGGCGGGAGTGGTCAGGTCCGGCGGCGACGCGCTGCGCTTCCTGCGGCGGCACCCCGTCGACCTGATCCTGCTCGACCTCTACCTGCCGGACATGCACGGGCTGGAGGTGTGCCGGGCGCTGCGGGCGGCGGGCGTGATGTCGGACGTCATCGCGGTCACCTCGGCGCGGGACCTGTCGGTGGTGAGGTCGGCCGTCTCCGTCGGCGTGGCCCAGTACCTGCTCAAACCCTTCACCTTCGCCTCGCTGAACGAGAAGCTCACCCGCTACGCCGAGTTCCGGTCGTCGGTGGAGGGCGCCGGGGAGGCGAGCGGCCAGGTCGAGGTGGACCGCGCGCTGGCGGCGCTGCGGGGCCCGGCGCAGAACCTCCTGCCGAAGGGGATGACGCAGGCCACCCTCGACGCCGTACTGGCTGAGCTGCGCGGGTCCCCCGGCGGCCTGTCGGCCCAGACCGCCGGGGCGGCGATCGGCGTCTCCCGGGTGACCGCCCGCCGCTATCTGGAACATCTGACGGAGAACGGGATCACACACCGGGTGCCCCAGTACGGTGGCCTCGGACGGCCCGAGCTGCTCTACCGGATCATTTGAGGCCCCGTCGGGGCACGGTGATCCCGGAACTGATAGGAAAAAGGCAGCCCGCCCTGCCACCCGCGGGCAAAGGAGCGCAGCATGGCCTTTTTCACGGTCTCATCGAGCCTGCTCGGGACGGTCTTCGTCATCCGGGCGCTCGGAGAGCTCGACTATCAGAACTCCCCCATCCTGCGTGTGGAGATGGACAAGGCGTGGGCCGCCGAGACGCCCTCCATGGTCGTGGCCGACGTCGCGGGCCTCACCTTCTGTGACTCCACCGGGGTCGCCGAGCTGATCCTGGCGCTCCGGCGGAGCCGCGCCCTGGGCATCCGGCTCGCCCTCGTCGGCGTGCACGGCACCCTGGAGCGGATCCTCACCATCACCGGCCTGCGCACCTCCTTCGAGGTCTTCACCTCTGTCGAGGAGGCGCTGCAGAAGATCTGATCAGCCGTTGCCCTGGTCCATCGGCACGCGGGGCGCGTCGATGATGACGTCCGAGAAGATGTCGACCACCAGGGCGATCACACCGCCGATCGCGATGATCCCGGCCCCGACCCAGAAGAACGTCCAGTTGGGACCGAGGCACAGGGCGACGCCCCCCACGGTGAACCCCAGCAGAATGACGATCACCGCGAGCCAAGACTTGGGGCTTCCCCCGTGACTTCCGGCCATGAGCCTTTCCTCTCCCTGTCCTCTGATTCGTCCGCTGATTCTTCGCGAATCAGTGATGCGCGCCGTCCGCCGCGGCGATCACCCGTGTCAGCGACCGGTGGAGCTCCTGGAGCTCCTCCAGGTTCATACCCAGACGCCTGACGATCGCCGGCGGAACCTTCTCCGCCTCGTCCCGCAGCCTGTGGCCCTCCGGTGTGAGCGAGACGGCCAGGACACGCTGGTCCTGGCTGTCACGCCGCCTCCGGATGTAGCCGACGGCCTCGAGACGCTTCAGCAGCGGGGACAGCGTACCGGGGTCGAGTCTCAGTAGCTTGCTCAGCTCCTTGACCGAGAGCGGTGCCCGCTCCCAGAGGGCGAGCATGACCAGATACTGGGGGTGGGTGAGTCCCATCGGCTCCAGCAGGGGCCGGTAGAGCCCGATGACGTTGCGCGAGGCGATCGCCAGGGCGAAGCACACCTGACGGTCCAGGCTCAGGGGATCAGCCATGTCACTCACGCGTGCCTCCAACCGACATAGTACGATAATTAGTACACAAACCATTATCGCCCCAACCGTTGGCGAGTAAAGGACCCCCATGTTTCACAGCAAGCCGATCGAGGAGCGGATCGCCGAGCGCCAGGCCGAGCGCTCCACCCTCAAGGAGGGCCGGCACTTCGAGCACGGCCCGGCGAAGTTCGTCTTCGTCTTCGTGATCGTCTTCGTGGTCGTCGGCCACCTGGCCGGCCTGCTGCTGATGATGGCCCTGGGCATGCACTGACGTGGCCGGACGGCATGCCGGCGGAGCCTTCGCCGCCCTTCCTCCCGGGGCTTCCCCGAGCCTCGTCCCGGGGCTTCCTCCCGGCGCTTCCTCTCAGAGCCGAAGCGGGGGCCTGCACGCCGGAAGGCTCCGGATGAGAGGATGATGATCCTGTTGGTCGGGGTTGGACCGCCCGATAGATCAGGAGGTCTGTAATGTCTGACGTCACGCCGGAGCCCGAAGGTTCCGAAAGTTCCGACGAAGAGCTGAAGCGCAAGTTCCGCGAGGCACTGGAGCGCAAGAAGCTCGCCCAGGCGGACGCGGGCGCCGGGGGCAAGGGGAAGAACTCCTCGAAGATCCACGGTGCTCACGGCCCGGCTGCGGCCAAGCGCTCCTTCCGCCGCAAGAGCGGCGGCTGAGCCGTCTCCGGACGCTGAGCCGCTCCGGACCAGATCCGGACCAGGGCACCCGCCCACCCGGGTCTCGGCCGCCCTGCTGGCCCCGGCCAGCGGGCGGCGCGCTCCCTCCACCGGCTTTCCCTCCACCGGCCCCCTTTATCGGCTCCCGGCAGCCCCTTGGAAGCGTGCGGGGTCTGCAATAGGCTGTGCACGTGCGTGATCTTGGTGAGGACCCCCGGCCGGCCCGAGGCGCGGTCCGCGAGGTGCACCGCGTCGACCGGAGCGCGACCCTGCACTACTCCCCCGACCTCGACGGGCTCGCCGACCCCGGCGAGATCGTCTGGGCCTGGGTCCCCTACGAGGAGGACCCGGGCCGGGGCAAGGACCGGCCGCTGCTGGTCGTCGGCCGGCACGGGCGCAAGCTGCTCGCGCTGATGCTGTCCAGCCGGGCCGGTGGCGGCGACCCCGACGACTGGCTGGAGATCGGCCCCGGCCAGTGGGACCGGGAGAACCGGGTCTCCTACCTGCGCCTCGACCGGGTCTTCGCCCTCGCCGAGGGTGACATCCGGCGCGAGGGCTCCGTCCTCGACGGCGCCCGCTTCGCCCGCGTGGCCGCCGTGCTCAAGCGCACCCGCGGCTGGGCCGCCGACGGCTGAGCCCGGCTCCGCACCGGCCCCCGTCCGTTCCGGCGGAAGGCGCGGACACGCGAGTACGCGAGGGCTTACGGACACGAGGGTGACCTCCGAGTACGGGTGTACGCCCGGACACGCGAGGTTGATCTCCGGATACGCGAAGACGCGGACGCGAAAGCCCGAAGGCGTCCGGGCACGCGCTCCGGCCCGGGAGCACCGGGCGTGAATCCGGTGGAAAACGGCGGGGTGAGCCAGCATCCTGGTGTCCCATGGACGACAGACGGCTCGTTCGAGTCTCCAAGTATCTTTCCAAGCACCTCAGGCACCAGCCGGAACGCATCGGCCTGGTCCTCGACCCACAGGGCTGGACGGACATCGACGCACTGCTGGCGGCCACGGCGCGGCACGATTTCGCGATCACCCGTGAGGAGCTCGCGCAGGTGGTCGCGGGCAACGACAAGCGGCGCTTCGTCGTCGAGGGCGGCCGGATCCGCGCCAACCAGGGCCACACGATCGACGTCGACCTGGGCCTCCTCCCGGCCGAGCCGCCCGAGTTCCTGTTCCACGGGACGGTGGGCTCGTACGTGGCCGCCATCCGGGAGGAGGGCCTGCGGCCGATGAACCGGCACGCCGTGCACCTGTCCCCCGACCGGGAGACCGCGACCCGGGTGGGCGCGCGCCGGGGCAGGCCCGTCGTGCTGGTCGTCCGCTCGGGGGAGATGCACCGGGCGGGTCACGAGTTCCAGCTCAGCGCCAACGGCGTCTGGCTGGCCACCCACGTACCGGCCGCCCACATCTCGTTCCCCGGCTGAGGGCCCCACCCGAGGCCCCCATCCAAGGACCCCACCCTGAGGGGGCCCACCCGAGGATCCCGGCGGAACGCCCCTCCGGGACGGCCTGACGAAACGGCCTCACTCCACCCCGGGGCCACAGGATTTCCAACGCATTCCAAAATCTGGGCCAACCGCAGGCCACTCCCACCCCGCACCGCACCCCCGGGCAAGCACCTGGGGTTTTTTCATGTTCATGCTGGTTTGGTGGGAAGTCAACCCATTGACGTTCCAACACATACGGGTGTAAATAAAGCTGAAACAACACTGAAACGGTGGTGAATCAACAGCATGTACGCCGAGGAACGGCAACAGGAGATCCTGCGCCGGGCGCGGACCGTCGGACGGGTGGACGTGGTGACGCTGGCGGAGGAGTTCGCCGTCACCACGGAGACCATCCGCCGCGATCTGACCGCGCTGGAGCGCTCCGGGATGCTGCGGCGCGTGCACGGCGGTGCGATCCCGGTCGAGCGGCTGGGGTTCGAGCCCGAGCTGGCCGCCCGTGACGAGGTGATGATCGGAGAGAAGGAGCGCATCGCCAAGGCGGCGCTCGCCGAGCTTCCCGAGGACGGCGCGATCATCATCGACGCCGGGTCGACGACCGGCAGGCTGGTGCAGGCGCTGCCGGTCGACCGGGAGCTGACCGTGATCGTGAATTCCCCGCCGCTGGCGACGGCGATGGCCACCCGCTCCAACCTGACGGTGATCATGCTGGGCGGGCGGGTGCGCGGGCGGACCCTGGCCACCGTCGACGACTGGGCACTGCGCCCCCTCGCCGACCTGCACGTGGACGTGGCGTTCATGGCGGCCAACGGGTGCTCGGTGGCCAAGGGGCTGACGACGCCCGACCCGGCCGAGGCCGCCATCAAGCGGGCGATGATCGGCGCGGCGCAGCGGTGCGTGCTGCTCGCCGACCACACCAAGTTCGCCAACACCTACCTGGCGCGCTTCGCCTCGATCCAGGAGATCGACGTGGTGATCAGCGACACGGGGCTCGACACCGGGGTCGCGGCCGAGATGGCCGCCGCCGGCCCGGAGGTGGTCCGGGCGTGACCGTCCCCCTGCCCCCCGGCCCCACGCCCGGCCCAGGCACCGGTCCAGGCCAGGACTCCGGTCCAGCCCCCGGTCCCGGATCAGGCGCAGGCCACGGCCCAGGCCCCGGTCGTACGATCGAGGTGGTCCCGGCGTGATCGTCACCCTCACCCTCAACCCCAGCCTGGACCGTACGATCGAGGTGGGGTCGCTGACCCGCGGGGCCGTCATCCGCGCCGCCGCCACCCACCTCGACCCCGGCGGCAAGGGCGTCAACGTCTCCCGGGCGCTGCTGGCCAACCGGGTCCGCTCGTGCGCGGTCGTCCCCTTCGGGGGCGACGAGGGACGGCGGCTGGTGAGCCTGCTCTCGGCCGAGGGCATCGAGATGATCACCGTCCCGGTCGCCGGGACCACCCGGTCCAACGTCGCGCTGGCCGAGCCCGACGGCACGGTCACCAAGATCAACGAACCGGGGACCGCCCTGTCGCCGGCCGAGCTCGACACCATCGCCGAGGCCGTGCTCGGGGCGGCCAGCTCCGCTGACTGGGTGGTCGCCTCGGGGAGCCTCCCGCCCGAGGTGCCCGCCGACGTCTACGCCCGCCTGTGCGAGCGGTTCAGCGAGGCGGGCATCAACGTCGCGGTCGACACCAGCGGCCCCGCGCTCGTCTCGGCGCTCGCCGAGGCCCCCGCCCTGGTCAAGCCCAACCGGGAGGAGCTCGGCGAGGCCACCGGGATCGTCATCTCGTCCCTGGGCGACGCCATCAAGGCCGCGGAGAACCTGCGGGCCCGGGGCGCGGGCGCCGTCCTGGCCAGCCTGGGCGCCGACGGCGCGATCCTGCTGCAGGACGACCAGATCTGGCACGGCCAGTGCCCGGTGGCCGAGCCGCGCAGCACCGTCGGAGCCGGTGACGCCATGCTCGCCGGCTTCCTAGCGGGCGGGGCGCGCGGCGAGAGCGCGCTGGTCGAGGCACTTGCCTGGGCGACCGCCGCGGTCGGGCTGCCGGGAAGCCGGATGCCCTCCCCTCACCACATCCACCGTGACGACGTCCGCGTCACCGGAGCCGATCCTGCCCTGCCGCTGCGGTCCGGGGGCTGACAGCGGCGCAGATCCACCCCCCTGGCCGGCCGGTCGCCGGCCACCCCGGAAGGAGCAGCACACATGAGCGAGTACACCCCAACCGTCACAGGAACCGGGGCGAGAGCGAACATCCAGCGTTTCGGCGGGTATCTCGCCGGGATGATCATGCCGAACATCGGCGCGTTCATCGCCTGGGGCCTGATCACCGCCCTGTTCATCCCCACCGGCTGGCTGCCCAACAAGGACTTCGCCGTCCTGGTCGACCCGATCGTGAAGGTGCTGCTGCCGATCCTGATCGGTTACACCGGCGGGCGGATGGTCCACGGCCAGCGTGGCGCCGTGGTCGGCGCCGTCGCCACGATGGGCGTCGTCGCCGGTGCCGAGAGCCCGATGTTCCTCGGCGCGATGATCATCGGGCCGCTCACCGCGTACCTCCTGAAGCTGTTCGACGGGCTCGTCGCCGACCGCGTCAAGTCCGGCTTCGAGATGCTGGTGGACAACTTCAGCGCCGGCATCATCGGCGGCGCCATGGCCCTGGTGGGAGTCAAGGCCGTCGGCCCCATCGTCGCCGCGATCACCGACGTGGCGAGCGACGCGGTCGCCTGGCTGATCGGCAACAACCTGCTGCCGCTGGCCTCGGTCGTGATCGAGCCCGCCAAGGTGCTGTTCCTCAACAACGCCATCAACCACGGCGTGCTGGGCCCGCTGGGCGTGGCACAGGCGGCCGAGACGGGCAAGTCGATCCTGTTCATGCTGGAGTCGAACCCCGGCCCCGGCCTCGGCCTGCTCCTCGCCTTCATGTTCTTCGGCCCCCGCGCGCTGCGTCCCAGCACCCCCGCCGCGATCATCATCCAGTTCTTCGGCGGCATCCACGAGATCTACTTCCCGTACGTGCTCATGAAGCCCCGGCTGATCCTCGCGGTCATCGCCGGTGGCGCCACGGGCGTCCTGGTCTTCCTCGTGACCGGGGCCGGGCTGGTGGCCACGCCGTCGCCCGGAAGCATCTTCGCCTTCCTCGCCGTGACCCCCAGGGGCGGGTGGTTCGGCACCATCGCCGGAGTCCTCGCCGCGACCCTCGTCTCCTTCGCCGTCGCCTCGGCGCTCCTCGGGTTCGGCAGGGGTAAGGACGAGACGGAGGAGAACCCCGAGGAACCACCCACCCAGACCGAGACCACACCCGTCGTCAAGGAGGCCTGACCTATGGCCAGCATCGAGAGCAAGGACATCCACAAGATCGTCGTGGCCTGCGACGCGGGCATGGGCAGCAGCGTCATGCTCGCCAGCCAGCTCCGCAAGCAGCTGAAGGACCAGAACGTCCAGGTGGAGCACACCCCGGTCAACTCGATCCCCGCCGACGCCGACGTGGTGGTCTGCCACGCCGGGCTGGCGAACCGGGCCAGGGCCGGGGCTCCGGACAAGGTGCTGATCCCGTTCCAGGTCTTCATCGGGGACCCGGCGGTGACCAAGCTGGTCAGCACGATCAAGAGCGGCGGCACCGTCAATGCCTGAGACGGCGCCGCTGCCGCTGGACCCGCGCGCCATCCGGCTGGCGGCCTCGGCCGCCGACCGCGACGACGCGATCCGGCAGTGCGGGGAGGCCCTGCTCGCCGTCGGCGCGGTGGAGAGCGCCTACATCGACACCATGCTCGTACGGGAGCGCTCGATCTCCACCTACGTCGGCGAGGGGGTCGCCATCCCGCACGGCACCCTGGCCGCCAAGGACGCCGTCCGGCACGACGCCGTCAGCGTCGTGCGCTTTCCCGGCGGCGTCGACTGGGACGGCGACCAGGTGACGGTGTGCATCGGCATCGCCGCCAAGGGCGACGGCCACGTACGGCTGCTCGCCGAACTCGCCCAGATCCTGATGGATCCCGACCAGGCCAGGGCCCTTCGCGAGGCGACGGAGGTCGCCGAGGTGGTCCGGCTGCTGCAACCGAACGAAGAGGACAAGGCATCGTGAAGGTCGCCCGTTTCTACGCCCCTGGCGACATCCGCGTCGAGGAGGCGCCGGAACCCGTCGCCGGACCAGGCGAGATCAAGATACGCGTGCGCAACTGCTCGACCTGCGGTACCGACGCGAAGATCCAGAAGCACGGCCACCACCACATCAAACCGCCCAGGGTCATGGGGCACGAGATCGCCGGTGAGGTGGTCGAGGTCACCGAGGCGGGCGAGTGGGCCCCGGGCGACCGGGTGCAGGTGATCGCCGCGATCCCCTGCGGGAGGTGCGCGGAGTGCCGCCGGGGCCGGATGACCGTCTGCCCGAACCAGGAGTCGATGGGCTACCACTACGACGGCGGTTTCGCCGAGTACATGATCATCCCGGCGTCGGTCCTCGCGGTCGACGGCGTCAACCGCGTCCCGGACGGGATCGGCTTCGCCGAGGCCTCGGTGGCCGAGCCCCTGGCCTGCGTGCTCAATGGCCAGGAACTGGCCCGCGTGGGCGAGGGCGACGACGTGGTGATCATGGGATCGGGGCCGATCGGCTGCCTGCACGTACGGCTGGCGCGGTCGCGGGGCGCGGCGCGGGTCTTCCTGGTCGACATCAACGCCGGGCGGCTGGAGATGGCCGCGAGGCTGGTCGGCCCGGACGCGGTCGTCCACGGCGAGGACGTCGTCGAGCAGGTGCTCAAGCTGACCGACGGCAGGGGCGCCGACGTCGTCATCACCGCCGCCGCCTCCGGCGCCGCCCAGGAGCAGGCGCTGCGGATGGCGGCCCGCCAGGGACGGATCAGCTTCTTCGGCGGCCTGCCCAAGGACAACCCGATCATCCGGTGCGACTCCAATCTGGTCCACTACCGGGAGCTGACCATCGTCGGAGCCAACGGGTCCAGCCCGGCGCACAACGCCCGGGCCCTGCGGCTGATCGCCGACGGCTCGGTACCGGTCGCCGACCTCATCACCCACCGGCTGCCGCTCGCGGAGGTCCTGGAGGGGATCGACATCGTCAGCAGGGGCGAGGCCATCAAGGTGACCATCGAGCCCTGACCGGCCCCGGTCTCCCGGCCCCCTCCCGCCGAGTACGGCGGGAGGGCCCGGCCCACAGGCCCGAACGGCCCTAAACAAACCCAGACGGGCCCAAACAAACCCGGACGGCCCGAACAAGCCGAACGACCCCAAGGCTCAAACGAACCGAACAGGCCGAACAGGCCGAACAGGCCCGCCAAGGCTCGCACAGGCCCGCTTCACATGCTCGTACGAAAGCACCCACAAACACCGACAGGCCCGCACAAAGCTCGCGTGAGCCCGTCAAGCTCGCACAGGCCCCGTCAAGTCCGCACCACTCGCAGAACGCGCAGAAGGAGAACCGGAGATGCCGGAGAGGACAGTGGTCGTCGCCTCAAGCACGGGCCTTCACGCCCGGCCCGCGAAGATCTTCGTGCAGGCCGCGGCCAAGCAGGGGATGCCCGTCCGCATCCGCGTCGGGGACGGCAGGCCCGTACCCGCCAACAGCATGCTCGCCGTGCTGGCCCTGGGTGCCACGCACGGCACGGAGGTCACGATCGAGGCGGAGGGGCCGGGGGCCGACGAGGCGCTCGACTCCCTCGCCGAGCTGCTCGCCCGCGACCTCGACGCCGAGGAGACCCCCGGAGCCGCCGGAGCCGCCGGAGCGACCCCCCGAGGCGCCGGAGAGACCTCCCGTGGCTGAGACGCTCGGCGGCCTGGGCGTGAGCTCGGGCCGGGCCGCCGGGCGGGTCTGCCGGATGGCGGGCCCCCCGGAGCTGCCCGACCCCTCCCCCGTCACCGACGCCGACGCCGAGTTCGACCGGGCGATGAACGCGCTGCGGGCCACGGTCTTCGAGCTGGCGGCACGGGCGGAGAAGGCGCCGGACGCCGACGCGAGGGCGATCCTGGAGGCGCAGTCGTTCATCGCCGACGACCCAGGCCTGCACGAGTCCGTGGAGGCGAACGTCAGATCCGGCAAGGACGCGGCGCACGCCATCGACGAGGCCTGCGCCCACCACCGGCGCGCGCTGCTGGCGGCGGGCGGCTACTTCGCCGAGCGCGCCGCGGACCTCGACGACATCCGCAACCGGGCCGTGGCGTCGGTGCTCGGCCTGCCCGTCCCCGGGGTGCCCGACCCGGGTCATCCGTTCGTCCTCGTCGCCGAGGATCTGTCCCCCGCCGACACGGTGAACCTGGATCCCGGAGCCGTCCTCGCCCTCGTCACCGAGAGGGGCGGCCCGACCAGCCACACCGCCATCCTGGCCCGCGCCCGCGGCCTGCCCGCCGTGGTCGCCTGCCGGGGGGCGGGTGCCATCGGCGAGGGGACCTGGGTGTCGGTCGACGGCCTGCGGGGCGAGGTGGAGGTCGGCATCGGCGAGAGGGCCGCCGCCGAGATCCAGCGCCGGGCCGAGGCCGACCGCCGCCGGACGGGCACCGTCCGGGGTCCCGGCAGGACCTCCGACGGCCACCCGGTCAAGCTGCTGCTCAACATCGGTTCCGCGGCCGACCTCGCGCCGCGGGACCGAACCCCCTCAGCGGAGGGGGCCGAGGGCGTGGACGCGGAGGGGGTGGGGCTGTTCCGCACCGAGTTCCTCTTCCTGGACCGGCGTGAGGAGCCGAGCCGCGGGGAGCAGGTGGCCGCCTACGCCGCGGTCCTCCGCGCCGCCCCCGGCGGGCACGTCGTGGTCCGCACCCTCGACGCGGGCACGGACAAGCCGCTGCCGTTCCTCGGGCTGGCCGAGGAGACCAACCCGGCGCTGGGCGTACGGGGGCTGCGGGTCTCCCGGGTCAGGCCCGAGGTGCTCGACACCCAGCTCGACGCCATCGCCGAGGCGGCACGCGAGACCGGGACCGAGCCGTGGGTGATGGCGCCCATGGTGACGACGGTGGCCGAGGCCGCCGACTTCGCCGGGCGGGCCCGCGCCCGGGGGATCGGACGCGTCGGGGCGATGGTGGAGGTCCCCGCCGCCGCGCTGCGCGCCGGGCGCCTGCTGGAGGAGCTCGACTTCCTGAGCATCGGCACCAACGACCTGAGCCAGTACACCTTCGCCTCCGACCGGCAGCACGGGGAGCTCGCCGACCTGCTCGACCCCTGGCAGGCCGCGCTGCTCCAGCTGATCGCCGACTGCGCGGCGGCCGGTCAGGCGGCGGGCAAACCCGTCGGCGTGTGCGGAGAGGCGGCGGCAGACCCGCTGCTGGCGACCGTCCTGGTCGGGCTGGGCGTCACCAGCCTGTCGATGTCCGCGCCCGGGATCTCCCCGGTACGGGAGAGTCTCGCCGCCCACTCCCTGGAGCGGTGCCGCGACAACGCCCGGATCGCGCTGGCCGCCGACGATCCGGGACAGGCCAGGAAGGCGATCGTCCCGGACCGCTGAGCTCCCGGTCTCCATCCCCCGCCGGGCCGGCCCCTCGCCGGCCCGGCCTCTCTTCTCCACTCCGCGCCCCGGGCCCCCGCGTCCGCCTCCTCGGAATCCGCCCGGGGTTCGCCCGGCGCACCCTCCGGCGCGCATCGGTGAAATCACCGGTCTTTCCGAGGCCGCCGGTACACCGGTGCAGGCCAGCGGAGGCCGGTGGGGAACCGCGCCACCCGCTCTTTCCAGGCGCGACACACGCGCGTAACACTGAGGCATGCCCTCCCCCTCCGCCGCCACCCGGTCACCGGCGCTGCACGGCCGTGACACGGAGCAGGACGCGCTGCTGCGATTACTCGACGCCGCCCGCGGCGGCTCCGGGGGCGCGGCGATCCTGCGAGGGGCACGGGGTACGGGAAAGACCGCGCTGCTCGACCTCGCGGCGGCCCACGCGAGCGGCACCGGCGACACGGGCGGCACCGGCGACACGGGCAGCGGCAGCGGCAATACGAGCACCCGCGACACGAACGGCACAGGCGGCACGAACGGCACCGGTGATTTCGTCGTGCTCAGGGCGCGCGGCACCGAGGCGGAGTCGCACCTGCCGTACGCCGGGCTGCACGGACTGCTCAGGCCGGTCGCCGACCGGCTCCCCTCGCTCCCCCCGGCGCAGGCGGAGGCCCTGACCCGGGCGCTGGAGCTGGGCGCGGCGGACGGCGGGCTGGCGCTTCCCGCGGCGGTGCTCAACCTCCTGGTGGCCGCCGGTGGCCCGGTACTGGCCTGCGTCGACGACGTCCACCACCTCGACGCGCCCAGCCGCGAGGCGCTCTTCTTCGCGGCCAGACGGCTGGCGGGAGAACCGGTCGTGCTGCTGTTCGGGACCGGCGACAGTGGCGACGGCCGTGACGACGACGACGGCGACCGCACCGCCGCCCCCGACGACATACCGGCGTTCGAGCTGGGCCCCCTGGACGAGGAGGCGGCCAGGCGGCTCGCCGACGACCTGGTGCCGGGGCTGGCCGACGACGTACGGGCGTCACTGCTGGAGATCGCCCGCGGCAACCCGCTGGCGCTCGGGGAGCTCGCCGGGTCGCTGAGCCCCGAGCAGATCTCCGGCGCCGCCGCCCCGCCCGCGACCCTGCCGAGGGGCGGGCGGCTCTGGCGCGCGTACGCCGACCGGCTGGCGCGGCTGCCCCGTGAGACCGCGGACACGCTCCTGCTGCTCGCGGCGGATCCCGGCCTGGAGACGGTCACCCTGGCCGGCGCCGCGGAGCCGGAGGGCGCGCTGACCGCGCTGGAACCGGCGGAGCGGGCGGGGGTGATCGTCCATGTCGCCGGCGGAGACGGCGACGGTGACATGGACGGTGACCGCTACGACTTCCGCGAGCCCGCGATGCGGACGGTCGTCTACGCCGGCGCCTCCCTCGCCCGCCGCCGCGCCGCGCACCGCCTGCTCGCGGGCATGCTGCGCCACGACCACCAGCGGCTGCGGCGGGCCTGGCACCGGGCCGCCGCGATGGACGGCCCCGCCGAGGCGCTCGCCGACGAGCTGGCCTCGGCCGCGGCGGCGGCGAGCTCCCACGGCGGCCACCCCTCGGCCTTCCTCGCCTTCGAGCGGGCGGCCGAGCTGACCGAGCACGGCGACGTCAGGGCCGCGCGCCTGGCCGCCGCCGCCAACCGCGCCTGGCACGCGGGCCTGCCCAGGCGGGCCCGGTCGCTGCTCACCCGCCTGCAGTCGCTGACGATCTCCGAGGAGGTACGGAGCCAGGCCGAGCTGATCCGCGGCAGCCTGGAGTTGCGCACCGGGAAGACCGGCAGTGCCGGGGACGACCTGCTGGCGGCGGCCGAGTCGCTGCTGGACAGGGACCGGGGGCAGGCCGTCCGGGTGCTCATCCGCGCGGGCGAGGCGAGCTACATGGCCGGTGACAACCCTCGCTACCTGGACATCGCGCGGTGGGCCGCCACGCTGCGCCGCCCGGACGACCCGGCGGCCACCCAGCTGATGTTCGAGTACCTGGCCGGTACGGCGGCGACCTTCGACGGCCGTCACCGGGAGGCGGCCGATCCGCTCCGCCGGGTGCTGGAGCTCGCGCCCTCGGTGCGGACCCCCTCGGTGCTGGTGTGGGCGGGGGTGGCCAGCCTGCTGCTCGGCGACGACGCGCAGGCGACGAGGCTGTGCGGCCGGGCGGTGGAGACGGCGCGCGCCCGCGGGGCGGTCTCCACCGTGCCGCAGGTCCTGGAGTTCATGATCCACGCCGAGCTCTGGATGGGCCGCTACGCCTCCATCACCGCGAGCGCCGTCGAGGGGCTCCGGCTGGCCCAGGAGCGCGGGCGGCCCAACAGCGCGGGCCAGCACCTGGGGTGGCTCGCCCTCACCGCGGCCGTCGAGGGGGACGCGGAGACCTGCGCGATCAGGGCGGCGAGCGCCATGGAACTGGCGGGGGCCCACGGCGTGTGCGTGGCGGGAGCGCTCGGCAACTGGGCGCTGGCCCACCTCGACCTCGCGGCGGGCCGCCACGCCGACGCCGCCAAGCGGCTGCGGGCCACGGCCAGGGCGGACGGGACCAACGGCCACCTCGTCGTACGGGTCATGGCGACCCCGCTGTTCGTCGAGGCCAGCGCCCGCACGGGTGACCGGGAACGGGCGGGGGAGGCGCTGCGGGTGCTCGACCGCTGGGTGGGCAGCACCCGCAGTCCCGACCGGCGCGCGCTGGCCACCCGCTGCCACGCGCTCCTGGCCGCCCCCGGCGACGCGGAGGAGTACTTCAGGGCCGCGCTCGACCTGCACCACCAGGGTTTCTCCGAGTTCGAGACGGCCCGCACCCAGCTGCTCTTCGGCAGCGCGCTGCGCAGGAACCGGCGTCCTGGCGCGGCGAGGGAGCACCTGCACAGCGCGCTGGAGACGTTCGAGCGCTCCGGCGCGCGGCTCTGGGCCGAGCAGGCCCGCGCCGAGCTGCGCGGAGCCGGAGAGGCCGTCCGGTCCCACCGCCCGAAGGCCACCGAGAAGCTCACCGCGCAGCAGTACCAGATCGCGCGCATCGTGGCGGACGGCGCCACCAACCGGGAGGTGGCGGCCCGGCTCTTCCTGAGCCCGAGGACCGTCGAGCACCACCTCAGGAACATCTTCGCCAAGCTCGACATCCGCTCCCGGGTGGAACTGGTGCGGCTGATGTCCTGATTCACCGGTTGGTGTAGTTATCCACCGGTGTTAACCAGTGCGATGGAGTACGGGTGATTTCACCGATGCACTCCGAGGCTGACAACGAGAAAGTGGCGTCTGTCAGAAACCCGAGGGGTCACCCCGGTGACGCTGACCGTACCGCCACCGTTCCCGGTGGCGGGCCGACGCGCGACGAACGGCCGTCAGCGCCGACCGCCGTATCGCCGTGGTTTCCCCCACAGGAACGGAGTACAGCAACGTGCAGCCGTACGGCACCACCCCCCAGGCCCCCGCGCCCAGGCGTTCCCGCCGGGCGACGACGGTCGCCACGCTGACCCTCGCACTCGCTCTGCTCGGCACCGGCGGGACCCTCGCGCCCGCCGCGCAGGCCGTCGCGGCCCCCGCCGCGCAGGCCGCCTCCGCCGGTCCCTACGACCGCGGCCCCGACCCGACCGTCTCCCTCATCGAGGCGTCCAGGGGACCGTTCGCGATCTCGGAGACCACCGTCTCCTCGGTCCGGGTGACCGGCTTCGGCGGAGGGACGATCTACTACCCGACGTCCACCGCGGAGGGAACGTTCGGCGGCGTCGCCATCGCCCCCGGCTACACCGCGAGCAGGTCCACCATGGCCTGGCTCGCCTCGCGGCTGGCCTCCCACGGCTTCGTGGTCTTCAACATCGACACCCTCACCCGCTCCGACCAGCCCGCCAGCCGGGGACGGCAGCTGCTGGCCGCGCTCGACTACCTCACGCAGGAGAGCACGGTCGCGAACCGGGTCGACGCGAGCAGGCTCGGCGTCGCCGGGCACTCGATGGGCGGCGGCGGCACGCTGGCCGCGGCCAACAGCCGTCCGCAGCTGCAGGCGGCCATCCCGCTGACCCCGTGGCACACGACCAAGAGCTGGCCGGGCGTGCGGGTCCCGACCCTGATCATCGGCGCGGAGAACGACGCGATCGCCTCGGTGAGCGCGCACGCCAAGCCGTTCTACAACAGCATCCCGGCCTCCTCGGAGAAGGCCTACCTGGAGCTCAACAACGCCGGCCACACGGCGCCCAACGTCTCCAACACCACGATCGCCAAGTACAGCGTCTCGTGGATGAAGCGGTTCATCGACAACGACACCCGGTACGAGCAGTTCCTGTGCCCGGCGCCCCGGGTCGACCTGAACATCTCCGAGTACCAGGACACCTGTCCGCACTCGTAAAACCACCGGACCACCGGACCACCGGACCGCGGGGCCGCAGGGCCGCCGCCTGACCCGCGACACAGGACCGCAAACCATCTGTTAGGCCAGTGAAGGTCTTGTTAAGCCCGTTAAGCCCGTTAAGTTCGCAAAACGCCTGATCCGACGGCGGCCGCAGCGTGCGGCCGCCGTTGGCATACCCCCCCAAAGTCCCCCCGTGCTGCCGTCATATGATGGATTTTCTCCTGGTTTGATTAGTTACCGCCGAGGGGCAATAAGGTTTACGGTCTATGTCCAGGAACGCAATGAGACGTGACCCTAAGACTGTTCTGTGGCTTCTCGCGCTGAGCATCGTGGTCACCTTCTCGGCCGGTGGGGCCACGGTGCTGAGCGGTCATCTCGAACCCGTTCCCGACAGGCCCGCGCCTCCCGACGCCGCGCCGCCCGGGATACCGGCGGTGCCCGCGACGCCGACCCCGCCGCCGCAACCCCAGGACTCCCGGAACACCGCCGCCCCCGCGACCTCCGCCGGTCCCACGACCTCGTCGCCGGCCAAGGAGCCGCTGCTGCTCGCCAACGGCCGGCAGCAGCCGCTGAAGGTGCGGGTGCCCCGGTCGGCCAAGGGCCGCTACGCCGTCGCCCCAGGTGAGGCCCGGCCTCCGAAGGGGAAGGGCGAGGTGATCCGGTACGCGGTGGAGGTCGAGCGGGGCCTGCCGTTCGAGGTGGAGGAGTTCGCCGCCGAGGTGCACCGGATCCTCAACGACCGGCGCGGCTGGGGGTACCGGTTCAAGCGGGTGGCCCGCGGCCCGGTGCGGATCAGGGTCTCGCTGTCCAGCCCCGAGACGGCCGACCGGCGGTGCCTGCCGATGCGGACCAACGGCGTACTCTCCTGCTGGAACGGCGAGCGCGCGATCATCAACGCGGTCCGCTGGAACAGCGGGGCGACCGGCTACGGCCGAGACGTGGCCTCCTACCGCGAGTACGTCATCAGCCACGAGGTCGGCCACGGTCTCGGCCACGGCCACGTGTCCTGCCCGGGACGCGGCCGGCGGGCGCCGGTGATGCTCCAGCAGACCAAGTCCCTGTACGGCTGCCGCCCCAACCCCTGGCCGTCCCCCCGCCGCTGAGACCCCCGCCGTCTCCCCATCGGCTCACTCCCCGCCCCTCACGGGCGGCTCCGGGAGGGGCCGGTGAAAGGACCGGCGGACGGCGTGTGACGGCCCCCGAACGGCCCGACGCGGGGTTCCCCGCCACCCCGTGTCGCCGGATCGTCCCCCCGCACGGCAAAGCCGTCGCGAAGACCGGGTTCGCCGGGCCCTCCCTGGGCACCCGGTAGGCATGCGAGTAGTAGTAGTCGGCGCGACGGGAAACGTGGGCACGAGCGTGGTGTCCGCCCTCGCGGCCGACCCCGACGTCACATCCATCGTGGGCCTGGCCCGCAGGCGGCCGGACTGGCACCCGCCCAAGACCACCTGGCGGACCGCCGACGTCGCCGGCGGCGACCTGGCGCCACACCTGGAGGGGGCCGACGCGGTCGTCCACCTGGCGTGGCTGTTCCAGCCCACCCGCGCCCCGGTGACGACCTGGCGGAACAACGTCCTGGGCAGCATCAGGGTCTTCGAGGCCGCCGCGCGCGCGGGGGTCTCCGCGCTCGTGCACGCCTCCTCGGTGGGCGCGTACTCCTCGGCTCCCAAGGACAGGGCCGTCACCGAGGACTGGCCGACCCACGGCTGGCCAGGGGCCGCCTACGGCCGGGAGAAGGCCTACGTGGAACGGGTGCTCGACCTGTTCGAGCGTGACCACCCGGACATCAGGGTCGTACGGCTGCGGCCGGGCTTCATCTTCAAGCGGGAGGCGGCGGTCGGGCAGCGGCGCCTGTTCGGCGGGCCGTTCGTGCCGCAGCGGCTGGTACGGCCGAAGCTGATCCCGTTCGTGCCCGACACCCCCGGGCTCCGCTTCCAGACGGTCCACAGCGACGACGTCGGCGAGGCCTACCGGCTCGCGGTCACCCGGCCGGTGTCGGGCGCCTTCAACATCGCCGCCGACCCGGTGATCGAGCCCTCGGTGCTGGCCGGGCTGCTCGGTGCCCGGCTGGTCCCCGTCTCGGGCTGGGCGCTCAGGAGCACCGTCGCCGCGGCCTGGCACATGCGGCTGATCCCCGCCTCGCCCGGCCTGGTCGACCTGGTGCTCAGAATGCCGATCATGGACATCGGCCGCGCCCGCGCCGAGCTGGGCTGGCGGCCGCGCCGCACGGCGACGGAGGCGATGCGGGAGATGTTCGAGGGGCTGCGGAGCGCGGAGGGCATGGACACCCCGCCGCTGTCGCCGCACACCGGAGGGCCCGCGCGCCTGGGCGAGCTGGCCGGCGGTGTCGGCGGAAGGCCCTGAAGGCCCCCGCCCCCCGGGCGGGACCGGCTCAAGGGCTCAGAGGGCAGGGCCCAGGGAGCGGGGCTCGAAACGGACGTCGGACTCGTCAGGGAGGACGCGAAGTATGGGCAGGATCCTCGTGGGCACGGCCTCGTGGACGCACCGGTCGCTGCTGGAGTCGGGCTGGTATCCCGGTGACGCCTCCACCCCGGCGAAACGCCTGGCCTACTACGCGACGAGGTTCCCGATCGCCGAGGTGGACGCCACCTACTACCACCCGCCGTCGCTGAGCACCGTGGAGGCGTGGCGGGACCGCACGCCCCCGGACTTCACCTTCGACATCAAGGCGTTCTCCCTGCTGACCGGGCATCCCACCCGGCCCGCCTCCCTCTACAAGGACCTGCGGGAGAGCCTCGGCGCGCCGCCGCAGCGCAACCTCTACCCGAAGGACGTGCCGCCGGAGATCGCCGACGAGGTCTGGCGGCGGTTCCTCGACGCGCTGGAGCCGCTGCACGAGGCGGGCAAGCTGGGGGCGGTGCTCTTCCAGTTCCCGCCGTGGTTCCCGATCGGGGAGGGCAACAGGCGCTACATCCTGGAGTGCGCCCGGCGCTGCGCGCCGATGCGCGTCAGCGTCGAGTTCCGCAACCACACCTGGATGGACGGGAAGAACCGCGAGGACACCCTGGCCTTCCTCGCCGGGCACGACCTCGCGTACGTGGGGGTCGACATGCCCCAGGGGCACACCTCGTCGATCCCGCCGGTCCTGGCCGCGACCTCCGGCCTCGCCGTGGTGCGGCTGCACGGGCACTCCGACAAGTGGACCAGCAAGAACATCGACGAGCGCTTCGCGTACATGTACTCGGAGCCCGAACTCGCGCGGTGGGCGGCCAGGGTCCGGGAGCTCGCGGAGGGCGCCGAGACGACTCACGTGCTCTTCAACAACTGCTGCGCGGACAACTCCCAGCGCAACGCCGCCCGGTTCCGCGCCCTCGTCGACGAGATCGGCGGGCCCGGCTGGTCCGGTGAGCCCGGTGAGCCCGGTGAGCCGGATGACCTCGAAGAACCAGGCAGACCGGACACGCTGGGGCGGACGCCGAACGGGAGCGGTGGAGCGGGCGGGCGGGAAAAGGGCCGAAGCGGCGGCCGGCGCGGCGGAGCCGCTATCTGACCCGCCGTTTCGCCCCGGTCATGGTGGCCCTGCGCTCCTCCGGGGTGGTACCTCCCCAGACGCCGTACATCTGCTGGGTGTTCAACGCGTACTCCAGGCAGCGCCCGCGCACAGGGCACCGGCGGCACACCGCCCTGGCGCGCTCGTACTGCTCACGGCCCGGCCCCTCGTAGGACACGGGGAAGAACAGCTCGGGGTCCTCACTGAGGCACGACGAGCGGCGGGACCAGTGGATGATCGGAATGACGTTGCTCTTAGCAGGCATGGCAGTCCAATTGGGAGTCGGAACGGCTGAGGTGCTGGCGGCTCAGGTTGAGGATCGCGTGCCCGCTGTAATGGCATTCATACCTTTTAAGCGGAAAAATCGGGCGACCTTGACCGAGGGTTTCTCCCTGTTTCGAAGCTCCTGGTCAGCGGCCTCCCGGAGCGAGTGGATCAGCTTTCTCTCGTCCCGGGACACCGTCCCGGCGCGGTGGTCACCCGCTCACGCCTCCCACCCCGCCGGGCCGGAGCACGGCTCGCTCCGGCCCGGTGGCGTTTCCTACCGTTCCGCCCGCGCCCGCTCGTCGGGCACGCAGTGGGTCATCTTCAGACCACTCACGTCGCGGGGCCCGTTCTTGCCGAGTCCGGACATCCGCTCGCGGTCCTCGTCGCTCAGGTCCTGGCCGGCCAGCGGCTCCAGGTGGGCGACGTCCTCGGGGGCGATCCCGAGCCCCTCCCCGACCCTGAGGCCCAGGTCGTCCTCGACCATCAGGAAGTGCCAGACCATGCGCTCCTGGACCGGGCGCGCGGCCTGGGACAGCATGTCGACGAAGTTCAGCACGAGGTCGTCGCGCTCCCACTGCTCCATCAGCAGATAGCGCTGGCCCGGCTGCGTGTAGTCGTCGGTGCGCGGGATGCGCTTGCGGGTCAGCCGTCCCGAGACGACCGGGCCCTGCTCGTCGTGGGTGGGGTACCGCCCCTCCCTGAGCCCGCCGGTGATGGACGGCTCGTAGTTGACGTGCGGGTTCTCGCCCTCCCCGTCGACGTGGTAGGTCATCTGGCCGTCACGCTGGTTGGTGCGCACCTCGGCGTGCTTGGCCTGGTTGACCGGCAGCTGCAGGTAGTTGGGACCCACCCGGTGGCGCTGGGTGTCGCTGTAGGAGAACGTGCGGCCCGTCAGCATCTTGTCGTCGGAGAAGTCGAGACCGTCGACCAGGACGCCGGTGCCGAAGGAGATCTGCTCGTTCTCGGCGAAGTTGTTGGCCACGTTGCGGTCCAGGACCATCCTGCCGACCGGCCTGGGCGGGAAGCGGTCCTCCGGCCACACCTTGGTGTCGTCCAGCGGGTCGAAGTCCAGCTCGGGGTGGTCGTCGTCGCTCATGATCTGCACCAGCAGCTCCCACTCGGGGAAGTCGCCGCGATCGATCGCCTCGTGCAGGTCCTTGGTGGCGTGCCCGAGCTCCTGCCCCTGTACGGCGGCGGCGTCCTCGGCGGTCATGCTGCGCACGCCCTGCTTGGGGATCCAGTGGTACTTGACCAGATGGGTCTCGCCCTCCGCATTCACCCACTTGTAGGTGTTGACGCCGAAGCCCTGCATGTGCCGGTAGTCGGCGGGGATGCCGCGCGGGCTGAACAGGTTGACGATCATGTGCATGCTCTCCGGCGTCTGCGACATGAAGTCGAAGATCCGGCCGGGCTCCTGCCTGAACGTCACCGGGTCCGGCTTGAGCGAGTGGATCACGTCGGGGAACTTGATGGCGTCCCTGATGAAGAAGACCGCCAGGTTGTTGCCGACGAGGTCCCAGTTGCCGTCCTCGGTGTAGAACTTCACCGCGAACCCGCGCGGGTCGCGGGCGGCCTCCGAGGAGTCCCTGCCGCCGATCACCGTGGAGAACCGCACGGCCACGTCGGTCCGCTTCCCGGCCTCCTGGAAGAGCTTCGCCCGCGTGTAGCGGCCGATCGGCTCGTCACCCAGTCTGCCGTAGGCCTCGAAGTGGCCGTAGGTGGTCACCCCCCGGGCGTGGACCACCCGCTCGGGGATGCGTTCGCGGTCGAAGTGACTGATCTTCTCCAGGAACTGGTAGTTCTCCAGTGTGGCCGGACCCCTCGCGCCGACCGTGCGCTGGTTCTGGTTGTCGTAGACCTGGTGCCCCTGACGATTGGTCAGGACCGGTCGGTCATCGCCCGGCCGGGGTCCCATGCTCGACACATCCGTCATGGCGGCGCTTCCTTCCCTGCTGCGGTCGCTTCCGGCGCACCGATCCACACATCGGCACACGAGCCTCCTTATCCGACATAAGTCGCTTTATAGCGATAAGGAAGGGAATCTACGCAAAAGGGACAGCAATTTAAACGCGCTGATACCTACCCCGAGAACAAAAGCCACCCCGGACGAAGCATCCGGCACCCAGGCGTTCAGCCAGGACCTGAGGACCTCAGCGGGCCTGCGCCACCTATCTCACCTTGGCGGGGGCTCTCAACCACGGGCAGGCGTCGGCAGAGCCCCCGACCAGACCTCAGGAGCCTCCGCGGGCCTTCGCCGTGGCCCGCCGGTTCGCCTCCCCGATGGCCGCGACCAGCTCCTCCTTCGACATCGTGGACCTCCCCTTGACGTCCAGGCGCCTGGCCACGTCGTACAGGTGTTGTTTGGAGGCGTTGGCGTCCACCCCCTCGGCGCTCCTGCCGCCCCTGAGCCCGCCCCGGGCGGCGCGGTCGTCGGACGGCCCCTTGCGGCCCTTCGGCTCCCAGTGGTCGCCGACCTTCTCGAAGGAGTGCTTCAGCGCGGCGAACGCCGTGCGGTGCGCCCGCTCCCCCTCCCCGTAGGTCTCCACCGCGGAGTCATGCGCCTTGATCCACGTCTCCTGTGCCTTCCTCGGCGAACGCCGCAGGGTGGTCGGGATCTCCTCGCGTGCCGGCATGGCGTGATCACCTCTCCTCTTCGCAGGTCTTCGCGGGTCTTCACAGGTCGCAACCTCAACGGCGGACATGCCCACCCCGTCACCGATCATGCCGCCTCCTCCCGCCCGGCGGAGGGGGGAGAGCCCGGCGTCGCGGAGATGCCTCCAGGCGGACCGCAGCGCGTCCTCGATCTGGCCGCGTACGTCCTGCTCGACCAGCCGCCGCAGCGCGGGGAGGTGGCGATCGTCGTCACGGTCCACCCGGAAGCCGCCGCCCATGTGGTGGATGTCGACGAGGTCGCCGGGCATGGGGACGGCCTCGCGCATGGGCGCCGGCATCGCGCGCGGCGCCTCCGGGCGCCGTTCCAGCGGAAGGCTCACCAGGTCCAGCATGACCCGCGGGGTGTCGTGAACGATGATTTCCATGCCCCGGACGGTAAAGGCTCCCGTTACGGGAGACTCAAGCGAATCACCCGCGAGGAACCGGGGAGGGCGGGGGCGCCGCGCCGTCGGTCCACAGGCGGCCGAAGCTCATCCGCTTGACCGGCGGCAGGGTGTCGCACAGGCGGAACCAGGCCTTCGCGCCGCGCCGGACGAGGGGACTGCCGGAGATCATGAACTCCGTGAACCTCGCGGAGGTGCGGACGGCGCCGAAGCCGTACGCGCGCATCCGGGTCTCGTAGCCGCCTATCGCCTCCGTCAGGGTGCCCCGGCCCCGCTGGAACGCCGCCAGCCCGCTCGCCAGCAGGGCGGCGTCGCGCAGCGCCGTGTTGGCGCCGAAGCCCATCGCGGGCGTCATGTTGTGGATGGCGTCCCCGAGCAGCGTCACCGGCGTCGCGGGCCATCGGCCGACGGGGACGGATGTCCTGAACGGCATCAGCTGGACACTGGCCGGGTCCGCCTCGGCGACCAGGCGGCGCAGGGCGGGGTGCCAGCCGGAGGTCATCGTCCCGGCCAGATCCTTGAGCCCGTCGCCGTCGAGGTCGGCGGCCCCGGCCGGATAGGTCCCGTGGGGGGCGACGAAGGCCCACAGCACGTAGTCCTGGAGATCGTCGGCCAGGGACCTCAGGTCGAGCCCGAACCCGGCGAGGCGGGCCTCCAGGCCGGCGAGGCCTCCTTCCCTCGCGGTGCCACCGGCCCCTCCGGCGGAACCGGGACCCGTCCCCCGGGCGAGGAGGCTCTCCGCCCTGCGCCTGCCGTTGAAGGCCGCGGTGAACATGGCGCTCCCGCTCGGCGGCAGGATGAGGTTGAGCCCGTCGGCGAGGTTTCCGGGGAGCCACCCGCGGGCCCGGTCGTCCAGCGGCAGCCGGGCGCCGATCGCGAGCGCGCCGGTGTCGACGCGGCGGGCCCCCGGCAGATACTGGCCGCGTACCAGCGAGTTGGCGCCGTCCGCGCCGACCAGCACGTCTCCGGTGGCCGAGGTGCCGTCGGCGAAGAAGGCGACGATCCTGCCGTCCGGCCTCACCTCGTAGCGCCGGAACGTCCTGCCGTGGTGGACGACGCCCTCCAGCCCGGCCAGCAGGAGCCTGCGCAGGGTGGTGCGGCTGACCGCGTACTGGCCGCCCGAGGGGTCGGCGGCCCCGCCGGTCATCACGCCCTCCTCCACGAACACGAGCTCCCGCAGCCGATGGGTGTGGAAGCCGAAGCCGGGACCGGGGTGGCCGGAGGTGGCGAGGAACGCCTCCCACAGCGGGCCCGGCAGGCACCGGTGCAACGCCCTGCTGCCGATCTGGTTCAGGTGGATGCGATAGCCCCGCACCCAGTCGGCGGCGTCGCGCTCGCGCTCGTAGACCTGGACGTTCACCCCGGAGGGCAGCAGCGCCTGGGCCAGCGCCAGGCCCCCTATGCCGCCTCCGACGACGAGGACGTCGAGTGGTTTCGCGGGCATGTCAGGCTTCCCCTCCTTCGTTCTCTTCGTTTTCCTCGTCGCCGGAGGGCGTCCCGGGGGATCCCCCGGCGCCGAGGAGCCGGGGCAGTTCCTCAAGCAGCGTCTCGTGCCAGGTGATCTCCGCCCGCAGGCGGACGAGGGTGTGGTCGAAGCCGAGCGGTTCGAGGCCACGGAGGTGGGGGGTGGCCGCCTCCCTCAGCCGCCGCCAGGTCTGGAGCTCGGCGGTGAGCTTGCGGTGCCGGTCCTCGATGACGGCCCGCAGCTCCCCCTCGCCCATGTCGGAGCTGAGCTGGAGAGCGAGGTCCACGGGATCGGGCCGCAGGCGGGTGTCACGCAGGGCCGCCTCACGCAGCGACTCCAGCTCCAGCCCGCCGTCCTCGGTGATCGCGTATACGGTCCGCGCCGGGAGGTTGCCCTGCTGCTCGGTGCGCACCGTCTCTATCACCCCTTCGGCCTCCATCCGGTGCAGCGCCCCGTACAGGGACCCGACCTTGATGTCGGTCCACAGCTCGGTCCGGTCCGTCTGCGCGCTCTGCCGGATCTGGTGACCGTGCATCGGCCCCCGGCGGGCCAGCGCCCCCAGGATGAACAATCGCGTACTACTCATGCGACTACTCAAACACGAGTAGATGAAAGAAGTCAAACATGAGTACTCGTAAGCGAGTAGCAGGACAGGGAAGACCTGCGGAACCGCTCCATCCGGACACCCACCGGTTCACTTCGAACCTGACAGGCGTACCCGGCGGGGAGGACCCACACGCCCTCTCTCCACGTGGACCGTCGACCGTGGACAGTGGACACCTGCCGGCTCACGTCGAACCCGATGGGCGACATCCGGCCCCGGTGCGTTCAGGCACCCCCCGGGCGGGCGTCCCTAGATGGGCTCGCCCTCGTTCTCGTCGCCCTCCTGGGGGCCGGGCGTGCCGGTCCCGCTCTGGCTCGGCGACGGCGACGGGGTGGGCTGGCCCGGCTCGGGTGTCGTCGGTACCGGCGGCGGGGTCGGGACGAACACCGTGGGCGGCAACGGCTTCGGCAACGGCTCGAAGTCGTCCTCCTTGCGCAGCAGCAACCAGACCATCACCGCCAGCAGCACGAGCAGCACGGTCAGCACGACCCCGGCGATGACCACGGACCTGCGGGTCTCGGTCGGCGGCGGCGCGGCCTTGGGCGGCGCGGGCAGCGCGGGCGAGCGGTCGCCCACCCAGTGCGGCGCGAAGTCGGGGCCGTGCTGCTCACCGATCAGCGTGCCGCTGACCAGCACCGGCTCCAGGAACCGCTCCGCCCCGGCCCTGTCGGGCTCGTACGGCGTGGCCACCCACGGGGCGCTTCCGCCGTCCATCGCCAGCACCTGCGGGACCGTGTCGGCCACGGCGGTGCGCGCTCGTGTCGCCCTCGCCATCCAGCCCCGCACGCCGGAACGGCTCGCCGTCGCGTCGCGGACCCCGGTGACGAAGCGGTCGCGGGCCGCCGGGTCGAGCGCCGCCCCCTTGGTCAGCACCGCGACCGAGACGGCCCGGCCGTCGGGCGCCAGCCCGAGGTAGACCAGCCCGGCGGGTCCCACGCGCAGGCGGGCCTGCACGAGGAAGGGCCCCAGCTGGGGCGGGTCACCGTACTGGAGTGGAGTGGCCACGTCTGACATGAAAGCACACCCCGCCGATCACACCGCGCCCCGTGGGCGTCCCGCGGGCATGCCCCGGGCACACGACGGGCATGCGGCGGGCACACGACGGCACTGTCAGGAAATACGGAGCGGGCCCGTCGTGCGAGCCGCCTTTTCATTTGATGGAATACCGGCATGACCGTCGCCGAAGAACTGCCGAGCGAGACCGACACCGGATTGCTGCGCGACGCCCTGGCCGAGGTCCGGCGGGTCATCGTCGGGCAGGAGCACATGGTGGAGCGGTTGCTCGTGGCGCTCCTGGCCAGGGGCCACTGCCTGCTGGAGGGGGTGCCGGGGGTGGCCAAGACCCTGGCGGCCTCGACTCTGGCCACGGTGGTCGGCGGCGAGTTCGCCCGCATCCAGTTCACCCCGGACCTGGTCCCGAGCGACATCGTGGGCACCCGGGTGTACCACCCCTCCCGCGAGGCCTTCGACGTCGAGCTCGGCCCGGTGTTCGTCAACTTCCTGCTCGCCGACGAGATCAACAGGGCCCCGGCCAAGGTGCAGTCGGCGCTGCTGGAGGTCATGGCCGAGCGGCAGGTGACCCTGGCCGGGGAGACCCACCCGCTGCCGAAACCGTTCATCGTGCTGGCCACCCAGAACCCGATCGAGTCCGAGGGCGTCTACCCGCTCCCCGAGGTCCAGCGCGACCGGTTCCTGTTCAAGGTCCGCGTCACCCATCCCAGCGCCCACGAGGAGCTGGAGATCCTGCACCGGATGAGCGTGACCCCGCCGACCCCCAGGCCGGTGCTCGACCCCGCGCGGCTGGCCGCCCTGCAGGCCATGGCCGACCAGGTCTCGGTCCACCAGCTCGTCGCCGACTACGTGGTCAGGCTCGTGATGGCCACCCGCTCCCCCGCCGAGTACGGCCTGGCCGGGCTGCAGGAGAACATCGAGATCGGCGTGAGCCCCCGGGCCACCCTCGGCCTGGTCGCCGCGGGACGCGGCCTGGCGCTGCTGCGCGGCCGCGACTACCTGCTCCCCGACGACGTGCGCGACGTGGCGGTGGACGTGATGTCCCACCGGCTGATGCTCACCTTCGACGCCATCGCCGACGGGATCGACCCCGAGGACGTGGTCCGCCAGATCCTCGCCGCCGTGCCGCCCCCGCTGGTCGTCTGGAACCAGGGACCCCGGTGACCGGCCTCGAAGGCACCGGCGATCCTGACCTGAGCACGGCCGAGCAGGCGTTGCGCCGGCTGGAGCTCACGATCGTCCGGCGCCTGGACGGGCTGCTGCAGGGCGCGTACCAGGGGCTGCTTCCCGGCCCCGGGAGCGAGTTCGGCGACAGCCGGGTCTACGTGCCCGGCGAGGACGACATCCGGCGGATGGACTGGTCGGTGACCGCCCGCACGACCGTCCCGCACGTGCGCGACCTGATCGCCGACCGGGAGCTGGAGACCTGGGCCCTGGCGGACCTGTCGCCCAGCATGGACTTCGGCACCGCCGGAATGGAGAAGCGGGACCTGGTCGTGGCCGCCGTCGGGGCGATCGGCTTCCTGTCGGGCCGGATCGGCAACCGCTTCGGCACGTACGTCCTGCACGACGAGTACGTCCACCGGATGCCCGCCAGGAACGGCCGCCCGGCGCTGTACGGCCTGCTGCACTCGCTGATGGAGGCCCCCAGGGGCCGCGCCGTCGCCGGTGCCCCCGACCTGGCCGAGGCGATCGAGATCCTCGCCTCGGCGCGACGGAGGCGCGGCCTGCGGGTGGTCGTCTCCGACTTCCTCGACCCCGAGCCCACCCTCGATCCCGGCCTGGAGCTGCCCTGGGAGCGGCCGATCCGCCGGCTGGCCGCCCACCACCAGGTGCTGGCCGTCGAGGTGATCGACCCTCGCGAGCTGGAGCTGCCGCCGGTGGGGCTGGTCAGCATGACCGACCCGGAGACGGGGCGGAGCCGCGAGATCCAGCTCACGCCCAAGGTCCGCCGCGCGTACGCGGAGGCCGCCGCCGCGCAGCGGACGACCAACCAGGTGGCGTTGCGCCGCTGCGGGGTGGCCCACCTGGTGTTGCGCACCGACCGCGACTGGGTGTTCGACATCGCCCAGTTCGTGCTGCGGCAGCGCCGCATGGCGCACCTGACCCATCGGCCCCCGAGGTCGGGAGCGACACGGTGACCTTCCTCTCTCCGGTCTGGCTGTGGCTGTTCGCCGCGCTGGCGCTGCTCGTGGCGGGCTACGTGGCCGCCCAGTTCGCCCGGCGCCGCTACGCGCTGCGCTTCACCAACCTGCCCCTGCTGACGCTGGTGGCCCCGGCGGGGCCCGGCTGGCGGCGGCACGTGGCCCCGGCGCTGTTCCTCGTCATGATGAGCCTGCTGATCGTGGGCGCGGCCCGTCCCGCCGACTCGGTGCGCATCCCCCGCGACCGGGCGACGATCATCATCGCGCTGGACGTCTCGCTCTCGATGGAGGCCGACGACGTCCAGCCCGACCGGATCACCGCGGCCAAGGAGGCCGCCCAGAAGTTCGTCACGGACCTGCCTGAGCGTTTCAACGTCGGGCTGGTCGCCTTCGCCCGTTCCGCCTCGGTGGTGGTCTCGCCCACCACCGACCACCAGGCGGTCGGCACCTCCCTCGGCACCCTCAGCACCCGGGCGGGCACCGCGATCGGCGAGGCGGTGTTCAGCTCCCTGGAGTCGCTGCGCTCCTTCGACCAGCAGGCGGTGACCGACCCGCCCCCGGCCGCGATCGTGCTGCTGTCCGACGGCGACAACACCTCGGGGCGTTCGGTGGCCGAGGCGATCGACGCGGCCAAGAGCGTACGGGTCCCGGTCTCCACGATCGCCTACGGCACCCAGGAGGGGACGGTCTCGATCGACGGCCGCGACGTGAACGTGCCGGTGAACAAGGCCACCCTGCAGACCCTGTCGGAGGGCACCGGCGGCCGGGCCTACGAGGCGGAGTCGGGCAGCGAGCTGAAGCAGGTGTACGAGCAGATCGGCACCTCGCTGGGCTACCGGACGGTCAACCAGGAGATCACCCAGTGGTTCGTGGTGGCGGCGATCCTGGCCGGTCTGGTGACCGCCGGGGTGTCCCTGCTGCTGGGTTCACGGATCCCCTGACCCTCCCGCGGCCTCATGACCCTCATGACCCTTCATGAGGCCGCGTACGGCGAGAGCGGGCAGGCGAGCTTACGGGCGGCCCCGCGGGTGGGGTCACGGCCGGGGCGGGGCCAAGGGCGGGGAAGGGCGGGGCTGGAGTCGCGGCCAGGGGCGGGGCGAGATCGCGGCCGGGGGTCGCGGCCGCCCTGAGCCGGTCCCGGCCGTTGGTAACGTTCTACGACGTGGCACATTACTTCGAGGAGCGTCCGGAGACCGCGGGCCGTCCCGGCTCGGTCACGCTCGTGCTCCCCGACCTCCATCTGAAACTGGAGACCGACAGCGGGGTGTTCTCCGCCGAGCGCGTCGACCAGGGCACCCGGATCCTGCTGGAGAGCGTCCCCCCTCCGCCGCCGGGCGGCGACCTGCTCGACCTGGGCTGCGGCTACGGGCCGATCGCGCTGACGATGGCCTCGCGCGCCCCGGAGGCGACGGTCTGGGCGGTGGACGTCAACCGCAGGTCGGTCGAGCTGTGCGCGAGGAACGCCAGGGCCGCCTCCCTTGACAAAGTAAGGTCGATGCATGTCGACGAGGTCCCGCCGGAGGTGCGGTTCTCCGCCATCTGGTCCAATCCGGCGATCCGCATCGGCAAGGCCGCGATGCACGAGATGCTGACCCGCTGGCTGTCGCGCCTCACCCCGGACGGCGTCGCCCACCTGGTGGTCCAGAAGCACCTGGGCTCCGACTCCCTGCAGCGCTGGCTGAACGAGCGCGGCTGGCCCGCCGAGCGCGTGGCCTCCCGCTCCTCGTACCGGATCCTCCGGGTGGCGGCGCGCCCGGAGGCGGAGCCGCGGTGAGCACCCGCTCCCCCGCTCCCTCACGAGCCGCGCACCGGCTCGGCGGGGGCGGGCACAGGCGGACGGGCACGGGCGGCCTTGGTCAGGGGCGCGGTGGCGGGCGAGGCGCGGGTCACCGCGAGACACCCGGAACGAACGAGGAGCGACGAGGAACGGTGAACGACCGATGACGGCGAACCCGCGCAGGCAGCTGCGCCCGACCGATGTGAAGCGCCTCAACCGCACCTGGCGCAGGAACACCGAGGGGCGGCTGGCCCTGATCCTGGAGTCGGTGACCGGCCCGTTCAACATCGGTTCCATCTTCCGCACGGCCGCCGCGTTCGGCGTGGAGCGGATCTGGCTGGCGGGCAACGCCACCCCGCCGACCAACCCCAAGGCGCAGAAGACCGCGCTGGGCACCGACAGGCTGGTGGCCTGGGAGGAGCCGGTCCCCGTCCTGGAGGCCGTACGGGCGGCCAAGGAGGACGGGTTCGCGGTGGTCGCGGTGGAGCTGACCGGCGACGCCGTGCCCCTGTCCGAGGCCAAGCTGGGCGGGGACGTGTGCCTGGTGGTGGGCGGCGAGGACCACGGGTGCTCCCCCGCGCTGCTGGAGGCCGCCGACGGCGTCTGCTACATCCCGCAGGTCGGCCGGGTCGGCTCGTTCAACGTCGCGGTGGCGGCGGCGATCGCGGTGGCCGAGGCCCGCCGCCAGGAGTGGTCGGGCAAGGTGCCGCCCGAGGAGTGACGGCCAGGGACGCCCGGGGGGACGCGCGAGGAGTGACGGCCGGGGGACGACGACCGGGGAGACGCGCGAGGAGTGACGGCCGGGGGACGACGACCGGGGAGACGCGCGAGGAGTGACGGCCGGGAAGTGACGGCCGGGAAGTGACGGCCGCGACCGGTCACGGCGGCCTGTTCTCGTCCGTCCCCGGCCCGACGGCCGCGCGCCCGGTACCTTCGCGTGCCTCTCGCCCGTCGTGGCCGTCGCGTCCGTCCCGGTCGCGGTGGCCGTCGTGCTCGCCGTGGCCGTTGCGGGCCTGGTCGCCGTCGCCGTCGAGCGGGACCTTGTCCCCGCCGTACGCCCGGCTCATCATGGCGCGCAGTTTGCGGAGCGGGTGGTGCTTCCCGTTGTGCTCCGGGACGCCGTCGCCGTCCTCGGCCGTCCCCGCGAGGATCGGGACCGGCTCCTTGCCTCGCACCTGGGCCTCGATGGACTCCAAGGGCGGGACGTGGACCTCGATGTACTCCCCCGTGGGCAGGCGCTTGATCACGCCGGTCTCCACGCCGTGGCCGAGGGCGTCGGCGTCGCGGCGCTGCAGGCCCAGGCAGATCCGGTAGGTGACGAAGTACGCCAGGGCCGGGCCGAGGAAGACCATCCCCCGGCCGATGTAGATGATCTGGTTTATCGAGAGGCGGAAGAACGCGGCGAGCACGTCGGTGGAGGCCATCAGCCACAGGATGCCGTAGAACGTGACCGCCGACATGCCGATCGCGGTGCGGTGCGGGTTGTTGCGGGGGCGGTCCGAGAGGTTGTGCTCGCGCCGGTCCCCGGTGATCCACTGCTCGGCGAACGGGTACAGGACCAGGCCCAGCAGGATGAGCCCCAGCGGGGCGAGCGCCGGGACGATCACGCTCATCGGCAGTGTGAAGCCCAGGAAGTTGATCTCCCAGGAGGGCATCAGGCGCAGCGAGCCGTCCAGGAACGCCAGGTAGAAGTCGGGCTGGGAGGCCGCCGAGATGTCGGACGGCTTGTAGGGGCCGTACAGCCAGACGGGGTTGATCTGGGCGAAGGTGCCCAGCAGCGCGACGATCCCGAAGGTGAACATGAAGTAGGCGCCCGACTTGGCCATGAAGGACGGGTAGGTGGGCGCGCCCACCACGTTGTCGTTGGTACGGCCCCTGCCCGGCATCTGCGTGTGCTTCAGCACCCACGTCAGGATCAGGTGGGCGGTGATGAGCGCGAGCAGGATGCCCGGCAGGAGCAGGATGTGTATCGAGTAGAAGCGCCCGATGACCTCGTCACCGGGATACTCGCCGCCGATGAGGAAGAAGGTGAGCCAGGTGCCGACCACCGGCAGCGACTGTGCCACCCCGGCGGTGATCCGCAGGCCGGCGCCGGAGAGCAGGTCGTCGAGCAGGGAGTAGCCGGTCAGGCCCTCGAACAGGGCGAGGGCCAGCAGGGCGACGCCGATCAGCCAGTTCAGCTCGCGGGGCTTGCGGTAGGCGCCGTTGAAGAACACCCGGAGCATGTGGATCATCATGCCGCCGATGAACATCAGGGCCGCCCAGTGGTGCATCTGCCGCATCAGCAGGCCGCCGCGCACGTCGAAGCTGAGGTCCAGTGACGAGGCGTACGCCTCGGACATCATGACGCCCTTGAGCGGCGCGTAGGAGCCGTTGTAGACGATCTCCTCCATGCCGGGCTTGAAGAAGAACGTCAGGAACGTGCCGGTCAGCAGCAGGATGACGAACGAGTAGAGGGGGATCTCGCCCAGCAGGAACGTCCAGTGGTCGGGAAAGATCTTCCGCATGTTCCGCTTGAGGAATCCCGCCGCGCCGAGGCGGTCGTCGAGGTAACCGCTCACGCTCGCCAGGTGTCCGGGCGTGTTTCCCTTGCTCATTCGCGGCCTCCGCTCTCACGAACCCCCGCCTCGACGTCGTCGCGCCCCGGAGAGCGGAAATCAGACGGAACGGCAAGGTCCGCCGTGGACGACCAGGTATTTCCCATCATCCACGGCGATGGGCAGGTTCGTTCACGGCGATGGGCAGGTCAGGGCAAAGCCCTGACCTGCCCATCGGCCCGGCCGCGCCGGGGCCGTCGCCGCGTTCCGTTCCGTGGCTTGTGACCCAAACGTTCACCTGTCCGCGATGACGCGTCCGGCCCGCAGGGGGCATACTCCTGCACGTGCGACGCCGTTACCCCTTCCTCGACCATCCCGGCCCCCTGCCCTTCGCCCACCGGGGCGGGGCCGCCGAGGGCAGGGAGAACACCTTCTCCGCGTTCGAGCGGGCCGTCGAGCTCGGTTACACCTACCTGGAGACCGACGCGCACGCCACCGCCGACGGGGTGCTGCTCGCCTTCCACGACCACACCCTGGACCGGGTGACCGACCGCCGGGGCCGGATCGCCGAGCTGCCGTACCGGGCGGTGCGCGAGGCGCGGATCGGCGGCGTGGACGAGATCCCGCTGATGGAGGACCTGCTGGGCTCGTGGCCCGAGGCGCGCTTCAACATCGACGTCAAGGAGTCGGCGGCCATCGCGCCGCTCGCCAGGGCGATCGGCCGGACCGCCGCCCACGACCGGATCTGCCTCACCTCCTTCTCCGAGGAGCGGCTCGCCAGGGCCCGCGCCGCGATCGGCCGCGAGGTGTGCTCCTCGCTGGGCCCGCGCGGCGTGGCGACCCTGCGCGCCGCCGCCACCACCTCCGGGTACGGCCGCCTGCTCGCCCGCCTGGCCCGCGCCGGAGTGCCGTGCGCGCAGGTGCCGGTCGGCTTTCGCGGCCTGCGGATCACCACGCCCGCCCTGATCCGTACGGCGCACGCGCTCGGCATGCAGATCCACGTGTGGACCGTCAACGACACCGGGGTGATGGAACGCCTGCTCGACCTCGGGGTGGACGGCCTGATGACCGACAACATCTCGGGGCTGCGCGACGTGCTGGCGGCCCGTGACCAGTGGTATCCGGGCCGTCTCGCCGCGTAGACCCCACGAGCCCGGACCTCGCCCCCCGCCCCAGGCCCCGTTCCTCCCCGGAGCCCCCGGCCCCGCCACCGTTTCCCGCCCCTCCCTGCCCCTCCCCGCCCCTCCCCGCTCCCCCGAAGCCGAACTCGACCCCGCCCCCGCCCCCGCCCCGCCTCCCGACAGACCGAGGACCGCTCATGACCTCCGAACAGGCCGTCGAGGACTCCCCCCAGTCCCGGCTCCGCGAGCAACGCGGCTGGTACTTCTACGACTGGGCGAACTCCGCCTTCCCGACCACCATCCTGACGGTCTTCCTCGGCCCGTACCTGACGACGATCGCGGAGACCGCCGCCCAGGGACGCCCGTACGTGGACGTGATCGGGTTCGACGTGCGGCCCAGCGCCTACTACTCCTTCGTGGTGGGCGTCGCGGCCATCCTGCAGATCATCCTGATGCCCGTGGTGGGCGCGCTGGCCGACCACACCGGCCGCAAGAAGGAGCTTCTCGGCCTCTTCGCCTACATCGGCGCGGGCGCGACCGTCTGCTTCTGGTTCGTCGCCGACGGGCGCTACCTGCTGGGCGGCGCGCTGTTCCTGGTGTCCAGCGTCGCCTTCGCCGCCGCGTTCGTGATCTACAACTCGTTCCTGCCGGAGATCTCCACGGCGGACGAGCGCGACAAGGTCTCCGCCAGGGGATGGGGTTTCGGCTATCTCGGCGGCGGCCTGCTGCTCGCCGTCCACCTGGCGCTCTTCCTCGGCCATGAGGACCTGGGCATCACCGAGGGCGACGCCGTGCGCATCGCCCTGTCGTCCGCGGGCCTGTGGTGGGGCGGGTTCACGATCATCCCGCTGCTGCGGCTGCGCAACCGGCGGGCGCTCCCCTCGGGCGCGGAGAGCGCGGGCCAGGCCGTGACCGGCAGCTTCCGCCAGCTGGGCCGCACGATCAAGGAGCTTCGGCGCTATCCGCTGACCCTGGGCTTCCTGGTCGCCTATCTCATCTACAACGACGGCGTGCAGACCGTCATCTCCTTCTCGGCCACCTACGCCGACAAGGAGCTCGGGCTGGACCAGACCGTACGGATCGCGGCGATCCTGATGGTGCAGTTCGTGGCCTTCTTCGGGGCGCTGCTGCTCGGCAGGCTCGCCGCCTCGTACGGGGCCAAGCGGGTGGTGATGGTCGCGCTGATCGCCTGGATCGCCGTGGTGGCCGTGGCCTACTTCCTGCCCAAGGGCGCGGCCCTGCCCTTCTTCGCGCTGGGGTTCGCCATCGCGATCGTGATGGGCGGGACGCAGGCCCTGTCGAGATCACTGTTCTCCCACGTGATCCCGAAGGGCAAGGAGGCGGAGTACTACAGCCTGTACGAGATCAGCGACAAGGGCTCGACGTTCCTCGGCTCGTTCACCCTCGGCCTGGCGCTCCAGCTGACCGACAGCTATCGCCTGGGAATCATCTCTTTGGTGATCTTCTTCGTGCTCGGTTTCGTGCTGCTCGCCCTCGTCGACCTGCCCAAGGCCATCAGAGCGGCCGGAAATCAGGTGCCGGAACGCCTCTGAGGACACCCCGAAAAAAGAGCCCATCGCAGACCGGGTCAAGAACGTGCGATTGGATCACCCTGTCTGTGGGAATCCACACACGGTATCAAGCGTTGTACGCCGTGGGAGACAAACCCCTCACGACGGGGCCCTCAGGAGGCATTCAGACATGGGCGAGCGTGCGCTACGCGGCACCAGACTCGGGGCGACCAGCTACGAGAACGACCGCAACACCGATCTGGCCCCGCGCCAGGAGGTGTCCTACACCTGCCCGAAGGGTCATCGATTCGACGTTCCGCTTGCCGCTGAAGCCGAGATCCCGGCGACCTGGGAGTGCCGCATGTGCGGCGCGACCGCCCTCCGGGTGGACGGCGAGCTGCCGGAGGCAAAGAAGGCCAAGCCCCCACGGACGCACTGGGACATGCTGCTGGAGCGCCGCACGATCGAGGACCTGGAGGAGGTGCTCAACGAGCGCCTGGCGATTTTACGCGCCCAGCGCCGCAAGAGCGCCTGACCGATTCGAAGAGTTCGGAGAGTCGGAGACCCCCGGCCCCCACCAGGGCCGGGGGTCTCCCCTTCCCGAGGCCTTTTCTCCGTTTTCAGGGCATCTTCTCCGGGCCTCCCGCCTTCGGAGACCTCCGTCTTCCGGGGCTTCACCTCCGGGACCTCCTTGAGATCTCCGTCCCAGCGCCTCCCGGAGGACCGTCTCACCACGGAAGATCGTCCGGTTTCTCCCCCGGTGGCGGCAACGGGGAAAGTGGCCCAATCGAATGTCGCGGAATTGGCTCTTAAGGTCGGTCCGCTCTCCCCCTAGGGTCGCTCCCATGACCACTTCGACCAGCGAGAACACCGGCGGCTCCACACCGGCGACGACCCAGGGGAAGGCCTCGGCGCTGCGGGCGCTGCACACACCCGGCCGCCCGCTGGTGCTGCCCAACGTCTGGGACGCCGCGTCGGCCCGCGCCGTCGAGGCGGCGGGCTTCCCGGTGGTCGCCACCGGCAGCGCCGCGATCGCCCCGGTGCTCGGGTACGACGACGGCGAGGAGACCCCGGTCGAGGAGATGCTGGCCGCGATCGCCAGGATCAGCCGTTCGGTCGGCCTGCCCGTCACCGCCGACATGGAGCGCGGCTACGGGCTGGAGCCCGCCGAGCTGGTCGAGCGGCTCGTCGCCGCGGGGGCGTCCGGCTGCAACCTGGAGGACTCCGACCCCCGTACCGAGGTGATGATCGACATCGAGGAGCAGGCCGCCTTCCTCGGCGCCGTCAGGGCCGCCGCGACCGGCGCGGGCGTGGACCTGGTGATCAACGCCCGGGTCGACACCTACCTCCACGGCACCGGGAGCGCCGAGGAGCGGCTGGCCGAGGCGGTGCGGCGGGGCCGCCGCTACCTGGAGGCGGGCGCCGACTGCGTCTATCCGATCCTCGCGACCGAGACGGGGGCCGTCCGCGCGCTGGTCGAGAAGATGGAGGGGCCGATCAACATCCTGTTCCGCCCCGGCACGCCGTCGCTCGGCGAGCTCGCGGACCTCGGGGTGGCCCGCGTGAGTTTCGGCCACGGCCTGCACGAGGCCGTACGGGCGTACACGGCCCGGATGCTCTCGGCGATCCGGGACGGCGAGAGCCCCTACTCTCCCGAGCCGTCCGCCCGCTGACCCGGGGGGCCGGGGGCCCGGGGGGCCGGGGGCTCGCCGTCCGCCCGCCGCCCCCCGGCCCGGGGGCTCGGGGTCCCGGCCTCCGCGCCCCCGGTTCAGAGGCGCAGCTTCTTCTGGGCGCCGCCGCGCCACTCCACCAGCAGGACGGTCGCGTCGTCCTGCAGCCTCCCGTCGTGATACTCCAGCACGCTGCGGACCAGGCGGCGCAGGGTCTCCGGTACGGGAAGGCCGTCGGCGTTGCGGCGGATGATGAAGTCGACGAAGCGCTCCAGGCCGAACTCCTGGTCCAGCCGGTTGCGGGCCTCGGTCATGCCGTCGGTGTAGAGGAGCACGCGGTCGCCGGGCTCCAGCTGCTCCCTGCACAGGGTCACGGTGAGCCCCAGGCCGAGACCCATCGGGTGGGCGGGCGGGCACTGCAGGGTGGCGACCCAGCGCCCTCTCCTGATCACCACCGGGGGGTGGTGGCCGCGGTTGACCCAGGTGAACACGCCGGTGCGCATGTCCAGGTTGGCGAGGATCGCCGTGGCGAAGCGGTTGCCCAGGCCGAACTCCTCGATCAGCACCTCCTCGATCCCCTCGCTGACCTCGACGAGACCGGCGCCCTGGCGGCGGCGGTTGCGGCAGGCGGCCACCGCGAGGTTCGAGGTCAGCCCGGCGGACGCGTCGTGGCCCATCGCGTCGAAGACCGCCAGGTGGACGGAATCGCCGGACAGCGCGTAGTCGAAGGCGTCGCCGCCGAGCGCGTAGGCCGGTTCGAGCGCGGCGCCGATCACCACCTCCTCGGTGGCGAAGGTGAGCGACGGCAGCAGGTTCCACTGCATCTCGGCGGCGACGTTCATCGGCCGGGTCCGCACCAGCCGGGCGTAGGAGTCGCTCTGGGAGCGCTTGCTCACCAGCAGCAGCGAGATCATGGACGCGAGATGCCGCATGTCCTCCTGTGCCCGTTTCTCGTCCGCCCCCGGCCGGAAGCTGGCGCGCAGCACCCCGAGGCGTTCGGTGCCGTCGAGCAGCGGCACCCACCAGCGGCCCGGTTCGTCCTCCGAGGGGAGCCTGGACAGGACGCGAACCTCCTGGAAGGCCCGGCCCGCCAGCGTCCCGTCGATCCGCAGTTCGCCCTTCCGCCTCTCCTCACCGACGTCAGGGCCGGTCAGCGGGCGCAGGACGTCCTGCTGCAGGTCGGCCAGGTAGATCAGCACGTCGTGCAGCCCGACGTAGGAGGCGTGCTCCTCGACGAGAGCCGGCAGGTTCTCCACCGCGCTCATGTGGCTGGCCTCGGCCAGTCCCGCGAGCATTCTCGCGCGTCCCTCGTAGGACCCCTTCTCGCCGTTTCCGCGATTCCCGTCCGTTCGCGGTACAGATGGCACAGATCCGTCCACGACCACTCCTCGACACTCACGGCACCCCGGGCGGCCGGCACGAGCGGCGCGTCCGGCGTCCATCCAGGACCCCTACCCCCGGCCGGGTGATTGACCCGGCTCCCTCCCGCCCCGTCGCGGGGACCGGCGGGTCACCATTCGTCGGCGGGCAGGTCGACGCCGTTGACGCGGTCGTAGATCACCACCCCGTCGGACAGCCTGACCACGCGCACCCTCCTGGCGAGCCCGGCCGTCTCCAGGTCACGGGCCGAGTGCACCGCGTGCCGGGGGAAGTGGTAGCGGTCACGGGTGCCCCCGTGCGGATCGTCGCGCTCGCAGACGACCTCGTAGCGGTCCTCCGGCCATATCGGAGGCGGCGGCGTCTTCCGTCCTTGGCCGGTGAGCCTGATCATCGGGCCCCCCTCCTCTCCTGGAATGTTCACTTCACGTGAGCGGAACAGTCACCGCGTGATCGTTTTAGGCATTCTTAATCACCCCATTATGGCCATTCGGAACCGGGGAACTGTAAGGTGAGCACCCCTCGCAGTGATTGGTCGGTCAGCCACCCGCGGCCCGCCCCACCCCAAACCGCCCCCGTATGCCGTCAGGCCCGCTCTCGGCCTGGCACGTTCCAATCGTCTCCCGTCCGCCAGGAGTTCGCCATGCCTGCCATCGACCATTTCGCCTACGGGTTCGTCACGCCGGCGGCCTCGTACATCATGTCGAGTATCGGCTGTCTGCTGGGACTGTTGCTCGCCGCGCGGGCACGCGGGACGGAGGAGGGGTCACCCCTCCTCTGGCTCGGCGGCGCGGCCCTTTCCATCGGCGGGACCGGCATCTGGGTGATGCACTTCATCGCGATGATGGGCTTCGACGTGCGGGGCACCTCGATCCGCTACGACGTACCGCTGACCGTCGCGTCCGCGCTGCTCGCGGTCGTCGTCGTCGGCGCCGGCCTCTACCTGGTCTCGCGCAAGGAGAACAGCACCGGCGCGCTCCTCGGCGGCGGGCTGCTGACCGGCCTGGGCGTGGCCGGCATGCACTACCTGGGCATGGCGGCCATGAACATGTCCGCGCACGTGAGCTACGACCCTCTCCTGGTCGGGGTGTCGGTGCTCATCGCCGTGGTCGCGGCGACGGTGGCGCTCTGGTTCAGCCTGCGCGTACGCGGGGCGCTCGCCACCACCGGCGCCGCCCTGCTGATGGGGCTCGCGGTCAATGGGATGCACTACACCGGCATGTTCGCCATGGACGTCGGCCTCCACGACATCGCCTCGCCGGCGAGCGGGGCGCAGGGGATGGACTTCATGCTGCCCCTGCTCGTCGGGATCAGCCTGCTCACCCTCGGGCTGCTCCTGGCCATCTTCCTGTCCCCCTCCGAGCAGGAGATGCGCGAGGACGCGGAGCTCCGGTCGCAGCTGCGGCGCTCCCGCGCGGGTGACGGCGACCACCCCGCAGGGCCGATGGGGCCCCACGCACAGCCGAGCCGGCGGCACGAACCCTCCCTGTTCGACGGCCACGACCCCGGGCACTGAACGGACCCGCCGGGCGTCGACCGAGCCCCCTGCGCCCCCGGGGAGGCTCGGGTCGGGGCGGGTCGGGGGTGTTCGAGGACGTTCCAGGAGGTCCCGGCACTCCGGCTCAAGGAGGTCCTGTGCTCCTGGCCGGCGAGACACCGGGGGCTCCGGCCCGGGAAGACCCCGGCGCTCCGGCCCGGGGAGGGCTTCGGTGAAAACCCGTGGCGCCGACGACCTCCCCGGCGGCACACTGCCCGCGTGAGTGAAGCGTCGGGCCGCACGTGAGCGCCCCCGTGAGCGAAGCGTCGGGCCGCACGGTGAGCGCCCTCGTGACGGCCGGCGGCGAGTGGCTGGGAACGGTCGGGCCGTTCCCGGTGGCCGACCCCTGGTGGGCCGAGGTCGGATCGGTCGTGGCTCACCTGGAGGGGGTGCTCGGCACGCCCGTGGTGGTGCTGCGCCTGGTCGACGCCGAGGAGCGGGGCCGCGGCCCCCGCGAGGGCCACACGACCTACCACGTCGAGGCCCTCGGCACGCCGGCGCCCGGCCTGGCCTCCCTGCGGCCCGGTGATCCGGGCGCGACCGGGAGGCCGTCCGCGCCCGAAGACCTGGCGGGCCCCGTGGCACACCGGGCTGAATGGGCGAAGGCCTCGGGGGTGCGCGCGGCGCTCGGCTGGGCCCAGACCGCGCTGCGCGAGGCGGGCAGGCCCGCCGAGGGACCCGCGCGGCAGGTGAGGACCTGGAACCTGGCGGGGCTGTTCCGCGTCCCCACGAGCCCGGGACCGGTCTGGTTGAAGATCACTCCCGGTTTCGCCGCCGACGAGGCCCTCGCGATCGGGATGCTCGCGGCGGAGGACCCCGGCCTGGTGCCCGCCGTGGTGGCGGCCGACACCCCGAACCGGCGGGTGCTCCTGGAGCACGTGCCGGGCGGCGACTGTCACGGTGCGCCCCGGGAGATCGTCGCCGGGGCGGTGAGCCGGCTGGCGAGGGCACAGGCGGCTCTCGCCGCGCGCGGGGGCGGGCGGCCCGAGGGGCTGCTCGACCGCACTCCCGCGGCCATGGCCGCCCTGGTGGGCGGGCTGCTCGACGGCGAGGCGGGCGGCGACCTGGACACCGGGGAGCTGCGCCTGGCCCACCGGCTGGCCGGCCGCCTGCCGTCTCTGGTCGCCGCCCTGGAGTCCTGCGGCCTGCCGTGCACGCTGGTGCACGGCGACTTCCACCCGGGCAACTGGGTGTCGGGGCCGCGCGGCACCGTCGTGCTGGACCTGGCCGACAGCCACTACGGCCACCCCGCCCTCGACGGGCTGCGGCCCCGCGACTTCCTGCCCGCAGACCGCTGGGAGGCGGCCGCGGACGCCTGGTGCGCGACGTGGGCGGCGAGCGTCCCCGGCTGCGACCCGGCCCGCGCGCTGATCCTGGCGGAACCGCTGCAGCATCTCGCGTACGCCCTCCGCTACCAGGAGTTCCTCGACAACATCGAGACGAGTGAGCGGCGCTATCACGAGGGGGACCCGGCGCAGGCCGTCCGCGCGGCCGTGACGGCCGCCGAGGCGATCGGCGTCCTCTGAGGGGACCTCACTCCGAGGGCCTTCTGAGGGGAACTCCTCCCGCGGGACCTCTGGGGCGGCTCCCCCGCGCGGGCGGGCCCGTTCTCGTCCGCGAGGCCGGGGACGCCCGCAGCTCCGGGAGCGGCCGGTGGGCGGTGGTGGGCGGTGGTGCGCGATCGGCCCGTCACTCACCCGCGCACAGCGCGGGGGCCTTCTTGTGCGGGTAGACGTGGTCCAGCTCGTGGCCGGGTGGCAGGACGCAGCGGCGCTCGCCGGGCTCGGTGTGCGGGCACCGGAGCGCGTCGACGCGGCGCGGCAGCGTCGCCGTCTCCTCGCTCTCGTCGGCGGCGGCGGCTTCGTCAGTCATGACACGTGTCCTTCTGTGACATCCGGGCCGTGACGGCCGGACGGTGAGGGGCCGGGACGACGGCCCGCGCGGGGCGCGTCCGGGGGAGGCGAGGAGCCGACCTCGCGAGGGCGCCTTTCCCTCGGCCGTCCGCACGTGCGGTGCAGCGACCCATCCTCGCGAGTTCTGGATGTCCAGAACAAGTCATCGACGCGCTCCGTTTGATCGCTGTCAGGAATCGGAACCCGTGCGCCAAGGGCGCGACGACCAGTCTTCCAGAGTTCCCCCCGGCCGCGCGAGGGGGGAAAGCACGCGATCGCCGATCCTCCGCCGGGCGTTTCGGCCACACTCCTCGACTGTTTCGGTCTCATCACCGCCTCGGGAGAGAAGCGTCCGCGGTGCTCGCGCAAGGCCACCGCACGCCACCTCGTCATCGCCCCAGAAAGCCATCAAGGTCCCCATAACATCGCGATAGGGATTCTTTGGGAGATCCCTCCGCGAGCCTCTCCCGAATACCTTGACATCACCCCTCACAAGGAGTGTTCATGTTACGTCGAGGTACCCTCCTGGCCGGCGCCGCTACCGTGGCCCTGTACCTGGTCGCCACCGTGGCGCCCGCCGTCGCAGCATCCGCCCCCCCGCCCCAGCCTCCGGCATCCATGCTTGAGGCCCTCCAGCGCGACCTCGGCCTCACCGCCGAGCAGGCCGTCCAGCGCCTGGCCAACGAGCACCGCGCGGCCGCCTCCGAGGCCGCCCTGACCCAGGAGCTCGGCGCCGAGTACGCCGGCGCCTGGCTCAACGGCGACGCCTCCCAGCTCTCCGTGGCGACCACCGACGCCGCCGACGCCGGCGCCATCAGGGCCAAGGGCGCGCAGCCCGTGATCGTCGGCCGTTCCCTCGCCAGCCTCGACGCCGTCAAGGCCAAGCTCGACGGGGCGTCGGCGGAGGCGAAGGCGGGTGCCTCCCTCTGGTACGTCGACGTCACGACCAACAGCGTCGTGGTCCTCGCCGCCGACCAGGCCGCGGGCGAGGCCCTCGCCGCCGCCGCGGGCGCCGACAAGAGCGCCGTGAAGGTGGCGCTCTCCGCCGAGAAGCCCCAGGCCTTCATCAACATCATCGGTGGCAACGCCTACTACATCGGCGGCAGCCGCTGCAGCATCGGCTTCTCCGCGCGTCGTGGCAGCGCCCCCGGCTTCGTGACCGCCGGTCACTGCGGCAGGGCGGGCAGCGTCACCAGCAGCCCGTCCGGCTCCTTCTACGGCTCGTCGTTCCCCGGCAACGACTACGCCTGGGTCTCCACCCCCGGCCACACCATGACCCCCTACGTCCGCGGCGCCGGCGGCGCCAACGTCACCGTTCGCGGCTCCACCCAGGCCTCGGTCGGCTCCTCGATCTGCCGCTCCGGCTCCACCACCGGCTGGCGCTGCGGCACCATCCAGCAGCACGGCGCCACCGTGAACTACTCGCAGGGCTCGGTGAGCGGCCTGACCCGCACCAGCGCGTGCGCCGAGCCCGGCGACTCCGGCGGCTCGTTCATCTCCGGCAGCCAGGCCCAGGGTGTCACCTCCGGCGGCTCGGGCAACTGCAGCTCCGGCGGCACCACCTACCACCAGCCGGTCAACGAGATCCTCTCGGCGTACGGGCTGACGCTCGTCACCGGCTGATCTCACCTCCTCACCAGCTGCTCCCCGTGAGCAACCCCCCGATGGCCGAGGAGGCCCGCTAGAAATGTCAAGAATCATCCGCTTCGGCGTCGCCCTCATCCTGGGGCTGGCCTTCCTGGTGACGGTCACCCCCGCCCAGGCGGCGCCCGCCCACGCGGCGGACGCCCGTACGGCAGCGGTCCGTGTGCTCAGGTACGACGCGAGCAGGGCCGCGGAGTTCCGGTCCGCCGTGGACCAGGCGGCCCAGATCTGGAACTCCAGCGCCCCGAACGTACGACTGGTGGCCGGCAGTCCCGCGGACTTCGTGGTGATCGCCGACAACGGCTGGCCCCGTGCGCAGCCCACCAGCCTGGGTCGCGGAACCGTGTGGATGGGGCGACAGGCGACCGCGGAGGGCCACAACCCGCTGCGGATCGCCGCCCACGAGATCGGCCACATCCTGGGCCTGCCCGACCGGCGTACCGGCCGGTGCACGGACCTGATGTCCGGCGCGAGCGCGGGCACGAGCTGCACCAACCCGAACCCGAACGCGGCGGAGAGAGCCGAGGTCCAGCGTAACTTCGCTGGATTCGCCCCGGCGATCGACTTCGGTCGGATCTACGTCGACAGTCCGGAGCACGCGGCGTCCCCGTCCTAGACAGACGCCCGCGAGCACCTCGCCGGTCCGGCCGTCCCCTCGGCCGGGCCGGCGAACCCGTGTCCGGGGACCGGTGGAGACCCGGCTCCCGGCGGCCGTGAACTCCACCGGGCTCCCCGCTCTCACGGCGAGTTCCATCGGCACTTCCCGCCCTGACCGGCACTTCCCGTCCCCGCCGGGAGGGGCCGCGTCAGAGGAGCTTCTCGAAGCAGAGGGAGCCGGGGAGCCGGTCGTAGGGGGCGAAGACGGGGATGGGGGTGTAGCCCTCCCGCTCGTACATCCTCACCGCGTCCGGCTGGCGGGGACCGGTCTGCAGGACGACCCTGGGCGCGCCCAGCGCGCGGGCCGCGTCCTCGGCGGCGGCCAGCAGGGCCCGCGCCACGCGGGTGCCCCGGTGGGACGGGGTCACGAACATCCGCTTGAGCTCCATGTCGTCACCGAGCCCGCGCAGCGCCACGTGGCCGACCGCGACGCCCTCCGCCGTGTAGGCGACCCCGGTGTAGGCGACGGTCTCCGGCCGGACGTTCATGCCACTGGGCACGAGGCCGATGACGGCGAGCATGTCGGCGTAGCGGGCGTCCATCTCGTCGGTCATGGCCTGCCTGAGCGCCACGGCCGCCGTGTCGTCCCAGCCGACCGGCCTCACCTCGATCAGGCCGGTTCCCTGCGCGAACGCGGTCATGTGTGGAACCGCCCCTCTCCCCGTTCTCGCGGCCGCGGACCGTCCCGGGCTCGCCGCGGCACGTGTCGCGCCGTCACGCCCTCATGATCCCGAGCCAACCGAAATTCCGACTTAAAAGGTAGAAAAATAGGGTTTTCCTGTCAACGCCCACGGCAGGATCTCACGGGTGCGGAAGGGCCTGAGGGTCGGCCGCCGGTCGCGGGGGAAGGATCCAGGAATGACCAGTTCCCGTATCAGCGTCTCGGTGGACGCGCACGTCCCGCCGGAACGGGTGTTCGCCGTGCTGACCAATTGGCGGAGACACGGCGAGTGGATGTTCCTTACCCGGGCGCGCGTGACCGCCGGGAACGGCCACAGCGTCGGGAGCCACCTGGAGGCCTTCACCGGAGTGGGGCCCGCCGGGTTCCTCGACACCATGGAGATCACCGAGTGGGACCCGCCCAGGAGCGTGGGGGTCCGGCACACCGGATGGCTGGTGCGCGGCACCGGGATCTTCCGCGTGCTGCCCCGCGAGGGCGGCAGCACGATCGTCTGGGAGGAGGAGCTCGACGTGCCGTTCGGCGCGGCCGGGCAGCTCGGCTGGCGGGTGATCAAGCCGCTGAACGCGGCCCTGTTCCGGTTCTCGCTGCACCGCCTGGCCTCGCTCAGCAATCGGTGAGACGGAGGCGGTCGAACCGGGAAAGGTGAGACCGGTGGCCGCGCTCAGCGATCCGTGAGCCGGAGGCGGTGAATCGGGAAAGGGACACCGGTGGCCGCGCTCAGCGGCCGGTGAGACCCCGGCCGGAGTCTCCGGCACCGCCCGGCGCGCCCGCGCCACCCGGCTCGTCGCGGACGACCTCGCCGTGGACGACCGGCCCCGAGCCCGAGGGCCTCCCGGCGTCGCGCAGCACGTCGAAGGGCGAGCCGGGACCGCCGAACGGCGAGCCGAGCCCGGCGCCCGCCGCGTTCCTGGCGACGAGGGTGCGGACCCGGCGGGCGAAGAACCAGGATCCGAGCCTGCGGACCATCGGCCGGGTGAACGGCAGCAGGCACAGGAAGCCGAGGACGTCCGTGAGGAACCCAGGGGTGAGCAGCAGCGTGCCGCCCACCAGGATCAGCGCGCCGTCGGCGAGCTCGCGGTCGGGCATCCGGCCGCTCTGCAGGGCGCCCTGGAGGTTGCGCCAGGCCCGGCGGCCCTCGCGGCGCACGATCCAGGCGCCGAGCAGGCTGTCGGCGAGCAGGACGGCCACCGTGGGCCATCCGCCGATGACCTGGCCGACCTGGATGAGGACCCATATCTCGAGGACCGGCACCACGAGGAAGGTCAGGAACAGCAGAATGCGCATTTTCGCCTCAACTCGTGCGACAGCCATACGACATGAACAACGTCCCGGAGCGGCGGCGCGTTCCGCGTTCGCTCAGCGTGGACGGCGTCCTCGGCGGACTCTCAGGATCGCATCCCCGAGGGGGTCCGGCGGCCTCGCGAGAGCGCCCCGGACGCCCCCGCCCGGGACCACGAAACCCCGTCAGGGCCGTCCGGCCGTCCGGCCGTCCGCGGCGTTCGAGCGGACGCGGGCCCGCGAAACCCCGCCCGGACCCTCCCGGGCGGCCCGCACAGTCCGGGCCTTCTGGGCGGACCGAGGCGTCTGAGCGGACGCGGGCCCGTGGACCGCGGGGACCGCGGAGCGCCCCGAGGTCAGCGCCGGCGGTCGCGGCGGCGGCGCAGGCGGGCGGGCAGGCCGGTGACGCCCCAGACGGTGATCCGCCACAGGGCCTCGAACACGATGCCCCGGCTCATCTTGCTGGCCCCGACGGTGCGCTCCACGAAGGTGATGGGCACCTCCTTGACGCGCATCCCGCCGATGGCCGTACGCAGGGTCAGGTCCACCTGGAAGCAGTAGCCCCGCGACTCGACGTCGTCCAGGTTGAGCTTCTCCAGGGCCGAGGCGCGGTAGGCGCGGAAGCCCGCGGTGGCGTCGCGGACCGGGAGGCCGAGCAGGAGCCTGGTGTAGATGTTGGCGCCGCGCGACAGGAACTCCCGCGAGGCCGGCCAGTTGACGACCTTGCCGCCGGGCACCCACCGGGACCCGATCGCCAGGTCGGCCCCCCTCGCCAGCGCGTCCAGCAGCTTGGGCAGCTCCTCCGGCTGGTGGGAACCGTCGGCGTCCATCTCCACGAGGACGCCGAAGCCCTCCTCCAGGCCCCAGCGGAAGCCCGCGATGTAGGCGGCTCCCAGCCCCTGCTTGACCGCCCGGTGCAGCACGTGGACGTGGTCGTCGCCGGCCGCCAGCTCGTCGGCGATCGCCCCCGTGCCGTCGGGGCTGTCGTCGTCCGCGATCAGGAGATGGGCCTCGGGCACCGCCTCGCGCAGCCGCCGGGTGATCGGCGGCAGGTTCTCCCGCTCGTTGTACGTCGGGACGATGACGAGCACCCGACCAAGCATCCGCTCCATCACGCGTCTCCCACCTGCTGATCATCCTCCCGGTTCACGGAGTGCCCCGCGCCGGGTGTCCGGCGGCGCCAGGCGGCGGCCACCGCACCCGCACCCACAAGTATCAGGGCCCATTCGGGCAGCGCGCCCACGCGGGTCGCGACGGTCCGCGCGGTCCTGACCGGAACGGTCAGCACGTTCATGGCCGGTACCAGCTCACCGGTACGCCAGGCAATCGAACCGCTCGGGGTCACGTACGCCGAGATGCCGGTGATCGCGGAAGTGATCACCGCTCGATTGTGCTCCACGGCCCGCAGCTGGGACATGGCGAGCTGTTGCGGCGGCAGGTTGGTCAGGGCGTAGGTGGCGTTGTTGGTCTGCACCACCAGCGGCGTGGCACCGGTCCTGGCGGTGTCGCCCACGATCCCGTCGAAGGCCACCTCGTAGCAGTTGATCGCGCCGACGGTCACCGGGCCGAGCTTGAGGTCGCCGTCGCGGGTGCCCGCCACCGACTGCCTGCCGACCAGGGAGGCCCGCTCGAACAGGGCCAGCACGAGATCCTTGAGCGGGGTGAACTCCCCGAAGGGGACCAGCTGCTGCTTGTCGTAGTAGGCGCCGGGACCGGTGACCGGGTCCCAGACGATGCTGCGGGTCGCCCGGTTCCTGTCCCCGATCCTGACCACGGCGCCGACCAGGACGGGCACCCCGACGTCCTTGACCGCCGCGTCGATCTCGCTCCTGGCGAAGTCGTCGCTCAGCGGGTCGATGTCGGTGGAGTTCTCCGGCAGCACGACCAGGTCGGGGCGGGGCGTCCTGCCCTCCCTGACGTCCCGCGCCATCTGGTGGAGCATCCGGGTGTGGTTGCCGAGGACCACGGCGGGCTCGTCGCCCAGCGGGTGCATGCCCCGGCCGGGGACGTTGCCCTGGATGACGCCGACGGTCACGCTCCTGCCCTCGTCGCCGTACCGGGGAACGGCGAGGGTCGCGGCCGGCACGGCCAGCGCCCCGGCGAGCGGCAGGGCCAGCGCCCGTACCCGGCGCGCGTCCCGGGCGGGGCGGGGACCGGACGACGCGGGCGTACCCGGGGCCGGGAGGGAGCGTGTCGCCGCCAGGGCGAGCAGGCCGCCGCACAGGGCCACCGCGAAGCTAACCAGCGGTGCCCCGCCGAGCGCCGCGTACGGGGTGAAGATCGACTCTCCCTGGCTGAAGGCCACCCGCGCCCAGGGGAACCCGCCGAAGGGGAACCGTCCCCGCGCCCACTCGGCCGCCACCCAGAGCGCGGCGCTCCACAACGGCCACAGAGGCAACCGGGTCACCAGGGCGACGCCCGCCCCCCAGAGGGCGTAGAAGACGCTCTCCATGGCGACCAGGCCCACCCAGGCGTCGATGCCGATCGGGCTCACCCAGTGCAGGCCGGGCAGCAGCAGGGCGAGCCCTGTCAGGAGGCCGAGCCAGGCGCCCCGGCGCGGACGGGTGCCGCGGACCGCCAGGACCGCCAGGGCCATCCCGGGCGGCGCGAGGAACCAGAGCCCGAGCGGCGGGAAGGCGAGGAACACCAGCAGGCCACCGGCCACCGCGCCCGCGACGCGCGCGGGCAGCGCCAGGCGCGACACGGGAGCAGGGACCTCCGCGCCGGGCGGGCCGCTCGCGGGCCCGGCGCCCCCGGAACCGTCCTCGGAACGCCGTACGGGACCGTCCGCCGGACCCGCCGTCGAGCCGTTCACCGGACCGGCCGTCGAACCCCGTATGGAACCGGCGGCCGAGGCGTCCGCCGGGCCGGCCTCCGGACCTCGCGCGGGACCGGCCACCGATCCGTCCGGGCCGTCCGGGTCGTCCAGGCCGTTCGCGGGATCGTCCGTCGCGGATCTCTCCGGCACCGGGGCGGCCGTCTTGTCCTGCACCACGGGCGGGGCTCCTTGCGATGTCGGGCGGGTGGCACCTGGCCTTCCCAGCCGGTGTTCCTGGCCGATGTTCCTAGCCGGAACGCTACCGCCCGGCGGGCACGCCCCCAAAAGCTCCACACCACATTAACCAGAAGCAACACTAAAACATTTGAAATCCGACAAAAACCACCATAAACGGCAACGGGGCGGCCCGGGTGTCGAAGGACACCCGGGCCGCCCCGACGCTTGCGGCGCTCGCACGGGAGCGGGAAGAGGGCCCGGGCGACCCTTCGGACCGGTTCCGTCCCGTCGGCGGCGAGCGCGGATTGCCGTTGTCTACTGGGTGCCCGGACCCCTCCTGGGTCCAACCCCCCGCCCGGAAGGAGTGCCCCGCCTCGACGGACTGCCGGCCCTGCGCCTGGCTGTACGGACGGGGTCATCCCCCGTCACGGGCGCAGGAGACGGCTATGTCGAAAGGCGGCCGACCGGCCAGTCCCGTGCTGGACTGGGCAGCAAACTACCGAGCCCAGCGCAGATGTCAACCGTGTCACCAACTGCGGAAACACCAAGTTTTCGCAGCTGGGACATGATCGACGAGAGCCGTCAATGGTCTCATGTGATCCGATGTCCCTCAAGTCGAGCGAGCGCGTCGGGAAGCGGACCGTCGTGCACGACGCCAAGCCGCTGGGTGGCGCGGGTCAACGCCACGTAAAGGTCGCTCGCGCCGCGCGGGGACTCGCCCAGGATCAGCTCCGGTTCGACCACGACGACCGCGTCGAACTCCAGCCCCTTGGCCTCCGCGACGGTGAGCACCGCCACCTGCGCGTCCAGGGCGGCCGATCCGGGACCGGCCACCGCGCCCTCGACGGAGCCGACCACGATCTCCCCGAACTCCCCGGCGCGCGACTCGGGGACGATCACGACGAGCCGCCCGCCCTCGACGACCTCGGCCTTGACGATCTCGCCGAGGGAGGCCGTCGGCGCGGCCGCCCACGGGCGCGCCCCCGTCTCCCTGACCGAGGTCGGGGCGGTCAGCGCCGGGTCGACCAGGGTGAGCACGTCGGCGGCCACGACCATCAGCTCGGCCGGGGTGCGGTAGTTGACGCTGAGGGTCTCCTCGCGCCAGCGCCCCGACACGTACGGGTCGAGGACGCGGCCCCAGGAGCGCGCCCCGGCCGACGAGCCGGTCTGGGCCAGGTCGCCGACGATCGTCATCGACCGCGTCGGGCAGCGGCGCATCAGCATCCGCCAGTCCATCGGCGACAGCTCCTGCGCCTCGTCGACGATGACGTGGCCGAAGGCCCAGGTGCGGTCGGCCGCCGCGCGCTCGGCGGTGGTGAGGAAGACGTCGTCGCCGAGGTGGCGGGCGGCGAACCTCTCGGCGTCCATGATGTCGGACAGGCCGGTGAGCTCCAGGACCTCCTTGGCGTAGGCGAGCTGGTGCTGCCGCTCGTCGAGCGCGGCGGCGCGCTGGGCCGCCTGCTCCTCCTCGGCCATCCAGGCCCCGGCCCGCAGCACCGCGGGGTCGATGTCGCCGAGCAGCTCGGCGGCCTCGTCCAGGAGCGGCACGTCGGACTCGGCCCACCAGTTCTCGCCCTTGCGGGGCGGCTCGCGCAGCATCAGCTCGCGCTCGGCCTCGCCGAACTCGGCGGCGGCGTGGTCGAGGCGCTCGCGGGAGGTGAACAACCCGATCAGGAGCTGCTGCGGGGTGACGTAGGGCCACAGCCGGTTCAGGGCCGCCTTGACGGGCCGCTCGGTGCGGAGGTCCTCGCGGATGTCGGCGAGCTCGTCGTCGTCGATCATCCCCTTGCCGAGCTGCCTGGCGGCCTGCCGGGCGAGCGCGTTGAGCAGGTGGCGGACGAAGACCGCGCGGGCCTCGTTGTGCGCCCTCTTGGAGCGGGCGGCCCGGTTGCGGGCGGCCTCCAGGACGTTGCCCTCCAGCCGGAGGGTGTAGCGGTCGAGCTTGATGTCGATCGGCTTGCGCGGCACCCGCTGCCGCTCGCGCACGGCCCGCGCGACGACCTGGGCCATCCGGGCGTCGCCCTTGATCCCGGCGACCTCGGGACGCTCCCTCCGGCCGGGGACGACCCCCGGGTACAGCTCGGAGACGGTCGACAGCAGCACGTCGGTCTCGCCCAGGGAGGGCAGCACCTGCTCGATGTAGCGCAGGAAGGTGAGGTTCGGCCCGAGGATGAGCACGCCCCTGCGGGCCAGTTTCTCCCGGTGGGTGTAGAGGAGGTACGCGGCGCGGTGCAGCGCGACCACGGTCTTGCCGGTGCCGGGGCCGCCCTGCACGACCAGCACCCCGTTGAGGTCGGAGCGGATGATGCGGTCCTGCTCGGACTGGATGGTGGCGACGATGTCGCGCATCCGGCCGGTGCGCCTCGCCCCCAGGGAGGCCAGCAGCGCGGCCTCCCCGTTGAGGGTGGCCACGTCCTCCTCGGTGAGGCTGTCGAGGTCCAGGAGATCGTCGTCGATCCCGATCACCGTGCGGCCCTTGGTCTGCAGGTGGCGGCGGCGGGTGACGCCCATCGAGGCGGCCGGGGTGGCGCCGTAGAAGGGCTGCGCCACCGGCGCCCGCCAGTCGATCAGCATCCGGCGCTGGTCGTCGTCGGCCAGGCCGATGCGGCCTATGTAGAGCGAGGTGTCGTCGGCGTTGTCGAGCCGGCCGAAGCACAGGCCGTTCTCGACCGCCCACAGGCGGCCCAGGCGTTCGGCGTACATCCCGGCGAAGCTGTCGCGCTCGGAGCGGTTCTGGTGCGTGCCGCCACTCCCGCCCTGCGCGAGGACGCCGTCCAGCTGACGCTGGGTGCGCTCGCGCAGCAGATCGAGCCGGGCATAAAGGCAGGAAACGTACTCCTGCTCCCGGGTCAGCTCGATTTGACGGGTTGCCGTCGCTCCATTATCGTTGCTAGTAATGGGATACTCCGGGCCATTGCGCTGGTTGTTATGACAAACCATCACCCTAGCAGGTCCGTCGAGAAGTTTACCCGCCCCTCCGTCATCACAGCTTGATTGCGGCGTTCCCTGCCTGCTTGACGAGAATCCGCCGGGTTCCTTACATTCACTCGAAGTTAGGAAAGTTTCCTAACTTTGCTTCATCGGTGGATGCAAGACGCACACGGAGGACCAGTGGCCCAGCCGACGCCCGGCACCCCCAGCCTGCTGCGCGCGATCAACGACCGCGCCGCCCTGCAGGCGCTGCTGGAGCGCGGCCCGCTGACCCGCCCCGAGATCGGCGCCCTCACCGGCCTGTCCAAACCCACCGCCTCCCAGCTTCTCATCCGCCTGCAGGAGGCGGGCCTGGTCGTGCTCGACGGCATCCGCGAGGGCCTGCCCGGCCGCACCGCCGAGGTCTACCGGCTCAACCCGGCCGCCGCGCACGTCGCCGCGCTCGACGTCACCCGCGCGGGCATCGACGTCAGGGTCGCCGACATCACCGGCACCGTGGTCGGCGAGCACCACCTGCCCAGCCCCGGCCGCTCCGGCGGCGACGCGCTGGAGCGGGTGCGGGCCGCGCTGGAGGGCGCGGGCGCCCCCGCGGCGCTGCGGCGCGTGGTCATCGGCGTGCAGGGCACGATAGACCCGGGCACCGGCAAGATGGCGTACGCCACCAGCAAGGACATGCCCGGCTGGCACATCCCCGACCTGGTCCGCACCCTCGCCGACGGGCTGGGCGTGCCGGTCGCCGTGGAGAACAACGTCAACCTCGTCGCCCAGGCCGAGCAGGCGCACGGCGTGGGCCGCGGCCACCGCGACTTCGTGCTGCTCTGGGCCGACGAGGGCCTCGGCGCCGCGCTGGTCCTCGGCGGGCGGCTGCACCGGGGCGCGACCGGCGGCGCGGGAGAGGTCGGCTACATGCCCACCCCCGGCGCGCCGACCGCCAGGGACACCGGCCGCTACGCCAACCACGGCTACCAGGCCCTCACCGGCGGCCCGGCGGTGCTCAAGATCCTGCGGTCGTACGGCGTGCGCGGCACCGCTCCCGCGCAGGCGGTGCTGAACGCCGTGCGGTCCTCGGCGTCCACCGGCAGGCGCGCCGACGACGCCCGCGCCGGGCTGCGCGACATCGCCTCCCGGCTCGCCGTCGGGCTGGCCGCGATCACCTCCGTCGTCGACCCCGAGATCATCGTGCTGACCGGCGGCACCCTCCTCGCCGGCGGCGACACCCTGCGCGAGCTCGTCGAGCACGAGCTGCACGCGCTCACCATCCCCCGGCCGCCGCTGCTGCTGTCAACCGTCGAGGGCAATCCCGTCCTCACCGGCGCCCTCGACCTCGCCCTCGCGACCGCCCGCGACGAGGTCTTCAGCTCCACCGTCCCCTCCTGATCCCCGCCGCCCACCCGAACCGCAGGACCCCCGCCCGGAATCCCGCCAGATCCACCGTCCCCAGGAGGCAGCCGTCGTGCACCGACGCTTTCTCACCTTCGCCCTGGCCACCCTGACGGCCGCCACCCTGACCGCCTGTACCGCGGGCACCGGGAGCGCGCCCGCGCTGGGCTCCCGGCCCAAGCCCTCGGGCTCCGCCTCCGCCGCGCTGCCGGCCTCCACCATCGAACTGTGGCACGGGTTCTCCGCGCCCGCCGAGGTGAAGGCGTTCGAGGACGCCATCGCGGGCTTCCGCACGAAGTTCCCCCAGATCACCGTCAAGCTGGTCAAGGGCGTGCAGGACGACCAGATCACCCAGGCGGTGCGCGGCGGCAAGGCGCCGGACGTCGCCTCCTCGTTCACCACCGACAACGTGGCCCAGTGGTGCCGCAGCGGAACGTTCCAGGACCTCACCCAGGTGATCAAGCAGGACGGCATCGACCTGTCCGTGCTGCCTGAGGTCTCGCGTTCCTACACCGAGTACGAGGGCAAACGGTGCGTGATGCCGCTGCTCGCCGACGCGTACGGGCTCTACTACAACAAGGCCCTGATGAAGGGCGAGCAGCCGCCCAAGACGCTCTCGGAGCTGACCGCGCTGACCAAGAAGCTCACCGTCCGCGACGCCGACGGGACCATCAAGGTCGCCGGGTTCATGCCGAGCTTCCAGTACTACGAGAACACCGCCTCGCACCTGGCCCCGATGGTCGGCGCGACCTGGTACAAGCCGGACGGCACCTCGGCGGTCGGCTCCGACCCGGGGTGGAAGGAGCTGCTGCGCTGGCAGAAGGAGCTCGTCGACTGGTACGGGTACGACAAGCTGGAGAAGTTCCGTAAGAGCCTGGGCCAGGAGTGGTCGGCCGACCACCCGTTCTACAAGGGCAAGATCGCCATGGTCCTGGACGGCGAGTGGCGCAACGCCATGCTCGCCAACGAGGCCAAGGACATCGACTACGGCACCGCGCCGCTCCCGGTCTCCGACGCCAAGCCCGACCTGTACGGCGGCGGCTTCACCGCGGGCACCGTGATCGGCGTGCCCAAGGGCGCCAAGAACCCGCAGGCCGCCTGGGAGCTGGTCAAGTATCTGACCACCGACACCTCCGCGCTGGTCACGCTCTCCAACGCGCTGCGCAACGTGCCGACCACCAAGGCGTCGCTGGAGTCGCCCGACCTGGACAAGGACGCGAACTTCCAGACCTTCCTCGACATCTTCGCCCACCCGAGGACGAGCACGATCCCGGCGAGCGTCAACAGCACCTTCAACCAGGACTCGCTGCAGGAGTTCATGGTCAGGTGGGAGAAGGGCTCCGTCACCGACCTCGACGCCGGGCTCGCCGCGGTCGACAAGCGCTTCGACGACAAGCTGAAGCTCTCCGGGGGCTGATCCTCGATGAGCACCGTCCACGCCGCGCCGCCCCGGTGGCGGCGCGGCGAGGGCCTCAAGGCCCTCCTCTGGATGTCGCCCTGGCTGGTGGGGTTCGCGGTCTTCTTCGCCTACCCCCTCGCGGCGACGGTCTACTTCTCCTTCTACCGCTACGACCTGTTCACGCTGGAGTTCGTCGGCCTGGACAACTACCGCTACTTCCTGGTGGACGACCGGGCCTGGGTCTCCATCGGGAACACGCTGTGGCTGGTGGTCCTCATGGTCCCCGCGCAGGTGCTCTTCGGGCTGGGCGTGGCGTGGCTGCTCACCCGGCTCAAGTCGGGCGTCGGCTTCTTCCGCACGGTGTTCTACCTGCCGTCGCTGATCCCGGTGGTGGCCGGAACGGTCTCCTTCGTGTTCCTGCTGAACCCCTCGGGACCGCTCAACCAGTTCATCGAGTTCTTCGGTATCGCCGCGCCCGACTGGTTCGGCGACAAGGACTGGTCCAAGCCGGGCCTGACCATGCTGGCCATGTGGGGCATCGGCAACACCATGATGATCTTCCTCGCGGCCCTGCTGGACGTGCCCAAGCACCTGTACGAGGCCGCGGCCATCGACGGGGCGGGCGCGTGGCGGCAGTTCAGGAGCATCACGCTGCCGACGATCTCGCCGGTGCTGATGTTCTCGACGGTCACCGGCGTCATCTACGCCCTGCAGTACTTCACCCAGGCGATGATCGCCTCCCGGGTCGCGGCGGGGGTCACCGACTCCCCCGGCACCGCCTTCGTGCCCGGCTATCCCGAGCTGTCGACGCTGACGCTGGCCCAGTGGCTGTTCCACGTCGGCTTCCGCGACTTCAGCATGGGGTACGCCTGCGTGCTGGCCCTGCTGCTGTTCGCGTTCTCCACGGTCTGCACCCTCATCCTGCTCCGCAGGTTCCGCGCGTTCGACGAAGGAGGGGACCGGTGACCACCCTCACCACCCCGGCCGCCCCGGCCACGGCGGCCGCACGACCCGCGAAGGCTGCCTCCCGCGGCCCGCGCGGCCGGGCGCTCCTGTACTGGATCGCCACCCACGCCCTCGCCATCGCGCTGTCGCTGATGTTCGTCGGCCCGCTGGTGTTCGTGGCGCTGACGGCCGTCATGACCAACGACCAGGCGCTCACCGGCGACCTGTGGCCCCGCACCTGGAACTGGTCCAACTTCGCCGACGTGTTCGCCAAGTCACACCTGCTGGCCTGGGTGGGCAACACGTTCCTGTACGCCGGGCTCGGCACCGCGTTCATGCTGCTGTCGTCGGTCCCGGTGGCGTACGCGATGGCCCGCTTCCGCTTCCGGGGACGCAAGCCGGCCTTCCTCGCGGTCATCACGATGATGATGCTGCCGCCCCAGGTCGTCGCGGTGCCGGTCTATCTCATCTGGGCGCGCCTGGACCTCACCGGCACGCTGTGGCCGCTGATCCTGCCGATGCTGTTCGGCGACGCCTTCTCCATCTTCCTGCTGCGGCAGTTCCTGGTCACCATTCCCAGGGAGTACACCGAGGCCGCCAAGGTGGACGGCTGCTCGGACTTCCGGACGCTCGTCAGGGTGATCCTGCCGATGGCGCGTCCGGCGATAGCCGCGGTGGGTCTGTTCCAGTTCTTCTACTGCTGGAACGATTACTATGGTCCGCTGCTCTACGCCCAGACAAACGAGGCGAACTGGACGCTATCCCTCGGGCTGGCGTCCTTCCGGGCACTGCACAGCGTGCAGTGGAACCTCACCATGGCGGCGACGCTGCTCGTCATGGCCCCGGTGATCATCGTGTTCTTCTTCGCCCAGAGGGTTTTCATCGAGGGCGTCACGCTGACAGGAGTAAAAGGGTGAAACTCGCCGTTGTCGGGGGCGGCTCGACGTACACGCCGGAGCTGATCGACGGGTTCGCGCGGCTGCGCGACGAGCTGCCGCTGACCGAGATCGCGCTGGTCGACCCGGACGTCCACCGGCTGGAGCTGGTGGCGGGGATGGCGCGCCGGATGCTGGCGCGCGCCGGGCACCCGGCCACGGTCGTCGCGACCACCTCGGTCGAGGAGGGCGTCGCCGGGGCGCGCGCCGTCCTGCTGCAGCTGCGCGTCGGCGGCCAGGCGGCGCGGAACGTGGACGAGACGCTGCCGCTGGAGTGCGGCTGCGTCGGCCAGGAGACGACCGGCGCGGGCGGGCTGGCCAAGGCGCTGCGCACGGTGCCGGTGGTGCTCGACATCGCGGAGAAGGTCAGGAGGCTCGCGCCGGACGCCTGGATCGTCGACTTCACCAACCCGGTCGGCATCGTCACCAGGGCGCTCCTGGAGGCCGGGCACCGGGCCATCGGCCTGTGCAACGTGGCCATCGGCTTCCAGCGCCGCTTCGCCGCGAACCTGGGCGTCGCCCCCGAGCGGATCTCGCTGGGCCACGTCGGCCTGAACCACCTCACCTGGGAGCGGGCCGTCCACCTGGACGGGGTGGACGTGCTGCCGAAGCTGCTGGAGAGCCACGCCGAGGAGATCGGCCAGGACGTCGGCCTGCCCGCCGCGCTCATCCGCCACCTGGGCGTGGTGCCCTCCTACTACCTGCGCTACTTCTACGAGCACGACCTGGTGGTGGAGGAGCAGCGGACCAAGCCGTCGCGCGCGGCCGAGGTCGCGGCGATGGAAAGGTCCCTGCTGGAGCTGTACGCCGACCCCTCGGTGGACACCAAGCCCGAACTCCTGGAGAAGCGCGGCGGGGCCTTCTACTCCGAGGCCGCGGTCGCGCTGATCGCCTCACTGGTCGGCGACCGCGGCGACACCCAGGTGGTGAACCTGCGCAACGACGGTACGCTGCCGTTCCTGCCCGACGAGGCGGTGATCGAGGTCCCGGCCACGATCACCTCCACGGGCGCGGCCGCGCTGCCCGTGGAGCCGGTGGAGCCGCTCTTCGCCGGGCTCATCGCCCACGTCACCGCGTACGAGACGCTCGCGATCGAGGCCGCGCTGCGCGGCGGCGAGGACCGCGTCGCCGACGCGCTGCTCGCGCACCCGCTGATCGGCCAGGCCTCGCTCTCCGGCGACCTGGCCAGGCGCCTGATCGAGGCCAACCGCGGGCACCTGTCCTGGGCGACCGCGTGAGGACGGTCCTGGCGGTCGACGGCGGAAACAGCAAGACCGACATCGCGCTGGTGGCCGAGGACGGCTCGGTCCTCGCCACCGGGCGCGGCGGCGCCTTCCAGCCCCAGACCACGGGGGTGGGCGTCGCGATCGACGTGATCGGCGACACCGCGCGCTCCGCGCTCGGCCCCGGCGCGGCCACGCCGTACGCCGACCACGTGGCCGCCTACGTGGCGGGCGCGGACCTGCCGGTGGAGGAGGAGGCGCTCCGCGCGGAGATCCTCTCCCGGGGGTACGGCAGGACGGCGGCCGTCGGCAACGACACCTTCGCGCTGCTGCGCGCCGGGGCCTCCGGGCCCGCGGGGGTCGCCGTGGTGTGCGGCGCGGGGATCAACGCGGTGGCGGTCTCCCCCACGGGCGAGGTGGCGAGGTACCCGGCGCTGGGACGGCTCACCGGCGACTGGGGCGGCGGCCTCGGGCTCGGCGAGGAGACGCTCTGGCACGCGGTGCGCGCCGAGGACGGCCGGGGGCCGGTCAGCGCGCTGGTCGCCGCGGTCCGCGAGCACTTCGGCACCCGTACGGTCGAGGAGGTGGCCCTCGCCATCCACTTCGGCGAGCTGTCCTACAACAGGCTGAACGAGCTGGTGCCGGCGCTGATGGCGGTCGCGGCCCAGGGCGACGGGGTGGCCCGCTCGCTGGTGGCGCGGATGGCCGAGGAGGTCGTCGTGCTCGCGGTGGTCGCGATGCGCCGCCTGGACCTGCTCTCCGTCCCGATGGAGGTGGTCCTGGGCGGCGGCGTGCTCACCGCCCGCGACCCGCTCATGAGCGAGCTGCTGGAACGGGGCTTCGCCGAGAGCGCACCGCAGGCCAAGCTGATCGTCGCCGACGTCGCGCCCATCATGGGCGCCGCCCTCCTGGGCCTGGAGGCCCTCGGCGCCACCGAGGAGGCCAGGGCCCGGCTCCTGTCCCACTTCCACGCCCTGACCTGATTTTTCTTGAAATATCGTGACATGACGGGGTGACCTCGCACCGCACACGGCCCGCGCCTCACGGCGCGGGCCGCGGCGTGCGGAGAGCGTGCGGGGAGCACGAGGGAAGCACGCGAGAAGCACGCGAGAAGCACGGACGCGGCGCGCGGGGAGCACGGACGCTCAGGAAGCCGGATGGGCGTCCGGCGGGGGAGGTAACGTGGCCGCCGTACTCTCGGCGAGCAGGGCGAGGAAGGCCCCGCCGAGGGCGTCGAACCCGGTGCGCGCGTAGGCGGTGAGGACGCGGGTCACGGCGGGCCTCGGCCGCAGGACGCGGCCCTCGTATCCCGCGGGCACGATGTTGGCGGGGACGAGCGCGGGCCCGAGGCCGGCGGCCGCGAGGGTCGGGGCCGACGCCGTCTGCTCGGTACGGACCGCGATCCTGGGCTGGAACCCGGCCTCCGCGCAGGCGCGGTCCAGGATGTCGGCCAGGCCGTTGCCGGGGGCGTAGTGGACCCAGCGGCGGTCGCGCAGGTCGCCCAGGTCCACCGAGGACGCCCCGCCGGACGCGAGGGGATCGCCGGAGGAGACGGCCACGACGAACTCCTCGGTGCCGAGCGTGCGCACCGGCCCCGCCCAGGACGCGGGCCGGGGACCGACGGCGAGGTCGGCCTGCCCGCTCGCCATCGCCTCCGCCAGCTCGTCGGCGTGGCGGTGCTCGAAGAGCCTGACGTCGACCCCGGGATGGAGACCGCTCCAGGCGCGCAGCGCGGCGGGCAGCACGCCCAGGCCGACCGAGTAGACCGTCGCCAGCCGCAGCTCTCCCCCGGCCAGCCCGGCCGTCCGGCGTACGGCCGACAGGGCGCGGTCCGCGTCGGCCAGGGCGGCCCGCGCGTGCGGCAGCATCGCGCGCCCGGCCGCCGTGAGGTGGACGGCCCTGGGCAGCCGTTCGAGCAGGGAGGCGCCGGCCGACCGCTCCAGCGCCCGGATCTGGTGCGACAGCGCCGGTTGCGTGACGTGGAGGATCTCGGCGGCCCGCGTGAAGGAGCCCTGGTCGACGATGGTCACCAGGTATTCGAGCTGTCGCAGGCTCAGCATGCATAAAAATTATCAGAGTCCCATAAGTCATGACTTGGGATTATGGGGAGCGCGCGCCGGGCGCGACGCCTGCCATGAACGATGCTTATGGCGGCGACAAGTAACAAGCCTTGGACTCATGGAAGGGGAGCGGCGCAGAATCGGACCGCACGGCACCGGCGTTCCCCGGCACGGGAGCGTGACCACGCGCCGGCCCATCCGCACCGACCGGGAGAAGAACGATGAGCACTCACCCCAAGGTCGCCCTCGTCGTCGGCGCCCAGGGGGTGATCGGCCGCAACCTGGTCGACCACCTCACGGCGCTCGGCGACTGGGACGTGATCGGCCTGTCGCGCCGCGGCGGGGAGAGCGCGGGCCGGGTCCGCCACGTGCGGGTCGACCTGCTCGACCGGGACGACTGCGCCAAGAAGCTCGGCGAGCTCACCGACGTGACCCACGTCTTCTACGCCGCCTACCAGGACCGGCCGACCTGGGCAGAGCTCGTCCCGCCCAACCTCGCCATGCTCGTCAACGTCGTCGACGCGGTCGAGCCGGTGGCGCCGGGCCTGCGGCACGTCAGCCTCATGCAGGGGTACAAGGTCTACGGCGCGCACCTGGGCCCCTTCAAGACCCCGGCCCGCGAGAGCGACCCGCACCACATGCCGCCGGAGTTCAACGTCGCCCAGCAGGACTTCCTGGAGGAGCGCCGCGAGGGGGCGGGGTGGACGTGGACGGCGATCCGCCCGTCCGTGGTCTGCGGCTTCGCCCTCGGCAACCCGATGAACCTCGCCATGGTGATCGCGGTGTACGGCGCGATCTCGAAGGAGCTGGGCCTGCCGCTGCGCTTCCCCGGCAGGCCGGGGGCCTACGACACGCTGCTGGAGATGACCGACGCGGGGCTGCTGGCCAGGGCGACCGTCTGGGCGGCGACCGACGAGCGCTGCGCCGACCAGGCGTTCAACGTCAACAACGGCGACCTCTTCCGCTGGAACGACATGTGGCCGAGGATCGCCGGGTTCTTCGACCTGGAGGTGGCCCCTCCCCTGCCGATGTCGCTCGACGTCGTCATGGCCGACAAGGGACCGCTCTGGGACTCCATGACCGAGAGGTACGGGCTGGAGCCGCACCCGTACGAGGACGTGTCCTCCTGGGCCTTCGGCGACGCCGTGTTCTCCTGGGACTACGACTTCTTCGCCGACGGTTCCAAGGCCCGGCGCTTCGGCTTCCACGAGTACGTCGACACCGAGGCGATGTTCCTGGACATCCTCGGCGACCTTCGCCGCCGCAGGATCATCCCCTAGAGGGCCGGGCGGCCTCAGGGCTCGGCAGGAGGCCGGGCCGGCCTCAGGGCTCGATCGACTCCGCGACCCGGGCGTAGACGGTGAGCAGGAGGTCCCAGAAGCGGCCCACGTCGAGGGAGGTGCCGACCAGGGCGTTGGGGGCGCGGCCCCGGAGGGCGAAGTCGGTCACGGTCATCCCGGCGGTGAAGCGGCCCGCCGTCTCGACGTCCACGACGGCCGGTTCGAGGGTGATCAGCGACGGGTCGATCAGGTGGGCGATCGCGCAGGCGTCGTGGATCGCGGGCCCGCCCTCGGCGGTGATCATGCCGTAGAACCGCACGCACGGCAGGAGCAGGTCGGCGCCGAGCCTGCCCATCTCCGCCATGCGCTCCGCCACCGCCCGCGTGGTCACGGCGCCACGGCTCACGTCGAGACCGATCATGGTCACCGTCCAGCCCGCGCCGAAGACGACCGCGGCGGCCTCCGGGTCGGCGGCGATGTTGAACTCGGCCGCGGGAGAGAAGTTGCCCCGCGTGTAGGAGCCGCCGAGGATCGTGAGCCCCCGCGCCCAGCCGACGACCGCGGGTTCCCTGAGCACGGCGAGCGCCACGTTGGTCAGCGGGCCGATCGCGACCAGGGTCACCTCGCCCGGGTCGGCCCGGAGCGTCTCGACGATGAAGTCGGCCGCGTGCCCGGCGGCCGGGGGGAGCGACGCCGGGGGCAGCACCGCCTCCCCGAGACCCGAGTCCCCGTGCACCCCGGCCGCGTGCACCCGGGGGCGCAGCAGGGCTCCCGCGCTGCCCGCGGTGACCGGCACGCCGCCGAACCCCAGGAACTCGCGGAGCCGCAGCGCGTTGTCGGTGGTCCTGGCCAGCTCGACGTTGCCGCCGACCGTGGTGATCCCCAGGATCTCCAGCTCGGGGCTCCCGTGGGCGAGGACGAGCGCCAGCGCGTCGTCGATCCCCGGGTCGCAGTCGATGATGATCTTTCTGGGAGACACCCGTCCAGCTTGGAGCAACCACTACATTCCCGGCAAGCCGGGAATGGTCAGGCGCGCTCCTCGGGCCTTCCGCCGTCCTCGCCCGGCGGCTCCGGGGTGCGGTGCTCGTACGGCGTGCTGAGCACGACCGTCGTGCGGGTGGAGACGTTGGCGGCGGTGCGGATCTGGTTCAGCAGCTCCTCCAGCGCGAGCGGCGAGGCCACCCGGACCTTGAGGATGTAGCTCTCGTCCCCGGCCACGCTGTGGCAGGCCTCGACGGCGCTCAGGTGGGCGAGCCGCTCGGGGGCGTCGTCGGCGGCGGCCGGGTCGATCGGCTTGATGGAGACGAACGCGGTGAGCGAGAGCCCGATGGCGTCGTAGTCGACCAGGGCGGCGTACCCCCGCAGCACGCCGCGCTTCTCCAGCCGGCGCACCCGCTGGTGCACCGCCGACACCGAGAGCCCGGTCTCCCTGGCGAGATCGGTGAAGCTCATCCGGCCATCCCTGGCCAGCAATGTGACGATACGGCGGTCGATCTCCTCCATCCGGTAAACGGTAACGGTATTCGGATACCGCGCGTACCGTCCGCGTGTCACGGCACGGTCCCAACCGCGATCTCCGTGAGGTCCTCCCGTCCGGTCACGGCACGGTCCCGGCCGCGATCTCCGTGGAGCCCTCCCGTCACGGCACGGTCCCGGCCGTGATCTCCGCGGAGCCCTCCCGCCCGGACTCGTCCTCCGCCTCGCCCTCCCGCTCCGGCACGACGACCTCGGCGGGCAGCGTGATGACGAAACGGGCCCCCTCGGTGTACTCGGTGTCCAGCCGGATCGTGCCGCCGTGCTGCTCCACGATCTTCCTGCAGAGCGCCAGGCCGATCCCGGTGCCCTCGTAGGCGTCACGCTGGTGCAGCCGCTGGAAGATGATGAAGATCTTGTCGGCGAAGTTGGGCGAGATGCCGATGCCGTTGTCGGTCACGGTCATCCGCACCTCCCCGTCGAGCCGCTCGGACTCGATCCCGATCCGGGGCGCGCGTCCTGGGTCACGGAACTTGAGGGAGTTGCCGAGCAGGTTCTGCCAGAGCATCACGAACTGGGTCCGGTCCCCGACGACGGCGGGCAGGTCGCCGACCTCGATCTCGGCCCCGGACTCCTCCACCGCCGCCGAGAGGTTGGCCAGGGCCCTGCCGACCACGTCGTTCAGGTCCATCTCGACGGGTTCCCTGCTGATCCGTCCCACCCGGGAGAAGGTGAGCAGCTCGTTGATGAGCACCTGCATGCGCTTGGCGCCGTCCACGGCGAAGTCGATGTAGGTGTTGGCCCGGTCGTCGAGCTGGGAGGCGTACCGCTGCTGGAGCATCTGGCAGAACGAGGCGATCTTCCGCAGCGGTTCCTGCAGGTCGTGCGAGGCCACGTAGGCGAACTGCTCCAGCTCCGCGTTGGAGCGCTTCAGCTCGTCCGCCTGGGCGGCGATCCGCAGCCGGGAGCCTCGGGCCTCCTCCAGCTCGGTGACGATGCGCCGGCGCATCGCCTCCATGTCGTCGGCGAGCTCGGCGAGGTCGGCGGGGCCGCCGGTGTCGACGTGGTGCGTGAAGTCCCCCATGGTGACCCTGCGGGAGGCCTCGCGCAGCCGGGCCAGGGGGCCGAACACCGCGATCCTCAGCAGCACGGCCACCGTGACGATGGTGACCAGGAAGGCGGCCAGGATGCCGAAGAAGGTGGCGTCCCGCACCGTGCGGGCGGCCCCCAGGTCGGCGCGGGCCACCTCCCTCGCGTGGGCCCAGGCGGCGTTCTGGGTGTCGAGTCCCTTCCTGACGGCGTCGAAGGAGCGCTTGCTCTCCTCGGCCTGCGCGGTGCTCACGCTCTCCGGGCCCTCGACCCTGACACTGGCGATCATCGGCTCCGCGTAGCGGGCCCGCCAGTCGGCGGCCAGCCGCGCCACCTCTTCGAGGGCCCGCAGGGGTTCCGTGCCCGGTGCCAGCCGCTCGATCTGCGCCGAGACGGTGATCTCGTCGCGCCGCCCGTCCACGTACGGCTGCAGGAACTCCTCCTTGCCGGTGATGATGAAGCCCCGCACCCCGGTCTCCTGGTTCAGCAGGGTCGCCTGCAGGCGCTCGGCCTGGAGCCTGCCCGCCGAGATGTGGTCGATCAGCCTGTTGGAGGCGGACGCCGCGTTCTGCAGGACCGTGGCGCCGACGATCGCCGACACCCCCAGCAGGAGGGTCATGGCGAGCAACACGACGTTGAACCACGTCTGCGCGCTCCAGCGGCTCTTGCGGGATCCGCCCGGAGGTGTCTCGGTGGTCATTCGGCCTCTCACTTCACGCGGTGTCCGTCCTGCCGGGTCCGTGGATGACTGGCGGGGTGGACGAAAGATACCGGAACCGGCCGCCGGCCACGCACGTGATCCCCTTCCCGGGGGACGATGCCACCCGATGCCACTCGATGCCACCCGATGCCCGGTACGGGCGGATCGCGACGTACATTCGCGGGATGAGCAACCTGGAAACGGATCCGCGCGAGTCGGCCTGCGGCGGCCTCGCGGACGTGGCGGCGGAGCCGGTGAACGAGCTGCTGACCGGCCGGGACGTGGTGCTGGGCGGCCCCCGGGCGATGAGGGTCACCAGGACCCTGCCGAACCGGGACGTCCGGATGGTCGGCGCGTGGTGCTTCGTCGACCACTACGGACCCGAGCGGGCGAGGATGCACGTCCCCCCGCACCCGCACACCGGCCTGCAGACCGTCAGCTGGCTCGTGGAGGGCGAGATCCTGCACCGCGACAGCGTCGGCAGCGAGCAGCCGATCCGGCCGGGCCAGCTCAACCTGATGACCGCCGGGCGGGCCGTGTCCCACGCGGAGGAGTCGCCCGCCGGGGCCGTGCTGCACGGGGTCCAGCTGTGGGTGGCGCTCCCCTCCGCCGCCCGCGGCACCGCCCCCGCCTTCGAGCACCACCCGGCGCTGCCCACGCTGACCTCCCCGGGAGTGACGGTGACGGTCATCATGGGCGAGCTGGGCGGTGTCACCTCCCCGGCGACGGCCCACACCCCGCTGGTCGGGGCCGAGGTGACGCTGGAGGCGGGCGCCGGGACCTCCGTCCCGCTGCGTCCCGGCTTCGAGTACGCCGCCCTGGCCCTGTCCGGCACCGTACGGGCCGGAGAGACGGATCTCTCCCCCGGGCCGCTGCTCTACCTGGGCAGCGGGCGCTCGGAGCTGGCCCTGAGCTCCGAGGGGGCCGGGCGGCTGCTGCTCCTCGGCGGGGAGCCGTTCGAGGAGCGGATCGTGATGTGGTGGAACTTCGTCGGCCGGAGCCACGAGGAGATCGCCGGGTTCCGGCGGGAGTGGATGGAGGGCGAGGCGTTCGGCACGGTGCCCGGCACCGGAGCCGCCCCGCTGCCCGCGCCCGAGCTGCCCCTCACCCCTCTCAAGGCACGCGGACGCCGCCGCTAGCGAGCGTGGGGTGACCTTGACCGGTCAACCGGGCGGCGGGAAGGCGTCCGTCAGGCGACGCGGGAGGCCGGTGCGGTCCAGGTGTTGCACGCCGCCGGGGACACGCCGGTGAAACCCCGCTGCAGCCAGGCGACCCGGTTCTTGCCCGTGCCGTGACTGCGTTCGGTGTTGACCCTCTCGTCACCGCTGAGCCGGTAGTGGTCCACGACCTCCTTCCAGTCCTCGTCCCGGTAGTCCTGCGAGGACCAGACACTGGCCATGAACACCGCTCCCAGGCAGTCGGCCTGCAACTCCAGGCGGCGGCTCTGGGCCAGCGCGTGCGCCTTGGTGGGAGCCGGCATGTTCTTGTAGGCGGGCAGTATGCCGGTGAGGTTCTGCACGTGGTGGGCGTACTCGTGCGCCATCAGATGCAGCATCACCGGGTCGGCCGGCGCCTGGACGGCATACTCCTTGATCATGATCACCATCCGCCGCTCGCTGCTGCAGTAGCGGCCGGTGTGATACCTGCCCCACGCCGACCCGCACGCGCGGCCGGCCTTGGTCATGAACTGGATCGCCGGCTTCCCGAACGCCAGGCCCGTCTTCTTCACCTGCTTGGACCATGAGGCGTTCAGGCAGCCCAGGATCGCCGTCAGGTGCTTTTTCGCGGCGGCGACGCTGCCGGAGTCATCGGGATGCCGGTCGCAGGGCACGGCCAGTTTGCCGCTGCGGTACAGCGGATTGTGGGTCAACGCCTTGGTGCCGGTGGGAACCGGCGCGCCGGTGGTGGCGCCGGCGTGCACGGTGCCGGTGAGCAGCAGGCCGACCAGCACCCCGGCCAGCAGGGCGATACGGGGGGTACGCATGAAGCAGAACTGTACAGAAAGGACGAGAGATACTAACGATCACCAAGTATACGGTTCCCCAACGATCATGATAGATCGACGCGTTCACCGCCCGGGCCTCATGGCGGACGCGGTGCCCGTGTGGCCTGTGTGGCCTGTGTGGCCCGTGTGGCCCGTGTGGCCCGCCAGCATGTCCGCCACCTCCTCGGGGCGGCTGAGCGCGACGCAGTGGCCGCCCGCGATCTCGTCGGGGACGATGCCCAGGCGCTCGGGCACCAGCCGGCGGAAGAAGCCGGGCGGGAAGAAACGGTCCTCCCCGCAGAGCACGAACCTCGTCGGCACGTCCGGCCACGCGTCCAGCGGCCACGGAGCGGCCGTCGCGGCCCTGGAGGGATGGGCGCGCTCCCTGCCCATCGCCTCCACGGCCAGCTCCCTGGGCACGTCGTGGTAGAAGGTCACGAACGGATCCGCGCTGCCGGTCAGACCGCCGTCGCGCCCGGCCTGCTCCTCCACCGCCCTCCGGTAGCCGGTGTTGGCCCACCACTCGTCCGGCGGCTCACCCGGCGACGGGATCATGCCGGCCAGGAGGACCAGCATGTCGACGGGCAGCCGGTCGGCGACCAGCGGGGCGGTGAACGCGCCGAACGAGTGGCCCACGACGACCAGGTCCCGCCTGTCACCGACGGCCTCGACCACGGCGTCGGCGTAGTCCGTCAGGGTCTTCGACTCGTCGTCGCCCGGAAGGTCGGGAGCCAGCACGTCGTGCCCGCGCGCTCGCAGTCCGGCCTCCACCAGGTGCCAGGACCATCCGGTGTCCCCTCCGCCGTGGATCAACACGAATGTGCTCATCGGACTCTCCTTCATGCCGACCACGCTAGGAGCCGGGAGGCATCGCGAAAAGCGATTGTTTCCGATTGACTTGATCGCTGAAAGCGATGGCCGGGAGTATGCTCGGACCCGTGATCGATCTCGAACTGAGGCACCTGGCCGCGATGGCCGCCGTCGTCGAGGAGGGCTCGTTCGGCCGGGCGGCGGCCCGCCTCGGCTACACCCAGTCGACCGTGAGCCAGCAGATCGCCGCGCTGGAGAGGTCCGTCGGCGGCCCGGTGTTCGATCGGCCGGGCGGGCCAAGACCCGTACGGATCACACCGCTCGGCGCCGTCGTCCTGGAGCACGGACGCGAGCTGCTGGCGAAGGCCGCGGCCCTGGCCGGGGCCGTGGACCGGTTCCGGGCGGGCGACGGCCGGATCGACATCGGCACCCTCCAGAGCGTGTCCACGGTGATCCTGCCGGTCGTCGTGCGCCGGCTGCGCGACGAGCACCCCGGCTGCGACATCCGGCTGTTCGAGGAGGAGCCGGAGGCCCCTCAGATCGGCGATCTCGACCTGCTGTTCTACGACGGCCGCCTCGACGGCGACGTCGAGCACGTCAAGCTGCTCGACGATCCGTACCTGCTGGTGGCCGGGCGCGGCGCCTTCTCCGGGCGTTCCGTCCCGCTGGACCTGCTCGACGACGCGCCGCTGGTGGCCTGGCCGCCGACCTGCGACCAGCCCAGGATGGAGGAGGCGTTCACCCGCGCCGGCACGAACCCGAGGATCGTCTTCCGCACGGCGGGCAACGACACGCTGCTGTCGATGGTGCGGGCCGGGATGGGGTCGGCGGTGCTGCCGTGGCTCGCCGTCCACGCCGCCGGTGCCGAGTCCGACGACCGGCTCCGCGTCCACGAGCTGCGACCGGCCATCCCCCCGCGCGAGGTCTACCTGCACTGGCGGTCCGGCCGTACCCACTCCCCCCTTGCGGCGCGAGCGATCGAGATCGCCGTCGAGGTCGCGTCCGGCCTGGCCGGCGAGCTGGCCCTGAAGTACCCGGGTCCGACCACGTGAGCGGCCTCCCGTCCGGCCGGCGTGGTGCCGGACGCCGGTGCGCGGCGCGTGATGCGCTCGCGGCGGCCGGGGCGGAGCGGGTGCATGACCTGGTGGGCCGGTGTGAAAGACGTCCGCCGCCTGGCACCTTACGCGCGCGCTCGTCGACGGCACCCCGGGACGGGCGGGTGCGCGCCTCAGATCATCCGCCGCAGGGCGGTCTCCACGGCGTCGACGAGCGCGTCGCCCTCGGTGCCGTGGTGGCGGGCGAGGCCGAGCTCGACGTCCGGCAGAGGGGGCAAAGCGGCCACGTCGTGGCAGGCCATGGCCGGCTCCAGGTTGGCGGGCAGGAGTGCCGCGACCCCGAGCCCGGCCCGTAGCGCGGCGAGCACCCCGGCGAGGCTGTTGCTCTCGAACGCCACCCGCCAGCGGCGCCCCGTGCCCTCCATCACCTCCATCGCCTCCAGCACCGACGTCCGCCAGGCGCACGCGTTCGAGAACAGCACCACCGGCAGCGGATCGGCGTCGGTGGAGACCCCCTGCCCGACCGCCCAGACCAGCGGCAGGCGCACCGTCCAGCGCGGCGGCCAGGGAAGGTGCGGGACCTCGTCGAGCACGAGCTGGACACGGCCCGCGTCGTAGGCCTCCCGCATCTCCGCGTTGGAGAGACTGAGCACCTCCAGCGTCGCGCCGGGGTGCAGCCGCGCGAGGTCTGCGAGCGCCTGGGAGAGGCGGGAGGCGGCGAGGTCCTCCAGGAGTCCCACCCCGCAGTGCCCGGTGAGCGCGCCTCCCGTCTCGGCGAGCGCCTGTGCCGACAGCGCGAGGATGCGCTCGGCGTAGGGCAGCAGTTCCTCGCCCGCCCGGGTCGGCGAGACTCCGGACGGCGCCCGGTGCAGCAGCGGGCCGCCGACGGCCCTTTCGAGCTTGCGCAGCTGCTGGCTGAGCGCGGGCTGGGTGCGGCCGAGCGCCACCGCCGCACGGCTGATGCTGCCCGCCCGCACGGCGGTGACGAACGACCGCAGCAGCGCGGTGTCGAGATCACGTGCCATAAGTATCCATTATGCCTGGTCCAACGAATCGGCGACTTCCTATGGCCTTCTTGGTGACCTACCGTGAAAACGGTGACCGGACTTCGACAGGTACTCGCGGTGCCGGGGATGACGCCCCTGCTGGGCGTCTCGCTGCTCGCCCGTGCCGCGATCACGGCGGACGCGATGGCGCTGACGATGTACGTCGTCATCGCCCTCGACATGAGTTACGCGGCGGCGGGGGCCGTGGTGGCGGCGCTCACCGCCGGTGTCGCGCTGGGCGGGCCGCTGCTGGGCCGGATGATCGACCGGCGGGGCCTTCGTACCGTGCTGCTGGCCACGATCGTGCCGCAGTTCGTGTTCTGGCTGGCCGTGCCCGCGCTGCCGTACGTGATCATGCTGGGTGCCTCCTTCGCCGCCGGCCTGCTGATGGTGCCGATCCAGTCGGTCACCAGGCAGGCGATCGCCGCGATGACGACGGCGGGGCAGCGGCGGGCGGCGTTCGCGCTGGAGTCGGTGGTGGGCGAGCTGTCGTACATCGTGGGCCCGTCGGTGGTGATCCTGTGCGCGGCGACGGTGTCCCCCGGCGTGGTGGCCTGGGGAGTGGGCGCCGCGATCGTCGTCGGCGGGGTGGGGATCGCCCTGCTCGACCCGCCGATGCGGGCCGAGGACGAGGCGGACGGCGAGGCGGCGGGGCGGCCCCGGCGCCGGCGCCGGGAGTGGCTGGGAGCGCGCATGGTCGCCGTCCTGACGATGGGGTTCGGCGTCGCGATGCTGCTCAGCGGCGTCGACCTGGCCATCGTCGCCACCCTCCGGGAGGCCGGTCAGGTCTCGTGGGCGGCCGTGGTCGTCGCCGTGTTCGGGGTGACGTCCGTCGTGGGCGGCCTGGTGTACGGAGCGCTGCCCTGGTCGATGCCCACCTGGCCGCTGCTCGGCCTGCTCGGGCTGGTGACGATCCCGGCCGGGCTCGCCCAGGACTGGCCCTGGCTGTGCGTGGCCGTGATCGGTGCCGGGCTGCTCACCGCGCCGACCCTTTCCACGGTCTCCGACGCGGTGAGCCGGCTGGCGCCGGCCGGTGCGCGAGGTGAGGCGACCGGCCTGCAGTCCTCGGCGGCGAGCGCGGGGTTCGCGCTCGGCGCCCCGGTCGTGGGCGTGGCGATCGACGCGTCCGTGCCGGCGGGCGGCTTCGCGGCGGCCGGCCTGACCGGCCTGCTCACCGCGCTGGCGGGATACCTGCTCTCGCGCCGGTCACCCGCCGCCGCGCCGCCCCCGTCGTCCCAGTCGTCCCCGTCAGCTCCGTCATCCTCGTCGCGGGCGGTCGAGCCCCGCGACGCCGTCGCGCCGACCCCATGACCCAGGTACGGCGCCACCGACGAGCCGGGGACGGCCGCCGGCTCGACCCGTGACCCGTTCCCGCCGCGTGCCGGAGCCGGTCAGATGCCGCAGCCGGTCAGAGCAGCCCGCAGTGGCGGCACCGGCCCCGCCTGCGCAGGTGGTACGCCAGCGTCGCCACGCCGAGGGCCACGGCCCAGATCGGCCAGTACGTCATCGGGCTGCTCAGCCAGGCGGCCGGGTCGGCCCAGTCCGTGGTGCGCGCGGCCTGCGTGCCAGCCGACAGCAGTACGGCCGTGACCACCGAGGCGAGCGTGACCGGAAGGGCGGGCGGCACGCGCCTGCCCGCCAGTCCGATCATCCAGCGGGGCCAGATCTCCCCCCAGCGGTGCACCAGCCCGAGCGTGAGCACGCCACCGGCCGCCGCGAACGTCGCCAGCCCCGCTCCCGCCCACACCAGGCCCGATTCGTGCAGCCAGCGCAGTTCCTCCTCCGAGAACAGCAGGGGGATGTGCAGCGCCCACGCCCAGCGGACCACGGCGTAGAAGAGCGGGACGACGAAGGCCGTGTAGGCCGCCCAGCGCCCCCATACGGCCGCCGAGGCGGGTGTCGTCCAGGTGGCGTTCCCGCGCGCGGAACGGCCGCAGTCGCCGCAGGAGTCGCCGGTGCGCCGCTGGAAGGCCAGTGCGGCGCCCGCCCACAGCAGCCCTCCGGCCAGGCAGACGATCAGGTTCAGCACCGGCCAGGGCAGCGCGACCGCGAAGTAGTCGACGTCCGGCCAGCCGAACGGCAGCCCGGCCAGGACGATCGGGACGTACCCGACCGCGATCATGATCCGGGCGTCGGGGACGAGGGCGACGAGCGTCAACGCGATGGACCAGGCCGTCACGAGCACCGCGACGCGGGCCGCGCCACGCGGCCGTACCCGGGCCATCACCAGCGCGAGCACCGCGCCCGCGAAGCCGAGCGCCGCGATGACCGGCGCCGTTCCCGAGGCCGTCGCGCCGCCCAGCAACGACTCCGCCCTGGCGTCGGGGATGTCGCCCTCGCCGAAGGGGAAACCCGCGCCGCCCAGTGCCCAGTGGAGTCCGAGGCCGCCGTAGAGCAGCGACCACGCGCTCGCCGCGTACGCCGCCCATCGGTGCCATCGTGGCCATTGTCGCCGTCGGGAGTTCGTCTTCCGGTGGTCCTTGGTCGTTTCGCCCTTGGTCGTTTCCATGGCTCAAGCGTCGGGCGGCGGAGTGCGCCGCGCCCATCCGCCGTTCGGCGGATCTCGCCCGGCGAGCGTCGAGCTCCCTCTGCCTTTCGGGGGATCCGCCTCGGCCGGGCATCCCCATAGAGTCGATCCATGGAGCAAGCCGCCGCGTTCGTGGCACTCGCCATGATGATCGTGGCGTTCGTACCGCGCGTGCCGCCCGCGTGGCCCGCCGCGACGGCCGGGACGATCTCGATCGCGATCACCGTCGCGCACCCGCTGGCCGGATGGCGCGGCGACACCGTCCCCTGGGTGCTGGCCGAGGTGCCGGCCCTGCTCGTGCTGACGCTCATGGCCGCCAGGCGCGCGCCGGCACCCCGGGCCGTCGCCTCGGCCGGGCTCGCGGGGGGCGCGGTCGCGCTGATGCTCGTGCGCGCGCTCTGGCCGGGCGACGTCACGTTCACCGTCGTGGCCTGCGCGAGCTGGTCCCTCCTCGCGGTCGCGGCGGCGGGGGCCGGCCTCTACGTGCGTGTGCTGGACGACGGGCGGCGCCGCGCGGTGGCCGAGGCCAGGCGGACGCAGCGGCTCGTGCTCGCCCGCGACCTGCACGACTTCGTCGCCCACGACGTGAGCGGCATGCTCGTGCAGGCACAGGCCGCCCGGCTCGCGCCGGGGGCGGTCCCGCCGCAGGTGGCCGACGCGCTGCGGCGTATCGAGGAGGCGGGCCAGCGGGCCCTGGCCGCCATGGACCGGACCGTCCAGATGCTCCACGAGGCCGACGGGGTCGGCGGAGCCGACGGAGCCGGACCGGACGCGGCGGGCCCGCTGCCCGGAGTCGGCGGCCTGGCTCAGCTCGCCGGAGGTTACTCCCCGTCGGTGCGGGTGGACCTCTCGGTCGATCCCGGGCTGGAGCGGCGCCTCTCCCAGGAGACCTCCGCCACCGTCTACCGGGTCGCGACGGAGGCGCTCACCAACGTACGCCGCCACGCCCCCGAGGCGACCTACGTCGCGATCACCGTCACCCGGGTGGGAGAGTCGGTACGCGTGCGCGTCGACGACGACGGCGGCGGTCACTCGCAGGCGGCCGATCGCGGGGGCTTCGGCCTGGTCGGGCTCACCGAGCGGGTCGAGGTGCTCGGCGGCTCGCTGTCGGCCGGGCCCGAGCCGGGCGGCTGGCGGGTCGAGGCGCTCGTGCCCGCCCACCCGTCATGGCGGCTCCGGCACGCCGGAGCACGCGCGAGCCGTCCGGCCGCCGGTCGGGGAGAGCCGGCATGACCACTCGGATCCTGATCGCCGACGACCAGGAGGACGTGCGGATCGGCTTCCGGCTCATCCTCGACTCCCAGCCCGACATGACGGTGGTGGGAGAGGCCGCCGACGGCCACGACGCCGTCGGGCTGGCCCGGCATCTGCGGCCCGACGTGGTGCTCGCCGACATCCGCATGCCGAGGCTCGACGGGCTTGAGGTCACCCGGTCGCTGGCCGGGCAGACCCGGGTGATCGTCGTGACGACCTTCGACCTCGACGAGTACGTGCACACCGCGCTGCGCAACGGCGCCTGCGGCTTCCTGCTCAAGCGGTCGGGCCCCGCCCTGCTCGTCGAGGCCGTACGGGCGGCCATGGCCGGTGACACGCTGATCAGCCCGCAGGTCACCGTCCGCCTGCTGGCCCACCTCAGAACGCCCGCCGTGCCCGCCCCGCCCGCTACGTCACCCTCGCTCGCCGAGCCGCTGACGGAACGGGAGCTTGAGGTCGCCCGCCTGGTCGCCCACGGCCGCACCAACGCCGAGATCGCCACCGAGCTGTTCATCGGCTCCGGCACGGTGAAGACCCACGTCGCCAACGTCCAGCGCAAGCTCGCGGCGGCCAACCGGGTCGGCATCGCCGCCTGGGCGTGGAGCTCCGGCACCGTCACCGGCCCGTAGCGCACTTCGGCCGCATCCGGGGACAATTCATGCTCCGCACCGCTCCCCGGGGCCTCGGGGGCCGGAGTCCCCGGCCCGAGGCGACGGTCCGGCCGAAAACGGGTGCCGGAGTCCCCGGCCCGAAATCGCGGTCCGGTCGAGGACGGGTGCCGGAGTCCCGGTGCCGAAGCGGCGGTTCAGTCGAGGACCTGGACGTACCCGTCGGTTCCGTGAACGCGGATCCGCTGCCCGTCCCGGATCAGCCGGGTGGCCCTCTCCACCCCCACGACGGCCGGCAGGCCGTACTCCCGCGCGATCACCGCCCCGTGCGTCATGAGGCCGCCCACCTCCGTCACCAGTCCGGCGACGGTGACGAACAGGGGGGTCCAGCTGGGGTCGGTGAAGGTGGTGACCAGGATGTCGCCCGTTTCGAGGTCGGCCCGCGCCATGTCCGTGACGACGCGGGCACGGCCCTCGACGGTCCCGGCCGAGACCGGGAGGCCGGCCAGCGCGCCGGGCGGGGCGTCGTCACGCCGGTACCGGCCGGCGACGGCCTCGCCGTCCGAGGTGAGGATCCGGGGCGGGGTGAGCGTCTCGTACGACCGGAACGCCTCCCGCCTTTCCAGGACGAGTCCGGCGTCCACGTGACCGGTGCGCACGACCTCCCGCAGCTCCTCGAACCGGAGGAAGAAGATGTCCTCCTCCTCGCGCAGCACGCCGGAGCGGACGAGGCGGCCGGCCTCCCGCAGCAACGCCTGCTTGTAGGCGAAGTAGCGGCTGACCATGCCGTACTTGGGATACTCCCGGTATCCGGCGAAGGCGCGGACGCGGTCGATCATCCGCTTGGTCTCCTCGGCCTTCCGCTCCCCGTCGGGCAGGGCGCGCAGCCGCGTCAGAATTTCCCGCTCCTTCCGTCGTGACTCCAGGCGTCCCTGTTCGAAGCGTCGTTCGCCGGCGCCGGGCTCGAAGTTCCTGATGTTGCCGAGGATGGCGGGCACGAGCGTGGCTGGACGCTCGCTCCAGCGCGTTCTGGTGATGTCGATCTCGCCCGCGCAGCGCATGCCGTACTCGTCGAGATAGCCCCGGATGGCGTCCCGCGCCTCCCGCCCACCGGCCGACCCGGCCGATTCGTCCAGCCCGGCCGACCCGTCCAGCCCGGCCAGTTCGTCCAGGAAGCCGTCGCCCTCCCGGCCCTCGTCCGCGACGCGGCGCAGGAACGTCACGACCTCCGCGTGCGGCCGGATCGTGTCCGCGACGTCGAGGAGTGCCAGCCCCATCTCCGACGTGACGTTGTGGGGAACGGACTGCGTGAGCGTGTCGGCCGCGTTCCTCTCGCCCAGCCACTCCTCAAGGTGGTCGTTGAGCCACCAGGCCGCCTCCATCCCCGCCATGATCACTTGGTGGCTCCGCGGGGAGAACAGGATGCGCCTCAGCTCCGCGACGTCGGCCAGGACGAAGTCGAGCAGCGCCGGCCCGGACAGGGCCTGGATCTCGCTCCGCAGCGTGGCGACGGACGCCTGACTCTCCCGGATCAGCTGGGTGACGACGGCCGGATCGGTCTCGATCGGGGCGGGCGGGTCACCGGCGGGCGCGGCGGCGGAGTCCTCGTCCGGAAGCGAGCGGATGAAGTCGCCCCGGTCGAGGACGGTCCGCAGCGCGTCCCGGATCAGCGGGTCGGACCTGCCCAGGGTCCCGATGAGGTTCGCGCGGCCCGCGGGCGTCGCCAGGAGGGGGGCCACGTCGACGAACAACCGCCCGCCCGCCTCGTGCATCGGCCGCGGGGTCGTCAGCTGCCACAGGGAGAGTCCCAGCGGCCTCATCGCGTCGGTCATCATCTGCTGGTGACCGACGGAGACGTAGACGTGGTTCTCCTGGTCGCCGGTCTCGGGGACGGGGAACAGGGTGGTGATCGGCCTGCTCTGGACGAGGTGGAAGTCATCGCCGACCAGGCACCATTCGATGTCCTGGGGCCTGCCGAAGTGCGCCTCGACGCGCCGGCCCAGCCGCACCAGGCGTACGACCTGCGCGTCCGTCAGGGCCGCCCGCGTCCGCCGCGACGGCTCGACCGGCGCCTCCCGGGTGCCGCCCCCCGGCGACGCCTGGACGGACCGCGGCTTGGTGGCGACCGACGTGGTGAGGACCCGATCGTCGCGCACCGTGTGGACGTCCCCGGCGACCAGGCCGGAGACGAGTGCCTCGCCGAGCCCCCAACCGGCTTCCACGGTGGCGACCTTCCGGTTCGAGGTCACCGGATCGGCGGTGAAGAGGATCCCGGCCGCGTCAGGGAACACCATCCGCTGTACGACCACGGCCATCCGTACCTTGCGGTGGTCGAAGCCGTGGTGGCTCCGGTAGGTCACCGCCCGCTCGGTGAACAGCGAGGCCCAGCACCTCCGGACGTGCCGGACGATCTCCGGCAGGCCCGCGACGTTCAGGTACGAGTCCTGCTGGCCGGCGAAGGACGCGTTCGGCAGGTCCTCGGCCGTCGCGCTGGAACGCACGGCGCAGGAGGCCTGCTCCCCGAGCCGGGCGAGCGATTCGCCGATCGCCGCCACGAGATCGCCGGGAACCTCGACGGCTTCGACGACGCGGCGGATGTCGGCGCTCAGGGTGCGGATCGCCGCGTGGTCGTCCGGTTCCACGCGCGGCAGCAGGTCGAGCAGAGCGCCGATCGACGGCGCCTCGGCCACGACCCGCTGGAAGGCGTCCGTCGTGACGCAGAAGCCGTCCGGCACGCGAATCCCATTGATTCGCGAGAGCTCGCCCAGGTGCGCCCCCTTTCCTCCGACGTCCGCGACATTCGTCGAGTCGATCTCCTCGAAACCCAGTACGTAGCGCAATTCCGTTGCTCCATCGTTCGTCGGGCCGGTTCGCAACGGGCAGTATGAAGGACTTTCCGATGCCTCATGAGGCGCGCGGATCTGGTAAAAAATGAAAGTGGCGGGGAGTGCCGCGCGGCCTGACCCGCCCCCGCCCCCGCTTGCGTCCCGGGCCGCGGCGCTCGATGTTCCGCCCGGCACCCGGCACCCGGCACCCGGCACCCGGCCGCCGGACGTCCCGGACGTCCCGGACGGAGTGGCCGATTCACACGCCGCCGATGAGCTCGCCCGTTCGATCGCCCCGAGCCGTCGGCGGCGTGGAACTCGGCGGTGACCGCCCGTGCTCTCTCAGCCGGTGTGCAGAATCCGAAAACGATCGGGTTCCGCCGGATCCCGGTCGACGATCTGGATCGGCGGCCAGGCCCACTGCCAGACGCCGACGCCCGGCGTGCGGGAGAACCTGATCTGCCCTCGGGTGCCCTCCACCGCGACGCGCGGCCAGGATCCGGCGACGCGCGCCCGGTCCGCGCCGTGAGAACGCAGCGCCTCGGCGAGGACGGCGACCGTGTCGTAGCCCTCGAAGGCGACGAAGGAGGGCGCTTCGGCCAGCCGCTCGCGAAGGGCCGCCCCGACTCGCGTGCCGAGTGGGCCGAGGCGCTCGGGCAGGTAGCGCAGGAACGGGATCGCGGCGCCGTCGGCGCCCAGCAGCGCCGCCCATCCGGGGAACTCCGGCTGCCCGGCCGGAGCACCGATCATGATCTCGGCGAGGCGCCGGTCGCGGCGGACGGCCCTGACGATCGGCACCGCCGGCTCCGGGTGGCCGACCAGGAGAAGGAGGGCCGTCGCGCGGTCGCCGGCGAGCTCGTCGCACACGTCCGAGGGGGTGAGCGCGCGCATGTCGAGTTCGGTGACGGTGCCGCCGCGTGAGGCGAGGTGGTCCCGCAGGACGCGGGTCCCGGACGCCCAGTAGACACTCGGCTCGGCCGCCACGGCGATCCGGCCGTGGCCCGCGCCGAGGAGGAAGTCCGCGTAGATCCGCCAGCCGTGGGACTGCGCCGGGGCGAGGCGCGCGACCCGGTCCGTCGGCTGTTCGGTGAGCGCGTCGAGAACCGCCGACGAGCAGAGGAACGGCAGGCCGAGGGCGTCGGCCCTGGCGGCGGCGGCGCGGGCGACGACGCTGTGGTACTCCCCCGCCAGGGCGGCCACGCCCAGGTGCGCCAGTTCGTCCACGGCCGCCGTGGCCTTCAGCGGATCGGCCGCGGTGTCCCGGACCACCAGTTCGAGCGGTCTTCCGGCGATCCCGCCGGCGTCGTTGACGTCGCGGACGGACAGTTCGAGTCCGGCGAGCAGGTGCCGGCCCGCGTCGACCCAGCCGGGCCGGGTCAGCGGGACGAGGGCGCCGATCCGGACGGGCGATCCGTCGGCCCGCTCCGCTCCCGGCGATGGTGGCGTGTTCATACGCTTGCGTCCCCCCTGTGACGATCTGGTCCTAGTCTGCCCGGCTTCAACGAAGGAGAAGGCTCCGGGGAGGCCCCGGAAAGGCCACGGCATCCGGTCCCGATGGCCACGCGCCCTTGACAGCCCAGTATTCCTACCTGAATAGTATGGATATATTCGAGCCGCCGCGGGACGCCTCCGAGCCGCGCGGATCCTCACCAGCCGCGACCGCGAGGAGACCCTCCGATGCAGGAATCCCCCCACAGTGCCCCCCGGAGCACCCCTCGAAGTACCCCCGGTGGTCCGGGCGGCGAGGTGCTGTCCCGCCTCCCCGGCCTGTCACGACGCGTCTTCCTGGGCGCGGCCGGAGGCGCCGCGCTGACCGGCCTGCTCGCCGCCTGCGCGGGTGACACGGGCGACACGGCGAGCGCGGGCGGCGGGCCCCGGACGGCTCCCGCCTCCCCGCCGGGCACCCCGAAGACCGGCGGCGTCCTGCGCGCCGGCTCTCCCCCGCCGCCGACCGCGGTCGACCCCGTCACCATGTACGACGGCTCCGCGATCGCGATCGTCCAGCTGGTGGCCGACTACCTGATCTGGCTGGACAGGGACTTCAAGCTGGTGCCCCGCCTGGCCGAGAAGTGGGAGCCGGAGGAGGGCGGCAGGCGCTGGGTCTTCTCCCTCCGCGAGGGCGTCACCTTCTCCGACGGCACGCCGCTGGACGCGAAGGCGGTCAAGGCCACCTTCGACCGGCTGCTCGACCCCAAGAGCAAGTCCGCCGCCGCGGCGGCGTTCGACTCGGTGCTGGCCGAGGGCGGGATCGGTGTCCGGGGCGACTCGACGGTCGTCTTCACCCTGGAGCGGGCCTTCTCCGACTTCCCGTACCTGGTGTCGGCGGGAAACTACAACGCGGTGATCCTCAAGGCGGACTACGCGGGCGACTTCACCGCCAAGCCGGTCGGCACCGGCCCGTTCCTGCTGGAGTCGTACGACGCCTCCAGCGGAGCGGTGTTCAAACGCAACCCGAAGTACTGGGAGCCGGGCAAGCCGTACCTGGACGGCGTGCGGATCACCTTCTACGCCGACGACCAGGCGGACCTCCTCGCGCTGCAGAGCGGCGAGATCGACGCCCAGATCCTCAGCCGCCCCGCGCTGGTCGGGCCGCTCAAGGGGCTCGGCGGCACCGTCGTCGACCAGGTCCAGGGCACCGGCCTCACCGCCTTCACCCTGCGCGTGGACCAGGCGCCCTTCGACAAGAAGGAGGTGCGCCAGGCGATCGCGTACGCCCTGGACCGGCCGGGGGTGAACGCGGGCGTCTACGACGGCATCGGCGCGCTGGGCAACGACCACCTGTTCGCCGCGCTGTTCCCGGCCGCGCCGCCGGACGTGCCGCAGCGGGCCAAGGACCCGGCGAAGGTCGCGTCGCTGCTCGCCGCGGCCGGCGTGGAGAAGCTCTCCTTCGCGCTGACGTACGACCCGCCGAGCAAGGACTACGCCCTCACCGTGCAGGACCAGCTCAAGCAGGTCGGCATCGAGGTGGAGCTCGACCAGCGCACCTCCGGCGACTTCTACGGCGGCGACCAGGAGAAGGACACCCCCTGGCTGTTCACCCAGGCCAACCTGGTGGGCTGGGCCGGGCGCGCGGTGCCCAGCCAGTTCATCATCCCGATGGTCAAGAGCGGCGGCGTGTGGAACGGCTCGAAGTACGCCAACCCCGCGCTGGACGCCGCCACCGACGCCTACGACTCGGCGGCGACCGACGAGGAACGCGGGACCCAGGCCGCGATCATCGCGAAGGCGCTCCACGAGGACGTCCCGGTGATCATCGCGGTCTGGAGCGGCACCGTCCGGGCGTACGCCGGTGAGCGCTTCACCGGCGTGGCGGCCCATCCATCGAGCTATGTCGACTTCAGCTCGGTCTCGCGGCTCTAGGGAGGCATGAGCGGCATGAGGCGATTCCTGCTCCGGCGGCTGGCGGCGGTCCCGCTCACCCTGCTCGCGGTGTCCCTGCTGGTCTTCGCCGCCACCGAGCTGGTCCCCGGCGACGTGGCCCGCACGATCCTGGGCCGCGAGGCGGGCGAGGAGGCCGTGGCGCGGCTCCGCGAGCAGCTGGGGCTCGACCGGCCGCTCGCCGACCGCTACGCCGACTGGCTGTCGGGGTTCTTCACCGGTCGATGGGGCGACTCCCACACCCTCGGGGTGCCGGTCCGCGATCTCGTGCTCGGGCGCCTCGCCGACTCCCTCGTCCTGGGCGGGCTGGCGTTCGCCCTGCTGGTCCCGGTCGCGGTGACGCTCGGGCTGGTCGCCGGGGTCAACCACGACCGCCCCGCCGACCGGGTCATCAGCGTCACCGGGCTCGCCCTGGGCGCCATACCGGAGTTCGTGACGGGGGTGGTGCTGCTGGTCGTCTTCGCGGTGCGGCTGCGCTGGTTCCCCGCCTCGGCCCAGGCGCCGGACGGCGCGACGATCCTCACCCGGCTCGGCCACCTGGCGCTGCCGGTGGTCTCCCTCGTCCTGCTGTGCACCGGCTACGTCGCCCGCCACGTGCGCGCGAGCACCGTGGCGGCCGTGGAGAGCCCGTACGTCAGGGCCGCGGAGCTGCGCGGCCTCGGCCGGGCCCAGGTGGTACGGCGGCACGTGCTGCGCAACTCCACGGTTCCGGCCACCAGCGCGCTCGGCGTGCAGCTGCAGTTCCTGCTCGGCGGGCTGGTCGCCGTCGAGCTGCTGTTCAACTACCCGGGCATCGGCGCCCTGCTGCTGCAGTCGGCGATCGACAAGGACCTGCCGACCCTGCAGGCCACCGCGATGGTGCTCGGCGTCCTCTACATGTCGATCATCCTCGCGGCCGACCTGGCCTACCGCCTGCTCGACCCCCGGGTCCGGCTCGGGGGGGCCGCCGCGTGAACGGGCGTACGAGAGGTCCGGCCGGTGAGCGCCCGTTCGTCGGACGCCGGGCCGCCGGGCACCGGGGGACATCGGGTGCCGGGCGCGGGAGGGGGGCCACATGAGCGCCGTCACCGCGGGCGCGGGCCGGGTGCGGCGGCGGGCGGCCGGGCGCGGCTTCCGCGTGGCCCTCGTCGCGGGCGGCGCGCTCGTGCTGGCCTGGGCGGTCGTCGCCGCGTTCTGGCCGCAGCTGGTCCCCTACGACCCGCTGCGGCACGACCCGCTGAGCCGCTTCCTGCCCCCGGGTCCCGGACACTGGCTGGGCACCGACCAGTTCGGCCGCGACACCTTCTCCAGGATGCTCGCGGGAGCCCGCCCGGTACTGCAGGTCGCGCCGCTCGCGACCGCGCTCGCCGTCGTGGCCGGCACCGCGGTCGGCCTGGTCGCGGGGACGTTCGGCGGCCTCCTCGACGAGGTCGTCATGCGGCTGCTCGACGCGGTCGTGGTCTTCCCCGCGATCATCGCCGCGGTGCTGTTCGTGGCGCTGGCGGGCCGTTCGGTGACCGTCATGGTGCTGGTCGTCGCGGGGTCGTTCGTGCCCATCGTGGCCCGTAGCGTCCGCGCGGCGACGCTGGTCGAGCGGGAGAAGGCGTACGTCGAGGCGGCCAGGTTGCGCGGGGAACGCCCCTGGTCGCTGATGCGGCGGGAGATCCTCCCCAACGTCGGCACGACCGTGCTGGTGGAGGCGACCTCCCGGTTCGGCGACGCGATCTTCGCCGCCGCCACGCTGTCGTTCCTGGGGCTCGGCCAGCCGCCGGGCTCCCCCGACTGGGGCGCGTCGGTCTCGGACAACCGCGTCTGGCTCCAGCTCGCGCCCTGGACCGTACTCGCCCCCGCGCTGGCCATCGCCTCGCTGGTGGTGGGGATCGCGCTCGTCGCCGACTCGCTGCGCGGCAGATGGGAGGCTTCATGACCGGCAGAGCGACCGGAGGACCTCGTCTTCCCGCGCCGCGGGAGCCCGTGGCCCGGGACGTCGGCCTGACGCGACCACCCGGGGAGGACCCGCACGGCGTCGAGTCCCGGCCAGGTGAGGGCGGACCGCCGAGCCGGGGGCTGCGAGTCGCGGGGCTGTCGGTCTCGTACCGCACGGCGCGCGGCGAGGCCCCGGCGGTGACGGACGTCTCCTTCGACGTCGCTCCGGGCGAGACGTACGGGATCGTGGGTGAGTCCGGGTGCGGCAAGACCACGCTGAGCCGCGCCCTGGGCCGCCACCTGCCGCCGGGCGGTTCGATCACCGGTGGCCGGGTGACCGTGGACGGCGTCGAGGTGCCGGCCCTCTCCCCCGCGGACCTGCGGCGCTGGCGGACCACCTCGCTCGCCGTCGTGCACCAGGAGGCGGGCAGCTCGCTCGACCCGACGATGCGGATCGGCGCGCAGCTCGCCGAGGTCCTCGGGTTGCAGGGACGCGGACGGGCCGAGGCGCGGCGGGAGGCGGTCTCGCTGCTGGCCAGGGTGCGGCTGCCCGACCCGGCCGCGATCGCGCGGCGCTACCCGCATCAGCTCTCCGGCGGCCAGCAGCAGCGCGTCGTGATCGCCGCCGCGCTCGCCACCCGGCCCCGGCTGCTCGTCCTCGACGAGCCGACGACCGGCCTGGACGCGACGGTGCAGCACGAGATCCTCGACCTCCTCTGGGCGCTGCGCGCGGAGACGGACGCGGCCGTGGTGCTGATCAGCCACGACCTGGCGCTGGTCGGGCGCCTGTGCGAACGCGTCGGCGTCCTGTACGCGGGGCGGATGGTCGAGGAGGGGCCCGCGGCGGAGGTGATGGCGAGCGCGCGGCACCCCTACACCTCGGCGCTGCTGGCGAGCGTCCCCCGGCTGGGCGTCTCCCGCCACACGCGGGAGCTCGCGGCCATCCCGGGCCGGCCCCCGATCCCCGGTGAGGAGGCCGGCGGGTGCGCGTTCGCGCCCCGCTGCGCCCTCGCCGACGACCTCTGCCGGGAGAGGACTCCCGCGCTGGAGGCCGCCCCCGGCGGGCGGCGGGCCCGCTGCCACCACACCGACCGGCTGCTCGCGGTACCCGGTTCGCCTTTCGAGGAGCCACCTGGCTCGCCCTTCGAAAAGCTGCCCGAAGTGCCCGATACGTCCGATGTATACGGCTCGCCCTTGGAGCCGACCGGCCCGGCCGACGGTACGGACGCCCCGCGAGGGGTGCCGCTGCTGGAGGTCCGCGGCCTGACCAGGAAGTACGGCCGGACCGCCGTCGTCGACGGGGTCGACCTGACCATAGGCCGCGCCGAGGTCCTCGGCCTGGTCGGCGAGTCGGGCAGCGGCAAGACGACGCTGGCCCGCGCCGTCGCCGGGCTCGGACCCCGGGGAACGGGGACGATCGCGCTGCACGGCCGGGAGCTGGCCGCGACCGTGGGACGGCGTGACGCGCGCGACCGCCGCCGCGTCCAGATGGTCTTCCAGAACCCCGAGACGTCGCTGAACCCCAGCCACACGATCCGCGCGATCCTGACCAGGGCGGTCCGCGGGCTGGGCGGTTCCCGCACCGCCGCCGGGCTGGCCGCGCGGGCCGGCCTGGACGACCACCTGCTGGACGCCCGTCCCGACCGGCTCTCCGGGGGCCAGAAGCAGCGGGCCGCGATCGCCCGCGCCTTCGCCGGGGATCCCGAGCTGGTGGTGTGCGACGAGCCGGTCTCCGCCCTCGACGTGAGCGTGCAGGCGGGCGTGCTGCGGCTGCTGTCGGAGCAGCAGCGGCTGACCGGGACGTCGTACCTGTTCATCTCGCACGACCTCGCGGTCGTCGGCTACCTGGCCGATCGGATCGCGGTCATGTACCGCGGCCGGATCGTCGAGGAGGGACCCGCCTCTCGGGTGCTCTCCGGCCCGCACCACCCGTACACCGCCTCGCTGGTCGCCGCGTCGCGGGCCCGGCTGGACGGGCCGGAGAGCGTCCGTCCCACCGGAGAGCCGGAGGGCGCGACCGGGTGCGGGTTCGCGGCCCGCTGCCCGCTGCGGGTCGAGGGGCTCTGCGACACGGTGGACCCGCCGGTGGCCCGCACCGGCGACGGCCACGCGGTCCGCTGCCACCTCGACGCGGGCGACCTGCCGCGAACCGCCGTCCCGGTGACCGCTCCCGCGCATCGGGATCCCCGAACCACCCAGGACGCCCTGAACACCCAAGCCACCCCGGACAAGGAGGACGGATCGCCCTAGAACACGCCCTGTTTTCCCACCAGCCCGCACGGAGGCACCAATGTCATCGAAACTCGCGGTACCCGAACAGGAATTCGCCCTGCTGCCCGAGATCGCCGAGAGCCTCGGCCTGACCGGTCCCGATCCGCACCGCATCCAGCGCCGCTGGGTCACCGTGGTCAGCGGCGGCCACGTCAGCGGCGTCACCTGGGACACCGGCCCGGCCGAGATCGTCCTGCTGCACGAGGCGCGCCGCAGCGCCCGCTCCTGGGACCGGACGCTGCTCGCGCTCGGCCGTCCGGCCCTCGCCCTGGACCTGCCGGGCCACGGCCGGTCGGGCTGGCGCGGGAACGGCGTCTACTCCCCGCGCAGGCTCGCCCCCGCGGTGAGCGAGGCCATCCGGTCCTTCGCCCCCGCCTCGAAGGTCGTGGCCGGCGCCGGTCTCGGCGCGCTGACCGCGATCGCGCTCACCGCCCGCTCCCCCGACCTGGTACGCGCCCTGGTGCTGCTGGACACCCTTCCCGGCGCCCCGGGGGAGCCGGGCGCCGTGCCCGGCCGCCACGCCTCCAGGGAGGAGGCGCTCGACCGGCTCAGGGAGGCGAGGCCGGACGCCGCCGAGGACGACCTGGTCGCCGACGTCCGCTACGAGCTCGTCGAGGAGTCCGACGGGACCTGGACCTGGCGCCACCACCTGGGGAACCTGCCCGCCGAGGCGGCGGCGCACCTGGGTGACGAGACCCTCTGGGAGCAGCTGGAGGTCCTCTCCGGGTACGAGGTGCCCATCCTGCTCGTACGTCCCGCCACCGGCGCCCGGCTGAGCGACGCCGCCGCCGATGAGCTCCTGCGCCGGGCCCCGTCGGCCCGGCTCCTCACGGCGGCAGGCCCGGCCGAGCAGGCCGGGGTGCTGCGCGAAGCGCTCGACACGATCCAAGGGAGAACCGCATGACCGCCCAGATCCCCGTCATCGACCTCGAACTCGCCCTGAGCGACGACGCCCCCGAGGAGCTGATCGCCTCGGTGCGCGCGGCGGCCGAGCAGGTCGGCATCATCCAGGTCGTCAACCACGGCGTCCCCGCCGAGCTGATCGACGACTTCCACGACCGGATCGGCCGCGTCCTCGCCCTGCCCCGGGAGGAGAAGGCGAAGCTGGCCAGCCCGACCGGGCACCCCTACCGGGGCTGGCGGCAGTGGCCCGACGACTTCGGGCGGCTGGAGCTGGAGCGCTTCAACATCGGCCAGTTCGACACCGTGGAGGAGGCGAAGGCTGCGGGGCTGTCGGAGGAGTACGCGCAGCTGTACGCCCACCCCAACGTCTGGCCGCCGCAGGAGCCCGGCCTGGCCGCGGTGACCAGGCTCTACCACGACGCCTCGGTCGGCGTGGCCGAGCGGGTGCTCGACCTCTACAGCCGGGTGCTCGGCGTGCCCCTGTCGACGTTCCCGATCTCCGGGCGCCCCTACTACACGAGCTTCGTCGTCAACGACTACCCGACCTGGACGCACGGGGACACCGGGACGGACGACGACAAGCTGCTCCTGCTGGAGCACGCCGACGGTTCGGCGCTGACCGTGCTGCACCAGCGCGGCGACTACGCGGGACTGCAGGGGCAGGCGCCCGACGGGAGCTGGATCCCGGTGCCGATCGTGCCCGGAGCCCTGCAGGTCTTCTCCGGCCACATCCTCACCAAGTGGACGAACGGCCGGCTCCGCCCCGGCAGGCACCGCGTCGTGGCGGGCGGCACCGTCACCCGGCGCTCCACCGGCGTCTTCTGGCATCCCAGCCTCGACACGGTGATCGAGCCGCTGGAGCCGTTCGTCGGCCCCGAGGGCGGCGACTTCGAGCCGGAGCTGCTGTGGGACCAGGCCGGTGGCCAGGTCGAGGAGTACCTGCGGGTCTTCGGGCGGCCGGACCAGATCGCGGCCTGGCGCGAGCGCAGGCCGTACGTCGCCGAACTCGCGGACGCGGAGGCGTAGGCCGTGCCCGCGTCGGGAACGTTCAACTGGGAGACCAGCGAGCGCTGGGTACGCGGCACCAGGGGCGACGTCACCGTCGTCGACAGCCCCGCCCCGGTGCTGGTCTGGGAGGCGTCGCACCCGGTGCCCCGCTACGCCTTCCCCGAATCGGAGGTCCGCTCCGACCTGCTGCGTCCGGCCGCCGCCCCGCCGACCGGCGTCCACGAGGGGTCCACGGTCTTCTACGACCTGGTGATCGGCGGCGAGACCGTCGCGAACGCCGCGTGGAGCTATCCGGCCCTGCCCGGCCACATCGCGTTCGAGTGGTTCCGGCACGGCGGCGAGGTGCTCGAACACTGGTACGAAGAGGAGGAGGAGATCTTCGTCCACCCCCGTGACCCGTACAAGCGGGTCGATCCGGTGCCCAGCTCGCGGCACGTCAGGGTCGAGATCGGCGGCAGGGTCGTCGCGGAGACCCGGCGCCCGGTGCTGCTGTTCGAGACGGGCCTGCCCACCCGCTACTACATCCCCCCTGAGGACGTGAATTTCGACCTGTTCGAGCCGACGGCGACCAGCACCCGCTGCCCGTACAAGGGAGTCGCCTCCTACTGGTCCACGCGCGAGGGCGGGCCCGTCCCCGCCGACGTGGCGTGGGCCTACCCCGACCCGATCCCGGCCGCCGAGAGGATCAGGGATCACGTCGCCTTCTACAACGAGGTCGTCGACATCGTCGTGGACGGCGTGAGACTCGAAAGGCCCGTCACCCTCTTCACCGAGCGCCTGCTGGAGGAATGAGACGGGCCTGGGAGGCGCGAGGGCACGGGGCTGAGCGAGCGCCCGTGCCCCCACGCCTCCCGGGCTCCCCTCCCCCGGCCCCACCCCGGACCCGCCGAGATCCGGCGCGTGTCCCCGGCTCCGGCCGGAGGATGCGAAGCTGGTACGACCGGCGTCGCCGGGGGCGACGCGCGGCCGATGGCCGGTTCTGTGTGGGAGGTAAGTCGTGTCGGACGAGTTCGACGTGGTGGTTGTGGGCGCGGGGCCCGCGGGCGAGAACGTCGCCGACCGCGCGGTCAGGGGAGGATTGACCGCCGCGATCGTCGAGAGGGAGCTGGCCGGCGGCGAGTGCTCCTACTGGGCGTGCATCCCCAGCAAGGCGCTGCTGCGCCCGGTGGATCTGACCGCCGAGGTCGCCCGGGTGCCCGGCCTCACGCCGGGCCCGATCGACACGGCCGCCGTGCTCGCCCGGCGAGACGAGGCGGTGTCCCACTTCGACGACGCGGGCCAGGTCGAGTGGATCGGGAACGTGCCCGCGGAGTTCGTACGCGGGCACGGGCGGCTGGACGGCCCCGGGCGGGTCGCGGTGACCGCGAAGGACGGCTCGGTCCGCACGCTGACCGCCCGGCGGGCGGTCGTGCTGGCCACCGGCACCGGCGCGGCCGTACCGCCGATCCCCGGCCTTGCGGAGGCGTCGCCGTGGACGAGCCGCGAGGTGACGACGACGAAGAGCGTGCCCGGACGGCTGGTCGTGCTGGGCGGCGGCGTGGTGGCCTGCGAGATGGCCCAGGCCATGCACGGGCTCGGCGCCCGGGAGACGACCGTGCTGGCGCGCAGCGGGCTGCTCGGCAGGATGGAGCCGTTCGCCGGGGAGCTGGTGGCCGCGTCGTTCGCCGAGGCGGGCATCACGGTGCGCACGGGCGTCAAGGTGACGCGGGTCGAGCGGCCCGTGCCCGGCGGCCCGGTGACGGTCCACCTGTCCGAGGGGCCGCCGGTGGAGGCCGACGAGCTGCTGGTGGCCACCGGCAGGCGACCGGCGACCGGCGACCTCGGACTGGAGACCGTCGGGCTGGAGGCCGGGGGCACGATCGAGGTCGACGACAGCATGCGCGCCACCGGAGTCTCCGGCGGCTGGCTGTACGCGGTGGGCGACATCAACGGCCGTGCCCTGCTCACCCACATGGGCAAGTACCAGGCGCGGGTGTGCGGCGACGTCATCGCGGCGCGGGCGAAGGGCGAGCCCGACGACCTGCCGGGCCTGCGCGACACGGCGGACGCGTACGGCGCGCCGCAGGTGGTCTTCACCGACCCGCAGGTGGCCTCGGTCGGCCGGACCGAGGCGGAGGCCCGCGCCGGGGGGTTCGACGTCCGCGTGGTCGAGTACGACCTGGCCAGGGTGTCGGGCGCCTACCTGCAGGGCGACGGCTACCGGGGCAGGGCCAAGGCCGTCGTGGACGAGCGGCGCCGCGTCCTGCTCGGGGTGACCTTCGCCGGGCCCGCCGTGGGCGAGATGCTGCACTCCGCGACGATCGCCGTCGTCGGCGAGGTCCCCCTCGACCGGCTCTGGCACGCCGTGCCGTCCTACCCCACGGTCAGCGAGATCTGGCTGCGGCTGCTGGAGACGTACGGGCTCTAACGAGGTCCCGGCGGCGGCTCCGGCGGCTCCGGTGCGGGCGGGGTGTCCTCGGTGGTCCCGCCGACCTCCAGGGCGCCCCGGGGAGGGGCGTCCGCCTCGTGGCAGACCCACACGCGGTGCACCCCGTCCCAGTAGACGACGCGCCACCCCGGCTCCGCCGGGGGGGAGCCTCAGGGCGCCGAGCGCCGCCGACGCGCCGGGGGGAAGGTCGGCGGGCAGCCGCACGATCGTTCCCGGGCCCGTGTCGACCAGCGTGACGTGACCGGTCTCGGCGATCGAGGTCCTGGCACGCTCGCGGCTCTCGCCGGAGAGGAGATCGCGGATCCTCGCGTACAGATCCTCTCCGGCCCTGGTCGCGACCGCCTGGAGGAACGGCAGCAACGCCGACCCGGCGAGCGCTCCGAGCAACACCTCGGCCCCCCCGATCGGCCCGATCCCCTGCGGGGGGCACGGGGGAACTCTGCTCTCTCACAACGTCAATCTTGGCCGATCTCCCTTCGTGGCGCCCCCTTGGAGGATCTGAGAGGAGACGGCGTGGAGATCACCGTCCAGGACGTCCTGACGCGCCTCGCCGGCGTCATCGACGACGGCCGCCGGGACCAGGTGCTGAGCCCCTGGACCAGCGCCGCCGCCGCGGAACTGCTGTACAGGGCCGGCACCTGGTTCCGCGACCACGAGGGACTGCCGCCGCGGGAGACGTCCGTGCTCCCGTACGCGACCGGCATGCTGTACGGCGCCAGATACCGGGCGAGCGACCTCGATCCCGAGGACCTCGTCAAGAACTCGCCGGACTTCGGCGAACCACTTCGAGGTCACGCGCGACCTCCGGCTCCTGGAGGAGTCCACCGCGGCCTTCCGCCGGCCAGGGGAGAGCGCCCCTCCCGGCACCCCCGGAACGGCTCCTCGCCCTGCTCGGCCTGTGCGTCACCCTCCATCACGGTTTCCTGCGCGGCGGTGACCCGTCCGTGCTCGCGGAGGCGGTCGAGGTGGGCCGGCTCGCCGTCGAGGCCTGCCCTCCGGACGATCCCATGGAGGGCTCCGTGCTCCAGGCCTACGCCGAGGTGCCGTCCGAATCCTCGATGAGGAGCGGAGACGGGACCGGGCTGCGAGGGCGGCCGCGCTGCTGCCCCCCGGCGCCGCCGAGCGGGTGGCGTGCCTGAACAGTCTCGCCATGACACTGCGGAACCCGCACATCTTCACCGCCGACGGGCCGGCACTGGGCGACGCCCTGCACGCGGCCCGGGAGGCCGTGGCGCGTGTCCGCCCCGGGGATCCGATCCGGGCGTCCTGCCTGACGACCCTCGGGAACGTCCTGGAGGAGACGTATCTGCGCCACGATGACGACGCCTCGCTGACCGAGTCGGTCGCGGCGCCGCGGGAGGCGATGCGATTCCTCGTGCGAGGTGGCGAGGCCGACCTCGACGAAGCGGTGCGGATCACCCGCGAGGCACTGGAGATGTTCCCGCTCCCGTGGTACAGCCGCCACATGCTTCTACCCGCGTACGCGGAGGCCATCGCCATCCGTTCCGCCTACTTCGGCGACCTGTCCGCCTTACCCGAGGCCGCCGGCGCGCTGGAGGAGACCATCGACGCCGTTCCGCCCGGGACCGCCGGGCGGCCCTTTCAGCTGGACCTGCTCGGCACGATCCAGCTCCTCCGTTTCCAGGCGGACGGCGACGTCACCTGGCTGCACGAGGGCGTCAGGCGCAAGCGCCAGGCGCTCGGCGAGACCGGCCCCGCCATGCGGGACACCCCCCTGATGCTTTCCGGGCTCGCCGCCGCGCTCAGGATCACGTTCGACCACACGGGCGAGCGGCCGGTGCTGGACGAGGCCGTCGAACTCTGCCGGACCGTGACCACCCTGGCTCCCCCGGGGACGCGCAGCGGCAGTGGGGGAGCCAGGGAACTCGGGCAGATCCTCCTGCGGCGCGCGCGGCTGACCGGCGACCCCGGTGAGCTGGCCGAAGCCGTCCGCCTGCTGCGCGAGGCGGACGACCCCGTCGGCGTCGGCGACGCCATGACGGAGCGGTTCGCCCGGAGCGGCGATCCCGCCGATCTCGACGAGGCCCTGCGGACGCTGCGGGAGTTCACGCGCTCCCCCGCGAGGAGTCTGTCCGAGCGGCTTCGCGCGAGCTGGAAATGGGGGGAGGCCGCGGCCGGGTTCGCGACGGCCGTACGGCTGCTCCCCCTGGCCACGACCCGCAGGCTGCCCAGGGCCGAGCAGGAACGCGCGCTCGGGAGCAACGCCTACTTCGGGCTGGACGCCGCGGCGTGCGCCCTGCAGCGGGGGCAGACGCTCCGGGCGCCGGAGTCGCTGGAGTACGGACGGGGCCTGCTGTTCGCCCAGGCCATGGAGACCCGCTCGGACCTGGGCGAGCTTGAGGAGCGGGCACCGGAGCCGGCGCTCCGCGTGCGCCGGTTGCGCGACCTGCTGGATCAAGGACCCGCCATCCCCGGCACCACCACGACCACCATGACCACCGGCCTCACCGCCGAGCACCGCTGGCGCCTCGCGGCGGAGTGGGAGGAGTCGCTGCGGGAGGTCCGGGCGATGGGCCTTCTGTCACCCCCGCGCGGGGAGGATCTGGTCGCCGCCGTGGGCGAGGACCCCGTGGTGATCGTCAATGTGAGTCCCTACCGCAGCGACGCCCTGATCCTGCGGGGAGGGGGCGTCGAGTCCGTCCGCCTTCCCCTCCTGGACCGCGACACCTCGACCTACCACGCCGTACGGTTCCACCTGGCCGTCGAGGGCGCCATGGACAGGCGCCTCGCCGTCGTGTCCTCGTACACCACCACGCTGCTGGCCCTGCGCCGCGCCCGGCGGCGGCCTCCGGCACCCCCGCGACCGCGCCGTCCGCTGGTCGTGGCCGTCGACCGTACGCCGGGGATGAGCGACCTGCCCGCCACCGTCGGGGAGGCCGAGCGGATCGCGCACCGGATTCCCGGGGCGCTCCTGCTGGGATCGGTCTCCCGCGAACGCCTGCTGGCCGCGCTCCCCTCACACACCTGGCCGCACTTCGCCGGTCACGCCTACGCCGATCCGCACCGGCCGTCCAGGAGCCACCTGGCCCTGGGGGGCGACCGGCTCGACATCCTGGACATCGCCCGGCAGGACCCGCCCGACGCGGAGCTCGCCCACCTCTCGGCCTGTCACACCGCCGCCTCGAAGGGCAGGATCGCCGACGAGGCGATCCACCTGGCGCCGGCCTTCCAGCTCGCGGGCTACGAGCACGTCATCGTCACGCTGTGGAACATCAGGGACGACGTCGCCGCGCAGGCCGCCGACCACGTCTACGCCCGGCTGGATCCCGGCCCGCCACTCGGCACCGGTGTCGCCGACGCCGTCCACGGCGCGAGCCTGGCCCTTCGCGAGCGATACCCGGGCCGACCGGACCTGTGGGCCGCCCTCGTCCACACCGGCCCCCAGGACTCCGGCGGCGCCCCGGGATGACGACCGGGAGCCGCGACCGGCGCGGGGACCCGGCCGCGCGGGCGGGAGTTCGCGGCCGGGCCCGCCGGGGTCTCAGGGCCGGTCGCCCCTGGCGAGGGCGCGGCCGATGACCAGGCGCTGGACCTGGTTGGTGCCCTCGACGATCTGCAGGACCTTGGCCTCCCGCATGAGGCGCTCGGCCGGGAAGTCCTCCACGTATCCGTAGCCGCCGAGGACCTGGACCGCGTCGGTGGTGACCTTCATGCACATGTCGGTGGCGAAGAGCTTCGCCATCGCGGCCCGCGTGCCGTACGGCCGCCCCGCGTCGCGCAACCGGGCGGCGTCCAGGTAGAGGGCGCGGGCTGCGGCGATCTGGGTGGCCATGTCGGCGAGCATGAAGCCGACGCCCTGGAAGTCGACGATCCGCGAGCCGAACTGGCGGCGCTCGGCCGCGTAAGCGGTGGCCGTCTCGAAGGCCGCCTGGGCCACGCCCACGGCGCAGGCGGCGATGCCGAGCCTGCCGCCGTCCAGGGCGGCCATCGCGATCCGGAAGCCCTCCCCCTCGGAACCCAGCAGGGCCTCGGGCGCCAGCCGCACCCCGTCGAAGCGGACCTGGGCGGTCGGCGAGGACCTCATCCCCATCTTCCGCTCCGGCGCGCCGAACGACAGCCCCTCCGTACCCGCGGGCACGTGGAAACAGGAGATGCCGCGCGCGCCGTCGGCCGAGGTGCGGGCCATCAGCGTGTAGAAGTCGGCGGCGCCGCCGTGGGTGATCCAGGCCTTGACCCCGTCGACGGTGTAACCCCCGTCCCCGGGAACCGCCCTCGTCGCCAGCGCGGCGGCGTCGGACCCCGACTGCGGCTCCGACAGGCAGTACGCGCCCAGCCACTCGCCGCCCAGCATCCCGGGAAGCAGCGCGGCCCGCTGCCCGGCGGTGCCGTAGGCGGCCACCGGGAAGCACGACAGCGTGTGGACAGACAGGCCGAGCCCGACGGCCAGCCAACCGGCCGAAAGCTCCTCGATCACCTGCAGGTAGACCTCGTACGGCTGCGCCGCCCCGCCGTGCTCCTCGGGGTAGGGAAGGCCGAGCAGCCCGGCCCGGCCGAGCGTGGTGAACACCTCCCGGGGGAAGCGCCCGGCGGCCTCTTCTGCGGCGGCCCGGGGCGCGACCTCCTTGCCGATCAGGTCGCGGACCAGGTCCAGGAGGTCATGGGCGTCGCCGGTCGGCAGAACGCGCTCAACGGTCATCTGAGTCCTTCCAGCGTGGAGACCCGCCCCAGGGTTGGCGGGGAGGGGGTCGCGCCCGCGTGCTCCGGGCCCCGGCAAGGAGTCCCGGCACCGAGGTATCGGCACCGAGGCCCCGGCTCCGAGGTCCCGGCGCGGACGGCGAGAGGGCGGCCGGGATCACCGGCCACCCCGATTCTGGCACCCCCCGCGCGACCGCGGCCACATGCCCGCGCCCGCGCCCATGTCCGTGCCCGTGAGCCGTCCCCGCACGACCGGGGGAACCACCGGGCCGAGGACCACCGGGCCGGGGGCCGCTAGACGATCACCAGCTCGCGAGGGCGGTGGTTGACCCTCTCGCCGCCCTCGTCCGTGCAGACGAGGATGTCCTCTATGCGGGCGCCGTGGGCCCCGGGCAGGTAGATCCCCGGCTCGACGGAGAAGGCGAAGCCGGGCGCGAGCGGCTCGGCGTTGCCCGCGACGATGTAGGGCTCCTCGTGGGTCTCCAGGCCGATGCCGTGGCCGGTGCGGTGGATGAAGTAGTCGCCGTACCCCTCGGCCGCGATCACGTCGCGCGCGGCGGCGTCGACCGCCTCGCACGTCACCCCGGGGGCCACGGCGTCGCAGGCCGCCTGCTGGGCGCGCCTGAGCACCTCGTAGTACTTCATGAAGCCGGCCGGGGGCTCGCCGACGGCGTACACGCGCGTGGAGTCGGAGCAGTAGCCGCCGGGCATCTGGCCCCCGATGTCGACCACGACCGGCTCGCGCTCCTGGACGACGCGGTCCGACAGCTCGTGGTGCGGGCTGGCGCCGTTGGGCCCGGAGCCCACGATCACGAAGTCGACGGTGGAGTGGCCGGCCGCGATGATCGCCTCGGCGATGTCCCTGCCGATCTCGCGCTCGGTCCTGCCGGCCCGCAGGAAGCCGGGCACCTGGGCGTGGACGGCGTCGATCGCGGCGCCCGCCTCGCGCAGCGCCGCCACCTCGGCCGGGCTCTTGCGCATCCGCAGCCCGCGCAGGACGGTCCCGGCGAGCACCTGCTCCGCGCCGGGGAGCGCGTCGCGCAGGCGCAGCGACTGCATCGCCCACATCCGGTCGGCGAGGCCGACCTTGCGGACCGCGCCCAGGCGCCTGCCGACGGCCGCGTACGGATCGTCGGTCTCGTCCCAGGGGACGAACTCGACGCCGAGCCGCGACGCCGGGGAGTGCTCGGCCGCGGGCAGCTCCAGGCGGGGCACCATCAGGAACGCGTCACCCCTGACCGGAAGCACCAGGCAGGTGAGCCGCTCCAGCGGCAGGGCCTCGTAGCCGGTCACGTAGCGAAGGTCGGGGCCCGGCGTGAGCAGCAGGGCGTCGAGCCCGGCGGTGGCGGCCGCCTCGCGGGCGGCGGCCAGGCGGGTCACGGGGTAGAGGTCAGAGGACTCCGTCGTCACGCCGACCAATCTAATCCCGGCCGGGACGGCGATGCATCCGGGCCCGGCCCGGAACCCGAAAGTCAGGGAAAGGAAGGCACGAAGGCGACTCCGCCACTACAATCTGTTGAAGTACGATCACATTTTGTTGGCAAAATATCCGTAAAGCCACACATTTCGAGAGCGAGCTACATGGTCGGCGTAGTGGGCGGCCACCAGCCACCCCTCCACCCACGAAACGACCACGTGACCGGTCCGGCCCCGTCGACCGCCGCTGAGACGGTGCAGCGGTTGCGCGGCGAGCCCGACGAGCACATGGCCGTGGAGCGACACCTCCTCACCGCACGCCTGGCGCACGCGGAGCGCATGGGCGAGATGGGCTGGGCCGAGTGGGATCTCCAGACCGGAGAGTCCACCTGGTCCGACCAGGCGTACACCATATTCGGCCGCGCCCCCGGCGACGGCCCGATCCACCTGCGCGACCTGCCCGGTCAGGTCGAGGAGGCCGACCGGCCCGACCTCGACCGGCTGCTGTGGTCCGTCGTGCACCGGGCCGAGGGCGGGGAGGCCGAGTTCCGCATCCGCCGCGACGGCGAGCTCCGGCACCTGCGCGCCGTGCTCGACCCCGTCGTGGCCGGCGGGCGTCCCGCCGTGCACGGCGTCGTGCAGGACATCACCTGCCGCCGCCGCGCCGAGCGGATCATGTCGGAGTCGCGCAGCAAGCTGCTGCGGGTCCGCGAGCAGGTCGCGGAGGAGCACGACATGAGCGTGGCGCTGCGCGAGGCGATCATGCCGGGCCTGGGCGACACCATCGACCTGCCGCACGCGCGCATCGCGGTCCGCTACGTGGCGGCGGGGGTCAAGCCCGGCCTGGGCGGCGACTGGTACGACGCCGTCCCCCTGCCCGACGGCAGGGTGCTGCTCACCATCGGCGACGTGTCCGGGCACGGGATGCCCGCGATCTCCCAGATGGCCCAGCTGCGCCACGCCCTGATCGGTCTCGCGATGACCGGCCACTCCCCCGACAGGCTGCTGGCCTGGCTCAACGACCTCGTGCTGCACCGGATGCCCGAGACGACGGCGACCGCGGTCGTCGGCCACCTCGATCCGGCCACCAGGATGTTCACCTGGGGGCAGGCGGGGCACCCGGCGCCGATCCTGGTCCGCGAGGGGACGGCCACCCAGCTCGACCCGCCCGCCGGGGTGCTGCTGGGCGCCACGCCCGACGAGCCGTACGAGCTGGCCGGGGTCGAGCTGCGGGAGGGCGACCTCCTGCTGCTGTTCACCGACGGGCTGGTGGAGCGCCGCACCCGCGACATCGACGAGGGCCTGGCGCTGACCATGGAGGCCGCGGCCCTGCTGAGAGGCGACCTGGACGACGGGCTCGACCAGCTCATCGAGGTGATCGGCGGCCCCAATCCCGAGGACGACACCTGCGTTCTGGCGATCGGCGTGCTCGGCTGATTGGTTAAATGGTCGCCATGCCCGGCCTGATGCTTCTCGACACCCCGTCGCTGTACTACCGCGCCTTCTACGGCATCCCCGAGTCGATGACCGCCCCCGACGGGATGCCCGTCAACGCGGTGCGCGGCGTCATCGACATGATCGCCATGCTGGTCCGGCGGCACTCCCCCGCCGAACTCGTCGCCTGCATGGACGCCGACTGGCGCCCGGCGTTCCGGGTGGCGGCCATCCCGACGTACAAGACCCACCGGGTCGCCGAGGGCGGCGCCGAGGAGACGCCCGACACGCTCGCCCCGCAGGTGCCGGTGATCGAGCGGGTGCTCGACGCGGTGGGAATCGCCAGGGTCGGCGTGCCCGGCTACGAGGCCGACGACGTGATGGGCACGTTCACCGCGCGCGCGGGCGGCCAGGTCGACATCGTCACCGGCGACCGCGACCTGTTCCAGCTGGTCGACGACTCCCGGCCGGTCCGGGTCCTCTACACCGCCAGGGGGGTCAAGAACCTCCAGCTGGTCGACGAGGCCGCCGTCGCCGAGAAGTACGGCGTCCCCGGCCGCTCCTACGCCGACTTCGCCACCCTGCGCGGCGACCCCAGCGACGGGCTGCCGGGCGTGCCGGGGGTGGGCGACAAGACCGCGGCGGCCCTCATCACCCGGTTCGGCTCGCTGGAGGCATTGCTGCGCGCCGTCGACGGTGGCGAGGGCGGCGGTGACCTCACCGCCGGACAGCGCGCCAAGCTGTCGGCGGCCCGCGACTACCTGCGGGTGGCCCCCGAGGTGGTCCAGGTCGCCCGCGACGCCCCCCTTCCCGAGGTCGACATCGCGCTTCCCGCCAAACCCAGGGACCCGGAGGCCCTGGCCACGCTGAGCGAGCGCTACGGCCTCTCCAGCCCGCTGGAGCGCCTGGCCTCCGCGCTCTGACCTCCCCGCTCCGGGGGCCGGTGGGGCGGCGCGCCGCGAGCCGGTAGGTTGCTCCCTGTGCCTCACAAGAGCATCCGGGTGCCCGGAGAGTCCCATCCGCGGCTCGACGACGGTTTCGAGCGGATCCGTCGTGAGATGAAACTGCCCGAGGAGTTCCCCCGGGCGGTGATCGACGAGGCGGAGTGGGTCGCCGAGGTGCCCGCCCTGCCCCGGCTCGACCGGACCGACCTGCCGCTGATCACCATCGACCCCCCGGGATCGATGGACCTCGACCAGGCCGTGCACCTGGAGGAGCGGCCGGGCGGCTACCGCGTCTGGTACGCCATCGCCGACGTCGGGGCGTTCGTCAGGCCCGGCGGCGCGATCGACGCCGAGGCCCGCACCCGCGGCGAGACGGTCTACATGCCCGACGGGCGCGTGCCGCTGCACCCGCCCGTCCTGTCCGAGGGCGCCGCCAGCCTGCTGCCCGGCGTGACGCGGCCCGCCGCGCTGTGGTGCGTCGACCTGGACGCCGAGGGCCGGATCGTGGGCGCGGACGTGACCAGGGCGCTGGTACGCAGCCGCGAGCGGCTCGACTACGACTACGCGCAGGCCGCGATCGACACCGGCACCGCCGACGGCACGCTGCGGCTGCTGGCCGAGATCGGCCGGCTCAGGCTCGCCCAGGAGCGGGCCAGGGGCGGCGTGACGCTGCCCACCCCCGACCAGGAGGTCGTCCCCGACGGCGACGGCTACCGGGTGGAGCTGCGCGCCCCGCTGGACGCCGAGGCGTGGAACGCGCAGATCTCGCTGCTGACGGGCATGGCCGCCGCCTCCATGATGCTGGACGCCGAGATCGGCCTGCTGCGGGTGCTGCCGCCCGCCCCGGCCGAGAAGATCGCCCAGGTCCGCCGGGTGGCCGCCGCTCTCGGCGTGCCCTGGCCCGAGGGCGCCGGGTACGGCGAGGTCGTGCACTCCCTCGACCCGAAGGTCCCCGAGCAGGCCGCGTTCCTGCAGGAGTCGACGGTGCTGCTGCGCGGCGCCGGATACGTCGCCTTCAACGGCGAGCCGCCCGCGCAGGCGGAGCACGCCGCCGTGGGCGCGCCGTACGCGCACGTGACCGCCCCGCTGCGCCGTCTCATCGACCGCTACGCCACGGAGATCTGCCTGGCCATCGCGGCGGGCGAGCCGGTGCCGCAGGACGTCCAGCGGGCCATGGACGAGCTGCCGGAGATCATGCACGCCACCGGGCGCCGCGCGGGCGGCGTCGAGCGGGCGTGCGTGGACCTGGTGGAGGCCTTCGTCCTGCGCGAGCGGGTGGGCCAGACGTTCGAGGCCGTGGTGATCGACGTGGCCGAGGACCGGCCGTGGGGCCAGGTGCAGGTCACCGACCCGGCGGTGGTGGCCCGCTGCGACGGCGAGGGGCTCCCGCTGGGGGAGACCGTACGCGTGCGGCTGACCCGCGCCGACCCGACCACCCGCGAGGTCCGCTTCAGCCTGGCCTGACCATTCCCGGCACCGGCCCGTGCCCCGCGAAGGCCCGCGAAGGCCCGCCGGATCTTCGCGTCCGACGCCGGGCCGCGAAGATCCGGACCGGAGACCTCCCCGGCCCGGCGTCCGGGCCGGGCTCGTGTGGCGGGGGCCCGGCGCCGGGCCGGAGAAGGCCCAGGCCGGAGACCGGCCGGCCCTCGGGAGGGGAGGACCCGGGAACCGGAGAAGACCCAGGTCAGGGGCCGGAACTCAAGCGGACTCAGGTGAGGGACGAGTAGGCGACCACCCCGCGCCGCAGGGAGTCCATCGCCTTGCCCGCGGTCTGCTTGACCTTGCTCCCCGACGGGGCCGCGTCGGAGATCTGGCCGAGGAGGTCGAGCAGCTGCTTGGTCCAGCGGACGAAGTCTCCCGCGGCCAGCTCGGAACCGGCGACGCCGTCGCGGAGCACCGCGTCGAGGGTGTGGCCCTTGGCCCAGCGGAAGGCCGCCCAGGCGAAGCCGAAGTCGGGCTCCCTGATGAACGACAGGCCGTGGTCGCCCTCGATCGACTCCAGCTCCCCCCAGAGGCGGACCATGTCCGCCAGCGTCTTCTGGGCCGCTCCAGCGGGGATCCTGGGCTGGCGGGCGTCGTCGGCCTGCCGCGACTCGAAGACCAGTGACGACACGCACGCGGCCAGCTCGGCCGGGTCCAGGTCGTTCCAGAGTCCCGCGCGCAGGCACTCGGCCGTCAGCAGGTCCAGCTCGGTGTAGAGCTGGGCCAGGCGGCGGCCCTCGGCGGTGACGCTCTCGCCGTCGAGGTAGCCGAGCTGGTCGAGCACCCCGCAGACCTTGTCGAAGGTGCGGGCGATGACGTGGGAGCGGCCCTCGACCCGGCGGCGCAGCCCCTCGGTCTCGCGGAGCAGCTTGTGGTAGCGCTCGGCCCAGCGGGCGTGGTCCTCGCGCTCGTCGCACCCGTGGCAGGGGTGCTGGCGGATCTCCCTGCGCAGGCGGGTGATCTCGTCGTCCTCCGCGGCGTGGTCGCGCGCCCTGACGGGCTTGCCGAAGTCGCGGTCGCCGATCTTGGCGTGCACGGAGGAGACCAGGTTGGCCCGCTCCTTGGGCGAGCGGGCGTTGAAGTTCTTCGGGATGCGCAGGTGCTCGACCGGCTCCACCGGCACGGGGAAGTCGGCCGGCGACAGCTTCTTGACCTGCTTGCCGATGGTCAGCACCAGCGGGGACGGGCCCTCGCCCCTGGAGTTGAGGCCCGGGTCGAGGACGACGGCCAGGCCCGCGCGGCGCCCGCCCGGAACCCTGATGATGTCGCCGGGCTTGAGCGCCTCCAGGGAGCGCAGCGCCTGCGTCCTGCGGGCCGCGCCGCGCTGGCGCGACAGCTCGGCCTCCCGGTCGGACAGGGCCCTGCGCATCGCGGCGTACTCCTCGAAGTCGCCCAGGTGGCAGGTCATCGCCTGGCGGTAGCCCTCCAGGGCCTCCTCTGCGCGGCGCACCTGCTTGGCGATGCCGACCACGGCCCGGTCGGCCTGGAACTGCGCGAACGAGGACTCCAGCAGGGTCCTGGCCCGTTCCCTGCCCACCTGGCCCACCAGGTTGACGGCCATGTTGTACGAGGGGCGGAAGCTGGAGCGCAGCGGGTACGTACGGGTGCTGGCCAGGCCGGCGACCTGGAGCGGGTCGGTGCCCGGCTGCCAGTGGACGACCGCGTGGCCCTCCACGTCGATGCCCCGGCGCCCGGCCCGGCCGGTGAGCTGGGTGTACTCGCCGGGGGTGAGGTCGGCGTGGGTCTCGCCGTTCCACTTGTCGAGTTTCTCGATCACCACGGAGCGGGCGGGCATGTTGATGCCCAGCGCCAGGGTCTCGGTGGCGAACACGGCCTTGACCAGGCCCCGGGTGAACAGCTCCTCGACGACCTCCTTGAAGGCCGGGAGCATGCCCGCGTGGTGGGCGGCCAGGCCGCGCTCCAGGGCGTCGCGCCACTCCAGGTAGCCGAGCACGCCCAGGTCCTCGTCGGGCAGGTGCGCGGTGCGCTCGTCGACGATCTGCCGGATCTCGTGGCGCTCGGCGTCGGTGGTGAGCCGGATGCCGTCGTGCAGGCACTGCATGACGGCGGCGTCGCAGCCGGCCCTGGAGAAGATGAAGGTGATCGCGGGCAGCAGGGCGTCGGCGTCCAGGCGCTCGATGGCCGCGGCCCGGTCCGGCGGGCCGTTCCTGCGGGGCCGCGAGTAGCCGCGCCGCCCCCTGCCGTACGCCTGGCGCTCCTCGTCCCTGGCGATGCGCAGGAGGTTCGGGTTGATCTGGGGGCGCCGGTCCTCGTCGCCGGTGACGAACAGGTCGTAGATGCGGCTGCCGACGAGCATGTGCTGCCAGAGCGGGACCGGGCGGTGCTCGTCGACGATGACGCTGGTGTCGCCGCGGACCTCGCCCATCCACTCGCCGAACTCCTCGGCGTTGCTGACCGTGGCCGACAGCGCGACCAGGCGCACCGACTCGGGCAGGTGGATGATCACCTCTTCCCAGACCGCGCCGCGGAACCGGTCGGCGAGGTAGTGGACCTCGTCCATGACGACGAAGCCGAGCCCCGCCAGGGTGGATGACCCGGCGTAGAGCATGTTGCGCAGCACCTCGGTCGTCATGACGACGATCGGGGCCTCCCCGTTGACGCTGTTGTCACCGGTGAGCAGGCCCACCTTGTCGGTGCCGTAGCGCTTGACCAGGTCGTTGTACTTCTGGTTGGACAGCGCCTTGATCGGGGTGGTGTAGAAGCACTTGCGGCCCTCCTCCAGGGCCACGTGCACCGCGAATTCGCCCACGACGGTCTTGCCCGAGCCCGTGGGGGCCGCCACGAGGACCCCGTCCCCCGCCTCCAGCGCCCGGCAGGCGTCGAGCTGGAAGTCGTCCAGCTCGAAGTCGTACAGACCGCGGAACGAGGTCAGCGCCGGCCCGCTCTCGGCCTGGCTCTGACGGAAGGCAGCGTATCGTTCCGCTGGGGTCGTCATGCGTCCAGCCTACCGATATCGGGATTCCGGTCCGTCCCCCCTTTTTTCCGCCGGGATCCGGCCGCCCGCGCGGGCCGTCCGGGGCGGGGTTCCGGCCGGTTCCGTACGGCGCCCGAGGGCCCCGGGCGGCCTGGGCCGGGTCCCGCCGATCATCGGAGCCGGACGAGACGGGTTGATCTTGGCGACGGCCGCCGCCCCGCCCGTCGCCAAGATCAATCCGCCTCGCGGGGCCGGGCGGGAGTGGCGGCCTCCGCCGCCTCCTGGAAGGAGGCGACGGCCCCGCCGTGGTCCCTCGCCCAGTTCGTCAGGACCTCGATGGGCTCGACGAGGGTCCGGCCGAGGTCGGTGAGGCTGTACTCGACCCGCCGTGGCGCCTCGGCACGGCGTTCGACCAGCCCGTACCGCTGGAGCCTGCGCAGCGTCTGGGTGAGGACCTTGCGCGAGACGCCGCCGATGAGGTCGACGAGATCACCGTGCCGGCGAGGCCGCTGGCTGAGCCCGAAGAGCACGAGCACGGCCCACTTGTCGGAGATGATCTCGACCGCCAGCCGGGTGGGGCAGTCGGCGAGGAAGGCCGGTCCGGCGGGGTTCTGCATGGAAGTCGAAGGTACCAGGAGGTAACCGAGGGCTCCGTAACGTCTTTCGCGAGCGAAGAAACCAGCGTCAGACGCGAAGGAGTCACCATGCCACGAGTCGTCGTGTTCGACGAGTTCGGCGGGCCGGAGGTCATGCACGTCGTCGAGGAGCCGGTCGTCGAGCCGGCGGCCGGCGAGGTACGGGTCAGGATCGAGGCGTTCGCCGTCAACCCGCTCGACCTGATGGCGCGATCCGGCGCCTCGCCCGCGCCCGTCCCCCTGCCGCACGCTCGCCTCGGCGTCGAGGGAACCGGCGTCGTCGACGCGCTGGGCCCCGGGGTCACCGGGCTGGAGATCGGTGAGCCGGTCATCCTCGCGGCCGTTCCCGACGCGAGCGTCAGGGGCAGCTACGCCGAGTACACCACGGTCCCCGCGAGCCGGGTCGTCGCCCGGCCCGCCGGGCTCGGGATCACGGAGGCGGCGGCGATCTGGGTAGCGTACTCCACCGCCTACGGCGCGCTCGTCGAGAAGGCGGGGATGCGGCCCGGTGACCACGTCCTCATCACGGCCGCGTCCGGCGGTGTCGGCCGGGCGGCGACACAGATCGCCAACCAGATCGGCGCCGTGCCCATCGCCGTCACCCGGCACACCGCGAGGAAGGACGACCTGCTCGCCGCCGGCGCCGCCGAGGTCGTCGCCACCGACCACGCGGACGTCGCCGAAGCCGTCCGCCACCACACCGGCGGGACCGGCGCCGACATCGTCCTCGACGTCGTCATGGGCCCCGGCCAGCGGGATCTCCTGAAGGCGGCCCGCCCGGGCGGGACACTGGTCGCCGCGGGCTTCCTGGACCCCCGGCCCACGCCTTTCCCGCAGGGCACGCCACTCACGATCTTCGGCTACCGGAGCTTCGAACACACCCTCGACCCCGTTGTGGTGAGGCGCATGGCGGCCTTCATGAACGCCGGTGTACGCCTCGGCGCGCTGCGTCCCGCCGTCGGCAGGGTGTTCACCCTCGACGACGTCGTCCAGGCACACCTCCACCTTGAGAAGGGGCTCCACGCCGGAAAGAAGATCGTCGTCACTGTCTAGAGTCGGCGCTGTCTGGAGTCGGCGCTGCCTAGAGTCGGCGCTGCCTGGGGTCGGGGCTGCCTGGGGTCGGGGCTGCCTGGAGTCGTCGCCGTCCAGGACGTAGTCGTCGCCGTCCAGGACGTAGTCGTCGCCGTCCAGGACGTAGTCGTCGCCGTCCAGGACGTAGTCGTCGCCGTCCAGGACGTAGTCGTCGCCGTCCAGGACGTAGTCGTCGCCGTCCAGGACGGACCGGGAAGAACCGGCCGGGCCGTGGCCCGCCGATCGGTCGACCGGCTCTGCCCGCGGGGCACGGCCCTAGACGAGGACCGCCAGCGCGCCGGGGACGATCTCGCACGTCAGCGGGGTGGGACCGATCCGCTCGCCGTCGGCGTAGGCGATCACTCCCGGCGCCTCCAGGCTCACCCGGCGGGCGCGGAGCATGGTGACGGCGGGGTGGGCGCCGTGGGAGCCCCGGTAGACGCGGGGGAAGACGCGCAGGAACTCACCCCTGGGGACGGCGCCGAGGATCGTCACGTCCAGCAGGCCGTCATCGGGGGCCGCGCCGGGGCACACGCGCATGCCGGCGCCGTAGGAGGAGGTGTTGCCGACCGCGACCAGCATCGCCTCGCGCTCGACGATCTCGCCGTCCAGGTCGATCCTGAACGGGACGGGCCGGAAGGAGCGCAGCTCCTCGGCGAGGGCGACCAGGTATCTGGCCATGCCGGGCGGCCAGGTCATCGTGTTGGCCCGCTCGTTGACCCGGGAGTCGAAGCCGCAGGCAAGCACCCCGGCGAACCACTCGTCCTCGCCCGCCTTCGCGGCGTCGACCGTGCGCACCCGCCCGCGCAGCACGGTGTCGGCGGCGGCGAGCGGCGCCTTCAGGGGGATGCCGAGCGCGGCGGCGATGTCGTTGCCGGTGCCCACCGGGATGACGCCCAGCGGCACGCCGCTGCCCGCGACCGCCTGGAGGGCGAGGTGGACCAGGCCGTCGCCGCCGAAGGCGACCAGCGCCTCCGGCTGCTCGGCGACGGCCGTGCAGGCGCGTTCCAGGGCGTCGGAGGCGGAGTCTCCGAGGATCACCGAGACCTCGCGCCCGCCCTGCCGCAGGCGGTCGAGCACCGGGGAGAGCAGTCCCCGCGAACGGCCGCCGCGTGCGGCGGGGTTGACGAGGACTGCGATCTCTGCGGGCACAGACCGGAACTTATCCCCTATTTGCTGGGATCGGTGTCGGTCGTTCTCGAATCGATAGGAGCCGGGTCGCCGACGGGGACCACGTCGCCCAGGGGCGAGGCGTCGTCGTCGAGCGAGGAGGCCTCGTCGTCGGACAGGTGGGAGAAGTCCTCTTCCTTACCGCGCAGCCTCTTCTCCCGCAGATACATGAACCCCTCGGCGAAGGCGAACAGCACCACCATCGGCAGGGCGAGCGCGATCATCGTGAACGGGTCGCCGCCGGGGGTGGCGACCGCGCCGAAGACGAACATGATGAAGATGACCATGCGGCGGTGCTTGGCCACCAGCGCGTGCGGCAGCACCCCGATGATGTTCAGGAACACCATGAGCAGCGGCAGCTCGAAGGAGATGCCGAACACGATGAGCATGATCAGCGCGTAGCCGAGGTACTCGTCGATCGTGATGCCGGTCAGCGTCCCCGGAGGGGCGAAGCCCAGCAGGATCGACAGGCCGGTGTCCATCACGAAGTAGGCCAGCGCCGCGCCCGCGAGGAACAGCGGGACGGCCAGCAGGATGAACAGGAACGAGTAGCGCTTCTCGTTGCGGTACAGGCCCGGGGTGACGAAGCCCCAGATCTGCCACAGCCAGATCGGCGAGGAGACCACCAGGCCGAACATCGCCGCGACCTTCAGGTTCACGAAGAACGAGTCGAAGACGCCGAGGATCAGCATCGTGCACTGCCCCGGCCGCAGCTCCTGCGCCTGGGGAAGCCCGCAGTAGGGGGCCGACACGAAGGACCAGATCGGGTCGAAGAAGATGAAACCGACGATGATGCCGGCGACCAGGCCGAGCAGGGCGATGACCAGCCGGTTACGAAGCTCGCGCAGGTGCTCCATGAGCGGCATGCGGCCGTCGCCCGCCTCGGGGGGCGGGGGTGCCGCCCCGTTTCGGCCCGATTTGGGCCACTTCAGCAGCGCCATTCGCGAATCCTGGGTGACGAGTCGAGTGATCAGGGTAGATCTTCAGGCTACCGCCGATCACTGCGACTTGGGCGCTCCGGCCTGGGCGCGCAACCGGGCGGCCTGCTCCTCAAGGCGGCGGGCCTCCTCCTCCGCGCTCGGCGCGGGGGCCGGGGCCTGGGTCGCCGCCGGGATCGGGGCGGGAACCGGGGCGGCGGGCTGGGGCTGCGCCTGGACGACCGTGGCGGTCGCGGTCGTCGGCTCGTCCTCGTCGCGGAGCTTGGCGGTCTCCGACTTGAAGATGCGTAGCGACCGGCCGAGCCCGCGCGCGGCTTCCGGCAGCTTCTTGGCACCGAAGAGCAGCACCAGGATCAGGCCGATGATGATCAGCTCAGTGGGTCCGAGGTTGGGCATTACACATCCTTACGCCGGGCGACGTGCAGTCTCTTGGTCCCGATCGTACGCTCCCCCGGGGACAGACTCATCCCTTTGCCCCCGTACGGCCGCCGTACGCTCGCCGAACAGCACCCGAACGGGCTCCAGCCGCCCCTGCGTGCGGTCGACCTCACGGCCCAGTTCGGCGGCCGCGCGCAGCACCCGGACGGCGAGGAAGGCCAGCACCACGAGCCCGGCGAGGGTCAGCGTGATCGCGGCGATGATCCAGCTCATGGCGGGGGGCTCCAGCTCCGTGCGTCAGGAAACCGACTCGTAACGATTCAGCGCGGCGGTGGCCGCGGCCCGGACGCTCTCGTCCAGCGAGGCCGGCGAGACCACCCTGCCGGTGTCGCCGAGGCGCAGCGCCAGGCGTACCAGCCAGCCCTGGTCCCTGGCCCGCAGGGCCACCCGCACGCGGCCCTCGCCGAGCTCCTCGACCCGCTCGCACGGGTAGTACTCGGCGACCCAGCGGCCCGCGGCGGTCAGCTCCAGCTCCACCAGCTCGTCGGTCGGCGAGGGCCGGAACACCCCGGGCGTCACCTCGTCGGCCACGGCGCCCGCGGGCGGGTCGGCGGGCACGTCGAGCACGTCGACGGAGAGCATCCGGTCCAGCCGGAACAGCCGGACCGCCTCGGCCCGGTAGCACCAGCCCGACAGGTAGGGGCGGCCGTCCACGACGACCAGGCGCATCGGGTCGACCTCGCGCGGGGTGATCTCGTCGCGGCCCGGCACGTAGTAGCGCAGCGACAGCCGCCTGCCGCTCCGCAGCGCCTCGTTGACGACGGGCAGCGCGTCGGGCGCGGCGTCGACCTCCACCGCGACCTGGCTGCTGACCGCCGCCGCGCCCTCGCCCGAGGCCTGCTCGAACTTGGCGATCACCCTCGCCAGCGCGTCGCGCTCCCCGAACTCCGGCATCTCGGCGAGCAGGCGCAGCGCGACCAGCAGGGCGCTCGCCTCGTCGACGCCCAGCCGCAGCGGGCGGGCGATGGTCTCGGCGTTGTCGATGACGATCTCCCCGCCGTCCCACGACACGTCGATCAGGTCGCCGGGGGTGTGGCCGGGCAGCCCGCACATCCAGACCAGCTGCAGGTCGTCGATGAGCTGCTTCTCGCTCAGCCCGAAGATCTTCGCGACCTCGGGCACCTGTGCCCCGGGGTGCGACATCAGGTAGGGGACCAGTGCCAGCAGCCTGGGCAGGCGATCGGCCGTGCTCACGCGAGTGCTCCCTTCAGGCGGCAGATGACCGCTTCGCGGGCGTCCGGCGGGCCGACCACCTCGGCGTCCGCGGCGAAGCCCACGATCCACCCGGCCAGCCGGCCGGGGTCGGTGAAGTCGACGTCCAGCTCGTCCCAGCCGTCGCCGGCGGGCCGCACCGCCTTCGCCACCTGGCGCAGCCCCTGGCAGGTGTCCTCCCTGACCCGGATGAGGGCGGTGCGCTCGCGGACGGCGGCGTCGCTGAAGCCGACCATGGACTTGATGTCGACGCCGTCGGGCACCACCACGGCGCCGGGACGGCCGACGGTGGTGACCGTGCCGCTGATCCGGCTGAGCCGGAAGACCCTCGGCGCGTCCCGGTCGCGGTCGTGGCCGACCATGTACCAGCGGCCCCGGCGGCTGACGACGCCCCACGGCTCCACCGTGCGGGTGAGCACGTTCTGGCTGGCCGCCGCCCGGTAGGCGAAGCGGACCGCGCGCCGGTCGCGCACGGCCTCCCACAGCGCGGGGAAGGAGGGGTCCTGGGTGTCGACGCGCAGCTCCAGCGCCCCGCCGAGCACCCCGTGGGCCTCGTCGGTCTGCACGCCCCCGGCGCGCAGCTTCAGCAGGGCCCCGCTGGCCGCCTCGGCGAGGCTGGCCCGCTGCCACACCTGGGCCGCCAGGCCCACCACGGCGGCCTCGTCGGGCTCCAGGGTGATCTCCGGCAGCTCGTACGCCGAGCGGACGATCCGGTAGCCCGGATCGTCCTCCCACGGGTCCTTGTGGACCTCGATCGGGATGCCGATCTCCCGCAGCTCGTTCTTGTCCCGCTCGAACATCCGCTGGAAGGCCTCGTCGTTGTCGGCGTCGTAGCCCGGCACCGCCTGGCGGATGTGCTCGGCGCTCAGCGGCCGCCGCGTGGCCAGCAGGCAGATCACGAGATTGAGCAGCCGCTCGGTCTTCCGGCGCGACATCCGGCCTCCTCCCTGTTCGAGTGACGCTACCCTTCCCCCGTGATCAGATGGCGCAGGGGCGAGGTCGTACGGGTCCGGCGCGAGTGGCCGGGGGCGGTGGAACTCGACGTGACCACCGAGGACGGTGAGGCTCGCGCGCTCGCCTACCCGGCCCTGGTGGGACGTCCGGAGCCCGGTGACGTGGTGCTGCTCAACACGACCGCGCTCGCGATGGGTCTCGGTACGGGAGGCTACGCCATGGTGGTGGCTGTTCCCGACCGTTTGCCGCAAGATCCCCAAGGCCCCGGACACCTGGTGAAGGCACGCTACACCCCGTTGCAGGCCACCGTCCTCGGCGCGGACGAGCAGGATTCGCCGTTCCACGAGGTCCTGCGCGACGCCGACTCCGTGGACGGCATGCCGGTGATCGTCGCTGACCTGCACTCGGCCCTGCCCGCGATCCTCTGCGGCCTGTACGGCCAGCACCCGCCCGAGCCCGGGAAATCCGCGGACGAACACCCGTCGGAGGGCGGAGAGACCCCGGGCGGGCGCGGGAGGCCCGTCAGGGTCGCCTACGTGATGCTCGACGGGGGCGCGCTGCCCGCCTGGTTCTCCATGTCGTGCGCGCGGCTGCGGGAGACCGGCTGGCTGTGCGGCGTCGTCACGGCGGGCCAGGCCTTCGGCGGCGACGTGGAGGTGGTGACCCCGCACACCGGCCTGCTGGCCGCCAGGCACGTCCTGAGGGCCGACGTCGCGATCGTCACCCAGGGGCCGGGCAACCTGGGCAGCGGCACCCGCTGGGGCTTCTCCGGCGTCTCGGCAGGCGAGGCGGTCAACGCCGCCGCCGTCCTGGGGGGCCGCCCGGTCGCGGCGCTGCGGGTCAGCGAGGGCGACCTGCGCGAGCGCCACATCGGGGTCTCCCACCACTCGCTGACCGCCTACGGCCGGGTGGCGCTCGCCCCGGCCCAGGTCGCCGTACCCGTGCTGCCCGGCGACTTCGGCAGGCGGGTGGCCGAGCAGTCGCGCCCGCTCGCCGCGCGGCACGAGCTGGTCGAGGTGCCGGTGGACGGGCTGTACGAGGCGCTGCGGGGGTCTCCGGTGCGCCTGTCGACGATGGGCCGGGGCCTGGACGAGGACCTGGCCTACTTCCTGGCCTCCGCCGCCGCCGGGCGCCACGCGGCCTCGCTGCTTCCGTAGCCGCTCTCGCGGGAGTCGCTCTCGTAGAAGTCCTTGAAGGTGAAGGCCTCCGGCGTGGGGCCTCCGGCCCTCAGCCGCTCCAGGCGCTCCATCCCCTCGGCGAGCGTCGGCTCGTACCCCTCGGGGATCCACCACATCACCAGGTACGGCTCCGCGACGCGCAGGAACCACTCCCTGCGCCGCTGCAGGAACGCCAGGTGGCCGCTGCGGTAGACGTAGTCCCACAGCGCGTCGCGCGACCTCCACACGGAGAAGGTGATCAGCAGGTGGTCGCCGTACCCGTGCTCGATCAAGTCCTCGGGCCCTTCACCCCCCTTGAGCCGCCACACGAAACCGGGGTCGGTCTCGGCCAGCCGGTTCATGGGGTCGAGGCCCGCCACGAAGGAGGCCAGTTCCGGCGAGTCCTTGGGCGCGCGCGCGTGGGCGACGTTCAGCTGAGCCAGATGCATGGACACAGCAGATCATCCCCGATCCTTCTATGTCAATCTTCATTGTTTTTAGAAAAGGCGACGCAGCACTCCCCGGGGCGCGGGTCCAGGCCGGCCGCCGAGGGGTCCCGCCCGAGCGCGTCGAGCAGCCCGCGGCACAGCTCCAGGTTCACCGAGCAGACCAGCAGCGGATGCTCCTCGGCCGGCACGTGGAACGGGCAGTTGCGCAGCCGCACCCGGCCGTCCTCCTCGTACGGCTCGTACCCGCGCCGCCGCAGCACCCCGGCGAGATCCTCGCCCTCCTGCGCGAGCCCGGCCCCCGCGCGCCGGGCGGCCTGCTCGGCCCGCTCGTCCCCGCCGAGCAGCTCGACGGCCTCGGCCAGCACCAGGGCGAGGGTGCGGTAGTCCCTGGCGGGCACGCTGACCTGCCACTCCCCCGGCGCCCTGCGGTAGACCTTCGCCGGCCTGCCGCTGCCCGGCCCCGTCCGCTCCGTCAGCCGCCGGAACCCCGCTTCGAGCAGGCCCGCCTCCACGAGCCGGTCGAGGTGGAAGGCGGCCAGGGTCCGCTGCACCCCCACCGCCTCGGCCGCCTCGTTGCGCCCCACGTCCTGGCCCCGGGAGGCCACGTAGTCGTAGACGGCCCGGCGCACCGGGTCGTGGAGTACCGCCACCGTGTCGAGATCGTCGCCGCTCACAGCCCGGATTCTAGGCCGCGGCCCCGGGAGGCCACGCCCTCGCCCGCGGGGGCCTGAGTCCCGAACCCGGGTTCTGGGCCGGGAAAGCACGGAGCCCGGCCGTGCGCGCACGGCCGGGCTCCGGGATGAGGCGAGGTGGGGCGGGATGCCCCGGCGGCGGCCCGGTGGGCCTCGCCGGGGGTGGAACGCCGGATCGGCGGGTCAGTGACTCACCGGTGGCTCAAGCGGGCTCAGTAGGCGCCCAGCACGTCGACCAGGAAGACGAGGGTGTCGGTTCCCTTGATCTTGTCGCCGCTGCCCGCCTTGCCGTAACCGAGGTCCGGCGGGATGCTCAGCAGCACCCGGCTGCCGACCGGGACGCCGACCAGACCCTGGTCCCAGCCCTTGATGACCTTGCCGGCGCCGATCGGGAACATGATCGGCTGACCGCCACGGGACCAGCTGCTGTCGAACTCGACGTCAGAGCCCCAGATCTTCCCGGCGTACTGCACCAGGATCGACTGGCCGGTCTTGACCTCGGGGCCGGTGCCCTTGATCACGGTCTTGGTGACGAGCTCCTTGGGAGCCTTCTTCTTGGTCTTGGTGGTGAGCTTCGGCGCGGCGTCGCCACCCGGGCTCTCCACCTTGATCCCCTCGACACCGGGGTCGGTCGCGGTGCCCTGGGCGGCCTTCGCCTGCGGGACGCCCACCACGTCGACCACGAAGACCTGCGACTGGCCGGGAGGGGCCTGCGCCTGCTGCTCGGCGGGGAGCGCGTCCTTGGCGACGACCGACATGAACCGGCCACCGCCCTTGGTCTCGGCGAAGCCCTTGCGGAGGATCTCCGGGACCTGCTCGTTGAGCGTGATGACCTGCGGCCCGCCCTCGTCGTAGGTCGAACCGGCGATCTTGTTCTCCTTGCCGTCCCAGGTGAAGACGGTGAAGTTGGCGATCACGCTGGTGCCGAGCTTGGCGGCCTCGCCGGTGGTGCCGGGGGTGAGCACCTTGTAGGAGGAGGTCTCGACGACCTTGGACGGGAAGGCGACGGTCGGCTTGGCACCGGCCTGCCCGGTCACCTGCAGCTCGGCGACCCCGCCGCTGCTGCTCGCGGGGCTGGAGGCGCCGGTGGCCACGCCTCCACCGGAGCCACATGCTGCGGCGAACATCAGAGGCACTGCGGCCAGTACGGCCATGCTGCGGCGGCGCATAGGTATCCCTCAAGCAGACGTCAGGTTCGCGCCACACTACCCGTCCCGGCGTACGGAGGAGGTAAGGCCGGGACGAGCTTGCCGAAGTATGACCGTCACATTCCGGCGATGAGCTTGTCCACCCTCTCGTCGACGCTGCGGAAGGGGTCCTTGCACAGCACGGTGCGCTGCGCCTGGTCGTTGAGCTTCAGGTGCACCCAGTCGACGGTGAAGTCGCGGCGCTTCTCCTGCGCCTTGCGGATGAACTCACCGCGCAGCCGGGCCCGGGTGGTCTGCGGCGGCACCGACTTGGCCTCGAAGATCTTCAGATCGGAGGCCACCCGCTCCACCGCGCCGCGCTTCTGCAGCAGGTAGAACAGGCCACGGCGGCGGTGCACGTCGTGGTAGGCGAGGTCGAGCTGGGCGACCCTGGGGCTCGACAGCGGCAGGTCGTACTTCTTGCGGTAGCGCTCGATCAGCTGGTATTTGGTCACCCAGTCGATCTCGCGGGCGACCTTGTCGAGATTGCCCGTCTCGACCGCGTTGAGGGTGCGCTCCCACAGCTCCAGCACCCGGTGGCTGATCTCGTCGCCGCCACGGCGGTCGACGAAGTCGCGGGCCTTGGAGAGGTATTCCTCCTGGATCTCCAGCGAGGACGCCTCGCGGCCGTTGGCCAGCCGGACCCGCCGCCGCCCGGTCATGTCGTGGGAGACCTCGCGGATGGCCCGGATCGGGTTCTCCAGGGACAGGTCGCGCATCACGGTGCCGGCCTCGATCATGCGGAGCACCAGGTCGGTCGCGCCGACCTTGAGCAGCATGGTCGTCTCGCTCATGTTGGAGTCGCCGACGATGACGTGCAGGCGGCGGAACCGCTCGGCGTCGGCGTGCGGCTCGTCACGGGTGTTGATGATCGGGCGCGACCGGGTGGTGGCGCTGGAGACGCCCTCCCAGATGTGCTCGGCCCGCTGGGAGACGCAGTAGACCGCTCCACGCGGGGTCTGCAGCACCTTGCCCGCCCCGCAGATGATCTGCCGGGTGACCAGGAACGGGATCAGCACGTCGGCCAGGCGGCCGAACTCGCCGTGCCGGCCGACCAGGTAGTTCTCGTGGCAGCCGTAGGAGTTGCCCGCGGAGTCGGTGTTGTTCTTGAACAGGTAGATGTCCCCGGCGATGCCCTCCTCGCGGAGACGCTTCTCGGCGTCGACGAGGAGGCCCTCCAGGATGCGCTCGCCCGCCTTGTCGTGGGTGACGAGCTCCACGACGTTGTCACACTCGGGGGTGGCGTACTCGGGGTGGCTGCCCACGTCGAGATACAGGCGCGCCCCGTTGCGGAGGAAGACGTTGCTCGATCGGCCCCAGGAGACGACACGGCGGAATAGATAACGCGCTACCTCGTCGGGCGACAGCCGCCGCTGCCCCCTGAACGTGCAGGTGACGCCGTACTCGTTCTCAAGCCCGAAGATGCGACGATCCATTGCCTCACACTATTCGCCGAACCCCTCTCGCGGGAGGGATCATGGGGTTTTCGGTCGTACGGCTTATGCCCCGGCCTGTGAGCGGCTAAGCGCGGACCGGGCGCGGACGCGGCCCGCGCCCGGTCCGCCGCCGGGCGCGGGCGGGACGGAGGCGCCGGATCGGCGGTCCCGGTCAGCCCCCGCCCTGCCAGAAGATCTCGACAACCTTGGTGATCCTGCCGTTCTCGGTGGTGATCAGGGCCGGCCTGTGGAGGCCTTCCACGCCGGTCAGGGAGGCCGCCTCCCTGACGTTGTCGATCAGCGTCTGGCGGGTGCAGCTCTCGGTGCCGAGGTTGGTGGCCCTGTCGTAGGTCTGCGTCGTGCCGTCGCAGCCGCTGTCGGCGAGGAAGCGCACGTCCTCGGCGATGGGCGCCAGGTAGCGGACCACGTCGCCTTCCTCGGGACCGTCGAAGTGGCCGTCCTCGCCGCCGTTCTGGACGAAGCGGATCGGCCGGTACTCGGCCACCCCGTCGTCGTCCACGTCGGTGAGCCAGCCGCGCAGGACGCCCTCGAAGGGCGGCGGCCGTCCCTTGCTCCAGTCGTGCTCGGGGGCGGCCTGGAACTCGGTACCGAAGAGCTCGGGGGTGGCGGCGGGCGCGGCGGCCGGGGTGGTCTCCGCGGCGGCGTCCGGCGTGCCCGTCGAGGGGGCGGACGCGGAGGGGGGCGGGGCGGCCGGGGTGGCCGAAGTGGCCGGGGTGGTCTCCGCGGCGCAGCCGGACACCAGTGCCACGGCCGCGAGCAGGGCGAGCGCGGGGCCCGCCTCACGGGGGCCGGTCCATCGCGGGGTGGTCGTCCTTCGCGGAGCGGTCCTTCGCGAGGCGACGGGAGCGATCAGGGCCCTTCGCGGGGCGACGGGAGCGGCCAGGGCCCTTCGCGGGGCGGCGGGAGCGGTCAAAGGGGGAACGAGCCTGGTCCAGGCGTGCGGGATGGCGTTCTTCACACAGGCTGTGACCGCCGGTGGACGGCATCGGTTGTCCGGGGAGGGTGTGATCCAGGACACAGCGGAGCGCCGGCCCCCGGGCGGGGGCGGCGCTCCGTGTCGTCGGCGGATGCGGTCAGCCGCTGGATCCGGTGTCGATGTCGCCGTCGGGCGCGGTCGGCGGGGCGCCGGGCGTCTCGGGCGCGGAAAGGGGGTTCTCGTTCTTGGCCGCCTGGGCGGCCGACTCGGCCGCGGGGGCGCCGTCGGCCAGCAGCCGCTCCAGCCTGGGGCCGTTGAGCCGCAGGAACTTGCGGTGCGGCCGGTTGCGGTCGAGCACCGCCACCTCCAGCTGGTTCGCCGGGAAGCGCTCGCCACCCGGCTCGGTCAGCGCGAACAGCGCCGCCTCCAGCGCCTCGGCCAGCGACAGGCCGTCGTGGTAGCGCTCCTTGAGACGGCCCGCCACCGCCTCGGCCTGGCCGCCCATCGCCACCAGGCCCGCCTCGTCGAAGACCGAGCCGTCGAAGGTCAGCCGGTAGATGTGGTCCTCGTCGGAGGAGTCGCCGACCTCGGCGACCACGATCTCCACCTCGAACGGCTTCAGCGACTCGGTGAAGATCTGGCCGAGGTTCTGCGCGTAGAGGTTGGCCAGGCCACGGGCGGTAACGTCGTCGCGGGCGTAGGTGTAGCCGTTGATGTCGGCGTATCGGATGCCGCCGAGGCGCAGGGCCTCGAACTCGTTGTAGCGGCCGACCGCGGCGAAACCGATCTTGTCGTAGATCTCGCTGATCTTGTGCAGCGCCCGGGACGGGTTGGGCGCGACGAACAGGATGCCGTCGGCGTACTGCAGGACGACGACACTACGGCCCCGCGCGATCCCCTTGCGCGCGTAGTCCGCCTTGTCCCGCATCTGCTGCTCGGGCGAGACATATCCAAAAGGCATGGACACCTGGGGTGATCCTCTCGTGTTAGCGCAGCGGGGCGACGGGGCCGTCGGGGCGGTCCGCCCGGGACTCGACCACGACCCGGACGAGCTCTCCGACCTCCTCGTCGGGGAGGCGGTGGTATCCGTCGGCGGTGATCACCGCGACGACGGGCCAGATCTTGCGGATCACGTCCGGGCCACCGGTCGCCGAGTCGTCGTCGGCCGCGTCGTAGAGGGCCTGGATCAGCGTCAGCACCGTGTCCTCGGGTGAGGCGCCCTCGCGGTAGAGCTTCTTCAGGGCGCCCCGCGCGAAGATCGAGCCGGACCCGATGGCGTGGTGCTGGCGCTGCTCGTAGGGGCCGCCGCCCACGTCGTAGCTGAAGATGCGCCCGCCGTCGACGTCGGGGTCGTAGGCGGCGAAGAGCGGGACGACCACGAGCCCCTGCATCGCCATCGGCAGGTTGCCGCGGATCATCGTGGCGAGCCGGTTGGCCTTGCCCGCCACCGAGAGCGTGCGGCCCTCGCGCTTCTCGTAGTGTTCGAGCTCCACCCGGTAGAGGCGGGCCATCTCGATGCCGGTGCTCGCCGCCCCGGCGATGCCCATGCCGGAGTGGTCGTCGGTGCGGAACACCTTCTCCATGTCACGCTGGGAGATGATGTTGCCGGAGGTGGCCCGGCGGTCTCCCGCGATCACCACGCCACCGGCGCACATCGCCGCCACGATCGTGGTGGCGTGCGGGATCTGGTCGCCCACCGGAGTCGCCAGGGCCTCGTTACGGCCAGGCAGCAAGTCCGGCGAATGGGACCTGACGAACTCGGTGAACGAGGAGCTCCCGGTGTCGGTAAAGATGTGATTCACCATGCCGGCGGGCAGGTCCCTATGAGATCCCACGCGACTCCCTCCAAAGGTGCAGTCCTTTAAGGCCCGACCTTACTCATCTTGCCGTGCTGCTTGCACTTCCCTGGATCAGCTCAGCGCGAACCCTCCGCGCGGGGCTTTTGAATCTTTGCGGGTGATCGGCACCGGTCGCCCGATCCGTCGCGGATCTCCCTCGAACGCGACAAATGCGACGAATACGATGGATCCCGCGAAGGCCACGAAGGCGGCACCGATCCCGATCACGCGCCAGCTGGGACGGGGCCGGGGTCTCACGGAGGACGCGAGGGCGGAACCCACGAAGGGCGCGGAGACAGGTACCCGCGAAGAAGACGGGGACGGCGCTCACGAGGGGACGCGAAGAGGGTGCCCGCGGGGAAGGCGGAGCCGGCGCTGAATGCGGGGACGGTGCCCGCGAAGGAGACGAGGGCGGAGCTCACGCAGGGACACGAAGACAGAGCCCCCGGAAGGGCGTCGCGGGGGGCCGGTGCTCGCGGTGATCGTGACGGCGATGTGTGCCGATGGCGTGGTGATCGTGGCGGCGATGGCGCTGGCGGCGCGGTGATCGCGGGCGACCGCCGGGCGGCCTCTCCACCGCGCCGGGCCTCGTCACCCAGACGACGGAGGCGACGGAGGCGACCAAGGCGACTGAAGGGACCGAGGTGACCGAGGTGAAAGAGGGGACGGAGGTGGCGGAGCCGGCGGGAAACGGCCGGCCCGCCGGATCGGGGACGGCCGCGGGCGACCCGGCCCGCGCCTTCCCGCCAAACACTCCGGACGGTTCTCATTCCCTCCGGGAACCATTCCCGGAGGGGCCTCCCCTGATCGGCTCGACGTGCTCACGGCGCTCGGCGGCGGAACGACCGGAAGGACGCCCCCGGCGGGGACGGCCGTACGTCACCCACCCGCCGGGCCCGGCGGGTGCCGGGCCGGGCCGTGGTCAGGACGGATCTTCCGGCCGCTCGCCGGATCCGCCCTCACCCCTGGCCCTGGATTCCACCGGGCGGGCTTACTGCCCGCCCTTCTGCACGTAACTCCTCACGAACTCCTCGGCGTTCTCCTCAAGGACCTCGTCGATCTCGTCGAGGATCGCGTCGACGTCATCGGAGAGCTTCTCGTGACGTTCCTGGACGTCGGAGGTTTCCGCCGGGGCGGTCTCCTCGACCTCCTTGTCGGTACGGCCGGTCTGCTTCTGGCCGCCGGTGTCCTTGCTTGCCATGTGTGGCACCTCCACCTGGGGGACGGATCTGATTCATATCTTCCCCGAACCGGGCGACATTGTGCGCGGATCGTCCCGCGATCTTTACGGGAGCCCGTACGGGCCGTGCCGAGGTCCTGCCCGCCAGGGAACCCTCCCCGGGGCCCCAAGGCAAATCCGTCCCCGCTTGACTGGATAGCACTCCTATCCAATAATTGGCTAGCTCCACTATCCAATGAGAGGCGCCCCCATGTCACCGTCGTCCTTGAACACAGCGGGAATACTCCTCATCACCGTGCCCGCCGCGGCCTTCGGCGGGGTCTCCCTGCTCGGGCACATCATGCGCGGCGTCCCCGGCTACATGGACAATCCGGTGCGGCGCGGCCTGTGGCGGGCCGGGCACGCGCACGCGGGCGTCCTGGTGCTCTTCGCGCTCGTCGCGCTGCTCTACATCGACCAGGCGGACCTGTCCGGCGGCCTGAAGGACCTGTCCCGGATCCTGATCGTGGCGGCGCCCATCCTGATGCCGCTGGGTTTCTTCCTGTCCGTGGTACGCCCCTCCGACACGAAGCCGAACAAGCTGATCTGGCTGGTCCCGGCGGGCGGGGTGTCACTGGGCGCGGGCACGCTGCTGCTCGGCGTCGGTCTCGTGTGAGCCCGCGTGCCCGCGAGACCTCCCCCGGGGCTCACACGAGCCCCGGGGGCCCGTACGCCCCCCGTGTGAGCATCGTCACTCGCGGAATCCGGGCAGATCCGACACTCCTGGAGAGATAAGGAACGTTCCAGGTAGGCCTTCGGGGCTGGAAACTGCGATCATTGGGGGGTGAGCACCATCATCGCGCGCAGATACAAGCTCGTCTCACGCGTCGGCCAGGGGGCGACCGGCGTCGTCTGGCGCGCATATGACCTGCTTCTGGAGCGAGAGGTGGCCCTCAAGGAGATACTCCTGCCACCGGGAGCCGCCGCGGCCGAGCAGCGGCGGCGGGTGGTGAGAGAGGCCCGCATGGCGGCGCGGCTGAGCCACCGGGGCATCGTGACGGTGCACAACCTCACCGAGGAGGCCGAGCGCCTCTGGATCGTCATGGAGTTCCTGGAGGCGCTGACGCTGCACGACACGCTCGTGCAGGCGGGCCCGCTCCCGGTGGACCTGGTGGCGGCGATGGGGTGCCGCCTGCTGGAGGCGTTGCGGCACGCGCACGACGGCGGGGTGATCCACCGCGACATCAAGCCCGCCAACATCATGCTGACCGGCGACCGGGTGGTGCTGGCCGACTTCGGCTTCGCGGCGCCGGAGGGCGCGGCGACGACCTCGACGCGGGGCACCCCGGCGTTCATCGCGCCGGAGGCGCTGCAGGGCAGGGGCGGCACCCGCGAGGCGGACATGTGGTCGTTCGGCGCGACGCTGTACATGGCGGTGGAGGGCCGGACCCCGTTCCGTACGGTGAACTCGATGGCGGCGCTGGTGGCGGCGCTGCGCGAGCCGCCGCGCGCGCCGAAGCGGGCGGGTGCCCTGGAGCCGGTGCTGCGGGGGTTGCTGCGCAAGGATCCGCGGGCGCGGCTGAGCGCCGAGCGGACCTCGAAGATGCTGGACGACGTGCGCTGTTTCAGCGCGGCCTGAGACCGTTCGCGGGCGCGCGCCACTTCTGCGCCACCTGAGACCCTTTCACGGACGCGCGCCGCTTCCGCGGCCGGAGACCGTTCGCGGGCGTAAGCCGCCTCGGCGCCGCCCGAGACCCTTCGCGGACGCGCGCCGCGTCGGCGCGGCCGGGGACCGTTCGCGGGCGTTTCCGAAACGCTTTCACCGGCCCCGGGCCATTTTCCTGATTACACAATCAGGCTTTACGGACATGGAACAACATTCCACTACGCCTATGCGTCTGAATCGTTACAGAGAATCACCGTAGGTAATCACATAGTGCGCTGTTCCAGGTGAAAATATGAATCAGCTGAGGGGCCCGGCTTCTATCGTGCAGCAGGTGATTCATGGGAACAGATGCCGGAAAGGCACGTTTACTAGGTGATCGTTATCACTTGGCCTCGCCGATCGGGCGGGACGGCATGGGAAGGGTGTGGCGAGCCCACGATTCCCTGCTCAGGCGGAATGTGGCGATCAAGGAGATCCAGCCCCGGTTCGGCGAGGACGGGGCGGACATGCACGACGCGCGACGACGGGCGCTGCGCGAGGCGCGCTCGGCCGGGAGACTGAACCACCCGGCCGTGATCTCCGTGCACGACCTCCTGGAGGAGGACGGGCGGCTCTGGATCGTCATGGAGCTCCTGGAGGCCCTCACGCTCAAGGAGACCGTACGGCACCTGGGCCGCCTGCCGATCCACTGGGCGGCGTGGATCGGCTTCCAGCTGCTGAGCGGGCTGCGTCACGCGCACGGGGCGGGCGTCCTGCACCGGGACATCAACCCGCGCAACATCCTGCTCACCGGCGACCGGGTGGTACTGGCCGACTTCGGCATCGCGGCACTGCACGGCGACCCGGACACCTCCGCGACCCTGCCGACCGTCCCCGTTCCCACCTTCGTCGCGCCGGAGCGGCTGCGGGGCGGGCCGCCGACCCCCGCGGGCGACCTGTGGTCGTTCGGGGCGAGCCTGTACTTCGCGGTGGAGGGCCGGCCGCCGCGCCCCCTCTCCCGTACGCCGGCGCCGCGTGATCCGGCGGGCGGGCACCAGGAGCAGGTGGCGCGGGCGGGGGTGTTGTGGCCCGTCCTGGAGGGCCTGCTCCGGCGCGACCCGGCCTCCCGGATCAGCATGGGGCAGGCGGGCCGCATGCTGTCGGCGCTCCTCCACACGGAGGGGGTGGCCCTCGCCCCGCCACGGCTGCCCGCCGCCCGGCTGCCGCCGGACACCTTAACCTGAAAGCTCACGGGGCCTTCGCCCGGCACCCAACGGGACCTCGCGCGGCCTTTGGACGGGCATTCAGGATGGGATTCGCTTTTTCCCGCCACCCGGGTGAGGCCGAGGTTGCCCGGCCAGGCCGGACGCGTTTCCCGAACGGACGGGATTGACCGGAACGGATGGAACTCGAAAAACCACTAAAGATCGAATATCGGCATTCTCGATCTTCAAACCTCTTTGACGGTCTCTGACGATCACGAATAGGCATCGAAAGAAGTCAGACGACAGGGACCCGGCGGCAGGCCTCGACGAACCTGGAGGCCAGCCGGGGGCTGCCGGCCCAGTGCAGATGCAGGTAGGAGGCGGTGACCCGGCCGTCGGCGAATCCGTCGGCGCCGCCACGCCAGCGGAACAGCGGCCGGTCGGGGGCGGGCTCGACCGCGGTGCGGTGGAACTCGTGGCCCCGGTAGCGCTCCCCGTCCCTGGTGAGCGGTGAGTCGCGGACGGCCACCGCGTCCCGGTAGCCGAGGGTGAGGGTGCCGGTCATCCTGGCCTCGACGTCGAGGACCCCGCACATCGGCATGCCGTCCAGCCTCCTGGCGAGGTACAGCAGGCCCGCGCACTCGGCCGAGATCGGCCCGTCGAACGCGGCGACCCGCTCGCGCAGCGGCTCGTTGGCCGACAGCTCGGCCGCGTAGACCTCGGGGAAGCCGCCCCCGATGACGATCCCGCGAGCCCCCTCGGGGAGGGTCTCGTCGACGAGCGGATCGAAGGGGACCACCTCGGCGCCCGCCGCCGCCAGCAACTCGGCCTGCTCGGTGTAGCCGAAGGTGAAGGCCTGCCCTCCGGCGACCGCGATCCTCGTGACGGGGGCGGCGGGCGGCCCGGGGCTCCACGGGACGGCCGCCGGCGGCGGCGCGGTACGGGCCAGGCGCAGGATCTCCTCCAGGTCGCAGGAGGCGGCGACCAGGTCCGCGACGGCGTCCATGGCCCGCACGGCCTGGGTGCGGCGCTCGGCGGCGGGGACCAGGCCCAGGTGCCTGGAGGGGGTGGCGACGGCGTCGCTGCGGCGGATCGCGCCGAGCACCGGGACACCGCTCCCGGCGAGCGCCTCGCGGCAGATGGCCTCGTGCCGCTCGGAGCCGATCCGGTTGAGGATCACCCCGCCGAGCCTGATCCGGGTGTCGTAGGAGGCGAACCCGTGCACCAGCGCCGCCACGGAACGGCTCTGCTTGGCCGCGTCCACGACCAGGACCACCGGGGCGCCGAGCAGCCTGGCGACGTGCGCGGTGGAGGCGAACTCGGTGGAGCCCGCGCCGTCGTACAGGCCCATCACGCCCTCCACGACCGCGACGTCCGCCCCGGCCGCGCCGTGCAGGAACAGCGGGGCGACGAGCTCCTCCCCCACCAGCCAGGGGTCGAGGTTGCGTCCCGGCCGGCCGGTGGCCATCGCGTGGTAGCTGGGATCGATGTAGTCGGGCCCCACCTTGTGCGGGGAGACCGCCAAGCCCCGGCGGGCGAGGGCGGCCATCAGACCGGTCGCCACGGTCGTCTTGCCCGCTCCGGAGGCGGGGGCCGCGATGACCAGCCGGGCTACCATTCGATGCCCTTCTGGCCCTTCTGCCCGGCGTCCATCGGGTGCTTGATCTTGCCCATCTCCGTGACGAGGTCGGCGGCGTCGAGCAGCCGGGGGTCGGCGTCACGGCCGGTGACGACGACGTGCTGGCCGCCGGGACGCCCGCGCAGGGTCTCGACCACCTCGTCGACGTCGATCCAGCCCCACTTCATCGGGTACGTGAACTCGTCGAGCACGTACAGGCGGAACGTCTCGGCGGCGAGGTCGCGCTTGATCTGCTCCCAGCCCTCGCGGGCGTCGGCGGCGTGGTCCTCCTCGCTGCCGGGGCGCTGGATCCAGGACCAGCCCTCGCCCATCTTGTGCCAGGAGACCGGCCCGCCCTCGCCGGAGTCGCCGAGCACCCGCAGCGCCCGCTCCTCGCCGATGCGCCACTTGGCGGACTTCACGAACTGGAAGACCCCGATCGGCCAGCCCTGGTTCCAGGCGCGCAGGGCCAGGCCGAAGGCCGCGGTGGACTTGCCCTTGCCCGGTCCCGTGTGGACGATCAGCAGCGGCCGGGTGCGGCGCTGCCTGGTGGTCAGGCCGTCCTCGGGCACGCTGACGGGTTTGCCCTGCGGCATCGTCGCCCTCCCTTCACTGTCGTGCGGCTACTGTCGTACGGCTCATGTCGTGCGGCGCGGTGTCCTGACTGTCCCCACCGTCCCGCCGTCCTCGCTGTTTCGCCGTCCTCGCCGGCCGTTCGTGGTCACGCGGAGCGCCCCGTCCTCGCCGGTCCGTCGCGGTCACGCGGCGCCGCGCCGCTCGCGGACCATCCCGGCCAGGTCGGTGAGATCGTCGAGGCGTACGGTCTCCGCGCCCATCCGCGCCGCCAGAGAGGCGGCGAGGCCGAGGCGCACGTGGCCGCCCTCGCAGTCGACCACCACCCCAGCCACCCCGGCCAGCAGTCCCGCCGCGCGGTGGGACTCCTCGACGGTGCCCGAGGTGGCCCGCCCGTCGGTGACCAGGACCACCAGCGGGCGCCTGGACGGGTCGCGCAGGCGCTCGACCCGCAGCACCTCGGCGGCCCGCAGCAGACCCGCGGCCAGCGGGGTACGCCCCCCGGTGGGGAGCTCGCGCAGCCGGGCCGCGCCGGCCTCGACGGAGGAGGTCGGCGGCAGGACCAGGTCGGCGCGGGCGCCCCGGAAGGTGACGAGCCCCACCTTGTCGCGGCGCTGGTAGGCGTCGAGGAGCAGGCCGAGCACCGCGCTCTTGACCGCCCGCATGCGCTGCCTGGCGGCCATGGAACCGCTGGCGTCCACCACGAACAGCACCAGGTTGCCCTCGCGGCCCTCGCGGACCGCCTCCCTGAGGTCGCCGCGCCGCAGCAGCAGTCCCGGCCCGCTCCTGCCCCGCGCGACCTGGTACGGGGCGGCGGCGCCGACGGTGGCCCGCAGGTGGAGGGAGCCGGTGTGGCCCTCGGGGACCCGGGCCCCCGTGGTACGGCCCAGGGGCGTCCTGGCACGCGACCGGCGCCCCGGGGCTCCCCCGCCGACGCCTGGGACGGTGAACAGCCTGGTCCTGCCTCCGGGCTCGGCGTCGAAGGTCCGCTCGCGGGCCGGTGCTCCCCCGGTCGTCCCCGCCGGTTCGCCGGGATCCGCGGTGGAGGCGGCGGGCCCCCGCGTCCCGGGGCCGGGACCGCCGGGGACGTCCGGGGCCGCGGGCCGGGAGGTGTCCCCGTCACCGGGAGCGCCCGTGTCTCCCGGGTCGCCCGGGTCCTCGGAGGTGGCGTCCCCGGCCTCGGTACCGCCGCCGGGCGCCGGTCCGTCCGGGCCGCCGTCGGGATCGGTGCCCCCCGGGCCGCCGGAGTCGTCCGGGCCCTCCGGGTCCTCAGGGCCGTCGGGGTCGTCGGGGATCCGGTCCAGGAGGTCCTGGAGCTTGGACTCGTCCAGGCCCGGCGCGTCGAAGGGGTCGCGGCGGCGGCGGTGCGGGAGCGCGAGCCTGGCGGCCTCCCGTACGTCGTCGGCGGTGACGGTGGTGCGGCCCTGCCAGGCGGCGTGCGCGATCGCCGCGCCGGCGGTGACCAGGTCGGCCCGGAGCCCGTCCACCTCGAACCCCGCGCAGACGGTGGCGATCCTGAGCAGTGCCGCGTCCGGCAGGACGACCCGGGGAACCCGGGCGCGCGCCTCGGCGATGCGCGCGGCCAGCGCCCGCTCCTCGTCCGACCAGGCGGCGGCGAAGGCGTCGGGGTCGGCCTCGAAGTCCAGGCGGCGCCGCACCACGTCCACCCGCTGGGACGGTTCCCGCGAGGCCCGGACCTCCACGGTCAGCCCGAAGCGGTCGAGCAGCTGCGGGCGCAGCTCCCCCTCCTCGGGGTTCATCGTCCCGACCAGCAGGAACCGGGCGGCGTGCCGTACCGACACCCCCTCGCGCTCGACGTAGCAGGTGCCGAGGGCGGCGGCGTCGAGCAGCAGGTCCACCAGGTGGTCGTGGAGGAGGTTGACCTCGTCCACGTACAGGACGCCCCGGTGGGCGCTCGCCAGGAGGCCGGGTTCGAAGGACTTCACGCCCTCGGTGAGGGCCCGCTCGATGTCGAGGGACCCGACGAGGCGGTCCTCGGAGGCGCCGACGGGCAGCTCGACCAGGCGGGCGGGCCGCGCGGCGCCGTCCCGCGCGGTGTCGGGCCGAGCCACGCCTGGCTGAGTTTCGTCGGGCCGCGGCACGGTGGCGGACCGGGCTCCACCGGGCTGAACCCCATCGGGCCGAGCTCCATCTGGCTGAGCTTCGTCGGGCCGCACGGTGGCGGGTGGGGCGGGCAGGGGCGCCGGGGGTGTACGACCCTCGTGCGGGCCGTCCGGGCAGCCGGGGTCGGGGGCGGCGGGGTCGCAGGAGAAGCGGCAGCCGGTCACCACCTCGACGGGCGGCAGGAGCGCGGCCAGCGCCCGCACGATCGTGGACTTGGCGGTGCCCTTCTCCCCCCTGACCAGCACTCCCCCGACGCGGGGGGAGACCGCGTTGAGGATCAGCGCAAGTTTCAGGTCCTCCAGCCCCACGATCGCGGTGAAGGGATAGCGGGAGTCAGGCACCTTCGGGATCTCCTGTCCGTCTCGTCGAAATCAAAGGGCGCCGGGCGCTCGGGCCGCCATCAGGAGTAGCTGAGCCGCCAGCGCCCGCCGCGCCCTGTGAGCGTCACGCGGGCCAGCGGCGCGACGTCGACGCGCCAGAAGGCCTGGGCGGGGGCGCCGAGGGCGTGGACGACCGCGGCGCGGACGACCGCCGGGTGGGTGACCGCGACGGCCCTGCCGGGGGTGCGGACGGCGAGCCAGCCGGACACCCGGTCGAGGAGCGCGGTGACCGGCTCCCCGCCGTGCGGCGCCGCGCCGGGGTCGCCGAGCCAGGAGGCGAGCGCCTCGGGTTCGGCGGCCTCGACCTCGCCGAGCGTCATCCCGCTCCAGCGGCCGTAGTCGCAGTCGGCCAGCAGCGGGTCGTGCTCGGCCCGCAGGCCGAGCGCCGCCGCCGTCTGGACGCAGCGCAGCTCCGGTGGGCAGGCCGCGGGCCCCGGGCCGAGGTCCCGCGCCATCCCCTCGGCCCGGCGCAGGCCGCGTTCGTCGAGTGGTTCGTCACCCGGGAACGCGGCCCGTACCGTCGCCGAGGTGGAGGCGTGGCAGACCAGGAGCAGGCGGGTGACCCCCGAGGGGGTCGTCACACCGGGCCGCGCCTGCGGGCGGCGAAGGCGAACAGCGCGCCGACACCGGCCCAGAAGACCACCTGGGTCCCTATGGAGGCGACCCTGAAGTCCCACAGGAGGTCGGCGGGGAAGCCCCGGGGCACCTCCGAGATCTCCGGCAGGAGGATCCAGGCCGCGACGACGGGGACCAGGAAGGTGGCGCCCGCCGACAGCCAGCGCACCCACGGTTCGCTCCGCGAGGCGTAGCGGTAGGCGGCGACGGCCGCGGCGACGGCGAGGATCCCGATGACCACCGCGACCAGATAGAGCACGGTGCGCTGGTTGATGGTCTCCGGATCGCCGACGGCCGGAGGGTTGGCGGGATACTTCACGAAGGGGATGAGGACGACGGAGGTGAACGCGGCGGCGGCGAGGGTGACGGCGAGCACCGGTTCCGAGCGGGGTCCCGCACGGCCGCGTACGGCCGCGTAGACGAGGGAGAACAGGCCTCCGATCGCCAGGCCGTACAGGCCGAGGGCGAGGAAGAGCCCGGCGCGCTGCCCGTCCCTGCTGACCAGCGCCTCCTCCTCGTCGTGGGAGTGGGCGGCGGTCCCGGTGTCGTCGTGTGTCCCGGCCGGGGCGGCGGCCGCGGCGGCCGCCTCCTCCAGCGCGATGGCCTGGTCGATGCGCGGTTCGCCGACGGTGTAGGCGAAGACGGCCGCGAGCAGCCCTGCGAGCAGTCCGGCGACGAGGCCCCGGACGATGAGTTTGGTGATCACCTGTGGCTCAGTGGCACGGAACGCCGAGCAGGTGACGCCCGTCGTGCATGAGTTCGTGCAGGTAGTTTCCCGCCTGGGAGATCGCTCCCTGGTCGAAGGTGACCAGGTAGGCGAGGAGCAGCAGCACCGGTACGGCGAGCAGCCAGCGGGTGAGCGAGGGCCATGGGATGGGCTGAACGTGCGGTGCCGAGATCTGGCTCACGGCCACCTCCTCCGGGATTTACGCGTCCCTTTTCGTAGGTCGGTGGCGGCCGAGTGTGACCTGACTTCCGGCTCCGGGGAGCCGGTTACAGTGGCGCGACCGCACCGGAATCTCACCGGATTTCCCTCGCACCGCCACAAAACACCCGGAACGTATCCCGGTTCTCCGTCCCCCGTCAATCCGGGTGTCCGGTTTGCCGGGATCCGGTCGTCACGGGGTCCGGGCACGCCGAGGGGGAGGCGGTCCGGGGCCGGACCGCCTCCCCCTCTCAGGCCCCTCAGGACCTCTTGGGACCTCTCAGCAGGTCACTGCTCGCCGGTCAGCGCCGTCACCAGCTCCGCGGCGGTACGGCAGCGGTCGAACAGCTCGCCCACGTGGGCCTTGGTGCCGCGCAGCGGCTCAAGGGTGGGGACGCGCTGCAGCGACTCGCGGCCGGGGATGTCGAAGATGACCGAGTCCCAGGAGGCCGCGGCCACCGACTCGCTGTACTGGCTCAGGCAGCGGCCCCGGAAGTAGGCCCGGGTGTCGTTGGGCGGCACCTCGATGGCCCGCTGGACCTCTTCCTCGGTCACCAGGCGCTGCATGCGGCCCCGGGCGACGAGCCGGTTGTAGAGCCCCCGGTCGGGGCGGATGTCGGAGTACTGGAGGTCGACGAGCTGCAGGCGCGGGTGCGACCAGGGCAGGCCGTCACGGGTCCGGTAGCCCTCCAGGAGCTCCAGCTTGGCCACCCAGTCGAGCTCCCTGGACAGCTGCATCGGGTCCTCCGCCAGGCGGGTGAGGACCGACTCCCAGCGCTCCAGGATGTCCTTGGTGGGCTCGTCCAGGCCGTTGGCGCTGCGCTCCTCGGCGTACTTGCGGGCGAGCTCCAGATACTCCATCTGCAACTGCACCGCCGTCAGCTTGCGGCCGTCGCGCATGGAGATCTCGTACTTGAGCGTGGGGTCGTGCGAGACCGCGCGCAGAGCCTGGACGGGGTTGTCCACGGCGAGGTCGCGGGTGAAGTAGTTGTCCTCGATCATGGCCAGGACGAGCGCGGTCGATCCCAGCTTCAGGTAGGTCGAGATCTCCGACATGTTGGCGTCGCCGATGATGACGTGCAGGCGGCGGTACTTCTCCGGGTCGGCGTGGGGCTCGTCCCGGGTGTTGATGATCGGCCGCTTGAGCGTCGTCTCCAGGCCCACCTCGACCTCGAAGAAGTCGGCCCGCTGGCTGATCTGGAAGCCCTCGCCCCGGGAGTCCTGGCCGATGCCGACCTTGCCCGCGCCGGTGACGACCTGCCGGGAGACGAAGAACGGCGTCAGGTGCCTGACGATGTCGGCGAACGAGGTGGCCCGGCGCATGAGGTAGTTCTCATGACAGCCGTAGGAGGCGCCCTTGTTGTCGGTGTTGTTCTTGTAGAGCTGGATCGGGGCGTTGGCCGGCATCGCCGAGGCGCGGACCGCCGCGTCGTGCATCACCCGCTCGCCCGCCTTGTCCCAGATCACCGCCGCCCGGGGGTTGGTGCACTCGGGCGTGGAGTATTCGGGGTGGGCGTGGTCGACGTACAGCCGGGCCCCGTTGGTGAGGATCACGTTCGCCAGGCCGAGGTCCTCGTCGGTCAGCTGGCTCTGGTCGGCCACCTCCCGCGCGAGGTCGAACCCCCGTGCGTCCCGCAGCGGGTTCTCCTCCTCGAAGTCCCATCGCGCGCGCCGTGCCCTGGCGGCCGAGGCCGCCAGATAGGCGTTCACGACCTGAGAGGAGGTCACCATCGCGTTGGCCCCCGGCTGTCCGGGCACGGAGATGCCGTATTCGGTCTCGATGCCCATCACCCGCCGTACCGTCATGCGCACCCTCTGTTCGTCAGGGACTGATTCTCTCCGTGGTATCTATTCTCGACCCTAGACCCTTCACTATGCCCGGTGGTCGGACAGTTATGGCACCGAAGCCTTTTCGCCCGTTGCGAGGGGGATCGAGGAGAGCGCGGGGAGGTGTGACGGGGACGGGGATGCGGCCCTTCTCCGCCTCCTGGACTTGACGAACTCCTGAAGCGGGCGCTCGGCCACCCGGTACACCACGTACGAGAAGGCCATCGCGGCCAGCACGGTGACCAGCGCGGTCAGCGGGGGCGGCAGGGTGTCCCGCAGGGCGGGGACGATCAGGACCGCGGCCGGGGTGTGGAACAGGTAGAGCGGGTACGTGAGCGCGCCCAGGACGACCAGGCCGCGCCAGCGCAGCCACCCCAGCCAGCCGAGCGCCACCATCGCCATGAGCACGTAGAAGCCGATCACGGTGGCGGCCACGGCCCACGGGGGCACGGGCATCGCGGCGTAGCCGACGTTCTCGATCCGCCCGGCCACCCGGTCCATCGCCGCGTTGACGGCGAGGCCGCCGCTGATCCCGGCGAGACACCACAGGACGAGCCTGGGGCCGAACCTGGTCATCAGGAAGAACGCCATGCCGCCGACGAAGTACGCGGCGTACTTGGGCATGACCACCAGGTCCACCCAGGCCTCCTCGCTCCCGGCGAAGAACCCGGCCGCCAGCAGCCAGACGCCCATGAAGGCGAGGCAGCGGTTGAGCGTCACCCCCACGATCACCAGGATCGAGATCAGCACGTAGAAGCGGAGCTCCACCCAGAGCGACCAGTAGACGCCGTTGGCGTCGTAGACGCCGAAGGCCCGCTGGAGCATCGTGAGGTTGACCCCGTACTCGCCGAGGCTGAGCTTGGGGTCCAGGGCCGTGGCGGCGGTGAGCCCGTAGACGGCGGCGGTGACGGCCACGCTGACCCAGTAGGCGGGAAAGAGCCGCACCAGCCGGGAGAGGGCGAACGCCCCCAGGCCTCGCCCCCAGATGCTCATCAGGATCACGAAGCCGCTGATCATGAAGAACAGCTCGACGCCGAGGATGCCGAGCCCGGAGACGGTGGAGATCGCCGGGAACAGCTCGGCCGGGCGGTCGCCCCACACCGAGGCGAAGGCGATGAAGTAGTGGAAGGCGAGCACCGCGATGGCGGCGAGGAAGCGCAGGAGGTCGAGCTCGGCGAGGCGGCCGCTTCCCCGAAGCGCCTCGCGGGAGCCCGTGCCGTTCACCGGGCGGCCGGACCGGAATGTTCACGCACGCCACTTGGACGGCGTCTCGATCATTCGGGTTCCCCGTGACGGCTGTCTATTTCTGTCCACTTCTGGGACGACTGTGAAAGGAGATACGGATTTATGCGACAAAGGGATTAAAAACGCCGGTGGCGCGGCCCCCGCGATGAGGAGCCGCGCCGCCGGTGACGCGTGATTTACAGGTACTGGCCGGTGTTGGCCACCGTGTCGATGGAGCGTCCGGCCTCGGTGCCCTGCTTGCCCGTCACGAGGGTACGGATGTAGACGATCCGCTCGCCCTTCTTGCCGGAGATGCGGGCCCAGTCGTCGGGGTTGGTGGTGTTGGGCAGGTCCTCGTTCTCGGAGAACTCGTCCACGCAGGCCGCCAGCAGGTGCTGGATCCGCAGGCCCTTCTGCCCGGTCTCCAGGAACTGCTTGATCGCCATCTTCTTGCCCCGGTCGACGATGTTCTGGATCATCGCGCCGGAGTTGAAGTCCTTGAAGTACAGGACCTCCTTGTCGCCGTTGGCGTAGGTCACCTCAAGGAAGCGGTTCTCCTCGCTCTCGGTGTACATCCGCTCGACGACCCGCTGGATCATGCCCGAGATGGTCTCCTGCCGGTTGGCGCCGTGCTCGGAGAGGTCCTCGGCGTGCAGCGGGAGCTCGGGGATGAGGTACTTGGAGAAGATGTCCTTGGCCGCCTCGGCGTCCGGCCGCTCGATCTTGATCTTGACGTCCAGGCGGCCGGGCCGCAGGATCGCCGGGTCGATCATGTCCTCGCGGTTGGAGGCGCCGATCACGATCACGTTCTCCAGGCCCTCGACGCCGTCGATCTCCGACAGGAGCTGGGGAACGATGGTGTTCTCGACGTCGGAGGAGACGCCGGAGCCACGGGTCCGGAAGATCGAGTCCATCTCGTCGAAGAACACGATCACCGGGGTGCCCTCGGAGGCCTTCTCGCGAGCCCGCTGGAAGACCAGGCGGATGTGCCGCTCGGTCTCGCCGACGTACTTGTTGAGAAGCTCGGGACCCTTGATGTTGAGGAAGAAGCTCTTGCCGGACTGGCCGGTCTTCTCCGCGACCTGCTTGGCCAGGGAGTTGGCGACGGCCTTGGCGATGAGCGTCTTGCCGCAGCCGGGCGGCCCGTAGAGCAGGACGCCCTTGGGCGGGCGGAGCTTGTGCTCGCGGAAGAGGTCGGCGTGCAGGTACGGGAGCTCGATGGCGTCCCGGATCTGCTCGATCTGCCGCATGAGCCCGCCGATCTCCTCGTAGGAGATGTCGGGCACCTCCTCCAGGACGAGCTCCTCGACCTCGGACTTGGGGATGCGCTCGTAGACGTAGCCCGAGCGGGGTTCGAGCAGCAGGGAGTCGCCCGCCCGGATCGGCTGGTCCATCAGCGACTCGGCGAGTTTCACCACCCGCTCCTCGTCGGCGTGCGAGATCACCAGCGCGCGCTGGCCGTCCTCAAGGAGCTCCTTGAGCATCACGATCTCGCCCAGGTCCTCGAAGCCGAGGGCCTCGACCACGTTGAGCGCCTCGTTGAGCATGACCTCCTGGCCACGCTTCAACGCCTCGACGTCCACCGCGGGACTCACGTTCACCCTGAGTTTGCGGCCGCCGGTGAAGACCTCCACCGTGCCGTCTTCTCTGGTTTCGAGGAAAACACCGAATCCGGACGGCGGTTGCGCCAGCCGGTCCACCTCCTCCTTCAAGGCGACGATCTGGTCCCTGGCCTCCTTGAGGGTGGCCACCAGACGCTCGTTCTGGCCGGTTACGGCCGCGAGGTTCGCCTGCACGTCATGGAGACGCTCTTCGAGAATCCGGGCCTGCCGGGGAGACTCCGTCAGCTTCCGACGCAACGCGGTGATCTCCTCCTGCAGGAAGGAGACCTGTGTTGTGAGGTCGGCGACCTCCCGTTCGCGCTGCGCGGCACGAGCCTCAGCGTCGTCGCGAGCTGCCACGGCGTCACCTCCTTCCCAGTCGAGACCGACTACTCAAAACCCTACCCATCTGAGGGCTGTCCCTTACCTGGCTGAGCAGTGTTCATATAACTACATTAAGTGCGTGATGATTAATCCCTTTTGGTGCTTTTAGTCCTAGAAGTATAAGAACACGAAGGTCTGCGCCCGTGTCACGCTCTCACGGGCCGTCGTGGCCGAATCGTCATCATGTGGCGGAAGACGTGGAAGTCGTGGACTCCTCGCCATGTGCCCCCTTCGCCGGACGTCTACGTCGAGGTGGTGGCGTCACCCCGTCGGCCATGCGACGGGCCGAGACCAGGAACCCGGTGTGGCCGACCATCCTGTGGTCGGGCCGCACCGCCAGCCCCTCGACGTGCCAGTCACGAACCAGGGTCTCCCACGCATGGGGCTCGGTGAAACTCCCGTGCTCCCGCAGAGTTTCGACCGTACGCGACAGCTGGGTTGTGGTCGCCACATAACAGCAGATCACACCACCTGGGGTGAGAGCGCGGGCCGCGGCGTCCACACATTCCCAGGGGGCGAGCATGTCCAGGATGATCCGGTCGACGTCGCTCTCGTCGAGATCCTCGGCGAAGCCGCCGACCACCAGACGCCACTGCTTCATCGGGCCGCCGTAGAACTTCTCCACGTTCTTGGTGGCGATCTCGGCGAAGTCCTGGCGCCGCTCGTACGAGGTGAGGGTGCCCTCGGAGCCGATGGCGCGCAGCAGGAAGCAGGTGAGCGCGCCGGAGCCGACGCCCGCCTCCACCACCCGGGCGCCGGGGAAGATGTCGGCCATCGCCACGATCTGGGCCGAGTCCTTGGGATAGATCACCGCCGCGCCGCGCGGCATGGAGAGCGTGTAGTCCTGGAGGAGGTGCCTGAACGCCAGATACTGGGTGCCGCCGGACGAGCGCACGACCGAGCCCTCGGGCTGGCCGATCAGCTCACTGTGCGGGATTCCGCCCTTGTGCGTGTGGAACACGCCGTCTTCTTTAAGCGTCACCGTGTGGCGCTTGTTCTTGGGGTCGGTGAGCTGAACCTGATCCCCGGCCTGAAACGGCCCATGCCTGCGAAAACCCATGACCGCAAGGTTATCGGCGCGCGGCCGCGGCCTGTCCCGTCCCGGCGGACGCCCGGACGGCGGCGCGAGACCGGTCCCGCGGCGGGTCCACACAGCGGTCCGCCCCGTGATCCGCACAGCGCCCCTCGCAGGCCCCTCGCAGGCCCCTCACAAGCCCCTCACAGGGCCCCTCACAGCGGCCATCACGGTGATCCTCGCGGTGATCCTCACGGTGGCGGAGGGGTGAGGGGCCCGGGAGAGCGGGGAGACCCTCCGCAAAATGATTCGCCCCTTTACGAGGCACCTGGTAGCTGTTGAACCGTGTTTCCAGAAGAAGTGATCCCCGCGGGTCCCGTCATCCTGAGACCGTTCGTCCCGGCGGACGCCGAGGCGATCGTCCGCGCCTGCTCCGATCCGGAGATCGTGCGGTTCGTCCCCCTCGTCCCCTCCCCCTACACACTGGACGACGCTTTCCGGTACGCGGAGGTGACCCGGGAGCAGTGGAAGGCCGGAGGGGCCCCGTTCACGATCGCCGACCCAGCGACGGACGGGTGGCTGGGCAACATCAGCCTGAAACCCGCCCGTCCGCGGAGCACCAGCGAGATCGGCTACCTGGTGGCGCCGTGGGCGCGGGGCCGCGGGGTGGCGGGGGCGGCCACCGCGGCGCTGACCGCGTGGGGCTTCGCCCACGGGCTGGAGCGCGTCGAGCTGCTCACCGACGTGGAGAACCTCGCCAGCCAGCGGGTCGCCCTGGCCGCGGGCTTCCGGCGCGAGGGCGTGCGGCGCGGGGCCGAGGAGCAGCGTGACGGCACCCGCCGCGACCTGGTGGCCTTCGCCCGCCTGCCCGGCGACTCCGGCGAGCGCGTGAGGCCCCTCCTGCCGGGATTCCCCGGCGGCTCGCTGACCGACGGGGTGGTGCGGCTCAGGCGGCTCACCCCCGCCGACGCCGCCGACTACCTGGCGCTGCGGAACCTGCCCGACGTCGTGAAGCACCACGTCCCGTCCGAGGTCGCCACCCCTGAGGAGGTCGAGGAGCGCTGCCGCACGGCGGGCGCGGACTGGCTGGCGGGCACCGGGGTCGAGGTGGTGATCCTGGACGCCGCGACGGACGCGTTCGCCGGGGACATCCAGCTCAGCGGGATCGTCCCGCCGCTGGGACAGGCCATGACGGGCTACAGCGTGCTCCCGGCCTTCCGCGGCAGGGGCTTCGCCGCCCGGTCGGTGCGGCTGCTGACCGACTGGGCCTTCGAGCACACCCCGCTGGGCCGGATCATCGCGGGCACCGCCCCGGACAACACCGCCTCGCAGATCGTCCTGGAGCGCGCGGGTTTCACCAAGGAGGCGCTGCTGCGCGGCCTGCTGCCGGGACCGGACGGCACGCGCCTGGACGACCTGCAGTGGTACCGCCTGCGGGACGACGCCCGGAGCTAGCCGCGCACCGCCGACCCGGCGGACGTCCTGCCCTCGGACGTCCCGGCCGACGGACGCCCTGACCCGAGGGCGTCCCGGCTCGCGGACGTCCTCCGGCGTCCGGCCGGGGCTCAGTCGGCGCCGAAGCGGGCCCTGAGCTTGGCGTAGGCGGCGTCGGTGCCCTGCAGCGCCCGGTCGATGTCGGCGTCGGTGTGGGCGGCCGACAGGAACCAGTTGTGCCACGGGTGGAGATAGACCCCCTCCTCCAGGCAGGCCGCGGCCCAGAACATGCCCTTGTCGAGGGTCGCGTCGCCCTCGAAGGAGAGCCACGGGATCTGCACCGGCCCCGTCTGGTTGACCGTGAACCCGTGGGAGGCGGCCTGGGCGGCGAGGCCCTCGCGCAGGCGGGTGCCCGCGCGCTCCATCAGGGCGATGCCGTCGATGTCGCGCAGCGTCTCGATCGTGGCCTTGGCCGCGGCCATCGGGGCGGCGTTGAACCAGAAGGAGCCGGTGGAGTAGAGCGTCTGGGCGGGCCCGCGCAGGGAGTCCACCCCGGTGACGGCGGCGATCGGGTGGCCGTTGGCCATGGCCTTGCTGAAGGCGTACAGGTCGGGGCGCACCCCCAGGGGCTCCCAGGATCCGCCCAGGTCGATCCGCCAGCCCCCGCGCACGTCGTCGATCACCAGCGCGGCGCCGATCCGGTCGGCCAGGGCCCGCACCCCCCTGGCGAACTCCGCGGCGACGAGCTCCTGGTCCTCGAACGAGTCGTGCTTGAACGGCGTCACGATGATCGCGGCGACGTCGCCCTCCGCCCGCGCCGCGGCGGCCTCGGCGCCGGCGAGGTCGTTGTAGGTGAACTCCACCAGGTCCGCGCGCTCGTTGGGGGTGGTCCCCGCCGTGCTGGGCGTGCACCACGGGTCGGCGCCGTGGTAGGCGCCGTGCGCCATGAGGACCTTGGTCCTGCCGGTGGCGGCGCGGGCGACCATCAGCGCCTGGGTGGTGGCGTCGGTGCCGTTCTTGGAGAACATCACCCAGTCGGCCTGCGGGACGGTCTCCACCAGCAGCTCGGCGAGCTCCACGTAGACGGGGCCGGGGCCGTTGAGGCAGTCGCCCGCGGCGAGCTGGGCCGCGACGGCGCCCTCCACGGCGGGGTGACGGTGGCCGAGGACCATCGGCCCCCAGGAGCACATGAGGTCGACGTACTCGCGCCCGTCGGCGTCACGCTGGCGGCAGCCCTCACCCCCGACGAAGAACTGCGGGTAGGCGGGACCGTGCAGGGCCGCGTTGAGATGGCCGTACATGCCGCCGGGGACGACCTTGGCGGCCCGCTCCCTGAGTTTGGCGTCGATGGACATGCGTCGTCCTTTCACGTCTGGGGGTCATGTCTGGGCTCACGGCTGGATGCGTTCCGGCTGGATGCGTTCCGGCTGGATGCGTTCCGGCTGGATGCGTTCCGGCTGGATGCGTTCCGGCTGGATGCGTTCCGGCTGGATGCGTTCCGGCTGGATGCGTTCCGGCGGTTCGCCGCCGCTCCCGCCGCCCGTACGGCCCCGGGGGGGCGGGTCGTACGGGCGGCGGGGTCACTTCTCGTCCCGGAGTTCCCGCGCGCCGTCCAGGCCCGCGTCCGAGCCGAGGCCCCCGGCGACGCGGGCGGCCACCGCGGTGCCGAGCCGCGCGGCGCCGGCCACGTCGCGGCCGTCGACCAGACCGGCGACGAACCCGGCGCAGTAGGCGTCGCCGCATCCCGTGGTGTCGACCACCGGCACGTCGAGGGCGGGCACGCGGGTGAGGCCCTCCGCGTCGGCGATCAGGCTGCCGTCCGCGCCGAGCGTGACCAGGACGGCCGAGGTCCCCTCGGGCAGCAGGGCCAGCAGGGACCGCGCGGCCTCCTCCACATCGGCGGCGCCGCTCATCAGCAGCGCCTGCTCCTCGTTGGGCAGGAGGTAGTCGACGTGCGGCAGGAAGGCGCGGACCCCCTGCATGAGGTCCGGCATGTTGGACAGCAGGTCCATCGTCACGATCGTGCCCGCCGCCCGCGCCTCGTCCAGCAGCGCGTAGAACGCGGGGTCGTACAGGCCCCAGGTGGCGTCCATGCCGCCCAGGTGCACGACCCGCGCGCCGAGGACGGTCTCGCGGGCGACGTCGGCGGTGGACAGGCCCAGGTTGGCGCCGGGTACGTGGAAGGACGGGCGCCCGCCGTCGGGACGGATCGGCAGGATCGAGGCGGCGGTCTGCTCCCCCCGCTTGCGGACGATCCCGGTCACGTCGACCCCGCGCCGCCCCATCATCACGAGGAGCAGGTCTCCGAGCTCGTCGTCGCCGATCGCTCCCACCGAGGCCACCGGGACGCCGAGCGCGGCCAGATCGACGGCGGTCGCGGCGGCGGCGCCCGCCGCGGTGACGCGGATCTGCTCCAGCAGGTGGGTGTCCTGCCCGGCGGGGATCGACTCCACCGGTCTGGCGAGCACGTCCACGATGTGCACGCCGAGGGTGACGACGGTCATGTTGAGTCCTCCTCGTGTCTTCAGCGGATAATAGACGGGCGACCGACTAAAATGTCAACGGATCCGTCGGGAAATCGGGGAGGGGCGAGGTGCCGAAGATCGTCAATCACGGCGAGCGTCGCGAGGAGGTCGTCGAGGCCGCGCGCCGCGTCATCCTGCGCGAGGGGATCGAGGCCGCCACGACCAGGGCCATCGCCAGGGAGGCCGGTTACTCCAACGGCGTGCTGACCCACTACTTCGCCGACAAGGACGACATCATGCTGTCGGCGCTGCGGTCCTCGCACCGGCGCATCGTGGAGCGCCTGCGCGGCAAGCTGGCCGGTCTCACCGGGCTGGCCGCGCTGCGCGAGCTCCTCCTCGACAACCTTCCGCTGGACGAGGAGCGCGCCGGGGAGAGCGGGCTGGAGATCGGCTTCTGGAGCCGCAGCATGACCAGCCCGGCGATGCTGGAGGCCCAGCGCGCCGAGGCCGAGGAGCTGCGCTATCTGGTGCGCAGACTGCTCGGCGCGGCGTCCGGCGCCGGGGAGATCGCCACCTCCGAGGACCTCGACGACGTCACCGAGCGGCTGCTCGCCCTCGTCGACGGGCTGAGCGCGCACCACCTGCTCTACCCGGACAGGCTCGGCGCCGCGCGCCTGGAACGGATGCTCGACGCCGAGCTGGACCGCCTCCGCCCCGCCGGAGGGTAGGGGCGGCCTTCACGCGAGACCCCGGGCCGTCCCGGACGGGATCCCGGCCCGTGTTCCCGGCGTTCCCGGCGTTCCCGGTGTTCCCGGGTGGGACGACCACGGCGGTCGGACACTCCGGACCGGCAGGACGCCCCGGCAGACGGGGCGTCCCAGGCCGCGGGGGGCGCGAGCCGGAGGCTCCCGGACCGCGAGAACGCTCAGGCCAGCAGCGCGTAGAGCCGGTCGGCCACTCCCCTGGCGGTGGGCCGCTTGGCCGCGTCGCCGAGGCAGGACTGGACCAGGTCCGACAGCTCGGGCTCCAGGCCCGGGTCGATCGACGGCGGCGTGCTGTTCAGCTTGCGCAGGGTCAGCAGCGGGTCGTGGGTGGGCAGCTCGCCGTACAGGCCGTTGCCGCTCACCGCCCAGTGCAACGTCGCGCCCAGGGACCACACGTCTCCCGCGGGGGTGGGGGTCTCCCCCTGCAGCAGCGTGGGATCGGTGAACTCCACCGACCCGATGTCGCCCATCCCGGTCACCGTCGCGCCCGGCATCAGCACCTGCGACAGGCCCAGGTCCGAGAGCTTGCCGCCGTCGTCGGTGAGCAGCACGTTGCCGGGACGGATGTCGCGGTGGACGATCCCCTCCTCGTGCAGCGCCTGCGCCGCGTGGGAGACGCAGGCGATCGCGCGCAGCACCCGCTCGCGCGCGGGAGGCTCCGCGGGACGCGCCAGCGAGCCGCCCGGCAGGTACTCCATCGAGTAGTAGAACACCCCGCCCTGCTGCCCGGCGTCGTAGAGCCGCACCAGATAGGGCGAGCGCACCGCGGCGAACGCCTTCAGCTCCCTCGTGGCGCGGCGGAACGCGTCGTTCCCGGTGCCGCCCACCACCTTCACCGCGACCAGGTCCGCCTCGACGGGCAACCGTTCCGGCCTCTTCGCCAAGTAGAACTCGCCGTGGTTGCCCGCCCCCAACGACCGGACGAACTCGTAATCGGCGATGCCTTCCACCAACGGTCTCCCTCCATGCCCGCGCGACGTTCGCGGCGACATTGCCCACACGGTAACGTCGCCCTCGACATTCTCGGGGCTTTTCATGGCATACGGAAAGCGTGTTGGCAAGTGCTCCATATGGACCTGCTCCTGCTCGACCTTGTCATCGTCCTCGCGGCGGCCCGGCTGTTCGGCGCGCTCGCCAGGCGACTCGGCCAGCCACCGGTCATCGGCGAGATCGTGGCGGGCATCCTGCTGGGGCCCACCCTGCTGGGCCCCCTGATCGGCGACCAGTTGTTCGGGCCCGAGATGCGGCCCCCGCTGCAGGCCCTGGCCAACGTCGGCCTCGTGCTGTTCATGTTCGTCGTCGGCCTGGAGCTGGACCAGAAGCTGGTCAGGGGCAAGGGCCGGATCGCGGTGACCGTGGCGCTCGGCTCGACGGTGGTGCCGTTCGTCCTGGGCTGCGTGCTCGCGCTCGCCGTCGCGGGCGAGCACGTGGGCGGCGGCAGGACCCTGCCGTTCGTGCTGTTCATGGGCGCGGCGATGGCCGCCACCGCGTTCCCGGTGCTGGCCAGGATCCTCACCGACCGGGGAATGCAGCGCATCACGCTCGGCGGCCTCGCCCTCGCCTCGGCGGCCGTCATCGACGTGCTCGCCTGGACCGTCCTGGCGGTGGTGGTGGGCATCGCCGGGGCGGGCGAGGCCGAGGGACAGTGGAAGGTCCTGCTCGCCCTGCCGTACGCGCTGGTGATGTTCCTGGTGGTCAAGCCGCTGCTGGCCCGCCTGGTGCCCGCGTACGAGAAGGCGGGGCGGCTGACACCCGGACTGCTCTCGCTGGTGCTCATCGGCCTGATCGGGTCGGCCTGGGCCACCGAGTGGATGCACGTCCACTTCATCTTCGGGGCGTTCGTGTTCGGCACGGTGATGCCCCGCGAGGGGGCGGAGCGGCTCAACCACGAGATCCTGGAACGGCTGGAGCAGCTCGCCGTGCTGCTGCTGTTGCCGATGTTCTTCGTGGTCGCGGGCCTCAACGTCAACCTGCGCGAGCTCGACCTGTCCAGCCTCGGCACCCTCGCCGCGATCCTGGCCGTCGCGATCGGCGGCAAGCTGCTCGGCTCCTACGCCGCCGCCCGGACGCAGCGGCTGCCCGCCCGGCAGTCCTGGACGCTCGCCGCCCTGCTCAACACGCGGGGCCTCACCGAGATCGTCATCCTCACCGTCGGCCTGCAGAAGGGCGTGCTCGACGACGAGCTGTACTCGCTGATGGTGGTCATGGCCCTGGTCACGACCGCGATGACCGGCCCGCTGGTGCGCAGGCTCTACCCCGACCGGCGGGTGGCCCGCGACATCGCCGACGCCGAGCGCGCCGCCCTCGGGGTGACCGCCGCCCACCGGGTGCTGGTGATCGTTCCGGAGCCCGTCGCCGAGCAGGCCCCGCTGGTCGGCCTGGCCACCACCCTGGCCCTCTCGAAAGCCCCGTCCTCGAAGGCGCCGTCCGAGGTGGTCCTGGGCCACCTGCGCCCCTACCCGGCGGGCCGCCTGGAGGTCGGCAGCGGCCTCTCCTCGGAGCTGGCCGAGCTGGCCGAGACCCTTCAGGAGCTGGAGACGCTGGCCGCCACGGCCCGCGAGCGCGGCCCGGACGGCAGGGTGGTGAGCCGGTTCGGCGCGGACGTGGCGGGCGAGCTGCCGGGGCTGGCCACCGGTGCCCGTCCCGACCTGCTGGTGCTGCCCGCCGGTGTCCCCGGTTACGCCGGGGTGCGCGACGGCGCCACCTGCCGCGTGGTGACCGTGACCGGGTCCCCGCGTCCTTTCGAGCAGGCTCCGCATCTTCTCGGGCGGGCGAAGCCCGGCTCCGAGCCGGGGCCGGTGGCGGTGCACCACGGCTCGGGGGACGACTCGGCCGCCCACGTGGCGCTCGCCCTCGCGACGCTGTGGGGACGTCCCCTCGTCCTCACCGGGGGGAACCGGGCCTCGGCGCTGGCCCAGCGGCTGGTCAGGCTCGGGGTGGAGGCCACCTCCGGCCCGGTCCCCGAGGGCGCGCTGGTCGTGGCCGCCGACACCGCGAACGCCCCGGAGGGCGCCCACCTGCTGGTCCGCGCCGAGCAGGACGCCGACCCGGTCGACTGGACCGAGGCCGTCTCCGCCCTGCGCGCCTCGGCCGCACCGGTCACACCGGTCACACCGGTCACGCGGCCCTGACCGCCTGGCCCCGGGAAGCCCCGGAGAACACGCCGGGCGGCACGGCCGTGGCCGTACCGCCCGGAAGGCGCGAGACGTTCTCGGCGCCGGGTGTTCTCAGCGGTGGGCGTTCCCGGCGACAGGCTTTCTCAGGGGTGAACGCTCTCAGGGGTGAACGCTCTCAGGGGTGAACGCTCTCAGCGGTTGCGGTGCGACTCGTAGCGCATGGTGCGCGAGACGCCGATCCGCACGGTGGTGCCGGGCAGGATCGCGACCGGCTCGTTCGGCGGGATGTCGTAGAAGTTGGGGTCGCCGGGCGGCTGGATCTGGGTGCCGTTGACCGACCCCAGGTCGACCAGGTTGACGTCCCAGCCGTCCAGCGCCACCCGCAGGTGGCGCCGGGAGACCGAGCCGTCGGGGCTGGTGACCTTGGCCGGGCGCACCGAGCCGTCGGCCACCTCCGGAGCCCGTTCGGGGTCGCGGCCCACCAGGTAGTCGGTGTCGAGCCGCAGCGTCAGGCCGTCGTCGAGGAGCAGCACCCCCAGCGGCGGGCGCGGCCCCTTGTAGGGGACGAGGGTGCGCTGGACCAGCGCGATGCCGCAGACCGCGCAGTAGGGCACGCGGGGGTCGTTGAAGTGGTCGTTCTTGCAGTCGACCCCGTAGACCAGCGGCCGCGCCTCCGGCTCGGCCGCGGGGCCGGGGGGCTCGTTGCCCGGCTGCGAGCCCCCGGGGGTCAGCAGCTCGTACTCGAACGGCTGGTCGCGCACGTCGATGGGGTCGCCGCCCATCCCGCTCGCCATCGCGGTGTCGATGTCCTCGTGGTGGACGACCGCCGGGCCCGGCCCGGTGGAGGGGCCGCCGGAATGGGCGCCCGGGTGGCCGGGAGAGGAGAGCGGGCCCTGGGGCATCGGCTCGGAGTGCCACGCCTGCGGCTGCGGCTCGCGCCGCGGCTCGACCGGCGGGGCGACCGGGGGGTAGGGCTCGGCCGGGCCCATCGGGTAGGGCGCGGGCGGGGCGGCCTCCGGAGGGGCCGACCACTCGGGGGGCGCCGACCGCTCGGGCGGCGCGGGCATCGGGGTGGGGGCGGGGGCCGCGGGCTCCATCCGGGGCGCGGCCTGCTGGACGTTCTGCCGGCCCTGCTGGGCGTGCTGGGCGTGCTGCCCCTGGGGGGCGGACTCCATCCGCGGCACGGCCCGCGGGGCGGCGCCCGCCTCGGTCAGGTCGCACCAGACCCCGCCCGCGACGATCACCCCGGCGTCCAGCCGGGACAGCGGGTGCGCGTCCCCTGCGTCGGGCAGGCGCAGCTCCACCCGGGTCACCGGACCCGGGACCAACCGGTCGGACCAGGTGAGCGCGTCACGGCCGGCGAGCTGGATCTCACCGTTCGCACCGGTCACCGACGCGAAGGCCGGGCCGCTGACCAGGACGGCCACTCCCCCGCTGACGGGACCGGCGACGGCGCACGCCACCGGCTCGCCCATCATGACGGCGAGGATCTGGGCGACCCGGCGGGCCAGCGCCCGGCCGTCGCCGCCGGAGGCCGCGGTCTCCCGCAGCGCCCCCAGCAGATCCTCGACAACGGCCTCGGCCGCGTCGCACACCAGCAGCAGGCCGCCCTCATGGGCCACCAGCCCGTTGCCCGGAAGCGGACGCACCACCCCGAAGCCCTGGTCGGTCACAGAACTCTCCCTCCCCGGAAACGCCACCGGATGAACGGCACCCTCATGGGACCGTTCGTCACCAACCAGATGCTTACCCAGACGACGGTGAAATGTGTCCAGAAGGCGGCCGGTGGGACCGGATCGATGAAATCAACTGCACCGGACCGTAGCAAAAAGTACAGCACAAGACCTTCGGGCACGAGTGTCAGCAGGCCGAACAGGGTCGGCCAGTCCTTCTCCCACCTGAACTGCATCAGGAAGTGGTATATCAGCTCCCAGACGACCCCCAGCACGGCCACCGCCGCGATGACGAGGAGGCCGTTGACGTAGCGGCCGGAGAGCGGCCCGGAGCCGGGAAGCAGCGGGACGATCAGCAGGGTGATGACCACGCCGACGGTGGCGAGCATGAACAGGCGCGTCTGAATACGGCCCAGCAGGGTCGGAACCACGGGAGATACTCCTTACACCGACGAGTTGCGGGCCCATTTGAACCACTGCGAGGTCGACCGCAGCGGTCCCATCTTCTTGACGAATCCTCGTCTCGCCAGGTCGTCGGCTATCTCCTGGGCCGCGATCTGCAGGCCGAGGAAGGTGTCGACGCCGGGGAAGTAGCCGCCGAGGGTGGCGGATCCCGAGGCGTAGAGGGCGCCGTCGCCGCTCGCCGTCCCCTTCACCTCGAAGTGGCGCTCCACCTCCAGCCTGCCCACCGGGTTGCGGAACGCCCCGCCGTGCTGGAGCAGGTCCGCGAAGATCCGGTGCTCGGCGATGTCGGCCTCAAGGCCCGTGCAGTCGATGATGTAGTCGGACACCGGCTCCCTGACGATGCCGTCGCCGCTGCGCACGTAGCTGACGAGCCGCCCGTCGCGGCTCTCCTCCACCCGGTCGACGGTGCCCTGCACGGGGTGGTAGTAGCCGCCGCTGCGGCCCGCTCGCATCTGCTCCTGCCAGCGCCGCCTGAAGGGGGTGTTGGTGCCGCCCATCTGCTTGTACTTCTTCGCGCGGTCGGCCCCCTCCAGCTTGCGCATCTCCGCCTTGAGCTGACCACCCCACACCGACTTGGGATAGTTGAAGCCCTGGTAGGCCCAGCCGTCGCCGCCCTTGCGGCGCGACCAGATGTGCGGGCCGTGCGAGCCGCTGACGAACGTGCGGAAGATGTGGATGATCTGCGTCTGCAGGTTGTGCCTCTCCCGGTCGTCGAACAGCCGCTGGAGCACCCGGGAGGCGACGATGCCGCCGCCGCGGATGACCACGGTGCCCGGCCGGGTCTTCAGGAACTCGTACACCTGCTCGTGCGGCTCGTAGGCGTTGACGACGTGCTGGTAGTCACCGTGCTTGGTACGGAACTCCTGCAGGTCGGGCAGGAACTTCAGGCCCGGGTAGCCGATCGCGACGTGCACGAAGCGCGAGCGGAAGATGATGCGCTTGGTCGGCGCCGCGCCGTCGGGCGGGGTGACCACGGTGAAGTAGCCGCCGCCCGCCCTGCGGCGGACCATCCGCACCTGGCCCTTGACCAGCATGTCCCAGTAGTTGATGCGCTTGGCCTCGCGTTCGAGGTTCTCGAAGACGGTGCCGGCGCGCGGGGTCCAGAAGTCGTTCAGGAGCGGCTCGGTGAGGATCTGCCACAGGTACGACGGCTTCTTCTCCTTCCACGCTTCCTCCAGGGCGTAGGAGGGGAACCCCCACAGGTTGTCCGGGCGGGAGGAGGAGTCGGAGCGGATCCGCTCGCGCCGGGGGATCTGCGAGCACCTGGTGAGGAACTCGTAGGTCTGCCACGGGTGGTCGATGTTGGACACCACCCGCATCTGCGAGGTGGGCACACCGTAGATCCGCAGGTAGTCGAGCGTCACGAAGGATCCCATGCCGCCGCCGACCGTGAGGAAGGGGATGTCGTACATGGGGATGCCCGCGGCCGCGACCATCTGGTCGGTCCATTCGGGGGCGCCGAGGAGATCCGGCGTCAGATCGCCGGCCGGAGCCGGTGTTCGGGGGGGTGCCAATTGACGTCCCTTAAGCTACATGGCCAGCCCGTTCGCTGGCCAAAACCCTAGTCCTGGTAAGTGCCGAAAACGAGTGGGACGAACGGGCATGATCCTCCCCTGCCGTCCCGTCCCCGTCCCGTCATCGGCGAGTATCCAGTGAGACGCCTGTGAACGACCTGTGGTTCGCTTAAACCCCGCTGAATACGCGGTTCACGTCCGAGGTCGCGAGCACGCCGAAGATATCGCCGCCGCGCTCGACCAGGAGATACTCCCCCGCCGGGGACTCGCGCATCGCGTCGATCAGCGGCTCCCCCTCCAGGTCGGCGGCGAGCACCAGCGAGGGCTCCAGGCTGCGCGCCAGCGAACCGGCCGTCACCCAGGGGCGGCGGCTCTCCGGGGTGGCCTCCACCGCGACCTCGTTCACGATGCCGGTGGGGTGGCCGTCGTGGTCGACCACGACCATCGCCCCCGCCTCCGCCTCGGCGGCCCGGCGCAGGGCCTCGGCCAGCGGCACGTCGCCGGTCACCGCGATGGCCCGCCTGGCCAGGGCGCGGGCGTTGACCTCGGGGATGCGGGCCCGCACGCGGGCGCCGCGCAGCGCCTGGGTGGCGCCGAACCAGATGAAGGCGGCGAGCAGCATCGTCCAGACGATCATGGTCGTCTCCGGCTCCTGCCCGGCCACCAGCGGCAGGCCTATGGGCAGCACGACCAGGACGACGGCCAGCACCCGGCCCGCCCAGGCCGCCGCGATCGTGCCGGAGACGGGCTTGCGGGTGATCTTCCAGATGCCCGCCCGCAGCATGCGCCCGCCGTCGAGCGGCAGCCCCGGCAGCAGGTTGAAGACGCCGACCATCAGGTTGGCGAGCCAGAGCTGGAAGACCAGGACGCCGGCGATCGTGCCGGGGTCGATCACGTAGGAGGCGGCGAAGCCGAGCGCGGCCAGCCCGAGCGAGAGCAGCGGCCCGGCGAAGGCCACCATGAACTCCCTGCCCGGGGTCTCCGGCTCGCGCTCGATCTCCGAGACGCCGCCGAGCAGGTAGAGGGTGATCCGCCGGACCGGCAGGCCGTACATCCTGGCCACCACGCAGTGCGCCAGCTCGTGCAGGAGCACCGAGACGTACAGCAGCACCGCGAAGACGAACGCGACGACGTACGTGAGCGGGGTGCTCAGGTCGGGCAGCCGGTAGGCCACCACGCTCTGGAACGAGTAGGTGATGAACGCCGCCACGATGAACCAGGTCGGCGAGACGTAGATCGGGATGCCGAACGGGCGGCCCATCCGCAGCCCCGGATTGTCCTGGCGTGGGCTGTCGCTGCTCACCGCTGGCTCACCATTCCTCGTCCCATCCACCCTCAGGCCTCGATGGTACGCGCCGCGGGGCCTCCGGCAGACGCCACGAGGGCACCCGGGCGCAAACTGTCGTCACCGTGACCTACAGTGCGGTCATGTCACTGCCCGAGCCCACGATCGTCGGAGCCCTGTCGCCGTCGCGCGCGGGTGACTTCATGACGTGCCCGCTGCTCTACCGCTTCCGGGTGATCGACCGGCTTCCCGAGCCGCCGTCGCCCGCCGCGGTGCGCGGCACGATGGTCCACTCGGTGCTGGAGCGCCTGTACGACCTGCCCGCCCCGAGGCGCACGGTCTCCGCGGCCCAGGACCTGCTGGAGCCGCAGTGGCGCAGGCTCCTGGAGGAGGATCCGTCGTACGCGGGCATGTTCACCGGCGACGACGACCGCGCCGAGTGGCTGGCCCAGGCCCGTGCCATGCTGGAACGTTACTTCACCCTTGAGGACCCCACCTGCCTGGAGCCCGCCGAGCGGGAGCTCTACGTGGAGGCGGTGCTCGGCAGCGGCCTGATGCTGCGGGGCTACATCGACCGGCTGGACGTGGCGCCCACCGGCGAGGTCCGCGTCGTCGACTACAAGACCGGCAGCGCCCCGGGGCCCGCCTTCGAGGCCAAGGCGCTGTTCCAGATGAAGTTCTACGCGCTGGTCCTGTGGCGGTTGCGCGGCTCGGTGCCCCGCATGCTCCAGCTGATGTATCTCGGGGGCGGCGGCGAGGTCCTGCGCTACACCCCCGACGAGGCAGACCTGCTCGCCACCGAGCGCAAGGTCCAGGCCCTGTGGCAGGCCATCGAGCGGGCCCTGGAGACGGGCGAGTGGCGCTCCAGGCCCAGCAGGCTGTGCGGCTGGTGCAGTTACCAGGCCCTGTGCCCGGAGTTCGGCGGCACTCCCCCGCCCGTCCCCGAGCGGCAGCCCGGAGACACCGTCCGCAGCAACCGGCGCCCCACCAGGACCTCCAGGGCGGCCACCGACGAGCTGTAGCGGCCACGGTGAGGGCCTGCGGCGGCCGTGACGGCCGTGGCTGGCCGTGATTGTCCGGCTGGCCGGTTGGCCTTGGTTGGCTGGTCGGCCGTGACGGCCGTGACACCGTGTCGACGGCGCGTTGACGGTGATCCCGGCGTGACCCCGGGCACCCCGGGCCGATCCTGGCGTGGCCTCGGGCACCTCAAGCCGATCCCGGCGTGGCCTCACGGCACTCTCCGGCCGGACTCCCTGGCCGGATTCCCTCGCCGGACTCCCCGGCCGGTCCGGGAGTGTCCCCGCGCGTTTCCCGGAGCGGATCCTTCGCGGGGATGAGGGCGATATCCACCTCTGGCAGGGTGGCGTCCGGAGAAGGGCGCCTAAATTGATTGTGTGCGCAACACCATCGGCAGCCTTCGGACCTGGTTCCGCGGGCACCCGCTGATTCCCGACGCGATCTTCGGTGGAGCGCTGGCCGCCGCCTCGGTCCCCTTCGCCCAGGCGGCCCACGTCCTCGGCGACCCCGACCGGCTGCGGGCGCCCGACGCGATGAGCCTCGGCCTGGTCGTGGCCGGCTGCCTGTCGGTGGCGCTGCGCCGCCACCGGCCGTTCCTGATGCTCTTCCTGGTCTGCGTGGCCGAGGTCACCCTGGCCTCCACGGGCCGGAGCCCCTCCCTGCTCTGGCTCGTCACCCTGGTGCTGGTCTACACGATCGCCGCCGGGCGCGGCCTCGCGCTCAGTCTGTGCGCCCTCGCCCTGGCCCTCACCGGTCACGTCGTGTCGGCGGCGGCGGGCGCCGGGCTCGACGGGTTCGGCGGTTTCGGTGGGTTCGGCGGGTGGAGCGGCCTGCCGTTGATGGCCGTGCTCACCGCCTCCCTGTGGATCGCCGGCCGGAGCGTGCGGCTGCGCCGGGCCTACCAGGCGGAGCTGCGCGACCGGGCGCGGCGCACGGAGCGAGCCCGGGAGGCCGACACCCGGGCGGCCAGGGCCGAGGAGCGCTCCCGCATCGCCCGCGAGCTGCACGACGTGGTCGCCCACCACGTGAGCGTGATGACCGTCCAGGCCGCCGCGGCGCGGCGGGTGCTGGCCAGCAACCCCGACGGGGCGCGGGAGGCCCTCTCGGCGATCGAGGAGCTCGGCCGGACCGCGATGGCGGAGATGCGCGGCATGGTGGGCGTGCTCAGGACCGACGGGACCCCCGCCGAGCGCAACCCGCAGCCGGGGGTACGTGAGATCCCGGCCCTGGTCGACCAGATGCGCGAGGCGGGGCTGCGGACACAGCTGTGGATCGAGGACGAGCGGGGCACCCCGCCGCCGGAGGGAACGGGAGCAACGGGAACGCCGGGAACAGCGGGAACAGCGGGAACAGCGGGAACAGCGGGAACACTGCCTCCCGGTGTCGACCTGGCCGCGTACCGGCTGGTCCAGGAGGCCCTGACCAACAGCCTGCGGCACGCGGGGCCGCAGGCGCGGGCCTGGGTGACGGTACGCCACGAGCCGGGTGAGCTGGCCGTGCAGGTCGAGGACGACGGCCTCGGCCCGGAGGCGCGCGACCCGGACGCGGAGGTGACCGGGCACGGACTGGCGGGCATCCGGGAACGTGTCGCCCTCTATGGTGGACTTCTGAGGATCGGCCCGCGCGACGGGGGCGGGTTCGAGGTCAATGCCCGGTTCCCCCTCAAGGACACGTGATGACGATCAGAGTGCTGCTGGTGGACGACCAGCCGCTGCTGCGCACGGGTTTCCGCCTGATCCTGGAGGCCGAGCCCGATCTCACGGTGGTCGGCGAGGCGGGCGACGGCAAGGCCGCGCAGGACCAGTCGCGGGCGCTGCTGCCCGACGTGGTGCTGATGGACATCCGGATGCCGGGCGTGGACGGCATCGAGGCGACCCGCAGGATCGTGCGGGAGGCCACCGCGGGCGCGCACGTGCCGCGGGTGCTGGTGCTGACGACCTTCGACCTCGACGAGTACATCGTGGAGGCGCTGCGCGCCGGGGCGAGCGGGTTCCTGCTGAAGGACGTGCCGCCCGAGGAGCTGGTGCAGGCCATCCGGGTGGTCGCGGCGGGCGACGCGATCGTCGCGCCGAGTGTCACCAGGCGGTTGCTGGACAAGTTCGGGGCGCACCTGCCCTCGGCGCACCAGCAGTCGACCCCCGCGCGCCTGGACCGGCTGACCGAGCGGGAGCTGGAGGTGCTCCGGCTGATCGCCAAGGGCATGTCCAACGCGGAGATCGCCGCCCAGCTTGTGGTGAGCGAGACGACGGTGAAGACCCACGTCGGCAACGTGCTCACCAAGCTGGGCCTGCGCGACCGCGTCCAGGCCGTCGTGCTCGCGTACGAGACCGGCCTGATCACGCCGGGCGCGCTTCCCTGACCCTCTCACGCGGCCCTCTGACGCGGCTCTCTGACGCGCCCGCCCGCACGGGGTCCGTACGGGCGGGTGAGGGCCGAGGACGGTCAGCCGGAGACGGCCTGCGGGGCCTGGTGCCCGGCGGGGGCGTTCTCCGGGAAGTGGCAGGCCACCTGGTGTCCCGGGGCCAGCGTCGCCAGCGGCGGCTCCACCGTCTTGCAGATCTCCTGGGCCTTCCAGCACCGGGTGTGGAACCGGCAGGCGGGCGGCGGGTTGAGCGGGCTGGGCACGTCGCCCTGGAGGCGGATGCGCTCGCGGTCCTTGCGCCGGGCCGGGTCGGGGACGGGCACCGCGGACATCAGCGCGGTGGTGTACGGGTGCATGGGCGACTCGTACAGGTCCTTGCGGTCGGCCAGCTCGACGATCTTGCCGAGATACATGACCGCGACCCGGTCGCTGATGTGCCGGATGACCGACAGGTCGTGCGCGACGATGACGTAGGTCAGGTCGAGCTCGTTCTGCAGGTCCTCCAGGAGGTTGACCACCTGGGCCTGGATCGACACGTCCAGCGCGGAGACCGGCTCGTCGGCGATGATGAGCTTGGGCTTGAGGGCGAGCGTGCGGGCGATGCCGATGCGCTGGCGCTGGCCGCCGGAGAACTCGTGCGGATAGCGGTTGTAGTGCTCGGGGTTGAGCCCGACCAGCTCCAGGATCTCCTGGACCGCCTTCTTGGTGCCCTGCTCGGTCTGGATCCCCTGGATGCGGTACGGGGCGCCGACGATGGCGCCGACCGTGTGCCGGGGGTTGAGCGACGAGTAGGGGTCCTGGAAGATCATCTGCATGTCGCGGCGGAGCGGGCGGATCTTGGCCTGGGACATGTGGGTGATGTCGTGGCCCTCGAAGACGACCTTGCCGCCGGTGGGCTCAAGCAGGCGGGTGATCAGCCGTCCCGTGGTGCTCTTGCCGCAGCCCGACTCGCCCACCAGGCCGAGCGTCTCGCCCTTGCGGACGTCGAAGGTGATCCCGTCGACCGCCTTCACCGCGCCGACCTGCCTGCGCAGCAGGCCCTTGGTCACCGGGAAGTGCTTCTGCAGGCCCTGCACGGACAGCAGCGCGTCGGCGGGGGACCGCTCGGCCGCGCCGCCCTTGTCGTCAACGACGTCGACCGAGGTCACGCGTCCTCCCTAACCCGGGGCGTGTTGTGCCGGTCCGCTCGCTCGCTCACGTGCTCTCCATCATCGGCTTGATCTCGTTCTCCCAGATGGACCGCCGTTCCGCGCGGGGCATGTGGCAGCGGACCAGGTGGCCGCCGTCGGTCTCCAGCAGCTGCGGCACCTCCGAGGTGGCCTTGCCCTCGGTACGGCCCGCGAAGGCGCACCGGGGGTTGAAGGCGCAGCCGGACGGCACGTTGATCAGGGAGGGCGGGGAGCCCTTGATCGGGAGCAGCCGCTCGGTGGGCTCGCGGTCCAGGCGGGGCATCGATCCCAGCAGGCCCCACGTGTAGGGGTGCTCGGGCCGGTAGAAGGTGTCCTCGGCCGTGCCGTACTCGACGCACTTGCCGCCGTACATCACCAGGATGTCGTCCGACAGCTCGGCGACCACGCCGAGGTCGTGGGTGATGACGATCAGCGCGGAGTTGAACTCGCTCTGCAGGTCGCGCATCAGGTCGAGGATCTGCGCCTGGACGGTCACGTCGAGGGCCGTGGTGGGCTCGTCGGCGATGAGCAGCTCGGGGTCGCAGGAGAGCGCCATCGCGATCATCGCGCGCTGGCGCATGCCGCCGGAGAAGTGGTGGGGGTAGTCGTCGACCCGCTTGTCGGGCTGCGGGATCCCCACCCGGCCGAGCATGTCGATCGCGTGCTTGCGGGCGACGGCCTTGCTGACCTTGTGGTGGATCCGGTACGCCTCGATGATCTGGGCGCCCACGCTGTAGTACGGGTGCATGGCGGACAGCGGATCCTGGAAGATCATCGCCATCTTCTTGCCGCGCAGGGTCCGCACGTGGTCGGCGCTCGCGCCGACGAGCTCCTCGCCGTCGAGCCAGATCTCACCGGAGATCTTGGCGCGCCCGCCCTTGTGCAGGCCCAGGATGCCGAGGCTGGTCACGCTCTTGCCGGAGCCCGACTCGCCCACGATGCCCAGGGTCTTGCCCCGGTCGAGCCTGAACGACAGGCCGTCGACGGACTTGACCAGGCCGTCCTCGGTCGGGAAGTGGATGCGCAGGTCGCGCAGTTCCAGGAAGGACTCCGGTGCGGGAGTCGTCATGAGAGCCTCACCCTCGGGTCGACCACCGCGTACAGGACGTCCACGATGAGGTTGGCCACGACGATGAAGATCGCCGCGAACAGGGTCACGCCGAGGACGACGGGCAGGTCGTTGCCCCGGATCGCGTCGATGACCAGCTTGCCGATGCCGGGGATGGAGAAGGTGCTCTCGGTGAGCACCGCGCCGCCCAGCAGCAGGCCGAGGTCAAGGCCGAAGATGGTGAGGATCGGGGTCAGCGTGGCCCGCAGCGCGTGCTTGGTCACGACCGTCCGCTCCTTGAGACCCTTCGCGCGGGCCGTGCGGATGTAGTCCTCGCCCATGGTCTCCAGCATGCCCGCCCGGGTGAGCCGGGCGTACAGGGCGGCGTACAGGAACGCCAGGGTGATCCACGGCAGGACGAGCGACTGGAACCACATGATCGGGTTCTCGGTGAACGCCGTGTAGCTGCCGCCGCCGGGGAAGATCCCCAGCGTGTACGCGAACAGCGACAGCGACACCAGGCCGGTGAAGTAGATGGGGAGCGACACCCCCGCCAGGGCGATCGTCATCGCCGCCCTGTCCATGGCGGTGCCGCGTCTCAGCGCGGAGATGACGCCCACGCTGACGCCGGCGACGACCCAGGTGATCGCCGCGCCCAGGGCGAGGGAGATCGTCGCGGGGAGCCGGTCGAGCAGCGTCGGCCAGACCGCCTGGTTGTTGTTGAAGGAGAAGCCAAAGCACGGTGCCGGGCAGTCGGCCTTGCGCGGGCCGAGCGAGTAGTCCTGGCCGGCGACGATGCCCTGCGCGAACCTGCCGTACTGCACCAGGAGCGGATCGTCCAGGTGCAGCCGCTTCACGGCGCCCTGGATCGCCTCGGGGGTGGCGTCTCGACCGACGTAACGCGACGCCATGCCCTCGGGGGTCTGTCCCAGAGCACGCGGGATGAGAAAGAAGATCGCGAAGGTGGCCATGCTGACGATGGCGAGCATCAGCACGGCGGCGATCACGCGGCGGACGATGAAAGCGACCACGATCGTTCGGCCGGAGTGCCCGGGAGGGTCGCTCCCGGGCACTGTCAGGCCTTCACCTGCCTTTGGCTAACTAGAGGGCTACTGCTGGACGCCGAGCCACGTGTAGTCGTACATGCCGTAGGCGGGGTGCACGTACACGTTGGTCAGGGTCGACGGACGGAAGATGAGGGTCTTCTCGTAGACGAAGGACATGAAGGCGGCAGACTCCATGACCTTCTGGTCGACCTGGGCCCAGATCTCGTTGCGGGCAGCGGCGTCGGTGGTCTGGATGCCCTTGTCGAGCAGGTCGTTCACCGACTTGTCGTTGAGCTCCATCATGTTGTAGTTGCCGGAGTCCTTGATGAAGCGACCGTCGACGATCTGCGACAGGAAGCCGAAGCCGGACGGCCAGTCGGAACCCCAGCCGGCGATCATGATGCCCAGGTTGTTGGCGTGCACGAACTCCGGCTTGCCGGCGTACTGCGCGCTCCAGTCACCCGAGGGGTACTTCTTGATGGTGGCCTTGATGCCGACCCGGTCGAGGGAGGCCTGGAGCGCCTCGGCGACCTGGACCTCCTTGGTGCGGTCACCGCGGACCGCGATGCTGGTCTCGAAGCCGTTCGGCTGGCCGCAGGCCGCCAGGTGCTCCTTGGCCTTGTTCAGGTCGCCCTTGTGGTCGGCGCCGTTGGGGTACAGGTCGAACTGCTTGTAGCCGACCGTGGTCGGGGTCATCGCGGTGGTGCCGATCTCGCCGCCGAGCGGGCCGCCCCAGGGAGCCTGGGTGGCGGTCTTGTCGGTGGCGTACTGCACGGCCTTGCGGCAGTCGATGTTGTCGAACGGCTTCACCGCGGTCGACATCATCGCGTAGCGGTTGAACGGCGTGAAGGGGTTGTCCGTGGAGTCCTTCAGCTTGGCGTCCGCGACGATCTGGGCGCGGGCCGCCGGCTGCACGCCGGTGCCGCCGAGGTCGACGTGGACCTGGCCGCTGATGAGGCGCTTGTCGATGTCCTCGGCGTTCTGCTTCAGCTGGACCTCGATGCGGTCGGGCAGCTGCTTGCGGGTGGTGTCGGTGGCCGGGTCCCAGTTCTCGTTCTTGACGAGGTTGAACTGCTTGCCGATCTCGTACTTCTCGATCTTGTAGGGGCCGGTCGAGGCGACGGTCTTCTCGTAGTCGAGGCCGGTGTCCTTGGCCTGCGGCACCGGGGCGGACTGCGGGTTGGCGACCAGGAAGTCGAACTCCGCGAACGGCGCCTTCAGCTTGAAGACGACGGTGTAGTCGTCGGGGGTCTCGATGCCCTTGAAGTCGTCGAGGTTCTTGTCCTTGTAGGGACCCTTGTAGTCACCGGCGTCGAGGTACTCCGCGAAGTACTTCGGACCGTCGGTGAGCTCCTCGGTGAAGTTGCTCCGGGCGATGGCGTACTTGACGTCCGCGGCCTTGACCTCGGTGCCGTCGTCGTACTTGATGCCCTTCTTGATCTTGTACGTCCAGGACTTGCCGTCCGCGGCCATCTCGCCGGGGCCCTCGGCCAGGTCCGGGACCAGCTTCAGGCCGGCGTCGCCGGGCTCGGCGGCGTAGGTCATCAGCGGGCGGGCGTACAGACGCGTGAAGTTCCAGTTCCAGGCGTAGTACGTGTTGCCCGGGTCCATCGAGTCGGGCTCGTCGGAGTAGGCGAACTTGAGGGTCCCGCCCTTGGTGTCCGCGGCGTTGACGACCTTGGTGTAGCCGTCGTTGTACTTGGCCGCGGATGCCGCGGCACCGGTCCCCTGGCTTCCTGAGGACGTGTTGCCACCGCCACCGGCTGTTCCGCCACAGGCGGCCAGTCCCATGGACAGCGCGGTACCCAGCGCGGCGAGCGCCAGTACGTTGATCTTCCTCATCGTGGTGGTATACCCCTTGTCATGAGTGACGGTGATATAGAGGACGGTCGCTTGTTCGCTACCGGGCTCGCGGGTCGAGGGCGTCCCGGAGCCCGTCGCCCAACAGGTTGAACGCCATAACGGTGATGAAGATCGCTAGGCCCGGGACGATCATGAAGTGCGGGGCGGTCTGGTAGTAGTCGACCGCCCTGGTGAGCATGCCGCCCCAGGAGGCCTGGGGTTCGTTCACGCCGACGCCGAGGAACGACAGAGCCGCCTCGAACAGGATGTTCGTGGGGATCAGCAGGGTCGCGTAGACGAGGATCGGCGCCACGAGGTTGGGGAACATCTCGCGGAAGATGATGTAGCTGTTGCCCGCCCCCAGGGAGCGGGCCGCGTCGACGAACTCGCGCTCGCGCAGCGACAGGGTCTGGCCGCGCACGATGCGCGCGATGTACGGCCAGTTGAAGAAGCCGATGATGAACACGATCACCGCGATCCGCAGGCCGTTGCCCTTCAGCCCGAGGGCCTGGTCGGGGACGGCGCCGACGATGGCGATCGCGAACAGCAGCAGGGGGAAGGCGAGGAAGATGTCCATCGCCCGGCTGATGAGGGTGTCGACCCAGCCGCCGAAGAAACCGGCGAGCACGCCCAGCAGGGAGCCGAGCACGACCGACAGCAGCGTGGCCAGGAAGGCGACCAGCAGCGAGATCTGGGCGCCCGACAGGATCCGGGCGAAGATGTCGCGGCCGTTGACCGGCTCCAGGCCGAGCGGGTGCTCCAGGCTGATCCCGCCCCAGGCGCCTATCGGGGCGCTCGTCATGGGGTCGATGAGGTCGTTGTTGGGAATGTTCGGGGAGTCGCCGAACAGCGCGATGATCCCGCCGAAGGGACGTTCCGCGAAGATCGCGATCAGCGTCAGGAAGACCACGACGAAAGCGCCGATAATCGCCGCCTTATCGCGCTTCAGGCGCAGCCAGGCGATCTGGCCGAGAGACCGGCCCTCGATGGCTTTTCCGCCCACCCCTTCGAGAACAGCCTCCGGCTGGGCCTCCATGGCCGTGCCGGGGACGTCGAGCGGTGCGGTCATACAGTGGCCCCCTGGATCCCAGACGACGTTGTCCGTCAACGCGTCCCCCGGGTCGGGGCAGCGCGCCGTAAGTCTACGGGCCGTTATTAGTGGTCCCGTGCGCAGAATCTATGGGCTGAACTGCGCTGACCAGTCCTCTGAGGCGCTATGTGGCTCAACTGTGATTCACGCGAAATTCATTCGTTTTGATCTTGAAGGTAATGTCCGGAAGCCGTTCCGCTTATGTCTCGGATTCGTGACACGGAAACGACGCGATTACCCAACGTCACCCGATCCCGCGACGCTTCAGGATGTCCTCGATATCGGAGAAGTCGTCGTCGGCGGCCGGCTTGGCCGCGGGCCGGGATCCGGCGGCCCGGGAGACGGGCGAGGGCGCGGGCGTGCGCTTGGGCAGCGGCTGCGTGACGGCGGTCGCCCCGGGGGTGCCCGGGATTCCCGGGGTCCCCGGAGTCACGGCCCTGCGCTGCCCCGCGGCGGCCGGGGCGCTCACGGTGGGCGCCGCCGGTGAGGTCCCGGACGCGGCGGCCCTGAGGCGGCGGCCGCGCAGGAAGCCGGAGACCAGGAAGAGCAGCGCGGAGAGCCCGGCCACCCCCACCCCCGCCCACACCGTGGGGTTGAGCACCAGGTTGGCGACGAAGGTGACGACCGCCGTGCCGATCTGCCACAGGGTCGACTGCGCGCCGGTCAGGACCGCGGCGACGGGCAGCAGCGACCAGGCCGCGGCGCGCAACCCCGCCGCGGCGCCCCGGCGCCGCATCACCAGGACACTCAGCACCAGCCCCACGCCGGTGACCCCTGCGCAGATCGGCAACCACGCGATCTGTTCGAACGACATAGCGGACCGCCCCTCGTATCGGCTTACCCGATCTCCATCCTGGCACGTCGAACCGGGACGGGCCCTCCTTCCTGAGGAGGGATCACCCCTTAGGGGATACGGGCCGGTTCGCGGGAAAGATCAGGGGCGATCCCCGACCCCGGACAGTCCACCGGAGGACGGCCCATCGGAAGACCGCTCACCGGAGGACAGCTCGCCCGAGGACGGCTCACCGGAGACCGACTCGCCTGAGAACAGCTCGCCCGAGGACAGCGAGCGCAGGATCGCCACGTCGACCTCCAGCAGCGAGCCGACGACGAGGCGGCCGGGCGCGGCGGTGATCGGCAGCACGCTCGGCACCGCCACCACCCGGCAGCCCGCGGCGGTGGCCGACGTCACCCCATTCGGTGAATCCTCCAGGGCGACGCAGCGGGCCGGGTCGACGCCCAGCAGCCGGGCGGCCGTCAGGTAGGGCTCGGGGTCGGGCTTGGTCCTCGCGACGTCGTCGCCGGTGACCACGCGGTCGAAGTTGTGCGCGCCGATGCTCCGCAGGCACGCCTCGGCGATCGGCCGGACCGACGAGGTGACCAGCGCGGTGGCCAGGCCCTGCCCGCGTACCTCCGCCAGCAGCTCGGCGGCGCCGGGCATCATCTCCACCCCGCCCGCGAGCCTGGCGGTCATGCCCTCCAGCATCCAGGTCTCCACCTCGGCCGGGGTGGCGCCCCCGCCGGAGACTTTGAGCATGTACGCCACGGTGGCGGGCATGGAGCCGCCCACCAGATTCTCCTGGTGGGCCTCCCCCCACTCGCCGCCGAGCCGTTCCATCACCTCGGTCTCGACCTGAAACCAGATCTTCTCGCTGTCGACGAGAAGCCCGTCCATGTCGAAGAGAACCGCTTCCATTCCCGCTGAACCCCCTGCCGGTCACACGCCGATCGAACACCGGTCACACGCCGGTCATACGTTGAAGTAGTTGGCCTCGGGGTGGTGGACGATCAGCGCGGACGTCGACTGCTCGGGATGGAGCTGGAACTCCTCCGACAGCTCGACGCCGATCCTCGCCGGATCGAGCAGCCCCATCAGCTGGACCTGGTCCTCCAGATTGGGGCAGGCGGGGTAGCCGAACGAGTAACGGCAGCCCGCGACGTCGACCTTGAGCATGTCCTCAAGGGACTCGTCGCCGCCGATGCCGAGCTCGGAGCGCACGCGCGCGTGCCAGTACTCGGCCAGGGCCTCGGTCAGCTGCACCGACAGGCCGTGCAGCTCCAGGTAGTCGCGGTAGGCGTCCTTGGCGAACAGCTCGTTCGCGGCCTCGGAGACCCGGTTGCCCATCGTCGCGACCTGGAGGGCGACGACGTCGACCTCGCCGGAGTCCTTGGACCTGAAGAAGTCGGACAGGCACAGGTGCCGGTCGCGCCGCTGGCGCGGGAAGGTGAAGCGGGTGCGCTCGTTCCCCCCCTCGTCCAGGATGATCAGCGAGTCGCCGTCGCTGACGCACGGGAAGTAGCCGTAGACGACCGCCGCCTCCAGCAGCCCGTCGGTCTGCATCCGCTCCAGCCACATCCGCAGGCGCGGACGGCCCTCGGTCTCGACCAGCTCCTCGTACGAGGGCCCGTCGCCGCCGCGCGCGGCCTTGAGGCCCCACTGGCCCATGAACGTCGCCCGCTCGTCCAGGAACGCGGCGTACTCGGCGAGCGGCACGCCCTTGACGACGCGCTCGCCGAGGAAGGGCGCGGCCGGCACCGGGTTGCCGGTGGCCACGTCGGAGCGGGCGGGCAGCTCCTCCACCGGGGTCCTGACCAGCGTGGCGCCGCCCCTGACCCGGCGCTCGCGCAGCGGCGGCAGGCTCGCGCCCCTCTCCCCGCGCTTGACCGCCATGAAGGCATCCATCAGGCGCAGCCCCTCGAAGGCGTCGCGGGCGTAGCGGACCTCGCCCTGGAAGAGCTCCGCGAGGTCCTGCTCGACATAGGCGCGGGTCAGCGCGGCCCCGCCGAGCAGCACGGGGAACCTGTCGGAGATGCCCCGGGAGTTCATCTCCTCCAGGTTCTCCTTCATGATGACCGTGGACTTCACCAGCAGCCCGGACATGCCGATGACGTCGGCCCCCTTCTCCTCGGCGGCCTCCAGGATGACCGACACCGGCTGCTTGATGCCGAGGTTGACGACCTCGTAGCCGTTGTTGGAGAGGATGATGTCGACCAGGTTCTTGCCGATGTCGTGCACGTCGCCCTTGACGGTGGCGAGCACGATGCGGCCCTTGATCTCGCCCTCGACCCGCTCCATGTGCGGCTCCAGGTAGGCGACCGAGGTCTTCATCACCTCGGCCGACTGGAGCACGAACGGCAGCTGCATCTGGCCGGAGCCGAACAGCTCGCCGACGGTCTTCATGCCGTCGAGCAGCACGTCGTTGACGATCTCCAGGGCGGGGCGCCGGGCGAGGCCCTCGTCGAGGTCGGCCTCCAGGCCCTTGCGCTCGCCGTCGACGATGCGGCGCTTGAGCCGCTCCCACAGCGGCAGCGCGGCGAGCTCCTCGGCCTTGCTCTCCTTGAGCGCGGCGGCGTCGACGCCCTCGAACAGCTCCATGAACCGCCGCAGCGGGTCGTAGCCCTCCCTGCGCCGGTCGTAGACCATGTCCAGGGCGACCTCGCGCTGCTCCTCGGGGATGCGCGCCATCGGCAGGATCTTGGAGGCGTGCGCGATCGCCGCGTCGAGGCCGGCGTTGACGCACTCGTTGAGGAAGACCGAGTTGAGCACGATGCGGGCCGCCGGGTTGAGGCCGAACGACACGTTCGACAGGCCCAGGACCGTCTGCACGCCGGGGTGCAGCCGCTTGATCTCCTTGATCGCCTCGATCGTCTCCAGCGCGTCGCGCCGGGTCTCCTCCTGGCCGGTGGCGATGGGGAAGGTGAGCATGTCGACGAGGATGTCCTCGACCCTCATCCCCCAGTTGGCCGTCAGGTCCTCGACGAGGCGTGCCGCGATCTGGACCTTCAGGTCGGCGGTGCGGGCCTGGCCCCGCTCGTCGATGGTGAGGGCCACCACGGCGGCGCCGTACTCGCGGACCAGGGTCATGTTCCTGTGGAAGCGCGTCTCGGGGCCGTCGCCCTCCTCGTAGTTGACCGAGTTGACGACCGCGCGCCCGCCGAGCATCTGCAGCCCGGCCTCCAGGACGGCGGGCTCGGTGGAGTCGAGGACGACCGGCAGCGTGGAGGCGGTGGCGAAGCGGAACGCCAGCTCCCTCATGTCGGCCACGCCGTCGCGGCCCACGTAGTCGACGCAGAGGTCGAGCATGTGCGCGCCGTCGCGGGCCTGCCCCCGCGCGATCTCCACGCACTCCTCCCAGTCCTGGGCGAGCATCGCCTCGCGGAACACCTTGGAGCCGACGGCGTTGGTGCGCTCGCCGATGGCCATGTACGAGATGTCCTGGCGGAAGGGGACGCTCTGGTAAAGGGAGGAGGCGCCGGCCTCGGGGCGGGGGCGGCGCGGGGCCGTCTCCCTGCCCCGGACCCGCTCGACGACCTGGCGCAGGTGCTCGGGGGTGGTGCCGCAGCAGCCGCCGACCAGGGAAAGCCCGTAGTCGCGGGTGAAGTTCTCGTGCGCCGAGGCCAGCTCCCCGGGGCTCAGCGGGTAGTAGGCGCCGTCGGAGGTGAGCACGGGAAGCCCGGCGTTGGGCATGCACGACAGGCGGACCCGGGCGTGGCGGGCCAGGTAGCGCAGGTGCTCGCTCATCTCGGCGGGGCCGGTCGCGCAGTTGAGGCCGATCACGTCGACGCCGAGCGGCTCGATCGCGGTCAGGGCCGCGCCGATCTCCGAGCCCAGCAGCATCGCGCCGTTGGTCTCGATGGTCACCTGGGCGATGACCGGCACGTCACGGCCGGAGTCGGCGATGGCCCGGCGGGCGCCGATCACCGCCGCCTTGACCTGGAGCAGGTCCTGGGAGGTCTCGACGATCAGCGCGTCGGCGCCACCGCTCACCAGGCCCGCGGCGTTGTCGTAATAGGCGTCGCGCAGCTCGGCGTACGGCTTGTGCCCGAGGGTGGGGAGCTTGGTGCCGGGGCCGATGGAGCCGAGCACGAAGCGCGGCCGGTCGGTGGTGGACCAGGCGTCGGCGGCCTCACGGGCGACGCGGGCACCGGCCTCGGAATACTCGAAGACACGTTCGGATATGTCGTATTCGCCAAGAGCTGAAAGGTTGGCGCCGAAGGTATTCGTCTCGACGCAGTCGACCCCCACCTCGAAATAGGCCTCGTGCACGGCCCGGACGATGTCGGGACGGGTGACGTTGAGCACTTCGTTGCAGCCCTCATGGTCCTGGAAGTCGTCCATGGTGACGTCGTGGGCCTGAAGCATCGTCCCCATCGCCCCGTCGGCGACCATCACCCGCTCGGCCAGGACTTCGCGGAAAGACGGAGTGCTTGTCATGGGAACAAGAGTACTGGGACCCATCCGGGCGCCCCCGTCACCGGCGACGACCTCGGCGACCACGGCCTCCCCCCGCCCGGCGGGCGGGTCGCGGGGCCCGGCGCCGCCGGGCGGGTGACGGCTCGCGGGCCGCGACGTCCCGATCGCCCGCACCATGTCGGGAAGGTGACGTGAAGGGCCCCTCACCGCATAGGCTTAGCCGGATAGGACGTGAGGTGAGAAGGAGGGGGCGCGTGATCGAGATCGAAGGCCTGCCCGAGCTCGTCGACCCGGTGATGATCGCCGCGTTCGAGGGGTGGAACGACGCGGGTGAGGCCTCGAGCGGAGTGATCGCGCACCTTGAGGAGGAGTGGAAGGCGACCCCGCTGGTCTCCCTCGACCCGGAGGAATACTACGACTTCCAGGTGACCCGCCCGATCGTCGAGATGGGCGAGGGGCTGACGCGCTCCATCACCTGGCCGACCACCAAGCTGTCGGTGGCCAGGCCCCCGGGCGTCGACCGCGACGTGGTGCTGCTGCGCGGCATCGAGCCCAACATGCGCTGGCGCGCGTTCTGCGAGGAGATCGTGCTGGTCTGCCGCGAGCTGGGGGTCGAGCTGGCGGTCCTGCTCGGCGCGCTGCTCAACGACTCGCCGCACACCCGCCCGGTGCCGATCGTGGGGTCGGCGACCGACGAGGGCCTGGCCAGGGCGATCAACCTGGAGCTGAGCCGCTACGAGGGGCCGACCGGCATCGTCGGCGTCCTGCAGCACTCCCTGGGCGCCGCCGGGCTGCACGCCGTGTCGCTGTGGGCCTCGGTGCCGCACTACGTCGCCCAGCCGCCCAACCCGAAGGCCACCATGGCGCTGCTCAGCCGGATGGAGGACCTGCTCGACATCCCGATGCCGCTGGGCGAGCTGGCCGAGGAGTCCCGGGCCTGGGAGCACGGCGTCGACGAGCTCGCCTCCCAGGACAGCGAGGTCGCCGAGTACGTCAAGGAGCTTGAGGAGCGCAAGGACGCCGCCGAGCTGCCCGAGGCGAGCGGCGACGCCATCGCCGCCGAGTTCGAGCGCTATCTGCGCCGCCGCGACCGTGACTCCGACGGCTGAACTCACGGCGTACGGTTACCACCGCGCGCTCTTTTTCGCCTAGGTTGAATCCAGGTCGAGCCTGGGGTCGGGCCCGGGTCGACAGGCACGGATCGGGCACGTCCCGCCTCTCCGGAGGCGGGCCGAGCGGAAAACCGGACGTCGGCGGCCGGAAAATCGGACGTCGGCGACTCCACGGCCAGGAAGACACGGCCCCGCGGACACCGGTGAACGACGCATCACCGTCACGACCATCTGTCCATGTGACTGCGCACGTTAGGGCGACCATGGCGACTCCCTATATCGACCCGTACCAGATCGACCGGCCCCAGCGGCCCGCCGACCCGCAGCGGAACGCCCAGGACGCGCGGCGCCGCGTCCTGGAGCTGGCCGCGTTCATGAAGCGCGAGGAGGCCGACGACGCCGCGCGCCCGCGCTCGCGAGGCACCGCGTCCGGGCACGCCGTCGACATGTTCCTCGCCCTGCTGCAGGACCGGCTCCCGGTCTGGCTGCGCATCCTCGACGACCTGATGTACCTGGTCGGCAAGGGCCGGGTGAGCGAGAACCTGCTGCCCATCGCGCGGGCGGGCATCGACTACTACTGCGAGGTCCAGTCGGCGGCGCTGCCCGCCTTCACCTCCCCCTCGGTCACCGTCCACTTCCGCGAGGCGATGCGCGACAGCGACATCGGGCCGATGTCGGAGATCGTCCCGCTCACCGCGTACCTGGCGGCCGAGCAGCGGGCGGGGCGCGTCTCCCCCGAGGTCGTCCCGGTCGCCAGCGCCCGGCTGCTGCTCGCCGGGTGCTTCAGCCACGCCTACTACGAGACGCTTCTCGGCGCCGGCGACTCCCTGCCGTCGCGGGACGAGGTGGCCGAGGAGATCGTCCGGGAGCTGAGACTGGAGCCCCCGCGGGCCTGATCTCCCCGCCGTCGAGCCCCGTGAGCCTGAGCGCCCTCACGATCGAGCCCCGGCGAGCCTGAGCGCCCCCAGCGCTCAAGCCCCGGCGAGCCCCGATCGCCCCCCGCGATCGCCGGCCGCCGGCACCGGGTGGGTCACGCCGGTGTCCTGACCCCCGAGGGCCGGGCGCCCAGGTCGAGGCCTGCCGCCATCGACGCCAGGCGGGCCTGGTCGAACCGGGCCCACACCAGCGCGGCCAGGTCGGCGTCCACCCCCAGGGGAGCGGCGACCAGGTCGGCTCCCGACGCCTCCAGGCGGTCCTGGAAGAAGCCGGGGGCGAGGAGGTAGGAGGCGAGCGCGATCCGCGGCGCGGGTCCCGAGCGCAGCCGTTCCAGGGCCTCGCCGACCGACGGGGTGCCCGTCGCGGCGAAGGCCGCGGTGACCGGGCGCGACAGCCGTACCGACAGCAGCCGGGCCGCCGCCCGCACGTCGGCCAGCGCGGCCGGGTCGGACGACCCCGCCGCGCCCAGGATCACCGAGTCGGCCCCCCGCAGCCCCGCGGCGGAGAGCCGCCTGGCGAGGACGGCGGTGAGCAGCGGGTGCGGTCCCAGCGGGGCCGCCACCACGGCGTCCGGCCGCGCCGAGGCGACCACGGAGGGCAGGTCGATGTGGACGTGGTAGCCGCCCGCCAGCAGCAGCGGGACCACCACCACGGGGCCTGGCAGGCAGGGAAGCATGTCGGCCAGCGACGGCGAGCTGATCTCCAGGAACGCCTGCTCCACCCGCGTCCCCCGGCGGCCCCTGCGCACCAGGTCCCGCAGTCCGGCCAGGGTCTCCTCGCCTCTCGCGCTCCGTGTCCCGTGCCCGGCCAGGACCAGTGTCGTCACAGGCCTTCGCCCCGGTCGCAGGCCAGGCGGTAGCCGCGCTTGACGACCGTCTCGACGATCCCGGCGGGACCGAGGGCGCGGCGCAGGCGGGTGATGGCCATCTCGACCGCGTGCTCGGCCGAGTCGCGCGACGGGCCGCCGGGGAGCACGGTCCGCAGGTCGGAGCGGGCCACCACGTGTCCGGGCTTGTCGGCCAGGCGCTTGAGGACCGCCATCGGCGCGGGCGGCAGCGGCTTCAGCTCGCCGTCCACCGCGACGGCGTGGCCGCGGATCTCCAGCTGGTGGCCGCCCGCGACCAGGCGGGTGACGCTGTGCTCGGGCAGGTGCCTGGCGAGGGTACGGGCCAGCGTGCCCAGGCGGGAGCGCTCGGGCTGCACGGTGGGCACCCCGCGCGCCTCCAGCGGGCCCGCGGTGACCGGTCCCACGCAGGCGGCGACGACCGGCCCGGCGAAGGCCGCGACCAGCGCGTCCTCCAGGCCGTCCGCGCGGGCGGAGTTGAGCATGGCCAGCACGGCCGGGGCGCTGGTGAAGGCCACCGCGTCCACCCCGCCGGAGATCGCCTGGCTGACCAGGCGCCGCAGCGGCGACACGTCGCGGTAGGGCAGCCACCGGTAGACCGGCACCTCGATGACCTCCGCGCCCGCCTCGCGCAGCGCGGCCACGAAACCGGTCAGCGGCTCCCCGTGCAGCTGCACGGCGATGCGGCGCCCGCGCAGGTCCTGGGCGAGCAGGTGCTGCTTCACCTCCTCGCACGACTCCGTGGGCGGGGTCCAGTGGTCGGTCAGGCCGGCCGCCCTGACCGCGCCGCGCGCCTTGGGCCCGCGGGTCAGCAGCCGGGCCGCTGTCAGGTGCTCGGAGAGGTCGCCGGAGAGCCCCCAGCCCTCGGCGGCGGCCATCCAGCCGCGGAAGCCGACACCGGTGGTGACCACCACGTCGTCGACCGGGGCGGACAGGCTGGCGCGGGTCGCGGCCAGCAGGTCGGCGTCCTCGGCCAGGGGCACCAGCCGGATGGCCGGGGCGCGTACCACTCTCGCGCCCCTGCGTTCCAGCAGCGCGCAGAACTCCTCGCGCCGCCGGGTGGCGGTGACCCCGATCGTGAACCCGGCCAGCGCGTCGGGCGCGGTCTCGGGAGAGCCGATGGGACTGTCCAGAACGGCGATGCTCATCTGTCGTTCACCACTTCTCGCTCGATGTTTCCTCGGTATCCGGCCGCCCGCGGCCTCACCCCGTGCCCGTCCGTGCTCATCCGGGGTCCACCTCCACCGTTCCGCCGGTGACGCGGATCGGATAGGTCGGCACGGCCACCGCGGGGTCGTCCAGGCACACCCCCGTCGCGAGGGAGAAGACCTGCTTGTGCATCGGGGAGGCCACCACGGGCTCGCCCGCCCTGGTGCCCACGATCCCCCGGGACAGGACGTGGGCGCCGCTGAACGGATCGCGGTTGCCGATCGCGAACAGGGAGCCGTCGAAGGCGCGGAACAGCGCGATCTGCCTGCCGCCGACGAGCGCGCACGCTCCGCGCTCGGGCTGCAGGTCGGTGTAGGAGCAGACCGCCGTCCAGGCGGTCGTCTCCAGGTCCTCTCTCAGGGCGGTCATCGGTGCGGGCCTCCTCGCTTCGGGTCCTCGGGGTTCGGGCGGTCCGGGTCAGGAACGGACCACCTCCAGCGGGATCAGGACCGGTCTCATCTGGTCGCGCTCGGGCTCGAAGGCGATCGACGGGTCCGGGGTCCCGGGGGCGTTGACGAAGGAGACGAACCGCCGCAGCTTCTCCGGGTCGTCGATCGCGGCCCGCCACTCGTCGGCGTAACCGGCCACGTGCCGCTCCATCTGGGCCTCCAGGTCGGCGCAGATCCCCAGGGAGTCGTCCAGGACGACCTCCCTGACGTAGGCCAGGCCCTGGGCCTCCAGCCAGGCCGAGGTGCGCTGCAGGCGGTCGGCGGTGCGGACGTAGAACATCAGGAACCGGTCGATGACGCGGACCAGCTCCTCGGTGGCCAGGTCGGAGGCGAACAGGTCGGCGTGGCGCGGGGTGAAGCCGCCGTTGCCGCCCACGTAGAGGTTCCAGCCCTTCTCGGTGGCGATGACGCCGAAGTCCTTGCCCCGGGCCTCGGCGCACTCGCGGGCGCAGCCGGAGACGGCCGACTTCAGCTTGTGCGGCGAGCGCAGGCCCCGGTAGCGCAGCTCCAGCGCGATGGCGAGGCCGACGGCGTCCTGCACGCCGTACCGGCACCAGGTCGAGCCCACGCAGGACTTCACCGTGCGCAATGCCTTGCCGTACGCGTGCCCGGACTCGAAGCCCGCGTCCACCAGGCGCCTCCAGATCAGCGGGAGCTGCTCGACCCGGGCCCCGAACAGGTCGATCCGCTGCCCGCCGGTGATCTTGGTGTAGAGGCCGAAGTCGCGGGCCACCTCGCCTATCACGATGAGGCCGTCCGGGGTGATCTCCCCGCCGGGGATGCGCGGCACCACCGAGTAGGTGCCGTTGCGCTGGATGTTGGCCAGGAAGTGGTCGTTGGTGTCCTGCAGCGCGGCCTGCTCGCCGTCGAGGATGTGGCCGTTGCCGAGCGAGGCGAGGATCGAGGCGACGACGGGCTTGCACACGTCGCAGCCGCGCCCGGTGCCGTGCTCGGCGATGAGGTTCGAGAACGTCGTGATGCCGCGTACCCGGACGATGTCGAACAGTTCCGCCCTGCTGTACGCGAAGTGCTCGCACAGGGCCTTGGACACCTCGACGCCCGAGGAGACGAGGACCTGCTTGAGCGTCGGGACGCAGCTGCCGCAGGTGGTTCCCGCGCGGGTGCACGCCTTGACGCCGGGGACGTCGGTGAGGCCGTGCTCGGCGATGGCCGCGCACACCTGGCCCTTGGTGACGTTGTTGCAGGAGCAGATCTGCGCGTCGTCGGGGAGCTCGGCGCTCACCGGCCCGCCGGTGAACAGCAACTCGCCCGGCGACCCCGGCAGGTCGCGGCCGACGAAGGGCTTGAGGGTGTTGTACGGGGTGGCGTCGCCGACGCAGATCCCGCCGAGCAGGGTGCGGGCGTCGTCGCTGACGAACAGCCTCTGGTAGACGCCGCCCACCGGGTCCATGAAGGTCACGTCCAGCGCGCCCTCCATCGCGCCGAACTGGGCGACCTCCACGCCGAGCAGTTTCAGCTTGGTCGACAGGTCCGCGCGGGTGAAGACCGCCTCGCCGCCGAGGATGCGGTCGGCGGCGACCTCGGCCATCGTGAGGCACGGCCCCACCAGCCCGTAGACCATCCCCTCGTGCAGGGCGCACTCGCCGACCGCGTAGATCGCCGGGTCACCGGTGCGCATCCCGTCGTCCACGGCGATCCCGCCCCGCCCGCCGACCTCCAGCCCCGCCCGCCTGGCCAGCTCGTCGCGGGGCCGCACGCCCGCGGAGAAGACCACGATCTGCGCCTCGACGGTCTCGCCGTCCGGCTTGACCAGGCCCGCCACCCGCCCGTCGGGGCCCGCGACGATCTCCCTGGCCCCCGCCTCGGTGTGCACGCTCAGGCCGAGCGCCTCCACGTGGCCGCGCAGGACGGCGCCGCCGCCCTCGTCGACCTGGCGGGGCATGAGCCAGCCGCCCATCTCCACGACGTGCGTCGCCAGGCCCAGGCCGCGCAGCGCGTCGGCGGCCTCCAGCCCCAGCAGCCCGCCGCCGATCACGACGCCGCTCGTGGCGCCCGAGGCGGCCTCCCTGATCGCGTCGAGGTCGTCGATCGTGCGGTAGACGAAGCAGCCGTCCAGCTCCCTGCCCGGCACCGGCGGCACGAACGGGCTGGAGCCGGTGGCCAGCACCAGCACGTCGTACGGCTCGCGGTGGCCGTCGGCGGTGACGACCTCGCGCGCCTCCCTGTCGATGTCCACGACCCTGGACGACAGCCGCAGCACGACCCCGTCCGGCGTCGGGTAGGTGAGGTCCTCGACGCTCCTGCCCGTCAGGTAGGAGGTGAGCGCCACCCGGTCGTACGCCGGCCGGGGCTCCTCCCCCAGCACCGTGACGCTTCCCGCGAAGCCCTTGGCGACGAGGGCCTCGACCAGCCGGTGCGATGTCGGTCCGTGTCCTACCACGACGAGCCGTGACATGGGGGGCGTTTCCCTTCTCGTCCGATCCGCCCCAGCCTTCACAGGCGTCTGGGGGGGAAGTGAGACCGGCATGGATCCGATGGTGCTTTCAGGCGGTTTCACCGCGAGGTCTCCCCTGTTACCGATGTGCTACAAGCCGCTAACCGCGTTCACATTCGCGATGAGGCGGATGTGAGTTGTCCGTCTGCGGGGCCGGTGCCGGATGTGAGCGAAACGGGCGCCCGGTGCGGCCGGGGTCACACGCGTGCCGCCGCCAGGCTCGGCACCGATCCCGCGGTACGCAGGTAGCAGGCCCAGGTGATGACCGCGCACACGATGTAGAAGGCGGCGAAGGAGGCCAGCGCGGCGCCCGCTCCCCCGGTCCCGGCGATGGAGCTGCCGAATCCCCGGTTGATGAAGAACCCGCCGAAGGCGCCGATCGCGGAGATGATCCCGATCGCGGCGGAGGCGTCCCGCTTCCCGACGGCCACGGCGGCCTCGTGGGCGTCCGTACCGGGAGCGATGCCCGCCACGGCCTTCGCCCGGAAGATCGCCGGGATCATCCGGTAGGTGGAGCCGTTGCCGATGCCGGTGGTGGCGACCAGGAGCATGTAGGCGCAGAAGAACAGCGCGAAGGCGTGCTGGGACAGGCCCTGCCAGACCAGCGCCGCCGCGCCCGCCATCGCGGCGAAGTTGACGAGCGTCACCCGCGCCCCGCCGAGCCGGTCCGACAGCCAGCCCCCGGCCGGGCGGATCAGCGAGCCGAGCAGCGGGCCGATGAAGGCCAGCGCCACCAGGGAGGCCCGCTCGGGGAACTGGCTCTTGATGAGCAGCGGGAACGCGGTGGAGTAGCCGATGAAGGAGCCGAAGGTACCGATGTACAGGACCGACATGATCCAGGTCTGGGCCCGGCCCGCGACCTTCAGCTGGTCGGCGGGGCTCGCCTTGGCGGAGGTCAGGTTGTCCATGAAGAAGTAGGCGCCGATCGCGGCGGCCAGGATGAACGGGATCCAGAACAGCCCGGCGGCGGCCAGGCCGAACGCCCCGATCACCAGGGGCATGACGAGCTGCACCGAGCTCACCCCGATGTTGCCACCCGCCGCGTTGAGCCCGAGCGCCGACCCCTGCCTGTCCTGGGGGTAGAAGTAGGTGATGTTGGCCATGCTGGAGGCGAAGTTGCCGCCGCCGAGTCCCGCCGTGGCCGCGATGACCAGGAACACCCAGTACGGGGTGGCCGGGTCGCCGACCGCGACGGCGAGCAGCGCCGCGGGCACGAGCAGGAGCAGCGCGCTGACCACGGTGAAGTTCCGGCCGCCAAACCTGGCCGGGGCGAAGGTGTACGGGACGCGCAGCGCCGAGCCGACCAGGTTGGGCAGGGCGACGATCCAGAAGAGCTGGTCGGTGGAGAACTCGTAGGAGCCGAGTTGCACGGCCACGATGCTCCACACGGTCCACAGCGTGAACCCGAGGTGCTCGGCGAAGATGGAGAAGACCAGGTTCCTGCGGGCCACCTTCCTGCCCCGCCCCTGCCAGAAGTCGGGATCGTCGGGCCGCCAGTCGCTGATCCAGGGCTTGGCCATCGTTCTTTCCTCCTGCGGTTTCGGGGGGCTTCGATCCCGAAATCTAAGAGGACGGCATTACGCACATTTACTATCTGTGATGGTGCGCCGGTTACGTGTGACTAACCTTGGAAATACGCAATGCACACGTCGCACAGCGGCAACATTCCGGAAACTCGAAGGGGCCCGGGTAACGGTTGAGTCGGCGCGACAAAGGGAATCGTCTCCGTGCCAATTCGTTCGCTTCGGGGAGTGCGCGTGGCCGTCCAGCCGATCCGACCGTTCACCGATCCCGTGCTCCGCACGGTGTCCGAGCCGGTGACCACCTTCGACCGCGCGCTGCGCGCCCTGGTCAAGTCGCTCCAGGCCACGATGCGGGCCGGCGCGGGCCGCGCGGGACTGGCCGCCCCGCAGATCGGCGTCCCCCTTAGGGTCGTCGTCTACGAGCTGGACGGCAAGTCCGGCCACCTGGTCAACCCGCGCCTGGAGCTGTCCGAGCGGAAGATCGTGGCCGACGAGGCCTGCCTGTCGGCGCCCGGCCGCTGGTGGCCGCTGGAACGCTCCTACATGGTCACCGCGCGTGGTCGCGACATGTTCGGCAAGCCCGCCACCGTCCGGGCCCTGGGCATGCTCGCCCGCGTCCTGCAGCACGAGGCCGACCATCTCGACGGCACCCTCTTCGTCGACCACCTCCCCGAGGAGGAGCGCGAGCGGTTCTTCGCGCCCAACCTGTGACTTGCGCATCGCGGAGGCGTCGGATACCATTGCCTGGTTGCAGTCGTAGTTCTCAGCTTAGCCTTATCATCTCAAGTGCTTATGAGAAGTCCGCCGACAGCGGACGTTACACAGTTTCTCCGGATGGTTTCCGCGGGTGCATGGTAGGGTCCGCAACGCAGCCCCGTGCCGCCGACCTGGTGGTTCGGTGAGGCTCCCAATGAGGAGAAGTAGTTTTGTCTGAGGGCACCGTTAAGTGGTTCAACGCCGAAAAGGGCTTCGGATTCATCGCACCGGATGACGGCACCGCCGATGTCTTCGTGCACTACTCGGCTATCAACTCCGGCGGCTACCGCAGCCTGGAGGAGAACCAGCGTGTCAGCTTCGTCACCACGCAGGGCCAGAAGGGCCCGCAGGCCGACCAGGTTCAGGTCATCTGACCTGGTTTGACCTCAAAGGCTTCAGGCAGAGCCCGCACCGCGCAAGCGGTGCGGGCTCCGTCGTTTCCCAAGGCACACGGCGTCTCTCAAGGAACACAGCTTCTCTCAAGGAACACGGCGTCGTTTCTCACGGCACATCGGCTACTCAAGAACCCTCAAGAACACGGCCCCCGTCCCGGCGGCGCCACCGCGCCCCAGGGGCGCGCGGAGGCGGCGCCGCCCGGGGAACCCAGGCCCCTAGAGCGCGACCCCGAGCAGGGCGTCCACGGTCTCCCTGACAAGGATCGGCGCGTCCGGGTCGTTGCCCCCCTCCGACAGGGCCCGCTCGGCCCAGTCGTCGACGACCGCGAGGGCTCCCGGGGCGTCCAGGTCGTCGGCCATCCGGGCGCGTACCCTCTCGAGCACGACACCGGCGTCGGGGCCGGTCTGCAGCCCCGCCGCCGAGCGCCAGCGCGCCAGCCGCACCTCCGCCGAGCCCAGCTGCTCGGAGGTCCACTCCCAGTCGGAACGGTAGTGGTGCGCCAGCAGGGCGACCCGGATGGCCATCGGGTCGGTCTCCCGGCGCAACCGGGAGACGAAGATCAGGTTGCCCTTCGACTTGGACATCTTCTCGCCGTTCAGGGCGACCATGCCCGCGTGCACGTACGCCTTCGCGAAGGGCCACTCCCCGCACGCCACGTGGCCCTCGTGGGCACCGCACTCGTGGTGGGGGAAGATCAGGTCGGAACCCCCGCCGGCGACGTCGAAACCGCTGGACAGGTTCGTCAGGGCGATCGCGGTGCACTCGATGTGCCAGCCGGGCCTGCCCAGGCCGAACGGCGAGGGCCAGGACGGCTCCCCCGGGCGCTCCGCGCGCCAGAGCAGCCAGTCGAGCGGGTGCTTCTTGCCCGGCCGGTCCGGGTCTCCCCCGCGCTCGCCGAACAGGGCGAGCATGCGCTCCTCCGGGTAACCGGAGACGGCCCCGAACTTGGGGGCCGCGGCCACGTCGAAGTAGACGTCGCCGTCGAGCTCGTAGGTGGCGCCCTTGTCGCGCAGCGACACGATCAGGTCGGCGACCTGGTCGATCACCTCGGTCACCGCGACGTAGTCGCGCGGCGGGAGGACGCGCAGCGCCTCCATGTCGGTCCGGAACAGCTCGATCTCGCGCTCGGCCAGGTCGCGCCAGTCGACGCCGGTCCGCTCGGCACGCTCCAGCAGGGGGTCGTCGACGTCCGTGGCGTTCTGGGTGAAGTGCACCTCGTGACCGCCGTCACGCCAGACCCGGTTGACCAGATCGAAGGCGAGGTAGGTGTTGGCGTGGCCCAGATGGGTGGCGTCGTAGGGCGTGATGCCGCAGACGTACATCCGTGCCGTGCGGCCCGGCCGGGTGGGGCCGACCTCTCGCGCGGCGGTGTCGAACAGCCGCAGCGGGACACCGGCACCGGGAAGCCGGGGAACCTTCGGCTCAGACCACGATCTCATAAAATGAAGCCTATCCAGCGGTCAGACCACCCCGGTCGGCTCGGGGCGGTGGATGTACGGGCACTCACCTCAACTCCGGGAGCCGACCGGATCATTCCGTGCGGACCTCGCGGAAGGCGCCCGGATCGCGAGGGTCGGCGGTGAAGTCGTAGCGGACGCCGCCGGGCGCCAGGGCGAGCAGGGTGACGGAGCCGGAGCCGAAGGTCCGCCCGTCGGGCAGCTCGTGACGGACGATCATCGTCCGGGGGTCCTCGGCGGGGATCCCCGCCCCGGTGGCGAGTTCCCGCCACTCCCCCCAGGGGCCGCCGAGCTCCGTGGGACGGCCCGCCTTGGCGAACAGGGGGCGGAAGAACGCCACCCGCTCGTTCTCCGCACCGCGCTCCCAGCCGCTGTTGACGATCATGTGGGTGCCCGGGGGAAGGTCGTCCCGCTCCAGGGTGATCCCGTCCCAGTGCCACAGGCGGGCCCCGGCGAGATCGGCCCGCAGCAGGTGGAAGGGGTCGTAGTGGCCGAGATCGCTCTCCACGGGCTCGCCTCCGGCCGCCGCCAGGAGTGGCAGGTCGCCCCGCGATCGGCGGCCCTCGTCGGGGGCGAGCACGCCGAGCCCGTTGAGAAGGGCTCCGACCCGTCTGGCCCCGGGGTCGACGGCGAGCCAGGTGCCGCCCGCCTGGAGGTCACGCCCGCCGATCAGGCCGGGCCGGCTCTCCGGCCAGTGCGCGGCCGGTGGGACCCAGGGGCGGCCGACGAACTCGTCGCGCACCCCGACCACGATCAGGGGGATCTCGGCGCTCGGATCGATGCTGACGACAACCGTGCACATGCCCGGAGGCTACGCCCTCGCGGGAGGCGGGCGCGGACCGGGGCCCTCCATCGGGAGACCAAGCTCCGGGACCGCCGACAGGGGAACCGAGGTCCGCCGTCGAGAGGACGTCCGAAGCCGGGGATCCGGAGCCGGGGAGGCCGCCACGCGAGACCCCCCGCGGGACGCACGGAGGCCGCCACGCGAGCACCCCACCTCCCCGCGGGGCCCGGTGCCCGGGGCGGGAGACCCCGCGCGGGGGTCTCAGATCGGCGGCCAGGGGATGGCGGGCCAGTCCTTGGAGGGAAGGGGGTGCAGGCCGGTGTCGAGCAGCCTGCGGACCCGTGTCCAGGTGGCCTCGACCTCGTGGAGGGTGAGGAGCTCGCGGAGGCGGCGGCCGAGACGGCCCTGCTCCAGGTCGGACTCCAGGCGGGTGAGGACGTTCATGGCCTCGCGGGACAGGGGCTTGCCGCGCCACTGCCACAGCACGGTGCGGAGCTTGTCCTCGGCCGAGAAGGAGACCCCGTGGTCGACGCCGTAGACGTGGCCGTCGGCGAGCGGCAGCAGGTGACCGCCCTTGCGGTCGGCGTTGTTGACGATGGCGTCGAAGACGGCCATCCGCCGCAGCGAGGGCTGGCGGCTGCGGATCAGCACCATCAGGTCGGTCTCGGGGTCGGTGTCGATCCAGAGCTGGCACATTCCCGGGCCGAAGGGACCGTCGCGGTAGACGGTGGGCGGCACGATCCGCCAGCCGATCGCCGCGGAGACCTCGTAGGCGGCGACCTCGCGGGCCGCCAGGGTGCCGTCGGGGAAGTCCCAGAGGGGGCGTTCGCCCCGTACCGGCTTGTACACGCAGGCCGCCGCGAGCCCGCCGAGCCGGACCGAACAGTAGAGCGTCATGTTGGTCGCCTCGACCAGGCGGCCCGCCACGTCCAGTTGGCCGTCACGGAGCAGACGCGTCGCGGTCTCGTCGTCCAGCCCCGTGGCCGGCGCCGCGCTCAGCGCCGGCTCGCTCTCAGCACTCATTCGCCTCCTCCAGCAGATGAAGCGCTACTACCCCGGTAACCGTTGAGCCGCACACAAATATGCCCCTCGGCATCGAGAGGCTGGGCGCAGAGCGGGCAGGGCGGGCGGCCGGCGGCGACGAGCGCCATGGCCCGCTTGGTGAAGGCCCTCGCGGCGCCGGGGCTGATGTGCACGCGCAGCACGGTGGGCTCGACGAGCGGGGACGGCTCGAACTCCTCGTCCTCGGCGACGGCCTCCTTGGCCTCGATGACCACCTGCGCGGCCTCGGGGTCCCAGGCCAGGGCCATCACGCCGACGCGGAAGTCCTCGCTGATCGGCACGTCGAGGGGGGCGTTGTCCGCCAGCGCGGCCGGGGCGACGGCGGGCACGGGGACACTGCCCTCACCGCGTCGCAACACCTCGTCGAGCAGCTCGTCGAGGCGGTCGGCCAGCGCCGCGACCTGGAACTTCTCCAGGGCCACGGTGGTCAGCCTGCCCTGGCCCCGCGCCTGCAGGAAGAAGGTTCGTGATCCCGGTTGCCCCACGGCACCGGCCACGAACCTCTCGGGTGGATCGTAGTCGAAGACCGGCATAGCCCGACCTTACGTGGTTCCGGATCCGCCGCCGACTGCGGCATCGCTCCCGGTGGGATTTTCTCCCCCTTCCTCGCCCGCCGAACCCTCCTTGAGGCGCAATCCGGCCACATCTCCGCCGAGATCGTTGAGCCTGAGCACGAAGGGACGCAAGGGGGTGTAGCGAATGGCGGTGAGCGACGCCGGGTCGGCCGTTATCCGCTGGAACTGGTCCAGATGGAGCCCCATGGCGTCGGCCACGATGGCCTTGATCACATCTCCGTGGCTGCAGACGAGATAGACCGCCTTGGGGCCGAGGCGGTCGTTCCACTCCCTGACGGCCGTCACGGCGCGGTGCTGGACGGCGGCCAGGGACTCTCCGCCGGGGAACGTCACCGCGCTCGGGTGGGCCTGCACGACCGGCCAGAGGGGGTCCTTGACGAGTTCGGCGATCGGGCGGCCCGTCCAGTCGCCGTAGCGGCACTCGCCGAAGCGCTCGTCGGTCAGCACCTCCGCACCCGGCCGCGTCCCGGCGACCGCCTGCGCGGTCTCCTGGCAGCGTTCCAGCGGGCTGGAGACGATCGCGTCGAGCTCCAGGGTGGTCAGCCGCGCGGCGAGCGCCTCCGCCTGGGCCCGTCCCGCGTCACTGAGGTGCACCTCCGGGGTCCAGCCCGCGAGGACCGGACCGGTGAGGTGGGTAAGGCCGTGTCTGGCCAGCAACAAGGTCGTCACGCGGGCAAGTCTTGCAGCCTTCGCTCCACTACTTTTAAGTGGCCGGGCGGTAACCTGGCCGGATCATGGAGCAGCGCTATGTGGGCCGGAGCGGCTTGTCGGTGTCCCGCCTGGGACTGGGGACGATGACGTGGGGACGTGACACCGGCGCCGAGGAGGCCGCGGCGCAGCTCCGCATGTTCGCCGAGGCCGGCGGCACGCTCATCGACACCGCCGACGTCTACACCGGTGGAGACGCCGAACGGCTGCTCGGGCGGCTGCTGCGCGACTCCGTGCCGCGTTCGGAGCTGGTGCTGTCCACCAAGGCCGTGCTCACCCCCGCCGGGCGCAGGCCCCGCGACGCCTCCAGGAAACATCTGGTCGCCGCGATCGACGCCTCCCTGACCCGCCTGGGCGTCAACGAGGTCGACCTGTGGCAGTTACACGCCTTCGACCCCGACGTCCCGCTGGAGGAGACCCTGGCCGCCGTGGACGCCATCGTGTCCTCGGGGCGGGCCGCGTACGCCGGGGTGTGCGACTACGCGGGCTGGCAGCTGGCGACCGCCGCCGTGGGGCAGCGGGCGGTCCCGGGCAGGGTGCCGATCGTCGCGGCCCAGGTCGAGTACTCGCTCCTGGCCAGGGAGGCCGAGCGCGAGCTGATCCCCGCCGCCGAGCACGTCGGCGCGGGGGTGCTCGCCTGGTCGCCGCTCGGGCGTGGCGTCCTCACCGGGAAGTACCGGACGGGCATCCCCGCCGACTCCCGGGCCGCGACCCCGCACTTCGCCGACTTCGTCACCCCCTACCTCGACGAGCGGTGCCGCCGGGTCGTGGAGTCGGTGACGACCGCCGCCGAGGGACTCGGCGTCTCACCGCTGTCGGTGGCCCTGTCGTGGGTACGCGACCAGCCGGGGGTGGCCTCCGCCATCGTCGGCGCCCGCACCCACGCGCAGCTGTCCGGGGTGCTCCAGGCCGAGGACCTGTCGCTGCCCGTAGAGATCAGGGAGGCGCTCGACGACGTGTCCGCCGACTGAGGCACGGCATCGGGGAGGCGCCGGGGAGACTCCGGCGCGTACGGCCTCCCGGGAGAGCGGGTGGCCTCCGGGGAAAGCCGGGCGGCCTTCCGGGAGAAATACACAAGAAACCGAACGAGAATTCGTCTCGCGTATCACTAGTCGATACCGAATGACAACTTTCCGTGGAAAAAGCGGGCCTCCCTACAAAACTGTCAAACAGGTGGCAGGGGGACACCTGGATGTCGGCGAGGTCTCACGGCCGGCATCCGGCCCGGGGCGAAGGAGACGAGTGCGAACTGCGATGGCGGCAGGCGTTCTGGCGCTGGCGCTGGGGGGTGGGATTCCGGCCGTCGCGCTCGTGCCCGTGAGCGCCGCCCGGGCGGATGCCGTCGCGCGTCTTGACGACTGCGACCACGGGGGGCTGCTGGGCACCGTGACGGGCACGGTCTGCCGGGCCGTGGACGGCGTCGTGCACGGCCTCACGGGAGGCGTCCTCCTTCCCTCCCCCTCGTCCCCGCCCCCCGGCACGGACGGCGACGCCGAGGCACCCCCCGAGGTCGAGGAGGCGCCCGCCGGGACGGAGAGCCCGGCACCGGCCCCCTCGGCCACCAAGCCCCCCTCGGGGCACCCGAGGAGGCCGCCCGCGAAGGACGAGGAGAGGCCCTCCGGCGGCACGCACGCCCCCCAGCCCCAGGGCCCCGCCGACGTCTGCCGGTCCGTGACCTCCGCGGCCTCCGCCAAGTGCGGGGACTCGCCGGGCTCGTCGGACTCGGCGGTGGCCCCCCTCGTCGAGGAGCCGCAGGAGCCCGGGGTCTCGGAGACGCCCTCGCCCAAGCCGTCGTCGCCGAGCCCCAGCCCGTCGGCGACCCCCTCGCCGAGCCCATCGCGGGACCAGGGCGCCGTCCCCGCCAGGAAGAGCCCGGTTCCGGTGCCGACCGACCGGCCGCCGTTCCCCGAGACGTCGTTCCCGGACACCCGGACGCCCACGGCCGAGGTGGGCGAGCCACCGGCCCCCAAGCCGTCACCCGTGGTCGACGCCGAGGCGCCCCGGGTGGAGTTGCTGTGGCCCGCCCCGGTGATGCAGGAGCTCCAGCGGCAGATGCCGGACGCGCAGCCGGTGACCCCCAGCCGGTCGTCCGACACGACGAGCACCGTGCTCACCACGGCGGTGCTCGTCTCGGCCATCCTCGCGGTCCGCCTGCTGTACAGCAGGCGGAAGGTGCGGGAGTCGATACCGTTCGAGCCGGCCCCGCCGAGCCACCACCGGGTGGCCTGACCGCCTCAGCCCCGGTCCCGCCCGCGGTCCTCGGCCCGGCCGCTCGTCACCGCCCTGTACGACAGGCGGCCACGGCCTCACCGCCGCCTCGGTACGGCGACCGCCCCGGCCGGTCACCGCCCGCCGGGGCGGGAACGCTCAGGCCCCGATGGCGTGGACGCCGCCGTCGACGTGGACGATCTCACCGGTCGTGGCGGGGAACCAGTCGGACAGCAGGGCGACACACGCCTTGGCCGCCGGGATCGGGTCGTTGATGTCCCAGCCGATCGGGGCCTTGGCGGGCCAGCTCTCCTCGAACTCGACGAAGCCGGGGATGCTCCTGGCGGCCATGGTCCTGATCGGGCCCGCCGCGACGAGGTTGACCCGGATGCCCTGCTTGCCGAGGTCGCGGGCCAGGTAACGGGAGCAGGACTCCAGGCCGGCCTTGGCCACGCCCATCCAGTCGTACACCGGCCAGGCCTTCGTGGCGTCGAAGTCGAGGCCGACGATCGCGCCGCCCTCCTTCATGAGCGGGAGCGCGGCCACCGCGAGCGACTTGAACGAGTACGTGGAGACCTGGACCGCGGTCGCCACGTCCTCCCACGAGGTGTTCAGGAAGTTGCCGCCCAGGGCGGTCTGCGGCGCGAAGCCGATGGCGTGCACCACCCCGTCCAGGCCGCCGAGGTGCTCGCCGACCCGGTCGGCGAGGGAGTCGAGGTGCTCGGTGTTGGTGACGTCGAGCTCCAGCACGGGAGGCGGCTCCGGCAGGCGCTTGGCGATGCGCTCCACCAGGCTGAGCCGGCCGAAGCCGGTGAGCACGATCTGCGCGCCCTCCTCCTGGGCCAGCTTCGCCACCGAGAAGGCGATGGAGGCGTCGGTGAGGACCCCGGTGACCAGGATCCGCTTGCCTTCGAGAATTCCCACGTCAGTGCCCCATTCCCAGGCCGCCGTCGACGGGGATGACGGCCCCCGTGATGTAGGCGGCGTCCTCGCCGGCCAGGAACCTGACCACGCGCGCGATCTCCTCCGGGGCGGCGTAACGGCCCAGCGGGATGCTCTTCCTGATCTGCTCCTGGTAGACCTCGTCCAGCTCGGCCGTCATGTCGGTCTCCACGAAGCCGGGGGCGACCACGTTGACGGTGATGTTGCGCGAGCCCAGCTCCCTCGCGGCCGACCGGGCGAAGCCGATCATCCCGGCCTTGGAGGCGGCGTAGTTGCTCTGCCCCGCCGAGCCGAGCATGGCGACCACCGAGGAGATCAGCACGATGCGCCCGCGCTTGAGCCGCAGCATGCCGCGGGTGGCGCGTTTGGCGACCCGGTAGGCGCCGGTCAGGTTGGCGTCGATGACGTCGGTGAAGGTCTCCTCCTTCATCATCGGCAGCAGCGTGTCCCTGGTGATGCCCGCGTTGGCGACGAGCACCTCGACCGGGCCGTACTCGGCCTCGACCTTCGCGAAGGCGGCGTCCACGTCGGCCGTGCTGGTCACGTCGCAGCGCACGCCGAACAGGCCCTCGGGAGGCTGGCCGGAACGGTAGGTGACGGCGACGTCGTCGCCCGCCTGAGCGAGTTCGCGGGCGATCGCGAGGCCTATGCCGCGATTGCCGCCGGTTACGAGAACAGATCGAGCCATGGTCAGACGGTATCGGCTACCGGGGGGTAACCGCCTTGTCCGGGAGGGACAAGATCACAGGGCTAGGATCGTCGACATGCGCCAGATCGACTCCGACTTCCTCGCCCTGCCTCTGCGCCGGCTGGCGGACGCGGCCCTGCAGCGCGCCCGTGACCTGGGCGCCGAGCACGCCGACTTCCGGCTGGAGCGCATCCGCGGGGAGACCCTGCGTCTCTCGGACGCCGCACTGGAAGGTTCCATCGACGCCGACACCCTCGGTTACGCCGTACGGGTCGTCAAGAACGGCACCTGGGGCTTCGCGGCGGGCATCGAGCTCACTCCCGAGGCGGCCGTCAGGGTCGCCGAGCAGGCGGTGGAGGTGGCGGTCGTCTCCGCGGCGGTCAACCGCGAGCCCGTCGAGCTCGCCCCCGAGGCGGTGCACTCCGACGTCACCTGGATCTCCTCCTACGAGGTCGACCCGTTCGAGGTGCCGATGCGCGACAAGGCGGCGCTGCTCGCCGACTGGTCGGGCGGCCTGCTGAGGGATCCCGGGGTGGACCACGTCCAGGCGTCGCTGACGCAGGTGAAGGAGCAGAAGTTCTACGCCGACACGGCCGGGACCGTCACCACGCAGCAGCGGGTGCGCGTCCATCCCCGGCTGAACGCGACGAGGGTGCTGGAGGGCCGCTTCGACTCGATGCGGACGCTCGCCCCGCCCACCGGCCGGGGGTACGAATACCTCACCGGCACCGGCTGGGACTTCCCCAAGGAGCTGGCGCGCATCCCCGAGCTGCTGGAGGAGAAGCTCCGGGCCCCCTCCGTCGAGGCGGGGGTGTACGACCTGGTGGTCGATCCGTCGAACCTGTGGCTGACGATCCACGAGTCGATCGGGCACGCCACCGAGCTCGACCGGGCCCTCGGCTACGAGGCGGCGTACGCCGGGACGAGCTTCGCCACCTTCGACCAGCTCGGCACGCTGGTGTACGGCTCCGAGCAGATGAACGTGACCGGTGACCGCACCGTCGAGCACGGCCTGTCCACGATCGGCTACGACGACGAGGGGGTGGCGACCAGGGAGTTCGACATCGTCTCCGGCGGCGTCCTGGTCGGCTACCAGCTCGACCGGCGGATGGCGCTGCTGAAGGGGCTGGGCGCCTCCAACGGCTGCGCCTTCGCCGACTCCCCCGGCCACACCCCGATCCAGCGGATGGCCAACGTGTCGCTGCGCCCGGCGCCCGGCGGTCCCACCACCGAGGAGCTGATCTCCGGCGTCGACCGGGGCATCTACGTGGTGGGCGACAAGAGCTGGTCCATCGACATGCAGCGCTACAACTTCCAGTTCACCGGCGAGCGGTTCTATCTGATCGAGAACGGCAGGCTCGCCGGGCAGCTGCGCGACGTCGCCTACCAGGCCACGACGACCGACTTCTGGCGCTCGATGGCGGCGGTCGGCGGGCCGCAGACGTACGTGCTGGGCGGGGCGTTCAACTGCGGCAAGGGGCAGCCGGGCCAGGTCGCGCCGGTGAGCCACGGCTGCCCGTCGGCGCTCTTCCACGGCGTGCGCATCCTCAACACGGTCCAGGAGAGTGGCAGTTGAGCACGCGCGGTGAACGGACGGAAGAGCGGGCGGAAGAGGGCGTCGGCCGGGCGGTCCGGCGGGAAGGGAACGGGATGACCCCCCAGGAGATGATCGAGAAGGTCCTGGAGCTCTCCACGGCCGACGACAACGTCGTGATCGTGGACGAGACATCGAGCGCCAACCTGCGTTTCGCGGGCAACACCCTCACCACCAACGGCGTGTCCCGTTCCGCGCAGCTGACCGTGATCTCCATCGTGGGGCGCGGCGTGGGCGTGGTGTCGCGGGCGGCGGTCCGCCCCGAGCAGCTCGACGACGTCGTGGCAGCCGCCGACCACGCCGCCGAGGACGCGCGGCCGTCCGAGGACGCCAGGCCGCTGCTGGAGGGCACCCGCTCCGACGACTGGGACGCCCCCGCGGAGGCGACCTCGATCGGGGTGTTCGGCGCCTTCGCCCCCGCCCTGGGCGAGACCTTCGCCACGGCCGAGGCGGGCGGGCGCAGGCTGTACGGGTTCGCCGAGCACACCGTCACGACGACCTTCGTGGGCACCTCGACCGGCGCCCGGCTGCGGCACACCCAGCCGACCGGCCGCCTGGAGCTCAACGCCAAGTCCCCCGACATGCGGCGCTCGGCGTGGACCGGCGTCTCCACCCGCGACTTCTCCGACGTCGACGTGGCGGCCCTGGACGCCTCGCTGGCCCAGCGCCTTGAGTGGGCGAGGAACCGCGTCGAGCTGCCCGCGGGCCGGTACGAGACGCTGCTGCCGCCGACGGCCGTGGCCGACCTGATGACGTACCTCTACTGGACGGCCGGGGCGCGCGACGCCCTGGAGGGGCGCACGGTCTTCTCCAGGCCCGGTGGCGGCACCCGCGTCGGCGACGTCCTCTCCGAGCTGCCGGTCCGCCTGTACGGCGACCCCTCGGCGCCGGGTATCGAGTGCCCTCCGTTCGTGGTGGCGCACGCCTCCGGCCGGGAGAACTCGGTGTTCGACAACGGGCTGCCGCTCGCGCCCACCGACTGGATCTCCGGCGGCAGGCTGGCCAACCTGCTGCAGACCCGGCACTCGGCCGAGCTGACCGGCCTGCCGGTGACCCCGGCCGTCGACAACCTGATCATGCGGGGGCCCGAGGGCGGGCGGTCGCTGGAGGAGATGATCGCCTCCACCGGGCGCGGCCTGCTGCTCACCTGCCTGTGGTACATCCGCGAGGTCGACCCGCAGACGCTGCTGCTCACCGGGCTGACCCGCGACGGCGTCTACCTGGTGGAGAACGGCGAGGTCGTGGGCGAGGTGAACAACTTCCGCTTCAACGAGAGCCCGGTGGACCTGCTCCGGCGCCTCACCGAGATCGGCGCCTCCGAGCAGACCCTGCCGCGCGAGTGGAGCGACTACTTCAACCGCGCGGTCATGCCTCCGATCCGGGTGCCCGACTTCAACATGTCGACGGTGAGCCAGGCCAGCTAGGTCTCCACCCGGTGAGAGCCGTCCGGCGCCGGACGAACGGGACGGGACGCACCGCGTCCGTCTCTTTCGCCCGTCCGACGCTCAACGCCGGACGCGGTGCGCTCCGGCCCGGCCGGACGTTCAGCGCCGGACGAACGGGACGGTGTGCACCGCGTACGTCCCCTTCGCCCGGCCGGGCGTTCAGCGCTGGACGAGCGGGACGGTGTGCACCGTGTCCCAGCGCCGGCCCGCCACCACGCGGGCGGTGGCGTCGGTGAGGTCGTAGACGACCGACCAGCGGGTGTGCGTCTGGGCCACCCGCCGGAGCAGGCCCATCGCGCCCTGCCAGTCCCGGGTGGCGGGCAGCCCCTCGGCGAGCGTGCGGTAGCGGTGGTCGGCCCGGCGCTGGGCGGCGGAGGTGCCCGTCATGCCGAAGTTGGTGAGCATGCGGTCGTCGATGACGTTGAGCCCGCCCCCGGCGTACTCCACGACGGCCGACCCGCCCGCCGCGTCGGCGATGAGGTAGTGGACCTGCGGCCCGATCGTGAAGTCGACGTCGTGGCGGCGCATGATCGCCAGCGCCTCGTCGACGGTCGCCGCCTTGTCGAGCATCATCCTGATGACGCGCACGCTGCCGATGTCGGGGCGGTCGGGAGAGCGGGCGGGCAGCCCGCCCTCGGGGGAGGTGGCCATCCCGATCGCCAGGCCCTTCTCGTTGACCCCGTCGAAGGGGGCGAGCACCGCGTGGGCCATCCTGCGGCGGTCGGGCGCGGCGGACAGGTCCGGCGGGGTGGAGCCTCCGATCAGGTGGAACAGGTCGACGACGGAGACCGAGGCGTAGCCGTCTGGCGGGTCGGCGTGCACGATCAGCGCCGGGTTGGGGTCCCAGTCGAAGTTGCGGCCGAACAGCGGCCGGTCGCCGCCGAGGGCGAACAGGGAGCAGGCCCAGCCGTCGGCGCGTCCCGCCAGCTCCTCCTCCCCCAGGGGCGCCTCGCGGTCGTACGACCCGTGGTAGGTCATCTCGTACAGCGGCAGGTCGTCGATCTTGCGGATGCTGCCTATCGTCCGCGCGACGTCGGCGGCGCTCTGGCGCAGCAGGGGTTCCTCCTCCGTTCCGGCGCGCTGCCCGGTGCCGGTGGTGGTGGTGACGGCGGGCGTCACCACCGGTGCGGGCGTGGTGCGTGAGACGGCCCCGGTGGTGCCCGCGGCTCCCGGGGCGGGCCCGGCGGGCGGGCCGCCCGCCGGGGTGGCGCAGCCGGCCGGGAGGATCATCACGGTGGCCAGCGCGGCCCGTGCCACCGCCCCCGCCGTGCCCCGCGGCCTTCCCGGCCCTCCCGCCCTTCCCGCCTTCGCGACCCGGGTCTCCTCCATCCCCGTAGTCTGCGTCACCGGACATCCGCCGTACAGGCTCAGTCGTCCTCCAGGCGGAACCCGATCTTCATCCCGACCTGGAAGTGACCGATCTCCCCCTCCTCGATGTGCCCTCTGATCTCGGTCACCTCGAACCAGTCGAGATGGCGCAGGGTCCGGGAGGCGCGGCGGACCCCGTTGCGGACGGCGGCCTCGATGCTCTCCCCCGAAGTGCCGACTATCTCGGTCACCCGATACGTTCGATCTGTCATCCCCTGCTTCTTCCCGGAAAGCCACGATTACATGACCGTTCGCACCCAGCCGATATGAGGCCTAGATTGGGAATCGTGAGGGGATGGCGCAGGCGCCCGGTGGTCCATCAGGTGACGGACGCCCAGCCCTCGCTCAGCGCCGACATCGGCAAGCGCGAGAAGAGCTACTTCATCAAGATGGGGATCCGGCTGATCTGCCTGGTCCTCGCCTTCACGGTGCCCGCTCCGATGCCCGTACGGCTGCTACTCTTCGCCGGAGCGATCTTTTTACCATACATTGCCGTGATCGGGGCCAACGCCCCTCCGCGCGGGGTTCCGCATGCCCCTGACGTGGAAGATTCCGGACAAAGTGAGATTCCGCGCCATCGACGCGAGATCGGGTCGTGACTAAGTCTTGACGCACCCCAAGGGTAGTAGGTGTACGCTTTAGCCAAGTGCCCTGGTCCCCCGTCGGGGCACTGTTGCCGGCGTTCCGGGCCCCCGTCGGAACGCCGATGAAGCGACGCCGGGTGGTTTGCCCCCGTAACCACCCGGCGTCGCCCTTTTCTCAGACTTTTACATTAAAGCGCCTTACTTTTGGCATTATTTGTCGCCCAGCGTCTCGGTCGTCGCCTGCTCCCAGTTGCGCGCCAGCGTGGTCAGCCTCTCCACGACGTCCGGCGGTGCCGTGCCCGCCCCCTGGGCCAGGCCGAGCAGATAGGCCGTGAGCGGCGCGGCCGGCCTCGCCACCCCGTGCGCGACCTCCTTGGTCAGGTCCAGCACCTCGTCGCGGTCCACCAGCGCGGGATCGACCCCCAGCTCCCGGCAGACCAGCGCGGTCCACTCCGTCAGCACGTTCAACTCTCGCTCCTTGTCCGCGGTCGCGCCCGTCCCGCGCCGTCGCCGCTCTCGCGGCCCTCGCCGGAACCCACGCCTCCGCCGTCGGGGCCCGGCTCCACCGTCCGGGCCCGCTGTAGATCGTCCATGGTGTCGCAATCGAACCACGGCCGCCCGGTGAGATGAAGGGTGACCGGGGCGAGCGGGGCGAGCAGGCCGTGCAGCGACCGTCCTTCGTAGCGGGCGAGCGCCCGCGCCAGGCTCTCCGCGTGCCACACCCCGGCGAGCCACTGCTCGCGCCCGCCGTCGTCGAGGAGCACCGCCCCCGCCCGGGGCCCGCCCGCCTCTCCGGCCCCGCCCGGCGGTGTCCCCGTTCCCGCGTACGGCGCCTCGTCCCGCCCCTGCCCGGGGGTGGCGTACGGCGCCGTGTCCCGCCCGTCCCCCGCTCCTGCGGCGGCCAGCAGCGCGTCCACATGCTCGGCGGTCAGGAACGGGAGGTCGGCGGCGAGCAGCGCCACCCACGGCGCGGTCACCTCGGCCAGGCCCGCCCGCAGCGCCGGGACGGGACCGCCTCCGGGCGGGTCCTCACGCCGGAAGATCGCGCGCGGCAGGCCGGGGCGGGGCGGCCCGACGACGATCAGCCGTGCCGCGCCGGGCACGGCGGCGGCCACCGACTCGACCAGCGGGCGGCCGGAGACGCGCAGGCCGGGCTTGTCACGCCCGCCGAGCCTTCGCGCGAGACCGCCCGCCAGGATGCAGGCGTCGTGGCGGACGGTCATCGGACACCTCCGGGTCTCTCCGGGTCTCTCCGGGTCAGGACCTCAGCCCCCGATGGCGGACATCGGGCGGGACGGCTGCAGGAAGGCCGGGTCGTCGATGCCGTGACCGGCCTTCTTGATCCGTACCGCGGATCGCCAGCGCTCGGCGAGCTCGTCGTCCCCGGCGCCCCCGCGCATCGCGGCCCTCAGGTCGGACTCGTCGGTGGCGAACAGGCAGTTGCGGATCTGGCCGTCGGCGGTGAGCCGCACCCGGTCGCAGGCGCCGCAGAACGGCCGGGTGACCGAGCCGATCACCCCCACCCTGGCAGGGCCGCCCTCGACGAGGAACAGCTCGGCCGGGGCGCTGCCGCGCTCCGCCGCGTCGGCGTCGGCCAGGTCGAAGTCGGCCTTGAGCGTCGCGAGGATCTCGTCGGCCGTGATCATGTTCTCCCGGCGCCAGCCGTGCTGGGCGTCCAGCGGCATCTGCTCGATGAACCGGAGCTCGTAACCCCGCTCCAGGCAGTAGCGGAGCAGCGGCACGGCCTCGTGGTCGTTGATCCCGCGCATCAGCACCGTGTTGACCTTGACCGGGCGCAGTCCCGCGGCGTCGGCCGCCTCCAGCCCCTGGAGGACGTCGGCGAGGCGGTCGCGGTGGGCGAGCTCTTTGAAGGTCTCGCGGTCGAGGGTGTCGAGGGAGACGTTGACCCGGTGCAGACCGGCGGCGGCGAGGGAGGCGGCCATCCGGCTCAGCCCGATCCCGTTGGTGGTCAGCGAGACCTGCGGGACGGGGTCGAGCGCGGTGGTGCGGGTCACGATGTCGAGCAGCTCGCGGCGGAGCAGGGGCTCGCCGCCGGTGTAGCGGACCTCGGTGATGCCGAGCCGCTCGACCCCGATGGTGACCAGCCTGACGATCTCGTCGGCGGTCAGCAGCTCGGGTTTCGGCAGCCATTCGAGGCCTTCGGGCGGCATGCAGTAGGAGCAGCGCAGGTTGCAGCGATCGGTCAGGGACACCCGCAGGTCAGTCGCCACGCGGCCGAACGAGTCCTGCAGCACGGGACGCCACCTCCCAGTCGGTCACCTGATGGAACAGGGGCCAGCCTACGGCCAGCCCCCCGCCCAGCCCTAAACAGGCCTCACTCTTCCAACATCACCACGAGACGGTTGATTCCTCAACGGGAGCGAGGGGCCGTGATCTTCGGCGCCCGATAAAATAAGTGGGATCTCATGCACGTGGGTGGGCAAACTGGATCTCGCAACGAAGGAGATCATGATGCCGAACCAGCCCGCACCGAACCTGGTGTCGTGGGCCAGCGAGATCGACGAGGGTACGATCACGCAGGCCGCGCGCGCCGCCCGCCTGCCGTTCGTCTCCGGACACGTCGCTCTCATGCCCGACGCGCACATCGGCATCGGCGCGACGGTCGGATCGGTGATCCCCACCGAAGGGGCGATCATCCCGGCCGCCGTCGGCGTCGACATCGGCTGCGGCATGGTCGCGACCGAGACGACGCTCACCGCCGCCGACCTCCCGGACACCCTTGAGGCCCTGATGCCGCTGGTGGAGAAGCGGATTCCGGCGGGCGTGGGCAAGGGCCACGACGACCCGTCCATGGACCGCGCGCTCGGCGACCTCGGCCGCCCGCACACCGGCCTGACCTCCCACCAGGAGAGGAAGGTGTCCCTGCAGTTCGGCACCCTCGGATCCGGCAACCACTTCGTCGAGGTCTGCCTCGACGAGCGTGACCGGGTCTGGACGGTGCTGCACTCGGGCTCGCGCGGCATCGGCAACCTGCTCGCGACCAAGCACATCGTCGACGCCAAGAAGCTGATGAAGGAGCAGGCGATCGGCCTGGAGGACCCGGACCTGGCCTACCTGCTGCAGGACACGCCGGAGTTCACCGCCTACATCGAGGACATGCTGTGGTCGCAGGCCTACGCCATGGCCTCGCGTGCCCGGATGGACAGGGTGCTGAGCGACGCCCTGTTCCGGGTCGTCGGTGAGGGCCGGCGGCTCCGCACGATCAACTGTCACCACAACTTCACCCAGCGGGAGACGCACGGCGGCAAGGACCTGTGGATCACCCGTAAGGGGGCCATCAAGGCCGACACCGGCGACGAGGGCGTGATCCCGGGCTCGATGGGGACGCGCTCGTACATCGTGCGCGGGCTCGGTAACCCGATGTCGTACAACTCCTGCTCCCACGGAGCCGGCCGCAGGATGTCGCGGACCCGGGCGAAGCGGGAGCTGACGGCCGCGTCCCTCACCGAGGCGATGCGCGGCCGGACCTGGAACGCGGACCGGGCCGCCGCCCTGGTGGACGAGCACCCGCGGGCGTACAAGTCGATCGACCAGGTGATGGCGGACCAGAGGGACCTGGTCGCGATCCAGCACACGCTGCGCCAGGTGTTCAACTACAAGGGCTGAGCCCACGGTCCTCGGGCCCCGTCGCCGGTCGCGGGCGGCGGGGCTTCGTGTTCGCCGATTTTCCTCCCGGCCATCGCCTGGACCAGAGGACGGGGCGAATCTCTCTCACATGATCAACCATGTACAGATCATGACCTTCCTCGGTTCAATGGTGCGGGAGTGTGTCGAGGTCCTGCCGCATCGCAGAACGACACCGGAAGCGGGAATCGCCGCGACCGTCGAACCGGCTTGAGGTGAGGGGTCTGGAGTGCTGCGTCGTCTCGTCAAGAAGAGGGTGGAACCTCAGGTCACGGAGCTGGAACGCGCGGAGGCCGCCCGCGCCTACGCCACCCGGTTGTTCACCGAGGCCCGCGAGGAGCTCAACCGCGCCGACGCGAAGGCGCAGGTACTGCTCGGGGTCGCCGGAATCGGGCTCGGCGCCGTCGCCGGAGGCCTGCTCGCCGGGAGCTGGTCGCCGTTCGAGCTGTCCGACACCGTCGAATGGCTGTGGTGGGCGGGGATCCTCGCGGCCCTCGCGGCTCTTTCCTGCCTCACCGGAGCGGTTTACCCCAGGACGGGAAAGACCAAGAGCAACAAGCCGGGATACATAGGCTATTACGGCGACGTGCTGCGGTTCGATTCCAACGAGGCGACCATCGCGGCCCTGTCGCGTTCCTCCGTCCTGGACCTCGAACGGACCACCGACCAGATTCGTCGCCTGAGCAGGATCATCGAGCGGAAGTACCAGTTGATCCGGTGGGGATTCTGGCTGCTGCTGAAGGCGATCGTCCTGACACTCGGCGCGATCATGATAAATCTGACACTTTAGTGCCCACCAGGACGAACGGAATGACGTCTCCGGCGCTTCACCGGATACTGGTCGCGTCGAAGTTCGAAAACCCGGACTTCCCGCCGGATTTCTCCCGGTTGTCGGCGCGCCGGGGTCGGCATACGCCTGGAGTACGCACTCACGGCGGCGTCTCGGGCAACTGAGGAGACAGGAATGGACCAGACGCTGCGGGGGCTCGGCTCCCTCCTTCCCGGCGAGGCCTGGCGGACGCTCCTGTCAGACGGGGTCGAGCGCCGCTACGAGGCGGGAGAGGTGATGCTCCACCAGGGCGATCCCGGCACCCACGTGCTCGTTCTCGCCTCGGGGAAGATCAAGGTGATGCGCGTCGAGCCCAACGGGACCGAGCTGCTGCTCGCCGTACGGGGACCGGGTGAGGTCATCGGTGAGATCGCCGTGCTCGACGGGTCCGACCGGTCGGCGACCGTGACCGCGCTGAGCGCGTGCGTGACGCACATCCTGCCCGCCGATCGTTTCAGCCGGATCGTCGACCGGTTCGGCCTGCACGACGTCCTCATGCGGCTGCTCCTGCGCCGCTATCGGGAGGGCGAGGACATCCGCGTGGAACTCGCGGGGTTGCCGGCGTTCGACCGCGTCGTGCGGATCCTGCTCCGGCTCGCCGGGGGCGCGCACGGTTCACAACTCGCCGTGGACCTCTCCCAGGACGAGCTGGCCAGCGCGACGGGCCTGTCCCGCTCCTCCGTGGCCGCCGAACTGGCCGAGCTGAGGAGGCGCGGTCACATCGCCACGTCCCGGCGGCAGATCATGATTCGCGATCTCCGAAGGTTGACGGAGCTCGCCGGGGGACACACCCTCGGCGGTTCCCGGCGAAGCGCCGGATGACGTCCGCACGCGCCCTTCGCCCATGTCGTTCTCCTCTCCGTCCACCGGCCCGCGTCGTGGTCCCGGTTCGGAAACGCGGCGGACGGCGTGGTCACACGGATCGAGGACGCCGCCGCGACACCTCGGGCCGCCGCCCGGCCGTACGCCGTCGGAACACCGCTCTCAACCCGCGTGACCGGCCGCCCGAATATGGATTTCTCGCGTCGGAACGGAGGGGGAGGTCGGCCATGACCTTGTCGTAGTGGGCGCGGGTCCCCTTCTCCGCGTACTGACAAAAATCGGCGGTTATGTGGGTTCCGTAACCCACATGACCGCCCGCGTTCGGCGACGAAGGGCAGGCGTGTCCGGCCCGCCCTCTCCCCGCCTCCCGGAGGAGCCGGTCACGGGTTCGCGGCGGGGCCGGGGACGCCGAAGGGGCGGCGCGTCAGGCTTCGGTGGACCATCTGGGTGAGCGTCACGATGTCGAAGACCGGCACGCCGAGCCGCGCCTGGATCTCGTGCGCGTAGGGCACCACGTCGGTGCACTCGATGACGAGCGCTCCCATGTCCGGGTTCTCCTTCGCCAGCCGCTCGGCCTGGCTCAGCACCTCGCGGCCCAGGCGGTCGGCGTCGAGTTCGGCTCGCCGCCCTTCGAGCATGACCTCGCGGAACTCCGGCTGGTCCTCCAGGCCCGCGACGCAGACCGGGACGTGCTCGGCACCGACCGCCTCCAGGTGGCGGCGGGTGAGGGAGGGCTTCTTGGCGACCAGCAGCCCGACCTTCCGGTCCGAGCGGATCATGCGGTGGACCATGGGCAGCTGGATCAGGCTTGAGGCGTGGAGCGGGACGTTGACCGCGTCGGCCAGCTGCCTCTGGAAGATGGCGAGGAAGCCGCAGGCGCCGGTGATGGCCGCCGCGCCCCGCGCCTCCAGTTCCCGCGCGGCCTGGATGAACGGGTCGAGCAGGCTCGGGTCGGCCTGGGTCACCACGCGCTCCGCCGTCGCGCCGTCCACGACCCGGTAGATGACGGGGAAGTCGAAGGTGGCCCGGTTGCGGATGTGCCCCGGGATCTTGGTGAAGCCGGTGTCGCAGCAGAGGACGCCGATCGCGACGTCGCGCGTCGTGTCCGTTCCGGTCGCCATGGTGGTCTCTCCCGTCGGAGGAGGCTGAGTGCGGGTACGGGCGTGGCCGGTCGTCAGGAACTCAGGAACGGGGCCGGCGCCGGACGCGGCCCCGGTGGCGATCGGGACGCAGGGGGGTGAGGTCCGTCTCGGGCCGCTCTCCGGAGACGATCTGGGCGATCAGCCTGCCGCTGACCGGCGCGAGACCCATGCCGATGTGGCCGTGGCCGCACGCGACGGACAGGTTGCGGTAGGGGCCGGCGCGTCCCAGGTAGGGAAGGCCGTCCGGGCTGCAGGGGCGGAAGCCGCTCCAGGTTTCGAGGACCTCGGTGCGCTCCAGCTCCGGGAGGTAGGTGTGGACGGTCCGCAGGATGCCGTCCACGCGGCGGCGGGAGATCGTGGCGTCCAGGCCCGACAGCTCCAGGGTCCCGCCGAAGCGGAGGCGATCGCCGAGGGGTACGACCGCGACCTTCCCCTCGCCCAGCAGGACCGGCAGCCGGGGCGCGTTGGCCGGCGCCTTGACCGTGACGGAGTACCCCTTGGCGGGCTGGAGCCTGAGCCCGAGGCCCAGCTCGCGGGCGTGTCCCGCCGACCACGTCCCGGCGGCGACGACCGTCTCGCGGGGGGTGAGGTCCCCTCGCGTGGTCCTGACCCGCCGGACCTCGCGGCCCGCGACCTCGAAGCCGACGACCTCGGTCCGCTCGTGGATCTCGACGCCCATGCCTTCGAGCGTCCGGGCGAGACCGGTGACGAACTCGGGAACACGCAGGTAGGCGCCCTCCTCGTTGTACAGGGCGCCGTGGATGTCGAACCCGGCGTCCGGTTCGAGCACGCTCAGCTCCCCCGGTTCGAGGACGCGCAGCGGCACGCCGCTCGCGACCGTGCCGGGCACCGACAGGCGCGCCTTCTCGAACCCCCGCGGTGTCCGGTACGCGAGGAGCATGCCCTGGGCGGTGAGGGTGGAGGCGAGGTCGCCCGACGCGCAGAGCTCCCGCAGGATGTCGAGGCTCCGCCTCTTCATGTCGACCAGCACGCGGAACCCGGCCTTCGCGTCCCGCTCGTTGCAGGCGCGGCGGAAGTGCCAGAGCCAGGACAGCAGCTCGGGGTCCGGCCTCGGCCTGATGTAGAAGGGGCTCTCCGGGTTGAGAAGCCAGCGCAGCCCCTGTGCCATCACGCCGGGCTCGGCGAGGGGAAGCGCGCCCTGCGTGCCGACGAAGCCGGTGTTGCCGTACGAGCAGGACTGGGGGCCGCCGAGCGGGCCGCGTTCCACGACGGTCACGCCGTGGCCCGCGCGGCGCAGGTAGTAGGCGCAGAACAGGCCGACGACGCCGCCCCCGACGACGAGGACGTCGGGATCGCGCCGGATGGGTGCCGCCGGGTTCGGCGGGGGCGGCGAAGGCGGCGGGGGCGGCGCTGTCGGCATGTGCGCTCCTTCTACGGGGTCACGGCGGGGCCGGGGGTCACAGGGTCACGATGAAGAAGTTGGTCATGAGGTTGATCACGACCCGTTCGTAGATCTCGGCCATGAGCGCGATGCCGGGCTCGGCGAAGGTCCCCGGGGGCGGTTCGGCGAAGCGGATCACCGAGCGCCCGGCGTCGAACAGCTGGGCACCGTGCCCGAAGTCGCCGACGATGGCGGTTCCCGGGTCGACCAGACGCGTCCGCACGACGAAGACGCCGTTCTGCTCCAGGTCGTCCATCAGGCGGCCCTGTCCCATGAAGCGGTAGTAGTCGACGGGGTTGATGATGAGGCCGTCGGCCGTACCTCCCATCTGCTCGGCCTCGTTGCACGCCGCGAGGATCGTCGAGGTGAACGGGCCCTTCGACGTCATGCGTATGACGTCCGGGATGTTCAGCAGCCCGCCCTTGCCACGGATGATCGTGTGGTTCTCGGCCGTGCCGAGGCGGACGATCAGCCGGTAGTTGATGAAGGACTCGAAGGTCTCGGGGTCCTCCCACAGTCCGGGCGGCACCTGCACCCACGCGGTGGTGGGATAGAGCTCCGGGACCGGCGACCTGTGGAAGCGGTTCGCCGCCTCACGCCTCAGGTCGGCCTCGTCGACGCGGGGGTCGTCCGGCCGGGGCGGGCTCTCCTGCCAGTAGTACCGCCGGGGGTCCCTGGAGAGGTCGACGACCTTGAGCATGTTGCGTGCCGGGTAACGCGGCTTGCGCCGCGAGCTCGTCAGTGAGTCGGTGATCGTCACGTCGTACTCGACGGAGGCCTCAAGCCCCTTGGCCGTACAGGCCTCGACGAACATCCGGCCCGGCGACATCTGCTTCTTCCGCTCGGCGACGACCTCGGCCATCGTCCGCTTCACGCCATCCGTACGTTGCATGACTTCCTCGCTCATGGTGGTTCCGCGCTCGTCGTGGGTCGGCGTTCGTCGTGGGTCCGGTGCTCGTGGTGGGTCCGGTGCCCGTGGTGGTTCCGCGCTCGGCGCGGGTCCGGCGCTACGGGGTGGCGTCGCCGGGCTTGCGGGTGACGAACATGCCCCAGCCGAACTCGCCGTCGTCGATGGCGACCTGGATCTCCGCGCAGGACTCGGCGAAGGCCAGCATCCAGTCGCGGGCCGCGGCGTCCTGTGTCGTCCCGGCGCGCTCCGTGGCCGTCCTGCCCAGTACGCGGTAGGTCTGCCTGATGTGGCTCTCCAGGTTGCGGGCGAGGAGGATCTCGAACCCGGCCTCCTGAAGGACGGTCTGGTAGCCGACGAACGAGTAGCCGCCGTTCCATCTCACGCGGTCGTAGACGTGCTTGCGGGCGCGCTCGCCGACCTCCTCCTTGGGCTGGAGGAAGTCGGAGAAGGCGAAGACGCCCCCGGGCCTGAGGACGCGGTGGATCTCACGGTGGCTGCTGGGCTTGTCCGGTACGAGGCAGAGCGCGTCCTGGCTGACGACGTGGCTGAAGGTGCCCGTCTCGTACGGCATGTCGATGACCGAGCCCTGGCGGAACCCGATGTCGAGCCCGGTCTCGGCGGCGAGCGCCTCCCGCGCGAACTTCACACGCTCCACGCTCAGGTCGAGCCCCTCTCCCCGGCAGCCGAACCGCCTGGCGAGGTGGATGAGGAAGTTGCCGCAGCCGCAGCCGACGTCGAGCACCGAGGAGGAGCCGTCGATCATGGCGTCCGCGGCCAGGATGCCGGACGTCCGCTCGGCGGCGGCCCGGTAGTCGTCGTCGGTGTCGTCCGCGAAGTAACCGGTGTGCAGGACGCCGTCGCCGTCCCAGAAACTCAGGTAGGTGCTGAGGGTCTGGTCGAAGAAATCGCGGACGTCCTTCTCGGTGTGGGCGTGGCTGGTCGTCGACATCACGGGTGCCTTTCTCGTCTTCGGGAATCCTGTTTTCCGAAACCCCGGCCTCCGGGGCTCCGTGTTTCGAGCGTCATGTGAAGGTGTCCCTGCTCGCGGAGGTGAGGTGGGCCGGTTCCGGCCCCACCACGCCGGCGCCACCGTCGATCAGGTGGAGCGCGCCGGTGACGAACGAGGCCCGCTCCCCCGCGAGGAAGGCCGCCACGGCGGCGAACTCGGCCGGGTCGCCGATGCGGCCCAGGGCGTTGTGACGGCCCATGGCACGCAACCGGGCCTCGACGTCGCCGTCCACGGCCAGCTTCGCCGCCGCCCGTTCCACCGGCGGGGTACGGGTCGTGCCGGGCGCCAGCACGTTGACGGTGATGCCGTCGCGGCCGAGCTCCGAGGCGAGGGACTGGGCGAAACGCACGATGGCGGCGCGGGTCATCCCGGACAGCGCCAGCTGCGGGATGGGGACGCTCGCCGTCTCCGAGGCCACGAAGAGCAGCCGGCCCCACCGGGCGGCCCTCAGGTGCGGCAGTGCCGCGAGGGCGAGGGCGATCGCCGGGGAGAGCACCTTGTCGACGGCCGCCCGGTAGTCGGCCGGTTCGAACCGCGAGGCCGTGCCGATCGGCGGGCTGCCGCCGCTGACGAGGACGATGTGGAGCGCGCCGAGGTCGGCGGCGACCTCGTCGACCCAGCGGCGCGCGGCGTCCCCGTCGGTGACGTCGACGCTCGTGGCGTGCACACGTCCGCGCGCCACCTCCTTGACGCTCCGTTCCGCCTCCGCGAGCCGGTCGCGGTCGCGCGCGCCGATCGCGACGTGCGCTCCCTCCCTGGCCAGTTCCATGGCGGCGGCCAGGCCGAGGCCGCTGGAGCCACCGGCGACGAGCGCGACCCTGTTCCCAAGCCCCAGGTCCACCCTTCCTCCTCCTTGCCGTCCCTGCCGTTCTTGCCGTTTCTGTGCCGTCCTGCCGTACGGGCTCCCCGACGCGTGCCCGGAAGGCGCGGTCTAGCGCTCACCGGTCGCCCGTGGCGGCGCGGTACCGGCCTGCCGCGCGCCGGTGGGGGGTGTGCCGCCGTACTCGTAGCCGTAGCGCCGGAGGAGCGGCCACGACAGCGTCGTCGCGGCCAGCCTGGCGGGTGCGGGAAGGCCGGTCCTCCAGGAGTCGTCCCGGTTCCTGATGACGGTGGTCCCGGTGTCGAAGCGATCCGGATTGCCGGTGACCGTGTGGTTGGTATGGAGTTCGACCGTCCGGCCCCGTACCGGGTTGGCGGCGGGGTCGGCGCCGCAGAGCCGTAGCAGCGCGTCGATCGTCCCGGCCGGGTCGGCGATGAACTCCTCGTAGCGCAGGAACATCGACCGTTCGGGATGGCGCTTGAGGATCGCCCGCGAGGCCACGTTGAAGCCGTGCCAGTAGGCCGTGCTCTTCCTGGACGACATGACGTAGCAGTACTGCTTCTCCCGGCTCCACGACTGGGCGACCGCCCGGGGGTCGCGCACGAGATGGACGTAGTAGGGCGTCACCCCTTCGAGGTGCGGCAGCAGGGCCGCCTCACCGGGGATCTTGGTGGTGTCCACGAGCACGCGCGCGCCGGTCAGCGCGGCGACGGCGTGGTAGGTCCGCGCCATCAGGGCGGCGTGCTCGCGGATCTCGGCGGAGTGCAGCCCCCGGCCGAGTACGCGCCAGGTGTGCCGCGTCCGTACGCAGGCCAGCTGGCGGCGGATGACGGCGTCCGCGTGGGCCTCGGCCGAGACCCCGGGCGGGCGGTCGAGCGGGAGGATCCTCGACCAGAGGTGACACTCGGTCAGCGGCCTGCCGCAGCCGCACGAGCTGTTCGCGCCCCTGCCCGTGGAGTTCTTCCACAGGAAGTGCATCTCCCCGACATGGAAGAACTCCGGGACCTCGTTGAGGACGTTGCCGATGATGGTGCTGCCGTTGCGGCACCAGCCGGTGACGCAGAGGATCCTGAGCGGCGACGCGCCCGGGGATTCCGATGTGTTGATGACGTGCTCCTGACTCGACTGGCTCAACTCACGACCGCCGGTCGCGCGTCGGGCCGGCGGACACACAGCGACACGACCACGGCCGTCGCCGCGCAGGCGGCACCGACGACGAACACCGCGGGGTAGCCGAACCCGGCCGCGACCGCTCCGGCCAGCGGCCCCCAGACGGCCAGGCCCAGGTCCCAGAAGGAGGTGTAGGCACCGATCGCGGCTCCCTGCCTCGACGGGTCGGTGCGGTTCATCACCATCAGGGCCAGCGACGGGTGCAGCAGCGAGAACCCGACCCCCATGATCAGGCTGCCGAGTACGGCGACGGGCAGGTTCGGGGCCAGGGCGATGATCGACAGGCCGGTGGCCTCGCCGGCACCGGACCAGATCGCGACCCTGCGCGGCCCGAGCCGGTCCGGCAGATGGCCGATGAACAGGCGGGTGCCGGCGTAGACGGCGCTGAAGACGCTGAGCACGACGACACCCGACGAGACGCCACGGGCCTGAAGGTGGAGGACGACGAAGGCGGCGAGCCCGGCGTACCCCGCGGCGGCGAGCGCGAGGGCCAGTCCCGGCAGCAGTGCGGGGCGCGGCAGCAGGGTGCTCCGCCAGCTCCCCCGGCTCCGCCGCGCCCGCTCCCGCCGCCCTTCACCGTCCGGCCCTTCGGCGTCCGGTATCACGCCCGGCCGCCTCTCACCGGGCCGACCGGTCCCGGAGGGCGTGGAGGCCCCGGAGGTCGCGGGAACCGAGCCGATCAGCAGGAGGCCGACGAACGCCGCGACGACGCCGAAGCCCCACACCGCGCCGTAGCCGAGGTTCAGCAGCGCCGCGCCGAGGAAGGTCCCGGCCGAGATCCCGCCCCACATGCTGATGCCGTAGAGCCCGATCAGCTGCCCGCGGCGGTCGTACGGCGCGAGCGACACGACCCAGACGGCACCCGCGGTGAAGAGCGACGCCTCGCCGGCACCGAGCAGCAGTCGGACGGCGACGAGACCGTTCAGGCCGAGCGGCAGGAAGTAGAGCAGGCCGCCGACGGTGATGATCAGCGCGCCGGCCAGCATGACGGGGCGGTGGCCGTACCGGTCCGCGAGGTGGCCGGAGACCGGCCGTACGAGCAGGGCCGTGAGCGCCGTCGCCATGACGACCAGCCCGACGGCGAGGTCTCCGGCGCCGAAGCTCTCCCTGACGAAGCCGGGCAGCACCGGGATCGCCGCGCTGAGACCCAGGTAGCCGCAGAAGAGCCCCCCGAAGACCCCGACGAGGGCGAGGCGCGGGATCGTGTTCCTTTCCGCGGGGGCCTCCATCGCTACTGCCCGACGGGGGCGGTGTCGGCCAGCCCGGTGACCGGTTCCGCCAGCGGGGCGGGGGCGTGGCCGCCGGGCGCGTACCCGCGATCGTCACCCAGGACGGCACGAACCGGCTCAGCCTGCGGCCCGGAGTCCCGGACGCCGGGCGCGTACCCGCGATCGTCACCCAGGACGGCACGCACCGGTTCCGTGAGGCGGCGGTCCGGCGTGACGGCGGCCGCCACCTTGCGGACCGCCTGGATCAGGTGGTCACAGTCCTGCGCCGAGAGGCTGGAGGACAGGGGGACGTCGATCGCCTGCTCCAGGTATCTCGTGGTGTTCGGCAGCAGCGCCTTGATCTCACCGGCGTCCTTGGCGCCGAACATGAAGCGCCAGTTCCAGAAGACCCGCACGTTGGTGTCCTCGTCGGAGCCGAGGTTGCGCGCGTCGACCCCCTCGCGGCAGAGGGCGTTCGCGAACCACTTCGCGTCCACGCCGGGAACGCGGAAGATGAACGCCTCGCCGAGGTAGGCGCCGGGTTCCACGGGCTGCCGGATCGCGATCCGTGAGAGGCCGGAGAGGGCCGAGGCCACGTAGGTGTAGTTGCGGTGGAAACGCTCCAGGCGCAGCGGCAACCGGGCCATCTCGGCGCGCAGCAGGGCCGCGCGGATCTCGTCCATGCGGAAGCTGAGCAGCGGCAGGTCGAGATCGGTGCCGATCGGCGGCTCTCCGTCGGGGAAGTGCCGCCGGAAGCGTCCCTCGTACGCGCCGGAGAGCACGACGGCACGGGCGAAGAGCACGCTGTCGTCCGTGGCCAGGAAGCCACCCTCGCCGCAGTTGAGCGACTTGTCCGACTGGGTGCTGAAGGCTCCCGCGAGGCCGAAGGTGCCGAGCTTGCGGCCCTTCAGCTCGGCTCCGAGGGCCGGTACGGCGTCTTCGAACACCGGCACGCCCATCTCGGCGGCGAAGCGCGTCAGTGCCTCCATGTCGGCGGCGAAGCCGCGCATGTGGACGACCAGGATCCCCTTGATCTCGGGTGTCCAGCGGCGGCGGAGGTCCTCGATGTCCATGTGGAGGTTCTCGTCCACCTCCACCAGCAGGGGGGTGCACCCGGCGAGCACGATGGCGCTGGGGGTGGCGACGAAGGTGAAGCCGGGGCAGGCGATCAGGGAACCGCGCGGGATCCCCGCCGCCATGATGGCGAGCGCGATCGCGGTGGTGCCGCTCGACACGGCCAGCGCGTGCTTGGTCCCGAAGTAGCGGCACAGTTCCTCCTCGAACCGGCCGCACTCGGTGTCCCGCTGGGATCGGTGGTCGTAGCGGAAGTAGAGATGGCTGCGGATGGCGCGGATCGCCGCCTCCTCGTCCTCGGGGTGGACGAAGACGGCTCCCTTGTCGTAGGTCGGCCAGGGCACACGCCGGACGGGGTCGCCGCCGTGGATGGCGAGCCGCGTCTTTTCGGACTTTCCGCTCCCCGGCAGGGGTGACGGCGGTGGTGACGGCAGGACCGGCGCGGGTCCCTCCTTCTTTCTGTTCACCGTCGAGCTCCTTGTTGCTGGCTGGCTGGTTTTCTCGTCTTTTCTCGTCGATGGCTTTCCGGCAGGCGTGATCACCACCACCGGCGCGGTCGTGGTCACGCGGTTCCGGTGGTGTCGAAGGTGGCGGCGGTGAACTGGTCTGTCGCGCTCCCCGCCGCGACAGCGGGCCGGGAACGGACCGGAAAAAATACTGGTGGCCGTCCGGGAAACCGCGGAGATCAATTCTTCCGACGGTTCACCGGGTTTGCGGGACGGGCTTTTCGATCATGCTGGAGGTCTTGGAAAATCTTTTGAATGTTCCCTAAAGCCGCCAAGGGTGTCAATGGGCAGAAATGGTATGGCCGCGGCAATGGACGCGCGATCCTTCGCGTGTATCCGCGACCACCTGCGCCTTTCCCGGAGCGCCGGATAAATCACCGCGCCCGCGACTCCGGCGGCGGGCGTCACGGCCCGGCCGAGGTGGCGGGCCCTTTCCGGCGACGGCTCCCGTCTTGGGCCGGCGACCCGCCTGAGCTGGGAGTCAGGCATTCACCGCACACCCCGGCGGCCTATGGCGCACGCCATCGGAGGGGGCTCGCCAAAGACCCTCGGACCGGATCCCGGGGCGGGATATCGAGGATCCCGGCCCGGAAGTCAGAAAACCCACAAAACCTATAAATAAAGTCGAAAATTCGGAATCAAAGCATCGCCGACGGGAGGAGTTTACCTTCGGCTCTCTCGGGAGTGCATTTGACATCTCCATTTCGGTCACCACCTTATCCGCGTTTGCGGAAATACCCTCGGGTGTGGCCCCATTTCCTTTACAGCCGAATCGATATTCGCCGCTCACCCGAAACACCTTCGCGCGATGCGTACGCTCCCCCGGTGGCGTGACACCGCGCCCGCCGCTCCTTTCGTCACATACGGGAGTACGGGGTCGATCTGGAACGGCCGGGCCGGACACCGATCGGCCGGGGAGCGGGCCCGCCGGACGCGGACCTGTCAGGGGACGGTGATCGCGGTGCCGCGGGCGAGGAGCAGGGTGACGTCGACCGCGGCGACGGCGATCGCCGCGGCGAAGGGGACGCGCGACGAGCCCCGGCCCAGGGCCAGCCCCCCGGCGGTGAAGGCCCCCGCCGCCGCCAGGGCGGCCCAGCCGCCCGCGCCCGGCGGCTCCGGGGGGCCGAGGACGAGCAGGGTCGTCGCGGCCAGCAGGGGCAGCGGGATCAGGAGGCGGACGCGGGCGGTGCCGAGCCGCTGCGGCCAGCCGCGGACCCCGCCCGCGAGGTCCGCGGGGATGTCGGGGAGCACGTTGGCCAGGTGCGCCCCGCAGCCGAGCAGCGCCCCGGCGGCCACCGCCCACCAGGCGGGCCACGGGTGTCCCGGCAGGCCCAGGGTCACGAACCCCGGCAGCGAGCCGAAGCCCACCGCGTACGGCAGCCAGGACAGCGCGGTCGCCTTGAGCCCGAGGTCGTAGGCCCACGCCGCGGCGACACCGGCCAGGTGGACGGCCCCGGCGGCGGGACCGGAGGCCAGCGAGAGCGGCACGCACAGCGCCAGGGCCGCGAGCGCGGCGGCCCACACCGCGCGGACGCCCACCGCGCCGGAGGCGACGGGCTTGCCGGTGCGGCCCGCGGCGGCGTCGCGCGCGGCGTCCACCGCGTCGTTGCACCAGCCGATCGAGAGCTGCCCCGCCACCACGGCCGCGGCCACCAGGGCGCACCCGGCCGCGTCGCGCCCGCTCGCGACGGCCAGCGCGGTCACCAGGACGGTGACCGCCACGGTCGGCCCCGGGTGACAGGCGAGCAGCAGTCCCCGTACGGCCCGGAGCGACGGCCCGGGTCCCAGGCGCGATGGCCGGCTCGTCGTCACGGATCGATCGTAGGCGGGAACCTCACGGAGCGCGGGCCCCGCTCGCCGGTCGTCCACCTCACGAAGCCGGAGCGCGGCTCTCGCGCGGACATCGCGGAGGTGGAACATGACTCTCGTACGGACTTCGCGGAGGCGGAGCGCGGCTCCCGTAGGGCCGGAACGCCGTGGCAGGCGGGCATGAAGGGCTTCGTGACGCATGCGGGACGCGGCAGGTGGGCAAAAGGGAGGTGTCCGCTGTTCGCGAGCCGGGGGTTACCAGATGACGCGAATCGTCGCTGTCCGCGGCGCACTCCCGCCGAACCACCACTCCCAGGCAGAGATCACCGACGCGTTCGCGCGAGCGTGCCTTCCCGAGGGTGCCAGCCGTCTGCTGCTCGACAGGCTGCACGCCTCCGCGCGGGTGGAGTCGCGGCACCTGACGCTGCCGCTCGAACGGTACGCCAAGCTGGACGGCTTCGGCGCGGCCAACGACGCCTTCGTGGAGACGGCGGTGGAGCTGGGCGTCGAGGCGGTGGGCGGGGCGCTACGGGACGCGGGGGTCCTCCCCGAGGACGTGGACATGATCCTCTTCACCTCGGTGACCGGTGTCGCGGCGCCCTCGGTGGACGCCAGGCTGGCCGGGCGGCTCGGGCTGCGCCCGGACGTCAAGCGGATACCGGTCTTCGGCCTGGGCTGCGTCGCGGGGGCGGCCGGGATCGCCCGCCTCCACGACTACCTGCGCGGCTGGCCGGACCATCTCGCGGTGCTGCTCTCGGTCGAGCTGTGCTCCCTCACCCTGCAGCGCGGTGACGCCTCCATCGCCAACATGGTGGCGAGCGCCCTGTTCGGCGACGGGGCGACGGCCGTGGTGGCCTGCGGCGACGAGTGGCGGCCACGGCGTACCGGATCCACCGCGTCCTCTGTGGCCTTCCGCGCCGCCGGGGCGAACGGCGCGTCCGCGACGACGCGGCCCGCGGGACCCGCCGGGTTCTCTCCGACGAATCCGGCAAACATCACGAAACCAACGAACGGCTCGTCCGCCGCGCACCACCGGCTCCCCCTCTCGGAACCCTCCACGTCCTCGGGAGCCGCCTGGTCCTCCCCCGCGACCGGCGCGCCCGTGACGCACCAGTGGCTCCCCGAACCGCTGGGAGCGCTCGGGGTCCCGGAGTCGCCGGCCTCGACGACGGGGCCGACGGTGGTGGCCTCGCGCAGCCACCTGTACCCGGACTCCGAGCACGTGATGGGCTGGCACGTCGGCGACACCGGCTTCCGCGTGGTGCTCGACGCGAGCGTCCCCGAGGTGGTGCGCACCTACCTGGCGGACGACGTGCACGGCTTCCTCGGCGACCACGGCCTGAGGGTCGAGGACGTGACGGCGTGGGTCTGCCACCCGGGCGGGCCGAAGGTCCTGGAGGCGGTGGCGGAGACGCTGCGGCTTCCCGAGGGCGCGCTGGACCTCACCTGGCGCTCGCTCGCGGCGATCGGGAACCTGTCCTCGTCCTCCGTCCTGCACGTCCTGCGGGATACGCTCGCCCTGCGGCCACCACCGCCGGGCACGCCGGGGCTCCTCCTCGCGATGGGGCCGGGCTTCTGCTCCGAACTCGTACTGCTGCGCTGGTAGGAGCCCGATGTCCTGGCATCTGTCGTCCTGGTACCTGCTGCTGGTGCTGCTCGTCGGCCTGGAGCGGGTCGCCGAGCTCGTCGTCGCGCGCCGCAACGCGCGCTGGAGCACGGCGCGCGGCGGGGTGCTGTCCGGGCAGGGCCACTACCCGTGGATGGTCGTCCTGCACACCGGCCTGCTCGCCGGATGCCTGATCGAGGCGGGCCTGGCCGACCGGCCCTTCGTTCCCGCGCTCGGCTGGCCGATGCTCGTCCTGGTGGTCGCCGCGCAGGGTCTGCGCTGGTGGTGCATCACCGCGCTGGGCCCGCAGTGGAACACCCAGGTCATCGTCGTGCCCGGTCTGCCGCCGGTGCGGCACGGCCCCTACCGGCTGCGGTGGCTGCGCCACCCCAACTACGTCGCGGTGGCCGTCGAGGGGGCCGCGCTGCCCCTGGCGCACAGCGCGTGGGTCACCGCGCTGGTGTTCACCGTGCTCAACGCCGCGCTGATGGTGGTACGGATCCGCTGCGAGGAGGAAGCCCTGGCCTCGCTCGCCACGACGCCGCCCGCCACCGCGACGACGGGAGCCGCGCCGCCGGTGGACGCGCCGCCAGGGGACACGCCACCGGGGGGCCCGCCGCCCACCGCGTCGGCGGGAGTCGCGCCGCCGGTGGACGTACCACCCTCCACCGTGGCGGCGGAGACACCGCCCGCCGGGGCGCCACCGTCCACCGGCGGGGCACCGGCGTGATCGACGTCCTGATCGCGGGCGGGGGGCCGGCGGGGCTGGCCACCGCGATCCACGCCGCGCTGGCCGGGATGGAGGCGGTCGTCGTCGAGCCCAGGGCCGTACCGGTGGACAAGGCGTGCGGCGAGGGGCTGATGCCCAGCGGGACCGCCGCCCTGGGGTCGCTGGGGGTACGGGTCGAGGGCAGGCCGCTGCGCGGCATCCGCTACCTGGACAGCCGGTACGCGGTGGAGGCGACGTTCCGCGACGGGTCGGGCCTGGGCGTGCGGCGGACCGCGCTGCACGCCGCGCTCGCCCGGCGGGCGCGGGAGCTGGGCGTGCAGGTCGTGCCCGGCAGGGTGGACGGCGTGCGGCAGGACGGCCAGGGGGTCGAGGCGGCGGGTCTGCGCGCCCGCTGGCTGGTCGCCGCGGACGGCCTGCACTCCCCGCTGCGCGCCCTGCTCGGGCTGGAACTGCCGGGGCGCGGGCCGCGCAGGTACGGGCTGCGGCGGCACTATCCGGTCGCGCCGTGGACGGACTTCGTCGAGGTCCACTGGGCCGCGGACGGCGAGGCGTACGTGACGCCGGTGGGCGAGAACCTGGTGGGCGTCGCCGTGCTGAGCTCGCGGCGGCGCGGCTACCCGGAGCACCTGGCGGACTTCCCCGCGCTCCTGGAACGGCTGGAGGGACCGGCCGCGACCCCGGTGCGCGGCGCGGGGCCGCTGCGCCAGCGGGTGCGCGCCCGGGTGGCCGGCCGGGTGCTGCTCGTCGGTGACGCGGCCGGCTACGTCGACGCGCTCACCGGGGAGGGGGTGTCGCTCGCGCTGACGTCCGCGCGGCTGCTGGTCGACTGCCTGCGGGCCGGTACGCCGGGGTCGTACGAGGCCGCCTGGCTGCGGCTGTCCCGGCGGCACCGGCTGCTCACCGGGGCGCTGGTGGGCACCCGCCGGTACTGGACGGCGGGACGGCTGATCGTCCCGGCCGCCCGGCGGATGCCCTCCCTGTTCGGCGCTGCGGTGCACGCCCTGGCCTGAAATGGCCTGGCCTGGCCTGGTCTGATCCGGGCCGGCCTGGCCTGGTCTTGCCTGGCATGGCCTGTCTCGCCGGTCGGCCGGGGCTTTTTCCCCGCCCGGACGGCCTGGCGATCCGTGGGAGACGCCTAGCGCGTCACCTGGTGGACGATGCCCAGCCTGGGGGCGTAGTGGCTGGTGCCCTGGAAGCGGAGCCGCCACTCACCGCCCGTGCGGTCGCCCACGGTCCGGGCGAAACGTCCGTGGGAGTCGGTCGTGGCACCGGCCACCCTCGTCCATCCGGCCTTCTCCCCCGGCCGGTGCAGGATCTCGACGGGCTGGCCGGGGAAGGGCGCGTAGTCGAGATCCCCCTGCGGGTCGACCCGGTTCAGCACGCCCGTCACCCGAACGCCCGAGTCCCCCCTGACCGCCTCCACCCCGCCGAACCTGGTCAGGCGCTTCAGCAGGAAACCCGTGTGCCCGGTGACCTCGGCGCCGTCCGCGCCCCTGGCGGTCACGGAGACCGTCCACGGTCCTGCCGGGTACCAGCGGCTCAGGCTCTTCTCCGGGGCAAACCGCCAGGTCACCCAGCCCTCCCCCGGGCGGGAGACGATCCTCCCCGCCGTCTCCCGCGCCGCCTCGGCCGCGCCGGGTCCGAGGCGGGCGGCCACGATCGGGCCGGGTGCCGGTCCGGGCGCGAGGACGGGCCCCCGTCCGGGTCCCGGCCGGGCGGACGCCCCGGGGCGTGGCGCGGTGACGGGGAAGGACGGGCCCGCCGAGGCGGGAGGCGCGCCGGGCTCGACCTTGATCCTCACGCCCTCGGGGCCGGTGACGCCCCGGGCCACCACCTCTATCACCATGCGTACGGAGTCGGCGGGCCCGACCACGGGGGTCGCGGGGCGCAGGGTCACCGAGCGGATCGTCAGGTCCTCGACGGCCGCGGCCGGGGCTCCGGCCGGTACCGGCAGGGTCACCGCCCCGGCCGCCAGGGATGCGAGAAGGACTCTCATCGTCATGATCAGGACGCTAGGAGGCCGCCGGTAACAAGCAGGTAGAGGACACACGCCCCGTTGGGCAAAACGAGAGCCGTCCTGCGGGAAAAGCCCCGGGGTCAGGCCCAGACGCTGCCGCCGGGCCCGAACCTCCGGAAGGCGATCACGGTGCCGGGCATCGGCAGGTACCGGAACACCGGGACACCGGAAAGGAGAACCCGGCGCCCGGCGACGGCGGGCGCCGGGCGGCTCATGAGCGGCTTCCCGGTCTCCTCGTGGTCGGCTCTCGCACACGCCACACGATCGGCTCTCGTACACGCCGTGCGATCAGCCCTCGCGCACGCCGCGCGATCGGCTCTCGCACACGCCGTGGGCCCAGCCTTCGCGCACGCCGCGCGATCAGCCCTCGTACATGCCGTCGATGATCTCCGCGTACTTGGCGTGGATGACGCGGCGCTTGAGCTTCAGGCTCGGGGTGAGCTCGGTGCTCTCGGCCGTCCACTCCACCGGCAGCAGGCGCCAGCGCTTGATCTGCTGGACGCGGGCCAGCTTCTCGTTGGCGACGGCGACCGCGCCCTCGACGGCCTTGAGGACGTCGGGGTGCTCGGCGAGGTCGGCCAGGGTGGTGAACGAGACGCCGTTGGACTGCGCCCAGCCGGGGGCCACCTCGCCGTCGAGGGTGAGGACCGCCACCGGGTACGGCCTGCCGTCGCCGTAGGCGAGGGCCTGTCCGATGAGCGGGTGCTCCTTGAGGTGGCTCTCGATGTTGGCCGGGGAGATGTTCTCGCCCCCGGAGGTGATGATGAGCTCCTTCTTGCGGTCGACGATGCTGACGAAGCCGTCCTCGTCGACGGAGCCCACGTCCCCGGTGTGCAGCCAGCCGTCCTCGTCGAGCAGCTCGGCGGTGGCCTCGGGGCGCCCGAGGTAGCCGCGGGTGTTGGCCGGGCTGCGGGTGATGATCTCGCCGTCCTCGGCGATCCGCACCTCGACGCCGGGGCCCGCCTGGCCGACCGTGCCGAGTTTGTAGCGTTCCGGGGCGTTGGCGGTGAACGCGCCGGTCGTCTCGGTCATGCCGTACACGTCGAGGACCCGCAGGCCGAGACCGGCGAAGAAGCGCTGGACCTCCAGCGGCATCGGCGCGGCGGCGGTGGCGAGCCAGCCCGCGTTGTCGAAGCCGATCATCGACCGGATGATCGACAGCAGCGCGGCGTCGGCCCGCTCGTAGGCGGCGAGGACCTCGGCCGAGGGAGTGCGCCCGTACTGGTTGGCCTCGATGTAGGCGAGCCCGGCGGCCATCGCCTGGCGCACGCCCTCCTGCTGCTCCTCGGGCTGGGTGGCCAGCAGCGCCTGCAGCCGGGCCATCATCTTCTCCCACACGCGCGGCACGCCGAAGAACAGCACCGGCTTGACCTGGCCGAGGGTGGCGCCGAGCTGGGCGAGGTCGGTGCAGAAGTGGGTGTGGGAGAACTTGAAGAGCGGCAGGTAGAGGCTGAGCACCCGCTCGGCGATGTGCGCGTAGGTGAGGTAGGAGATCTGGGTACCGTTGCTCGGCAGCTCGGCCATCCGGTTGGTGGCCACGACCTCGAAGAACACGTTGGCGTGGGTGAGCGGCACGCCCTTGGGGTTGCCGGTGGTCCCGGAGGTGTACAGGACGGTGAGGACGTCGTCGGCGGTCACCGCCCGCCAGCGGGCGTCGACGGCGGCGGGGTCGGCGGCGAGCGTCTCGCGGCCGAGGGCGAGGAAGTCGTCCCAGGAGACGAACCGGTCGCCGTCCGGGGCGCCCTCCAGCACGATGACCTTGCGCAGCCCGGGGAGCTCGTCCAGGACCGGCTCCCACCTGGCCAGGTCGGCCGGTCCGCCGAGCACCGCGATCCGCGCCGCGACGTCGGCGGCCACGAACGCCACCTGCTCGGGCGCGAAGGTCGAGTAGACAGAGCAGGAGACGGCTCCGGCGTGCACCGCGCCGAGGTCCGCCAGCACGTGCTCGCTGCGGTTCACCATCATGAGCGCGACCGCCTCGCCGGGCTCCAGCCCGAGGGCGGCGAAACCGGCGGCGATCTCCAGGACCCGCTGCCTGGCCTCGGAGTACGTGAGGGTGGACCAGCCCCCCTCGACCGGGTCGGAGTACGCGGGCGCGCCGGGATTGCTCTCCGCCGCCTCCTTCAGCTGACCGCAGACCGTACGGCCCGCGATCTCCCTCTCGATCGCCGCCCGCTCCTCAAGGACACCGGCCATGACGCGCCTCCAGAAAGTGCTCACTTGCACGAGTGGCATGCATCGCACCACATGCCGTTCCCCTTGGACAAGCCCCTGAAAGGGAGAAGAAACGCCACATTGCACAACCGGCTTTCCCGCCCGGAGAGGACGCGTACGTAGAGTTAGCCTCTGATCACGTGCCGACGTTCGGGGGGACGCATGCCATCGGGAACACGGGCTCGCGAGAGGACCTTCTTCGGGCACCCGCGCGGCCTCGCCACGCTGTTCGGCACCGAGATGTGGGAGCGCTTCAGCTGGTACGGCCTGCGGGCCATCCTCGCCACCTTCATGGCCGCCTCCCCCGCCACGGGCGGCCTCGGGCTGACCGAGCAGACCGCCCAGGCGATCATCGGCATCTACGGCGCCCTCATCTATCTCGTCGCCCTGCCCGGCGGCTGGATCGCCGACCGGGTCCTCGGCGCGCGCAGGGCGGTGCTGTGCGGCGGCTTCGTCATCATGTGCGGCCACATCAGCATGGCCGTCCCCGTCGAGACCGGCGCCTTCGTCGCGCTCGGCCTGTTCCTCATCATCGCCGGGACCGGGCTGCTGAAGCCCAACATCTCCACGATGGTCGGCAAGCTCTACCCGCGCGACGACGACGCGCGCAGGGACGCGGGCTTCTCGATCTTCTACCTCGGCATCAACATCGGCGCCTTCATCGCCCCCATCGTCGTGGGCCGGCTCGCCGAGGGCGACCGCTGGCACCTGGGCTTCGGCGCGGCGGCGGTCGGCATGGCGCTGGGCCTGGTCCAGTACGTGCTGGGCAGGCGCCACCTCATGGGCGTGGGCGAGCGTCCCGGCCACCGGATGACCCCGCGCGAGCGCCGGCACTTCACCCTCGCCGTCGTCGCGGCCGTCGTCGTGGCGGGCGGCGCGCTGGCCGTGTGGGGGGCGTCGGGCACCTTCACCCTCGACACGTTCGCCCTGGTGATGACGCTGCTCATCGTGGCCGTGCCGGTGCTCTACTTCGGCTACATCCTGCTGGGCAGCCACAACCTGACCGACGACGAGCGCTCCCGGATGAAGGCCTACGTCTGGCTGTTCGTCGCGGCGGCCATCTTCTGGATGGTCTACGACCTGGCGCCGACCGTGCTGCTGTTCTTCGCCCAGAACAACACGGACCTGTCGCTGTTCGGGCTGCGGATCACCCCGGCGACCACGCAGGCGTTCAACCCGCTGTTCATCATGATCTTCGTGCCGGTCTTCGCGGCGCTGTGGATCAGGCTGGGCAACCGGGTTACCGCTCCCCACAAGTTCTCGGTGGGTCTTTTCATCAACGGCCTGAGCTTCATGATCATGGCTCTCGCCGCCCTGCTGGCCCAGACCGGGAAGATCTCGGTGTGGTGGCTGGTGCTGGTCTACCTCGTCCAGGTCTTCGGGGAGCTGGCGCTGAGCCCGGTCGGGCTCTCGGTCACCACCAAGCTCGCCCCCGAGGCGTTCAAGAGCCAGATGCTCGGGCTGTGGTTCCTCTCCTTCTCGGTGGGCGACGCGGTGGGCGGGCAGACGGGACGGCTGAAGAATCACATGTCGGAGCCCGCGTACTTCCTCACCCTCGCCGCGATCTCCATCGTGGCGTCGCTGGTGCTGCTCGCGTTCGCCGGGAGGCTGCATGCGATGATGCGCGAGCACCGGACGCCGGAGACGGCTCCGGCGCCCTGACGGCCCCACCGACCTCATGGAAAGCATATATATCCGGTCATGGGATGATTTATCAGTGAATAATGTGCTCGATCTCGTCGGGATCTTCGTCTTCGCCCTCTCCGGCGCCCTCGTCGGGGTGCGCAGGCGGCTCGACGTGGTGGGCATGACCGTGCTGGCCGAGATGACCGCGCTGGGCGGCGGGATCGCGCGCGACCTGATCCTGAACGTGCGGCCCGCGGCCTTCTCCAGCGTCGGCTACGTGGTCGTGCCGGTGGTCGCCACCGCGATCGTGTTCTTCTGGCATCCGCAGGTCGAGCGGGTGATGCCCGCGGTGAACGTGTTCGACGCCGCGGGGCTCGGCCTGTTCTGCGCGGTCGGCACCGAGAAGGCGATGTACTTCGGCCTCACCCCGCTGCACGCGGCCCTGCTCGGGGTCACCACCGCGGTCGGCGGCGGCATCCTGCGCGACGTCCTCGCCGGGCAGATCCCCACCCTGCTGTACGACCGCCAGCTGTACGCGGTGCCCGCCATGCTCGGCTCGGCGCTGATGGCGCTGCTCTACACCCTCGGCCTGCACGGCTGGCCGGCCACGGTGGCCGCCGCGCTCCTCGCCTTCGGCCTGCGGATGGCGGCCGTGCGGCTGAGGCTGCGGGCCCCGCTGGCCAGGGGCGTCCCCTCCGACTGAGCCTCCCGCCTCACAGCGTCGGGGTGAGGGGCCCGGCGGGGCGGATGCCGTACGCCCCCCTCAGCCTGGCCTCGGCGATGCGCCGCACGGCCTCGACGAGGACCCGGGGCGGCTGGGTGAAGGGGAGGCGGAGCCGCCCCTCCAGGGTGCCGTCCATCCCGAACCACTGCCCGGGGGCCAGGCGTACCCCCTGGCAGGCCGCCGCGTCGGCCAGCGCGACGGCCGAGGGGCCGGACAGCCGTACCCACAGCGAGCCGCCGCCCCGGGGCGTCAGGAAGCTCCAGTCGGGCATGCGCGCCGCCAGCTCGGCCGCCAGGACGTCCCTGGAGGCGCCGAGGAGGCGGGCCCGCTCGGCCTTGGCCCGCTCGATGTCCTCGAACAGCTCGGCCACCACCAGCTGCTCGAAGAGCGGGCTGGCGATGTCCACGGAGGCGCGGAGCACGGCCAGGCGGCGGACCGTGGCGGCGGTGGTGCGGATCCAGCCGATGCGCAGCCCGCCCCACCACAGCTTGGACGCCGAGCCGATGGTGATCATCCTGCCGTCGGTGTCGAACGCGGCCAGCGGCGTGGCCGAGGCCCCCTCGTCGATCGTCAGCTCGCACCAGCTCTCGTCGACCACCAGCGTGGTGCCGTACCGCCTCGCCGCGGCGGCGAGGGCCGCCCGCGCCGCGTCGTCCATCAGGTGCCCGGTCGGGTTCTGGAAGTCGGGGATGACGTACGCGAGGCGGGCCGCCGACTGGCGCATCGCGCTGGTCAGCAGGTCCAGCTCGCGCCAGCCCTCGTCGGGGACGCCGACCGGGACGATCCTGGCGCCGCGCGTCCTGGCCAGGTCGAGGGCGTGCGGGTAGGTGGGCGACTCCAGCAGCACCGGGTCGCCCCGGGAGAGCAGCATCATGGACACCAGGTGGATGGCCTGCTGGGCGCCGGTGGTGACGAGGATCTGCTCGGGGCGGGTGGCCACCCCGCGCGCGGTGTAGCGGGCCGCGATCGCCTGGCGCAAAGGGGCGATCCCGACCGGGTCGTAGCCCATGCCGAGCGTGTAGCGGGGATACCGGCCGGTGGCCGCGGCGATCGCCCCGGGCAGCGTGGAGATCGCGCTCGGCGCCGCGCTGTGCATCGGCAGCAGCCCGTCGTCCCCGGCGGCGAGCCACGGGTTGTCGGTGCCCAGCGAGCCCGCGTCGGGCAGCGCGGTCCAGCTTCCCGCGCCCTGCCTGCTCTCCAGGTACCCCTGCTCGCGGAGCAGGTCGTAGGCCGAGGTCACGGTGGTGCGGCTCACCCCCAGGGCCTCGGCGAGGTTCCGCTCGGCGGGCACCCGCACCCGCACGGGCAGCCGCCCGTCCAGGACGAGCGACCGCACGGTCCTGGCCAGGACCCGGTAGTACGGCCTGGCGGCGGGGTCGATCGACAGGAGGCGGGCGAGCTGGGGGCCGCTCAGATACCGGTCCATGGCGGCCATCGTAAGGCCACTTCTCATGATTGGCCCTTTTGGTCCGGCATTATGGCCTGGACGATTGGACCATTATGAGCGAACTCTCCCTGCCCGCCCTCGTCTCCCTCCCCAACCGGCTCACCCGCCTGTACGCGGGCCTCGCCCTCTACGGCGTCGGTGTCGCCCTGCAGATCGAGTCGCGGCTGGGCGGCAGCCCCTGGGACGTGTTCCACCAGGGGCTCTCCATCCACATGGGCCTGTCGATCGGCACCTGGATCATCATCGTGGGCGCCCTGGTCATGCTGCTGTGGATCCCGCTGCGGCAGAAGCCAGGGGTGGGGACCCTCAGCAACGTCGTCTTCCTCGGGCTGTTCGCCGACGCGGCGATGTGGCTGCTCCCGGCCCCGGACGCCCTCGCCGCGCGCTGGGCGTACCTCCTGCTCGGCGTCGTGGTCACCGGCGCGGCGACCGGCCTGTACATCGGCGCGGGGCTCGGCCCCGGGCCGCGCGACGGCCTGATGACCGGCCTGAACCGCCTCGGCCTGTCCATCCGCGCGGCGCGCACCGTGATCGAGGTCACCGTGCTGGCCGCGGGCTGGCTGCTCGGCGGGACCGTGGGGGTGGGAACGCTGGTGTTCGCCCTCGCCATCGGGCCGCTGAGCCAGTTCTTCATGCCCAGGACGAAGCCGGGCGCCCAGTTCCTCCGGAGGCCACCGTGGACCGCGCGGAGGCGTTAGCTTCGAGGCATGTGGATCGAGGACTACGCTCTCATCGGCGACATGCAGTCGGCGGCCCTGGTCGGCCGTAACGGCTCCATCGACTGGCTCTGCCTGCCGCGTTTCGACTCGCCCTCCTGCTTCGGGGCGCTGCTCGGCGACAAGAAGAACGGCCAGTGGTGGATCGGCCCCGCGCACGCCGAGCGTCCGCACGCCACCCGGCGCCGCTACCGGGGCGAGACCCTCGTCCTGGAGAGCGAGTGGGACACCCCGACCGGCACGGTGCGGGTGACCGACTTCATGCCCACCCGGCACACCAACCCCGACCTGGTGAGGATCGTGGAGGGCGTGTCCGGCACGGTGGAGATGGCCACCGAGATCCGCATCCGCTTCGACTACGGCCGCATCGTGCCCTGGGTGCGCCGCAGCGACGGCCTGCTGCAGGCCGTCGGCGGGCCCGACTCCGTGTGGCTGCACTCCCCCGTCCCGCTGGAGGGCAGCGACTACGCCCACCGGGCGAGGTTCGAGGTGTCCGAGGGCGACAGCATGGCGTTCGTCTTCACCTGGCACCCCTCGCACGAGCCCAAGCCGGTCGAGATCGACCCGTACGAGCAGCTCGCCGAGACCGACGCGCTGTGGGCCGAATGGGTGGAGCAGTGCACCTACCAGGGGCCGTGGCGCGACGCCGTGGTCCGCTCGCTCATCACCCTCAAGGCGCTCACGTACGCCCCCACCGGCGGCATCGTCGCCGCCCCGACCACCTCGCTGCCCGAGGACCTCGGCGGCGTCAGAAACTGGGACTACCGCTACTGCTGGCTGCGCGACGCCACCATGACCCTGGACGCCCTGATCGGCGCCGGATACCTGGAGGAGGCGGGCGCGTGGCGGTCCTGGCTGCTGCGGGCCATCGCGGGCCGCGCCCAGGACCTGCAGATCATGTACGGCGTCGCCGGGGAGCGCAGGCTGACGGAGCTGGAGCTCGACTGGCTGCCCGGCTACGAGAACTCCCGGCCGGTCAGGATCGGCAACGGCGCGGTCGACCAGCTGCAGCTGGACGTCTACGGCGAGGTCATGAACTCCCTGCACCTGTCGCGCGTCTCCGGTCTTGAGGCCGACCACCGGGCGTGGACCCTGCAGTTCGAGCTGATCTCCTACGTCGAGGCGCACTGGGGCGACCCCGACGAGGGCCTGTGGGAGGTCCGCGGCCCGCGCCGGCACTTCGTGCACTCCAAGGTGATGTGCTGGGTCGCCGTCGACAGGGCCGTCAAGCAGGTGGAGGCCTTCGGCAAGGCCGCCCCGCTGACGCGCTGGCGGGACCTGCGCGACCGCATCCACGCCGAGATCTGCGACAAGGGCTTCGACCCGGTGCGCGGCACCTTCACGCAGTCGTACGGCTCGCGGGAGCTGGACGCGGCCCTGCTGCTGATCCCGATCGTCGGCTTCCTGCCGCCGGAGGACCCCCGCGTGGTCGGGACGGTGGAGGCGATCCAGCGCGAGCTGATGGTCGAGGGCTTCGTGCTGCGCTACCCGGTCTCCCCCGACAACGACGTGGACGGCCTGCCCGGCGGCGAGGGCGCGTTCCTGGCGTGCAGCTTCTGGCTCGCCGAGGCGCTGGCGATGATCGGCCGCAAGGACGAGGCCGTCGAGCTGTTCGAGCGCCTGCTGTCGCTCCGCAACGACGTCGGCCTGCTCGCCGAGGAGTACGACCCCCGCTACGGCCGGATGGTCGGCAACTTCCCGCAGGCGTTCAGCCACGTTCCGCTGATCCACACCGCCCGCGCGCTCAGCTGAACCGGCGACATCCAGGGGGTTCTGTACCGCTTTATCCCTTTTGATTCGGACAAGTCGTGAGAGCGGGATGACTTTTCCGAAATTCGCTAAGAAATCTGGGATTCGGCTGCAACAATCCGGTGCGATCGTGACTCTCATCCGATGTAACACCACCGGAAAGGATCGGACCAATGAGCGATTTCGATGTGAGCACCACTGACCTGGTCGACTACGACGGCGACGGAGGCACCGACGCCCAGCTGATCGACATCGACGGCGACGGCCTCGCCGACGAGGAGCGCTACGACACCGACGGCGACGGCGTCACCGACGTCGTCTACCTCGACCACGACGGCGACGGCTACATCGACGAGACGCGCGTCGACCTGAACGGCGACGGGGTCGCCGACTACACCGAGACCTCGGGCCCGTTCCCGACCGTCTAGCCGTCTCGACCGCCTGAACCGTTAGAACCGTTTGAACCAGCGAGACCGGCACGAGCCCGTGTGATCTCACCGAGGGGGGACCCGGATCCGGGTCACACGGGCGGCCGACGAGGAAGGCCTGCGATGAGGGACCGACGCGCGTTCCTTTCCCTGTTTCTGGCCTGGCCGGCGCTGACCGGCTGCGGCGCGGTGCCCGGATTCGGAGGGGAGGCGGCCGGCGCGCCGCCGGCACCCCTGCGGGACGGCGGCGTGCGCTCCCTGCGTCCGGGGGAGGCGGGGTCCGGCACGGTGGGGACGGTGGGAACACCGTTCGGGTTCCTCCCCCTGCCCCTGGTGCTCGCGGTGGCGGCGGGCGTCCTGGTCGTGGTCGCCGTGGTGGCCGCGGGCCTGTACCTGCGGCGCCGCGACCCCCGCGCCGCACCCCGGGCGCCCCTGCCCGGCACCTGGCAGGCGGCTCCCGCACCGCCCCCGATGCCGCCGTTCCCCTCGGGCGGGGCGGTACCGGCACCGGGGCGGCCCGGCGCGGGTCACCCCGCCCCGCCGGCGGGTCCACCGGCCGATCCGTCGGCGAATCCGTCGGCGGACCCGCTGGCCGGGGCGCTGGCCGAGGTCGCGGGGAGCGGGATCAGCGCCGCGCTCACCCAGCAGGTGGAACGGCTCCTCGCCGGGGGCCACCCGGGGCGCGAGGCCCTGGTGACGGCCTGCGTCGGCTACCGCGACCAGCTCGCCGAGCGGCACCCCCGGCTGGCCGGGACGCTGCTGGAGGCGCTGAACCGGGCGGGCGTCCGGGAGCTCGTCGCCGACGGCGAGCGCTTCGACCCGCGCCTGCACGAGGCGGCGGGCACCGAGGCGGCCGGGCGCCCCGAGCTGCACGACATCGTCGCCGAGACCGTCAGGCGGGGGTACGCCGACGGCGAGCGCGTGATCCGCGTGCCGCAGGTCGTCGTCTACCGCCACGGGTCACCGGACCCGGGCACCGGACACTGAGACGCCTCCCTCCCCGCTTTCACCGAACTCCCGTACCCACCGAGGAGGAGATCCCGGACATGCCCGCTCAGACGCCTCCGCCGGACGGCCGGACCCTCGTACCCGCCCGCGAGAACACCCCGGGCGGCCGGGGCGGTGACGCGTGAACGCCGGGCCCGCCGACCTGCTGCGCGGCCTGTGCGACACCATCGCGGCCAGGCTCTCCGGCGCGGAGCTGCGCGAGCGGGTGCGGCAGGTGCGCGCCGGGCTCGACGCGCCGCTGCGGGTCGCGGTGGCGGGCGCGGTGAGCAGCGGCAAGTCGACGCTGGTCAACGCGCTGCTCGGGCTGCCCGTCGCCCCGGTGGACGCGGGCGAGTGCACCTTCGTGGTCACCCAATATGAGTACGGCGAGGACGACGGCCACATCACGGTCGAGCTCACCGACGGCGGGACGGCCCACTCCCGGCTGCTGCCGGGACACCGGCTCCCCGCCGAGTTCGGCGTCGACGTGGCACGGATCCGGCGCCTGCGGGTCACGCTGGACCTGCCGTCGCTGCGCACGATCACCATCGTCGACACCCCCGGCATGAACACGGTGACGGTCGCCAACGAGCGGGCGGCCAGGAGCATGCTGTTCGGCTCGGGCGACGAGGACGACCGCGCGCAGGCGATGATCTACGTGCTGCGCTACGTCCAGAAGTTCGACGACACCACCCTCGCCGAGTTCCGCGGGCTGACCGACGCCTGCGGCATGAGCTGCGTCAACACCCTCGCCGTGCTCGGCCAGGTCGACCGGCGCGGCGACGAGGGCGACCCGTGGCCGACCGCCAGGCGGCTCGCCGCCAAGGGGTACGCGGACCTGCGCACCTCCGTCTTCGACGTGGTCCCGGTGATCGGCCTGCTCGCCGAGACCGCGCGGGCCCGCCCGCTGGACACCGAGGACGCGGCCGCCCTGGCGGCGCTGGCCGGGCTCGACGAGGACGACCTGGAGGACTACCTCCTGGACCTGGACGACTTCCGCACGGCGCCCGAGCTGCCCGTACCGGCCGAGGTGCGGCACCGGCTGGTGGAGCGGCTGCACCGCTACGGCATCACCAGCGCGGTGGACGCGGTGCGCGCGACCGGGACCGCCGACCCCGGGGCGCTCGCCGCCCACCTGCTGGAGCGTTCCGGGTACTCCTCGGCGGGCCGGGCCGCGACCGGCTCGGTGGCCGCGGGCATCGCCCACTTCGCCCGCCGCGCCGACCAGCTGAAGGCGCTCGACGCGCTGACCCGGCTGCGCGCGATCGCCCGCACGCCCGCGCTGGGCGCCGACCGCGCCACCCTGGACGCGCTCGCGGCCCAGCTCGACGAGAACCGGCCGATCGCGACCTCCCTGGGCGGCCTGCGGATCTTCACGGCCGCCGAGGCGCTCGGCCGCGGCACGCTCGTGCTGAACGAGGAGATGACCGCGGAGCTGCTGCGCCTGGCCCGCCACGACGAGCCCGCCGAGCAGCTCGGCCTGCCCCCGGGGGCCGCGCCCGCGGAGGTCGCCGCCGCGGCCACGGCGGCGTCGATGCGCTGGCGCACCCTCGCCATGATGAGCGAGGGCAGGACCGGCGGGCACCGCGCCAGGGACGTGCTGACCGTCCTGGAGGACCTCGTCTCGGCGGCGCTGGACGAGGTGGAGCTGGAGAAGGCGGCCCTGGAGAAGGCTGCGCACGGGACCGCACAGGGCGGGCGGGCGCCCTCGGCGGGTGCCGGGGGCGGCGAGGCGCTCCCCCCGGTCCGGGTGGACCCCGCCGCGATCGAGGCGCTGCGGGCCTCTCCCATGGTCCCCGCCGACGACCGGCGGGCGCTGGAGCTCCTGCTGGCGGGCGCCGAACTGGCCACCCAGCTCGGGGCGCCGCCCGGGGCCCCGCGCGCCGAGGTCGCGGGCTACGCCGCCGCCCTGGGCGCCCGGTTCCGCACCCTCACCCACCGGCCGCTCTCCCTGCGGCAGCGGCGGGCGGCCGAGACGCTGTGCGAGGCGTACGAGACCATCTGGGCGCACTACAGCGCCTGAGACGGCGCGGGCCCAAGCCCCTGAACCATCCCCGACAGGAGAAAAGGACATGACGACCCCCGACCCGACCGGCCCCGTGGCCAGGCTGCTGCGCTACGCCAACGAGGTCCACGCGCTGGCCGGGCAGTGCGGCAGGAAGGACCTCGCGGAGGTGCTGGCCGCGTGCGCGGGCCGCTGGAAGGACGAGTGCACCGACATCGTGGTCGCCGGGGCGCAGAAGCGCGGCAAGAGCCGGCTGCTCAACACGCTGGTGGCCCACCCCGACCTGCTCCCCGTCGACGCCGACGTCGCCACCAACTGCTTCCTGTCGCTGCGGCGCGGCCCCCGGCTCGCCGCCGTCGTGCACCGCAGCACCGACGCGGGGCCGGTCCAGACGCCGATCACCGTCGAGTCGATCCCCGACTACGCCTCGATGCGCGGCGACGCGGGCAAGCGCCGCGACGTCGTCAGCGTGGACATCACCCTCGACAACCCGCTGCTCGACGGCCTGCGGCTGCTCGACACCCCCGGCGTGGACAGCCTGACGGTGGGCCACCGGCAGGTGACGGTGGCCATGCTGCAGCGGGCCGACGCGCTGCTGTTCACGCTCAGCGCGCAGGACCAGCCGGTGCTCAGGCACGAGCTGGAGTTCCTCGCCGAGGCCGCCGAGCGGGTCCAGGCGATCGCGTTCGTCCTGACGAAGGTGGAGGACTCGGCCAACTGGCGCGCCCTTCAGGAGGAGAACAAGGCCAGGCTGAGGACCTTCGTCACCGAGGCGATCGCGGCGAGTCCCGGCAGGGCGGCGACGCTGGCCCCGCTCCTGGAGGCGCCGTGGATCCCGGTGAGCGCCAAGCTCGCCGAGGCCGCCGAGGCGAAGCGCCGCGAGGGGCGTACGGAACGCGCCGACAGCCTGCGGGCGCGCAGCGGCATGGACGCGCTGGAGCGGCACCTGCGCGGCTTCGCCGAGGGCAGGGATTCCGCGCGGGGCGCCACGGTGGTCGCCGCCGCGCTGTCGGTGCTGGGATCGCTCGCGACCGGCGCGAAGGACGACGTCGCCGTGGGCTCCGACGACGAGGGCGACGTCACCGCCAGGCTCGCCGAGGTGGACGCCGGGCTGGCGGAGCTCACCGAGCTGGCGGGACGCCGCAGGGCGGGCGCGGTGGCCAACACCTTCCTCGGGCGCGAGGTGGCGGGCATCGTCGCGGCGCGGGTGTCGGAGATCCGCCAGCCGTACGAGAACACGATCGCCACGCTGAAGAAGCAGGCCCAGATCGACCAGTACATGGCGGAGCTGCCGGAGAGCGTGCAGCGCTCCCTGGAGGCGGCGTGGTCGCAGATCGTGTACGACGTGGAGAGGCTGGCCAGGACCACGCTGGACGCCTTCGCCCGCGACCTCGGCCTCGACCCGGTCGACCTCGCCACCGACGGCCGCGCGATGCCCAGCCTGACGCAGGTCCAGGTCAAGGGCGACCTGGCCGCGGACGACCCGGGCAGCGTGGACCTGATCAGGGACGTGCTGCCCTCGGCCTCGATCGGGCTCTCCCTGGGCGGCTTCGCCACGGCCCTGCTCGGCCCGGTGGGCTTCATCCTGGTCGCCCCGGCCATCGGGGCGGCCATCTTCATGGGACGCCGCTCGATGGAGAAGGTGCAGCGCAGCCAGGCGGCGATCAGGGGGGCGCTGCGCGACCAGTTCTCGGTGGTCGCCAGGGAGATGACGCTCGACCTGGAGCGGATGGTGGCGACCTGGCGGGTGGGCGTCGAGCAGACCGCGGACGAGAGCCTGGCCCGCCGCCGCAGGGAGCTGGAGACCAGGCGGGCCGAGCTGAGGTCCGCCTCCGCCCGCTCGGCCGCCGACCGTCTCAAGGCACGCAAGTCGGGCGAGGACCGCATCGCCGCGATCGCCACCCTCACCACGCGCGGCCAGGAACTCCGCCGGGAACTCGCCACCGCGGTCGCGGCCCTGGGCGCGGAACGACCGGTGCCCGCCGCGACGCCCTGACCGGGTATGACGGCCGGATGTGACGCGCCCGCGATGACCGGCCGCGCGGTCGTCGCCGCTCGCCGCCGGGGAACCGGGGGCCGGGACGGAGGCGTGACACACCCGTCCAGGCCGTTCGGGCCCCGCCTTCCCCGGCAGGGACCTAGACGGCCCGAACGGTCAGAGCGGCAGGTGCACCAGGGTGGCGGGCTGGTCGCGGGCGCCGCCGGTGGCGTCGTCGGGGCGGTGCAGGCAGAGCAGGCCCGTGGGAACCCTGGCGACCGGCTCGAACGTCCCCGGCGTGCGGTGCACCTCCCGCGCCCCGCCCGGGGTGACGTGCAGCAGCCTGCTGCGTCCCGCGTCCCGCATCGTCATCCACATCGAGTCGCCGTCGGCGACGAACCTGGGACGCTCCCAGCGGTGCCGTGAGGTGAGGTGCCCGGCCAGCGCCGCCGACTGCTTGCCCATCAGGAACTCCAGCGTCTGGGAACGCCGGTCGAAGATCCCGACCGACCAGCCCCTCGCCGGGCTCACCTGGTCGACGCCGACCGCGTAGATCTGGCCGCCGGCCGGGAACCAGCGCAGCGCGCCGCCCCGGGGACGCGGCATGACCAGCCTCGTCCTGCCGTCCGCGGTGTCGGCCTCCAGCCCCGCCGAGCCGGAGGTGAACCACCTGCCCTGGTGCAGGACCACCTGGTGCAGCCAGCTCCGCCCCGGCTCGCGCACCGTCGGGCGCACGACGCCGCCGGGGTCGACCAGGCACAGCACCTGCCACGGCCTGAAGTCCTGGTGCCGGTTCTGGAACATCGGCTTGTTGCTGGTGAACTGCCCGAGCACCACGGTGCAGCCCGGCGCGCCCACCGAGGGCGACGGCTCGGTGCCGCTGGGGGCCTCCTGGTCGAACAGCCGGCGCAGCCTGTTGTCCTCGTTGAGGAACCACTGGGCGTACGGGCCCAGCTCGCGCGGCTGGGGAGCCTGGAAGGCGAAGGTCCCGGCCAGGTCGAGCTCGATCATGGCCAGCTGGCCGGTCTCCCCCCAGGGCAGGCCCATCGAGGTGTCGACCGGGACGGCCTGCCGGGACTGGAAGAAGACCCACGCCGCACGACCGTGGGCGATCACGGTCGGGTCGCCCCACGTCTGCAGCGGGTGGGTGGCGCGGATCGCCAGGTCGGGGGTGAGGGTGCGGACCAGCACCTGCGCGGGCCCCACCTGCTCCACGGCCACGACGCCCTCGCCGGACGCGGCCCACTCCACGAGCCTGCCGAAGCGGAGCTCCCGGTCGTGGCGGCCCCCGATCCCGTCGAGCCTGCGCAAAAAGTGGCCGTTGTCGAAGGCCTGGTGGACGAAGACCCGGCCCGCCTCGGCTCGCGCCTCCAGCACGGCGTCCGCGACCTTCTCGATCCCCTGGACCACCGGCCCGCCCGCCGCGCCTCCTCCGGCACCCCCGGGCGCCCCTGGTGGGCCGGTGGGGGCCCGGTGACCGCCGGTGGCGCCGTCCTCGGGACCGGTGAGCACCCGGTGGTCCCCGGTGGCGCCGCCGGCCGGGCCGGTGAAGGCCCGTGGGGCGGGAATCGACGCGCCGGGAGGACGGTGGCCCACGGCCGGGGAGTCCGCCGGGGAGCCGGTGAAGGCCCGCTGCCCCGTGCCGGAGACCTGCCCGGTGCCGGGAGCGCCGGAAGGGCCGGTGAAGGGCCGCTGCCCCATGCCGGAGACCTGCCCGGTGCCCGGAGCGCCGGTGGGCACCGGGTGGCCGCCGGTGGCGGGACCGGGTCCCCCGGGCTCGCGGTGCTCGACCTTGAGCTTCCAGGCCAGCTGCGCGGCGCCGTACGCGACCACGATCTTCGGGTCGTCGTAGGTCCTGACCCGCTCGCCGAAGCGCTCGCGCACGGCCTTCTGGACCAGCGGCATCCTGCTGGGCCCGCCGGTCATGAAGACCGCGGCCAGCTCGTCCGACCCGACCCCCGCGCCGCGGATCGTCTCGTCGAGGATGTCGACGGTCCTGACGATCTCCTCGCCGATGAGGCCCTCCAGGTCGGCCCTGGTGATGTGCACGTCCTCGTTGATGCCGACCACGTAGTGGGAGGAGGTGTCGAACTTCGACAGCGTCTCCTTCGCCTCCCTGGCCATCTTGAGCAGGTCGGCGGCGTAGCTGACGTAGCGGCGCTCGGGGTTGGTCGTCACCTGCAGCCACCAGTCGGCGTCGAGCCGCTCGATCTGGGCGCCGAGGAAGGCGAAGACCTGCTCGTCGAACCCCTCGCCGCCGATCTCGTCGCTGCCCCCCGGCTCGCCGACGACCGCGAAGTCGCCGCCGTCCACGGTGAGCACGGCCGCGTCGAACGTGCCGCCGCCGAGGTCGTAGACGGCGAGCCGCGATCCACCGCCGGTCGCCCGCCCCGCGGACGCGAAGTAGCGGGCCGAGGCCACCGGCTCGTCGATGAGCGCGATCCGCACGCCGCTGACGACCTTCCGCGCCGCCGCGAGCAGCACCGCCTTGCGGTCGGCGCCCCAGGCCACCGGGTGGGTCAGCGCGATGCAGTCGGGGTCGGCGCCGTCGAACCGCCGCCGCCCCTCGCTGACGAACAGCTCCAGCAGCGCCGCCAGGGCGTCGGCCACGTCCACCGGGACGCCGCCGAGCAGCATCCGGCCCCGGCCGACGTAGCGCTTGGGGTTGCGCTCGACGCGCTCGGGGCTGATCGCGATGCCCCGCTGGGCGACCCTGCCCGCGACGAGCGTCCCCCGCTCGTCCAGCATGACGGCGGAGGGGATGCGCCGCTCCCCCTCGACCTCCAGGACGTCGAAGCGCCCGTCCGCCGCCATCACCCCGGCGGAGAAGCTCGTCCCCAGATCGACACCGAGGCACCACTGCGCCATGTCCACTCCTCGTACATCGGGCCCCATCGTCCCGCGTCCGGCGGCCGGCGGCCACGGCCGGGGCGCGGGCTGGAGCGCCGGTACCGATCCGGGCCCCGGAGCGTCGGCGGCCGGGACGGGCGCGGGAACGTCCCATCATCTCGCGTCCGCGCCGGTGCCGTCTCCACCGCCCACGATTCCGCCGTACGGGAAAGGCCTCGCGCGTGGCGGGTCGTCAGCCGCCGGTGGCGCCGTCGGGGCGGACGGCGAGGGCGGCGAGGACCCGGGCGAAGTCCGGCGGGGGCGCGACCACCAGCCGGGTCTGCCCGTCCTGGCTGACCAGGTCGGCCCTGATCAGGGAGAGACGCCCGCCGTGCCACCAGTAGACCTGCGGGCTGAGGGCGCCGGCGCGCCTGTCGAACTCCCGCTGGGCGAACAGCCGCAGCCGCTCGATCGCGCGGACCACGCCGATGCCCTCGACCGGGTGGACGATCAGCGTCGCCGGGTCGGGCAGGGCGACGAGGACCCCGTCGGAGGGGACCGGCAGGTAGTCGCCCAGCCTGCGCAGATGGGCGGCGGCGCCCTCGGTGGGGCCGGTCAGCCTGCGGACCGCCACACCGCCGAGGTCACCCTCGGTGACCGAGAGCCGCTCCTCCCGGTGGGTGTTCTCCAGGGCGAGGTCGAGCGCCTGGCCCGCGGTGATCGGCCAGCAGCCGACCTCCTCGGGGCGGACCGGCCGCCCGGAGGCGGCGTCGCCGATGGTGAGCACCTCGACCAGGTCGGCGGTGAGGTGGCGCCCGACCACGCGGGCCGGGTCGAGGTCGTCGTCGAGCTGGATGCGGGTCCGCAGCATCGGGCGTACCTGCTCCAGCTCGCAGGCGTCGAACGGCTCGTCCGCCGTGGCCAGGGTGTGGGACAGGTGCTCGGAGACGAGCATGGGCCAGTCCTCGCGGGAGCGCCGGAGCGCCTCGGCGCGCAGCCCGGTGAGCCGCACCACGACCCGGCGCGGGCCGGTGAGCGTCAGGGCCCCGCCGCCGGGATCGAACGCGCAGGTGTAGCCGAGATTGTCCGCGACCAGGGCGAGCAGGGAGTCCAGATCGACCTCTTCGACCGGACGCGGCGGCGTCTCGGTCCGCCGGTCACGGTGCCGCCGGAACAATCTCACGCGTGCGCCCCCTCTGCCGGTTTCCTCCTAGGTTCGCACCTAGCGTGCCTTGTCGGCGCCCCCTGTTGAGTAGGCCAGAGAGCACGATTTTGCATCAATAGCACCAAGTGCCCCGAGCAATACAGAAAACTGTGGCTTTCCATGCCCTATCGGAAGCCCGGCGATCACTGGTACACCGAGCGGCGCGAGCAGCTCCTCCAGCACCGGGTACGGGTCGCCGCAGCCGACCCAGGACCCCAGCACGAACCCGGCCGCCCCGTCGAGCGCCCCGGCCTGCAGCAGCTGGGTGAGCATCCTGTCGATCCGGTACGGGGCCTCGGTGACGTCCTCCAGCAGGACGATCCTGCCGCGCGCCGACAGCGCGTACGGCGTGCCGCAGAGCGCGGCCAGCAGGGTGAGGTTACCGCCGGTGACCGGCGCGGTGACCTCACCGGGAACGATCACCCGGTCGCCGGTGATCGTCGGCGGGGCCCCGGCGAGGGCGGCCGTGAGGTTCTCGAAGGTGCGCGGCTCGGGCCCCTCGGGATCGCTGATCGTGGAGCAGGCCGGCATCGGCCCGAACCAGGAGGCGACGCCCAGCTCCACGGCGAACGCGCTGTGCAGGGCGGTGACGTCGCTGGAGCCGACCAGCGCCTTGGGGCCGGCGGCCCGCATGGCGTCCCAGTCGGGACGGCCGAGATGGCCGAGGAGGCGGGTGGCGCCGTAGCCGCCCCGGGCGCAGAACACCGCGCTCACCGCGGGGTCGCACCAGGCGTCCCGCAGATCGGCCGCGCGGCCGGCGTCCGGGCCCGCCAGGTAGCGATCCCTGCCGAGGACGTGGGCGCCGACGACGACCTTCAGCCCGAGCCCTTCCAGGACGCGGATTCCGCGCGCCAGCCGCTCGGAATCGGGAGGTCCGGAGGGGGCGACCACCGCCACCGTGTCGCCCGGACGCGGCGGAGGCGGGACCCGTATCGCGGTGGCCGGTTCGTTCACTCCGCAAACGGTGCCACACTGGGCTTTCATATGCGACCTCCGCCCCACATCCTGGTGGTCAACGGCATCAAGGTCCGCAGGCCGGTGTTCGTGCTCGCCGCCCCGCACTCCGGCGCGGATCTGCTGGCCCGCGCCCTGAAACGCTCCCCCGGATTCCACGTCACCATGGGGCGGGCGGCGGTGGCGCACGTCGTCTACGCCTTCGCCCGGCGGCCCTCGATCGCCGGACGCGGCATGGGCGCGACCCGCGTGCTCCGCGACGCCATGGCCGAGTCCTGGCAGATAATCCCCGGCGCCTGCGAGGAGTGCCCGGCCCCCTGCCGCGAGGCGGGCGGAGTGACCGGGGCGGGGCCCTGCGTGGCCTCGGGCTCCGTGACCCGCTTCGGCGACGCCAGCCCCGACCTGCTCTACAGCGCCTCGGTGCTGCTGCAGGCCTTCCCCGACGCCCGCTTCGTCCAGCTCATCAGGGACGGCCGCGACGTGGCCGCCGACATGCTGGCCGACCCCGACTCCGTGACGTGGTTCAAGCGGGCCATGCTCAGCGACGAGACGGAGTTCCCCAACCCGTTCCTCGGCGTCAACTCCGGCGAGCACCGCGAGCGCTGGAAGGCGATGCCGACGGCGGGCAAGTGCGCGCTGCGCTGGCGCAGCGCGGTGCGGCTGTCGGCCTCGCTCCACCAGGAGCTGCCCCGCGAGCAACTGCTGACCCTGCGCTACGAGGACCTGGTCTCCTCCCCCGCCGAGGCCCTGGACGGGCTCTCCGGCTTCCTGGAGACGCGGGTCCCCAAGATCGCCCTGCTGGGCCGGAGCGTGCCCAAGGTCGGCGTCTGGCGCACCCGCCTGCGCGGGCAGGACGCCGAGCTGGTGGCCAAGGTCGCCCGCGAGGAACTCACCCGCCTGGGCTACGCGTCGCCGTCCTGACGCCGGTCCGCGTCACTCTTACCCCGGCCCGCGTCGTCCTGACGCCGACACGGCGGGAGCCTGGCGCTTCGCCTCGGGAGCACGCGGCGGCCGCCGCCTATCCCCGGAGCCGGTCCACGCGGGCCCGGCCGCCGACACGGCGGGAGCCGGGCGGACGCGGCGCGGTCACCAGTTCGGGACCTCGAACGTCGCGCCGGGCCGGATGTCCCCCGGAGGGGCCGCCCCGGGAGCCGGATCCTCGCCGCTCCGCAGCGTGTCCAGGATCGTCTCCCAGGTGCCGTCCGCCGACCAGCGGCGGTGCCGGTTGTAGACGGTCTTCCAGTTGCCGTACGTCTCCGGCAGCTTGCGCCAGGGGCAGCCGGTCCTGGTGCGGAAGAACACCCCGTCGATGATCGTGCGGTGATCGGCCCACCGGTTTCCCCGCCGGGCGTGAGCGGGCAGCGACGGCGCCAGCCGCCCCCACTCGTCGTCGGTCAGGTCATCGCGTTTCAGCCGGTCTTCCACGTCCCCATGATCTAACACCATTGGTACCGGAAGATCCACTCTTGGGCGCGCCGCCGGGACATCCGGTGCGGGGACCGGCAGGGGTCAGGAGGTCTGACTGAACTGGGTCCGGTAGAGCTCGGCGTAGACCTCTCCCCTGGCCAGCAGCTCCTCGTGGCGGCCCCGCTCGACCACCCGGCCGTCCTGGACCACCAGGATCTGGTCGGCCTCGCGGATCGTGGAGAGCCGGTGGGCGATCACCAGCGAGGTGCGCCCGGCCAGCGCGATCTTCAGCGCCTGCTGGACGGCGGCCTCGGACTCGGAGTCGAGGTGCGCGGTGGCCTCGTCGAGGACGACCACCCGGGGCGCCTTGAGCAGCAGCCTCGCCAGGGCCAGCCGCTGCTTCTCGCCGCCGGACAGCCGGTGGCCCCGATCGCCCACCACGGTCTCCAGGCCCTCGGGGAGGTCCAGGACCAGGTCGGAGATCTGGGCGGCCCGCAGGGCGTCCCAGATCTCCTCGTCGGCCGCCCCCGGCCTGGCGTAGCGGAGGTTGGCACCGATGGTGTCGTGGAACAGGTGGGCGTCCTGCGTGACGACCCCCACGGTGTCGCGCAGGGAGGCGAGGGTGGCGTCACGCACGTCCAGGCCGTTGACGCGGACCGCGCCCTCGCCGACGTCGTAGAGCCGGGAGACCAGGCCGGTGATGGTGGTCTTCCCCGCGCCCGAGGGGCCGACCAGGGCGACCATCTCGCCGGGGCGGGCGGTGAAGGTCACGCCGCGCAGCACCTCGTGGCCGGGCCCGGTGTCGGGGCGGGCCACCGCCTCCAGCGAGGCCAGCGAAACCTCCGAGGCCGACGGGTATCTGAACCGGACGTCCTCGAACTCCACGGAGGCCGGCCCGCCGGGGAGGGGCCTGGCGTCGGGCCTCTCGGCGATCATCGGCCGCAGGTCGAGGACCTCGAAGACCCGGTCGAAGCTCACCAGCGCGGTCATCACGTCCACGTGCACGTTCGACAGGCTCGTCAGGGGGCCGTACAGGCGCATCAGGAGGGCGGCGAGGGCCACCAGGGTGCCGAGCTCGAAGACGTCGGAGACGGCCAGCACGCCGCCCACGCCGTACACCAGGGCGGTTGCCAGCGCCGCGACCAGGCCGAGCGCGACGCGGAAGACCGTCCCGTACATGCCGACGGTGACGCCGACGTCGCGCACCCGCCCCGCCTTGTCGCCGAAGGCGGCGGTCTCGTCGGCAGGGCGGCCGTACAGCTTGGCGACCATGGCCCCGGCGACGTTGAACCGCTCGGTCATCATGGTGCTCATCTCGGCGTCGAGCTCCATCTGCTCGCGGGTGAGCCCGGACATCTTCCTGCCGACCCACTTCGCGGGGAAGATGAAGATCGGCAACAGCACGAGGGCGACAACGGTGATCTGCCACGAGAGCACCAGCATCGCGCCGAGGACCAGCACCAGCATGACCACGTTGGCCACGACCGACGACAGGGTGCTGGTCAGGGCGCGCTGGGCGCCGATGACGTCGGTGTTGAGCCGGGAGATCAGGGCGCCGGTCTGGGTGCGGGTGAAGAAGGCCACCGGCATGCGCTGGACGTGGTCGAAGACCTCGGTGCGCAGGTTGTAGATGAGACCCTCGCCGATCCGCGAGGAGAACCAGCGCTGGGTCAGGGTGAGCGCCCCGTCGACGACGGCCAGCCCCGCGATGACCAGCGCGAGGGCGATCACCACTCCCTGCCGCTTGGCGATGACGCCGTCGTCGATGATCGCCTTCATCAGCAGCGGGTTGGCGATCACGACGACCGAGCTCACCACGACCAGCGCGAGGAAGGCGGCGATGTGCCGCGAGAACGGCCGCGCGTAGCGGGCGATGCGTCTTACCGTGCCCGGCGCGAGCCGCTGCTTGGTCACCGACCTGTCACGCCGGAACGACACCATCGCCTGGGGGCCGAGCCCTCCGCCCATCATCGCCATACGGCCTCCTCTCCCGATGCGAGCACCGGGAGAGGCACGATCATTCCCCTGTCAGCTCCGGGCGAACAGCACCGGAGTGCCACCTGGACGGGCCGCGTGACGGCCCTCCGCGAATCACGACCCCGGCCCTCCGCGGATCACGAACGCGATCCTCCGTGGATCACGACCTCGGCCTTCCGTGAACGGCGGACACAACCCTCCGCAGATCACGACCCCGGCCCTCCGCGGATCACGAACGCGATCCTCCGTCGCTCACGAACCCGGCCCTTCGCGGATCGCGGACCGCGAGCGGGACGGCCTACCCGAAGAGCGCCTTGACGCGCCCCGCCTGCTCGCGTGCCTCGGCCGCGCTCTGCTCCTCCAGCGTGCGCCCCGAAGCACCCTGAAGCAGCCGCTTGGTCGCCGTCGCGGCGTCGCGGTTGGTCGCCAGCAGCGCGTCGGTCAGGTCGCGCACGGCCTGCGTCAGCTCCTCCGGCGCGACGACCAGCTCGGCCAGGCCGATCCGCGCCGCCTCCTGCGCCCCCACGACGCGGGCGGTCAAGCAGATCTCGACGGCCCTGGACAGGCCCACCAGGTCGACCAGCGGCTTGGTGCCGGTCAGGTCGGGAACCAGCCCGAGGGCAGGCTCCTTCATGCACAGTTTGGCGTCGTCCGCCAGGACCCGCAGGTCACAGGCGAGCGCCAGTTGGAACCCCGCGCCGACCGCGTGGCCCTGAACGGCGGCCACGGAGACGATGTCGGGACGCCTCAGCCAGAGAAAACCCCGCTGGGCCCGCGCCACCCGCGCGGCGAAATCCGCCTCGTCGAGTGTCGCGGAGGACGCGAACGACCCCTGCCCCGGAACCCCCTCCGGGGTGAACATCCTCAGATCGATCCCCGCCGAGAAGGACGGCCCCTCACCTCTGATCACGACGACCCTCACCTGCTGCGGCAGGCCGTCACCGATATGAGCCAGAGCCGACCAGGTGGCGAACGTCTGAGCGTTCCGCTTCTCCGGACGGTCCAGCGTGATCGTCGCGATCTCGCCGTCCACCTCATAGCGCAGACCGACCTCCTTGAGAGAGATCTCCTCCGCACTCCCCCCGAACGCCACTTCCGCCATCGCTGTTCTCCCACCCTCGGTGTCCGCCTCGCCCGAGCCTATCGACTCTCCAGAATGAGGTTCTACAGGTCCGGGCGGGGACGGTCTCAGCGTGGGGGACGAGCGGCTGCGGTCGCGCGTTCCGAGGCGGGGTCAGCGCTTGGACTTGCCTCGGGTGGCGCCACCGCGCCCGCGCAGAGTCACACCGGACTCGCTCAGGATGCGGTGGATGAACCCGTACGACCTGCCGGTCGAAGCGGCCAGGGCACGGATGCTTTCACCCGCGCTGTAGCGCTTCTTGAGATCGGAGGCCAGTTTTTCACGATCGGCCCCGGTAACCCGGGTGCCCTTCTTCAGAGTCTCGGCCACGAGTACCTCCTGTAGTGCCAGACTTCCGCAGCGTTACACACGCCATGATCAGTCATTTCAGCGAGATCGGCTACCTACTCCACGGGAAAAGATCCGTACCCGCTCAAATTAAGATCAGGCAAGTGCCACAAGATCGGAAAATTCGTCGCTCCACGCGTCTTCAACTCCGTCAGGCAGCAAGATCACCCTATCGGGTCGTAGCGCCTCTACAGCCCCCTCATCATGCGTGACGAGCACAATCGCCCCAGAATAGGACGTTAGCGCCGAAAGAACCTGCTCTCTGCTCGCCGGATCGAGGTTGTTCGTGGGCTCGTCCAGGAGCAGGACGTTGGCCGCCGACAGCACCAGCGTGGCCAGCGCGAGCCGCGTCTTCTCCCCGCCCGACAGCACCCCCGCGGGCTTGTCCACGTCGTCGCCGGTGAACAGGAACGAGCCCAGGACCTTGCGCAGCTCCACGTCGGGCAGCTCTCCCCCGGCCGAGCGCATGTTCTCCAGCACGGTGCGCCCGGGGTCGATCGTCTCGTGCTCCTGCGCGTAGTAGCCGAGCTTGAGCCCGTGTCCCGGCTTGACCGCGCCGGTGTCGGGCTCCTCGATGCCGCCGAGAATCCGCAGCAGAGTGGTCTTCCCGGCACCGTTCAGGCCCAGGATGACGACCCTGCTCCCCCTGTCGACGGCGGCGTCGACGTCGGTGAAGACCTCCAGCGATCCGTACGACTTCGACAGCCCCTCCGCCATGATCGGGGTGCGCCCGCACGGGGCGGGCTGGGGGAAGCGCAGCTTGGCGACCTTGTCACCGCGCCGCTCCACCTCCAGGCCGGACAGCAGGCGCTCGGCGCGGCGCTGCATGTCCTGCGCGGCCTTGGCCTTGGTGGCCTTGGCGCGCATCTTGTCGGCCTGCGACATCAGGGCCGAGGCCTGCTTCTCGGCGTTGGCGCGCTCACGCCTCCTGCGCTTCTCGTCGGTCTCCCGCTGAGCCAGGTAGGACTTCCAGCCGACGTTGTAGGTGTCGATCACCGCACGGTTGGCGTCGAGGTGCAGGACGCGGTTTACCGTCGCTTCAAGAAGCGAGACGTCGTGGCTAATAATGATCAAGCCGCCCTGGTGAGATCGTAAAAAATCACGAAGCCACCCGATTGAGTCCGCATCTAGGTGGTTTGTCGGCTCGTCAAGGAGGAGAGTCTCCGCCCCGCTGAAGAGGATCCTGGCCAGCTCAACCCGCCTGCGCTGCCCTCCGGAGAGGGTCTCCAGCGGCTGGCCGAGCACCCGGTCGGGCAGCCCGAGGCTGGAGGCGATGGAGGCGGCCTCCGACTCGGCGGCGTACCCGCCCAGGACGTGCAGCCGGTCCTCCAGGCGCCCGTAGGCGCGGACCGCGCGGTCCCTGGTGCGGTCGTCGGCCGAGGACATGCCCGCCTCGGCCTCGCGCAGCTCGCGCAGCACCTGGTCGAGCCCGCGGGCCGACAGGATGCGGTCGCGGGCGAGCACGTGCAGGTCGCCGGTGCGCGGGTCCTGCGGCAGGTAGCCGACCTCGCCGCTGATGGAGACCGTGCCCGAGGCGGCCGACCCCTCCCCCGCGAGCACGCGGGTCAGCGTGGTCTTCCCGGCCCCGTTACGGCCGACGAGCCCGATCTTGTCGCCGGGGTTCACCCGGAAGGACGCACCCTCGATGAGCAACCGGGCCCCGGCCCGCAGTTCGATGTCAGAAGCTACGATCATGGTTGGAGAACACTCCCAGCAGGAAATACACAGGCTCACTTCACTGAGGCCGAACCCGCCGCGCCCTGTGTCTCCCGGCTCTCGGCTCGGCCGTCTCGCCTTCATCGGGACGACGGTCAATCGGGAGTGCGCATACCGATCAGTGTACGGCGCGACACCGGGCGGCTTCTCCACGATTTGACGAGCCCCTCGCCCGAGTCCCCTCGCCTCAGCCCCCTGGCCCCGGCTTCCTCACCCGAGTCCCCTCGCCCGAGCCCGCCCATCCGGACCGCGTCCACCCGGACCCCGCCCGCTCAGGCCCTGTCCGCTCAACCGGGGTCGCTCACCCTGATGCGGACCGCGCGGAACTGGGCGGGGGTGTCCTTGAGGACCACCAGCCGCGGATCGGGGACCGTCAGGAAGGGCTCGGTCTCCAGCGCGAAGACCGGCGCGAGCCTGCGGTCGGGCCGCAGCGCGTCGACCGCGCGCCGGTCGCCGCCCAGCACGACCGCCTCCAGCTCGCCCACGTGCGGGCCGAGGACGCGCAGCGCCACCTCGGCCGCGGCCTCGTGCGCCTGGTCCACCTGCTTCTCCCTGCGCCGGGCGAAGCGCCGCTGCGACCAGCCGCCCGCCGCGCTGCGCCCGTGGACCTGCCGCGAGCCCACCTTGGAGGAGAGGAGCTCCTCGCCCTGGAAGATCCCCGCCGCGTGGCCGCCCAGCCGTACCAGCAGCACGCCGATCCTGCGCTCGGTGCGCACGTGGGTGACGAGGCGCGCCATCGGGCCGCCGCCCGAGGAGGTCAGCGGCGGGAACGGCACCTGGCACTCGGCGACCGCGCCGTCCGCGCCTTCGAGGCGTACGACGGAGTCCGAGGCCGTCACGCCCGGCGGGCCGTGCCGGTCGACGAAGCCGTCGATCCAGCGGTTCAGGCGCTCGGGCGCCACGGAGACCCAGCGGCCTCCCCCCTTGGCCGGTCGCGACGTCATGGAACGCGACACTACCGGCTGACCTCCCCGAACACACGATCTCGCTGGTCAAGTCCAACGTATGGCGAAATATCGGTGAACATCACACTGCGTTACTTCTGTGACGGTAGAGAATGCCCCATGCTCGGAATGTGACGACCAGAGCGCATACCGTTTCGCAGGTCTCCGCGGCGGGCGTGGGTGTCACGCCTGTCGTCGATCTCGACACCGGGGGCGTCATCGCCTTCCAGGCGAACGACGAGGGCCGCGGGAACATCTCCTCCACCGCTCAGACGGTACGCGACGTCGCCGCGAGCGAGGTCCTGCTCCCCCTGGTGCTCACCCTGCCGACGGCCGCGGTGATCGGCGGCTCGGCCGCGCTCGCCCCGCTGCACGAGGCCCTGCGCGCCTCGGGCCGGCGACCCGGCGAGGTGATCCTCACCGTACGAGGCGACTTCGGCCAGTTCGAACGCCGCTCGCTGCTCACCGGGCTGGAGGGCCTGCGCGCCATCGGCTACCTCGTCGCGGTCGGCGACCTGGGCACCGGGCACGTCCCGCTGGACCTGATCGCCGACGCGGCGCCGTACCTGGTGGTGATCTCACCGGACCTGATCGCCCAGGTTCCCCGCGACCCGCGCCGCGCCGCGATCGGCGAGGGCGTGGCGCGGCTCGCGCGGGGAACGGGCGCGCACGTGCTGGCCCCGGGCGTGCGGGACGAGGCCCAGCTCGCCGCGATCCGCGGCTGGGGGGTGCGGCTGGCCCAGGGCCCGCTGCTGGTCCCCGGCCCGTCGGGACGGGTGCACGTGCCGCTCCCGGTCGTCGAGCAGGAACCCTCGCGGCTCCTGCTCGGCCCCCGCGTCCACGAGTTCCTGCTGCCCGCGGTGACCCTCCCCTACGAGGCCACCGCCGAGGCCGTGATCGACGCCTTCGGCAGCGAGCCGTCCATCACCAGCGTGATCCTCGTCGACGAGTACCAGCGTCCTCGTGGCAGCCTCGACCGCAGCCGCTTCCTGCTCTCGATCGCCGGGCGCTTCGGCCACGCCCTGCACGGCAAGAAGGCCGCCGGGCGGCTGGCCGACCCCGCGCGCACGGTTCCCAAGACCACCCCCGCCATAGCGGCCATGCAGGTCGCGGGCCGCGACGCCGAGCGCGTCTACGACGACCTGGTCGTCACCGACGAGGTCGGCCGCTGCATGGGCGTCGTCCGGGTCGCCGACCTGATCCGCCAGGTGGCGGCCATGCAGCGCTGAGGTCTCTCACACGCCCGAGGAACGGTCCTTTTCGCCGTCCCGGCGCCACCGCCTTTACGTTGTAGATTTCGAGTACCGGCCCGGTCCCCCTTGGCAGGCGCGCATGATCACGGTAGGAAGGGCACAGGGGGCGAGACGACGGCAAGGGGTACGGAATGGACGATCGCGGACCTCGGGTCGGGCGGCGAGGACTGCTCGGGGCGGGACTCCTGGCCGGAGCCGGAGCCGCGCTGTCCGGGTGCACCCCCGGCGACGGGCCCGCCTCCCCCACCGCCCCCGCCGCGTCGCAGGCTCCGCCGTTCGACCCCGCCAGCTGGGAGTCGGTGCGGGCCCAGTTCCCGCTCGACCCCTCCTACGCGCAGTTCGCCGCCTACGTCCTCGCCTCCCACCCGGCCCAGGTGCGGCGGGCGATCGAGGAGCACCGGCGCGGCCTCGACACCGACACCGACGCCTACCTGCACGGCGAGGACAGGGAGGGGCCGGTACGCGAGGCCGCCGCCGCCTACCTGGGCGCCGACGCCCCCGACGTCGCCCTCACCGACAGCACCACGATGGGCCTGGGCCTGCTCTACAGCGGCATGCGGCTGCTCCCCGGCCAGGACGTGCTCACCACCGAGCACGACTTCTTCGCCACCCACGAGAGCCTGCGGCTGCTCGCCGCCAGGACCGGCGCCGAGGTCCGCAGGGCCCGCCTGTACGACGACCCGGCCAAGGCCTCCGCCGACGAGATCGTCTCCCGGCTGAAGGCCGCGCTCACCCCGAGGACCCGGGTGGTCGCGATCACCTGGGTGCACTCGGGCACCGGGGTGCGGATGCCGGTCAGGGCGATCGCCGACATGGTCGCCGAGGCCAACCGCTCCAGGGACGCCGAGGACCGGGCGCTGCTGTGCGTGGACGGGGTGCACGGCTTCGGCGCGATGGCCGACGACGTGGAGGAGCTGGGCTGCGACTTCCTGGCCAGCGGCACCCACAAGTGGCTGTTCGGCCCCCGGGGCACCGGCGTCCTCTGGGGCAGGGGGCGGGCCTGGGGCGCGCTGCTGCCGGTGATCGCGAGCTTCTCCGGCGTGACCGTCGACCCGGGCACCGGCGACGAGCCGTACGGCCCGGGCGGGCTCCTGCACACCCCCGGCGGCTACCACAGCTTCGAGCACCGCTGGGCGCTGGGCGAGGCGTTCGCCTTCCACCGGGCGATCGGCAAGGAGCGGGTGGCGGCCAGGATCACCGAGCAGGCCACCCGGCTCAAGGCGGGGCTCGCGGCCCTGCCCAACGTGCGGCTGGTCACCCCGGTCTCCGCCGAGCTCTCGGCCGGGCTGGTCTGCTGCGCGGTCGACGGCATGGACGCCCCCACCGCGGTGGGCAGGCTCCGCCGGGACCACCGGATCATCACCAGCGCGACCCCGTACCAGGATGTCTACCTGCGCTTCGGTACCGGTATCGTCACCACCCCGGAGCAGGTGGACCAGGCGGTGAAGGCCGTCGCCTCGCTCCGATGACGTATGGTACGAGTTAGGCTTACCTAACCTTGACCCCACGGAGTGACCCATGGCAGACGAGAAAGCCGAGCGCCGCACCCCGAAGGTGACGAGCGGCCTGGTCCGGCGGGTCGAGCGGCTCACCCCCCACATGATCCGGGTGGTGCTCGGCGGCGACGGTCTCGCCGGTTTCCGCGCGGACGAGTTCACCGACCACTACGTCAAGCTGCTCTTCGCCCCGGCCGGGGTGAGCTACCCGGAGCCGTTCGACATGGAGGCGATCCGCCGCGACCTGCCCCGCGAGCAGTGGCCCACCACCCGCACCTACACCGTCCGCCGCTGGGACGCCGACGCGCGCGAGCTGACGATCGACTTCGTCCACCACGGCGACAGCGGCCTCGCGGGGCCGTGGGCCGCCCGGGTCCGGCCGGGCGACGAGCTCCACTTCTTCGGCCCCGGCGGCGCGTACGCGCCCGACCCCGAGGCCGACTGGCACCTGTTCGCGGGGGACGAGAGCGCGCTGCCCGCCATCGCCGTCGCCCTGGAGAACCTCCCCGCCGGGGCACCGGCCTGGGCCTTCATCGAGGTCGAGGGCCCCGAGGAGGAGCAGAAGATCGACTCCCCCGGCGACGCGAAGATCGTCTGGCTGCACCGCGGGAGCGCCCCGTACGGCGAGACGCTGGTCAGGGCGGTCCGCGAGCTCGACTTCCCCGAGGGCGACGTGCACGCCTTCGTCCACGGCGAGGCGGGCTTCGTCCGCGACCTCAGGCGCCACCTGCGCGCCGAGCGCGGGATCCCGCTGGCGAGACTCTCCATCTCGGGTTACTGGCGCCTGGGCCGCGACGACGAGGCGTGGCGCTCCTCCAAGCGCGAGTGGAACGAGCGGATCGAGGCCGAGGAGGCCGCGACGCTCTCCTCCTGAGCCGCCCTCCCAGGCGCGGCGCCGAGGTCGGGCCGGAGAACCCCGGGGCGGGCTCGGGGACCGGTTCGCACACGGGCACTCAGAGGGGGGAAGGCCGGACAAGCCGCTGCGCGGAAGGTTCGTCCTGCGGCTTGACGCGCCGGCCGCCCCGGGCCCCGGGGCGGCCGTCGGGATCGGAGAGGCCGGGGCGCTCTGCCGGCCCTGTTGCGGACCCGTCTGAACCTGTGCGGCGGGTTCGAGCTCGACATGAGCAAACGGCTCGACCTCGGCTCACGTGGACGGCGACCGGCCGGCAGAGATCAATCCCGGCCTAGAAACGGTCCGCGTGCTCGTCCGTCCACTGTGCGAACGTACGCGCCGGACGGCCGGTCACCCGTGCGACCGTGTCGTCCACGGTCGTGGAGGAAACACTGGGCTCGGCGTACCAGCCGACGACGTACTCGGCGTCGGCCTGGGACACGCCGGTGGCCGTCAGCCTGTCGACCGCCTGTTCGTGCGTTATCTGCTCGAAGGCGATGTCGCGGCGGATGGCCCGGGACAGGATCGCGATCCGTTCACGCGGGGTCAGCGGTTCGGGTCCGGTGAGGTTGTAGGACCGCCCCGCATGGCCCTCGTCGAGCAGTGCGACGGCTGCCACGGCCGCGATGTCGGCCTCGTGCACCAGCGCGCTGGGAAAGTCGTACGGCTCTCGGACCACTCCCTCGGCTCGGATCGATTCGGCCCAGGTCAACGTGTTGGACATGAACTCCTGTGCTTCCAGACGTGTCCATTCCACGCCTGAGTCCGCCACCGCCTGCTCGGCCGGGCCCACCCAGCCGCCCCACAGCACGGTGAGGCGCCGAACGCCCGCGGCGACCGCCCGCTGGACCAACTCGGGCCCGACCTCGGCAAGCCCGGCCGTCACCGTGATGTGCAGCCGGCTGACGCCGTCGAGTGCGGCGTCCAGCTTCTCCGGTGCCGTGTGCGTGCCGGCCACCAGCTCCACCTCGGCCGGAAACCGTCCCGCGGCCGCGGCCGGATTCCGCGTCAACGCCCGAACGCGCTCTCCTCGGCGGACCAGCTCCGCCACAACGTGCCGGCCGGTGTTCCCGGTGGCACCCGTCACCAATGTCGTCACAGTCGAGTTCCTTAAGGTCGTCCGTCAGGAGCGAGTCGCCTGCGACCCTAGGAAGTCAACCGCGCTTGAGGTCAAGAAGCCCGCCCGGCGCTCAGCGGAGCGGTCGTGGTCGTCCTCGTCTCGGGCTGACAATGCAGGCCGTGCCGTACTTCCTGACCCTGTACTTCCAGGACATCCTTGGCTTCAGCGCCCTGGAGACCGGGCTGGCGTTCCTTGGCCCGGCCCTGTCGATCACGGCCGGCGACTTCCTCGGCGAGCGGCCGATCCACCGCTCCGGCACCCGGAGCACGCTGATCACCGGCATCGTCGTCAACGCCGTGGGCGCCGCGCTCCCGGCCCCCGGCACGCAGGCGGACGGATCCGTCCTCACCGTCCTGGCCGGGGTCGTCGTCATCGGCCTGGGCATGGGCGTCACCTACGAGGCCAGGTGGATCGCCGCCGGCACCGGCGTCTCGGCGGACGAACAGGGCCTGGGCCTGGGCCGGGGCCGGCGGGTGCGGCGGGGCGGTGGCGCGTGGCACGCCGGGGGCACTCTTCCGCCTCTCCCGAGTCGCCCTGGCGATCGGTTCGTACCCGAGCACCAGGACGGAGCCGGGTCAGAGACGGCAGGCGAAGATGGCGGTCACCAGGATGGCCTTCGCCCCCATCTCCCAGAGCTGGTCCATGATCTGCTGGTGCCCCTTGCGCGGGACCATGGCGCGGACCGCGACCCAGCCCTCCCGGTGCAGCGGGGAGACCGTCGGCCCCTCCATGCCCGGGGTGAGGGCGATGGCCTCCTCGATCCGCTCGGCGCGGATGTCGTAGTCCATCATCACGTAGTCGCGCGCCACCAGCACGCCCTGCAGGCGGCGGACGAGCTGCCGCAGGCCCGGGGTCTCCTCGGTGCCGATCCCCTTGATCAGCACGCCCTCGGAGCGGGTGATCGGCTCGCCGAACACCTCCAGGCCGATGTTGCGCAGCGTGGTGCCGGTCTCCACGACGTCGGCCACCGCGTCGGCCACGCCCAGCCGGATCGCGGTCTCGACCGCGCCGTCCAGCTTGATCACCCGGGCCTCGACACCCCGCTCGGCGAGGTAGGCCTCCAGCAGCCCCGCGTAGGCGGTGGCGACGCGCCTGCCCTTGAGGTCGGCGACGGAGTCGAAGTCGCCGGGGTTGGCGGCGAAGCGGAAGGTGGAGCGGCCGAAGCCGAGCGGGATGATCTCCTCGACCCGCGCGCCGGAGTCGTGGAGCATGTCGCGGCCGGTGATCCCGGCGTCCAGGGTGCCCTCGCCGACGTAGACGGCGATGTCCTTGGGCCGCAGGAAGAACAGCTCGCAGGAGTTCTCCGGGTCGGCGACCACGAGCTCCTTGCTGTCCTTGCGGACGCGGTATCCGGCTTCCTTGAGGATCGTCTGGGCCCCCTCGGTGAGGGCGCCCTTGTTGGGTACGGCGAGACGCAGCATGACGGGATTCCTTACGTGTGGACGGGAATTGCCTACAAGGTCGGAAGCCGGGCGCACCGGCTCACAGATGCTTGTAGACCTCGTCCAGCCCGATCCCCTTGGCGATCATGAGGACCTGCACGTGGTAGAGGAGCTGGGAGATCTCCTCGGCCGTCCGCTCGTTCGACTCGTGCTCGGCCGCCATCCAGCTCTCGGCGGCCTCCTCCACGACCTTCTTGCCGATGGCATGGACCCCGGCGTCCAGCGCGGCCACGGTGCCCGAGCCCTCGGGCCGGGTGCGCGCCTTGTCGGACAGCTCGGCGTACAGCTCTTCGAAGGTCTTCATGATCTCTCTCGGCGTCGTCGGATGTGCCCTCCAAGACTAACGGGCCGTCCGACCCCGTCGTGTGAAGGTCCACGCTCTGGGACGCGAGCCGCCCGTTCTTCTCCCCGGGCGGCCCGCGATCCTCCGGGGGCGCTCAGTCGTTGACGCAGCGCAGCACGGGGCGGCCGGCGAGGGCGGCGGGGTCGGGTGAGCCGGTGACGTGGAGGGTGACGCTCTCGCCGGGGAGCAGGGTGAGGAGCATGTCGTCGACGGAGGAGGCCGGGTCGAGGCGGTCGGGGAACAGGGCCAGGTCGCGCAGGAGGGTGCGGGCGGTGACGGTGACGTCCAGGCCACCGCCCCCGGCCGGGGTGACCTCGGTGTCGTAGGCGGCGACGGGGAAGGCGACCCGGGTGTCCTCGGCGAAGAAGTGGAGCGCGCGGTGCCCGTCCAGCCGTACGGACAGCAGCTCGGCCGGCGGGTCCGCGGGGACGGCGACCGGGTCCGGGAGCGGGATCCTCGCCACCGAGCGGGGCGCCACCTCGACGGTGATCGTCTCCTTGGCCAGCGGTTCCCCGTCCAGGGCGAGCCGCAGGAGTTCCAGCTCGCCCGTCCAGGGCTCCGGGCCGTCGTTCACCACGGCGACGGCGCCGTCCTGGACGGTGAGCAGGCGGTCGGCGTAGACGCGGCGCAGCGCGTACCACAGCGGCTTGCGGCGCCCTCGGCCGTCGACGGCCGACCAGGAGGTGACCGGCCAGCAGTCGTTGAGCTGCCAGACGATCGTGCCCGCGCAGTGGGGCGCCAGGGAGCGGAAGCGCTCGATGCCGAAGGCGACAGCACGGGCCTGGTTGAGCTGGGTGAGGTAGTGCCAGTCGTCGTAGGTCTCCGGCGCGGGCAGGTGCTCGCCGAGGCCGCGCAGCAGCTTGGTGTTGCCCTCGTGGGCCTTCTGGTGGTGCAGGACGAGGGGCGCGTCGGGGGCGAGCTCGCCGCTCACGGCGTCGCGCAGGGTGGTGTGGACCGGTGGGCCCTGGAAGCCGAACTCGGCGACGAAGCGGGGGGCGTAGGTGGCGTAGTGGGTGTAGTCCTCACGGTTCCACACGTCCCAGATGTGGGTGGTGCCCCGGGCGGGGTCGTTGGGCGGCAGGCCGGGGTGGCCGGAGTACGGGCTGCCCGGCCAGTAGGGGCGGGCCGGGTCGAGCTCCGCCACCAGGGCTGGCAGCAGCCCGTGGTAGAAGCCCGCCCCCCAGGTGCGGCCCTCCAGCCTGTCCTGCCAGCCCCAGTCGGCGTGGCCTTCGAGGTTCTCGTTGTTGCCGCACCACAGCGCCAGGGAGGGGCGCCAGGACAGCCGGGTGACGTTCTCGCGGACCTCGGCCTCGACCTCGGTGGCGAACGGCTCCTCCTCGGGATAGGCCGCGCAGGCGAACGGGAAGTCCTGCCAGACGAGCAGGCCGAGCTCGTCGGCGAGGTCGTAGAAGTCCTCGCTCTCGTACAGGCCGCCGCCCCAGACGCGCAGCAGGTTGACGTTCGCGCCCAGGGCCTGGCCGAAGCGCTCGGCCAGCCGCTCGCGGGTGACGCGGGCCGGGAAGCAGTCGTCGGGGATCCAGTTGACGCCGCGCACGAACACCGGGGTGTCGTTGACGACGACGGTGAACCCCTCGCCGGTCCGGTCGAGGCGGACGTCGCGGAAGCCGATCCGCCGCGTCCAGGCGTCCCCCGGCACCTCGCGAGCCTCCCCGGTCTGGCCGGACAGGCGTACGGTCAGCTCGTAACGGTCCTGGGCGCCGTACCCGCGTGGCCACCAGCGCCGGGGCTCGGGCACCCGTACCTCCAGGACGGCCTCGTGCTCGCCGGGGGCCAGCGTCGCCTCCGCCACCACCCCGGCCACCTCCGCGGTCACGGTGAGAGGGGCATCGGTGGCACGCTCGACGGTGACGTGCGCCTCGACGCGCCCGTCGGGGCCGTCGGTGCTCACCAGCGGCCGTACGGACGCGATCCTGGCCCCGCTCCACGAGTGCAGCCCGATGGGCCGCCAGATGCCGGAGGTGACCACGGACGGGCCCCAGTCCCAGCCGAAGTTGCAGGCCGTCTTGCGGATGAACTGGTACGGCGCCTCGTAGCTGCCCGGCCGGTCGCCCAGCGCGGCCCGTTGCGCCTCGGCGTACTCCACCGGGGAGGCGAAGCGCACCCGCAGCGTGTTCTCGCCCTCGCGCAGCAGCTCCCGCACGGGGAAGCGGTAGGAGCGGTGCTGGTTGGCCGTGGTGGCGACCTCGACGCCGTTGAGCTCGATCGTGGCGACGGTGTCCAGGCCCTCGCAGACCAGGTCGGCGCGGTCGTGCCCGTCGGCCTGCCAGGTGAAGACCGTCCCGTAGTCCCAGCCGGAGCGCCCGATCCAGGTCAGCCGGTTCTCGTTGTCGTCGAGATAGGGATCCTCGACGAGCCCGGCGGCCAGCAGGTCGGTGTGCACGCATCCCGGCACCGTGGCCGGGACGCGCGAGACGCCCCCGCCCACCTGGTGAAGGGTCCAGCCGTCGTGTAGCGCCCTCAATGCACACTCCCCGTGGATCCGATGGACGTGGTGTCGTCGCGCCGGACGAGATGCCCCGGTTCGGCCTCCACCAGCGTGGAGGGCCCTTCCCGCACGTCCCCGGCGGAGGGGACCGGCTCGCCGTCCCACCGGGCGGTGAGCCTCGGCACCGACGACAGCAGCCTGGCCGTGTACGGGTGGAGGGGGTTGCCGAACACCATGCCGGTGGGACCGGACTCGACCACCCGCCCCCGGTACAGGACCACGGCCCGCTCGCTGATGTAGTTGCCGAGCGACAGGTCGTGGGTGACGAACAGCACGCCGAGGCCGCGCGACTTCAGGTCGGCGAGCAGGTTGAGGACGTCGATCCTGGTGGACGCGTCGAGCATGCTGGTGATCTCGTCGGCGACGAGGTACCTGAGGTCGAGCAGGAGCGCCCTGGCGATCAGCAGGCGCTGCAGCTGGCCGCCGCTGAGCTGGTGGGGGTACCGGCCCAGGACCTGCCCGGGGTCGAGGCCGACGTCCTTGAGGGAGGTGTCGATCCTGCCGTCCCACTCGGAGGCGGCGACACCGGGGAAGTACTCGTCTTTGATCATCCGGAGCACCCGGTCGGCCTTGAAGATCGGGTTGTAGCAGCTGAACGGGTCCTGGAACACGCCCTGCACGTGCCGGTAGTACGCCTTGCCCGGCCTGACCGGGGCGCCGTCGAGGGTGATCCTGCCCTTCGTCGGGCGGAGCAGCCCGAGGACGGTCTTGCCGAGGGTCGTCTTGCCGCTGCCGCTCTCGCCGATGAGGGAGACCACCTCCCCCGGCGCCAGGTCGAGGCTCACGTCGTCGACGGCGGTGAGGGTGGCGGAGCCGAAGGCCCCCACCCGGTAGGTCTTGGTGACCCCTTCGAGTCTCAGCACCGTCGAACCCCTTCGATTCTCAGCACCGTCGAACCCCTCCAAGTGTCAGCACCGTCGAACCCCTTCGAGTCTCGGCATCGTCTGAAACCCCTTCAGGCCTTCCAGCAGGCGACGTGGTGGCCGGGGGCGACCTCGACCGGCGGCGGATCCTCCGCGCACCTGTCGAAGGCGATCGGGCAGCGGTCCCTGAACCGGCAGCCGGAGGGCGGGCCGAGCAGCGAGGGCGGCCTGCCGGGGATGCCGGAGAGCCTGCGCTCGGCGTGGCGGACGCCGACCTCGGGCAGCGAGGAGATCAGCATCCGCGTGTACGGGTGGCGCGGCTCCCCGACGATCACGTCCGCCGGGGCCTTCTCGGCCAGCTTCCCCGCGTACATGATCATGATCGTGTCGGCGATCTGGTAGGTGAGCGAGATGTCGTGGGTGATGAAGATCATGCTGCGCACGAAGCCCCGGTCCCTGAACTCCAGCAGGGTCCTGGCCACGGCCTTCTGGGTCGACACGTCGAGCGCGGAGGTGATCTCGTCGGCGATGAGCAGGGACGGGTCGAGCAGGGTGGAGACGACCATCACCATCCGCTGCCTCATCCCGCCCGACAGCTCGATCGGGTAGCGCTCCAGCACGTCGCGCGGCAGCTCGACCAGGTCGAGGCGGCGTTCCAGCTCGGCGGCGTCGAGGCGCTCGCCCCGGGAGGCGAGCAGCTCGGCGACCATCCGGCCGATCCTGCGGGTGGGGTTCAGCGCGCTCATGGAGTATTGCGGGATGAGGGAGACCCGCTTGAAGCGGAAGGGGTCCATCCGGCGGTCGTCGCCGATCGGCAGCTCCTCGCCGTCCAGCTCGGCGCCGCCCCCGGCCAGCCGCATCCGGCCGTCCATCCTGATGAGGCTCTTGCCGAGGGTCGTCTTGCCGCAGCCGGACTCGCCCGCCAGGCCGAGGATCTCGCCGTCGCCGACGCCGAAACTCACCCCGTCGAGCGCCCGCACCTCCCCGCGCAGGGTCCGGTAGTGGACCCGCAGGTCGTTCACACGCAGAGTCATTCACAGCTCCCGCAGTTTCGGGTTGAACACCTCGTCCAGGCCGACGTTCATCACGTAGAGGGCGCCGACGACGGCGGTGATCCCGGCTCCCGGCGGGACGAACCACCACCACATGCCCAGGTGCAGGGCGCTCCAGCGGGCCGCGTTGTTGAGCATCAGGCCGAGCGAGACGCCCTCGCTGGGACCGAGGCCGATGAAGTCGAGCGAGGCGGCGATCAGGATCGACCCGCCGAACAGCAGGATGAAGGTCATGAAGAGGTACGAGCTCATATTGGGCGCGATCTCCCTGGCGATGATCTTCCAGGTGCGTACGCCGCTGAGCCGGGCCAGGTCCACGAAGTCGCGCGAGCGCAGCGAGAACGTCTGGGCCCTGATGGCCCTCGCCGCCCATGGCCAGGAGGTGAGCCCGATGAAGAGCGCCTGCACGCCGACGCTGCGGATGCCGAGGTAGGCGTTGACGATCAGCAGCACCGCGAGCGCGGGCAGGACCAGGACGATGTTGGTGAGCATGTTCAGCACCTCGTCGACCAGCCCGCCCCGGTATCCGGCGGTGAAGCCGACCGCCATGCCGATGACCGCGGCGAGCCCGCCGCCGAGCACCCCCACCTGGAAGGTGACGCGCAGGCCGTGGACGAACTGGGCGAAGACGTCCTGGCCGAACATGGTGGTGCCGAACCAAAGTCCGGCCGAGGGCGGCGAGGCGGGGGTGGCGACGTAGGCGTTCGGGTCGCCGCCGACGACCACCGGGGCGGCGGCGGCGAGGACGATCAGCGGGACCAGCACGACCAGCCCCGCCAGGAGCTTCCCGTTGCGCAGCGCGAAGTACAGGCCCTCGCGGCGCCCGGTGTTCCGGCCTGGGCGCGGTTCCGCGGGCACGGCCGTCATGCCGCCTCCCCTCCCATCCCGGTCCTGGTACGCGGGTCGACCAGGACGTAGACGATGTCGATGACGAAGTTGGCGATCAGCACGCCCACGACGATGAACAGGAAGGCCCCCTGCAGCAGGAAGAAGTCCTGGTTCTGGATCGCCTTGAGGATGAGGTGGCCGAGTCCCGGATAGGAGAAGACGATCTCGGTGACCAGGGCTCCGGCCACGAGCACGCCGAGCTGCAGGGCCAGGCCGGTGATCTGCGGCAGGATCGCGTTCCTGAACGCGTAGCGCCGGATGAGCCGCCGCGACGCCCCGAGCGAGGCCAGATAGGTGGAGTAGTCGGCCTCCAGCTCATAGATGATCATGTTGCGCATGCCGATCGCCCAGCCGCCGAACGCGACGAGGAAGAGCGAGGCGAACGGCAGGAACCAGTGCAGCGCCAGGTCCCCGAGGAACTCCCACGACCAGTTGGGCCGCATGGAGAAGCTGTAGCCGCCGGAGACGGGGAAGATCCCCGCCACCACGCCCAGCCCCCAGGCCAGCAGGATGGCGAGCCACATGTAGGGCGTGGCGGTGAGCACGTACCCGATCGGCAGCGCCGTGTTGTCCAGCCACCTCCGCCTCGCCGCGAAGGCGCCGAACCTGTTGCCCGCCCACCAGCTGAGCAGGATCGACGGGATGAGCAGTGCCAGCGTGTACGGCACCGCCCCCACGATCACGTCGGTCACCGGGGTGGGGAACAGCCAGATGCTGGTCCCCAGGTCGCCCCTGAACAGCGCGGCCCAGAAGTTGACGTACTGCCGCCAGAGCGGCAGGTCGAGCCCGAACAGGCTCGTGTAGTGGACGCGCATCGCCTCCACGGCGGCGGGCTGTGACACGTTGGCCCTGGCCAGCATGCTCTGCACCGGGTCGCCCGGCATGAAGCGCGGGATCATCCAGTTGATCGTGACTGCCACGAGGAAGGTGAGCACGTACACGAGCAGCTTCCGGCCGAAATAGCGTCGCACGCGATCCTCCAGAATCGGCGGGACGGGCCCCTCCCCGCGCGGCCCCCGAACGGATCCGGACGCGAGGGAAGGGGGCGAGAGGATCGCGGGGTCAGCCTCCGGCGGGCTTCAGCTCGGTCAGGGTGAGCACCCCGCCCAGCTCCAGCCAGTTGCGCCACATGGTCGGCGGGGTCTTGGGGGTGCCCGGGGCCGAGGACGGCCAGTTGGTCCAGACCGTGTTGCTCGTCTGCGCCCACAGGCCGTTGTACCAGAGCGGGATCACCGGCAGATCGTCCAGCTGGACCTTCTGGATCTCCGAGGCGACCCGCTTCATGCCCTCGGCGTCGTCGGCCTTCTTGCCGTCGAGTTCCTGGACGAGGTCCCAGACCTTCTTGTTCTCGTAGCGGCCGAAGTTGACGGTGTTCTGCTGCTTGCCGATCGGCAGCCGGAACATGTAGTCGTAGTACATCCACGGGGTGTTGGACAGCTGCCGCTCGTTGTTGATCAGCAGGTCGAACTTGCCGGACGCGCGCTGGTCGACCAGCGCGTTGAAGTCGGGGAACTCGGGGGTGAGGTCGATCCCGGCGGCCTTGGCGCCCTCGGCGATGACCCGGCTCGCCTCCATCCAGTCGGTCCACCCGGCCGGGACGATCACCTTCAGCGAGGCCTTGGAACCGTCCTTGTTCTCCACGAACCCGTCGCCGTCGCCGTCCTTGTAGCCCGCGTCGGCGAGGAGTTTCTTCGCCTTCGCGGTGTCGAACGCGAAGCCCTTCTCGCTCACCACGGCCTGGTCGACGTACTTGTCCCACTGCGGCAGCAGGCCGGTCGGGTTGGAGGCCTTGACCAGGTTGCCGTAGACGCCCTCGACGATCTTCTTGGTGTCGATGGAGCCGGCGAGCGCCTTGCGGAAGGCGGGGTCGTCCATCGGCTTCCTCGTGGTGTTGGGCACCAGGAAGGCGGTGTTTGCCGAGAGCATGTAGGGCGGTTCCGGATAGTAGGTCTGGACGCCGAAGTCGCCCTTGACGAGGTTGGCCACCCCGGGCAGGAAGTTGTTGCTGAGGTCCAGGCCCTTCTGCAGCAGCAGGCCCATCGCGACCTCGTTGCTGGAGTTGACGATGTCGACGACGTACTTGGGCCTGACGTCCTTGCCCAGCGCCGCCGTGGCCCACCAGCCGTCGCGCTTGACCCAGGCCATCCGGTCCTGGTCGTGGCTGTGGTAGGCGTACGGCCCGGTGCCGACCGGCTTCTCGTTGACGCCGTTCAGCACCTCCTCCTCGGAGCGGCCCTCCCAGATGTGCTTGGGGACGATCGCGTTGCCGTAGACCCAGTTGGCCCACTGCTGGTGGTTGGCCTTGGAGAAGGTGAACCTGACCGTGCCGGGGTCGACCGCCTCGACCTTCTCCAGCCAGTCCCACAGGTTGGCGTAGGGGACGGTCTTCATCTTGCCGAGCTCGACCGTGAAGGCCACGTCGTCGGCGGTGAAGGGCTTGCCGTCGGCCCAGGTGACCCCCTGCCTGAGCTTGAGGTCGTAGGTCTTGTCGTCCGTCCAGGTGCCGCTCTCGGCGAGCCAGGGGGTGAACCTGTCCGTCTGGGGGTCGTACAGGAACAGGGTCTCGTAGACGAGTCCCTTGGTGCCGGTGGCCGAGTCCCAGGTTCGCAGCGGGTTCCAGTTGACCGGGGGACCCCACTGGGTGCCGCTGGTGTACAGGGTCTCGTTGCGGGGGAACGCGGCGTCCGCGCCGCCCGCTCCGGCCGGTGGAGCCGCTCCGCCGGAACCCCGCGGCGCCGCGCTCGGAGCTGACGGCGTCGTGGACCCTCCGGTGCACCCGGCCGCGACCACGCAGGCCACGCACGCCGCCCCGAGGATCGCGACCCCTCGTCGAATCCGCATCGACTGTCTCCTCTCCAGCATGGGAGCGCTCCCAACCGATTTAAACGCGACCGCATGCGCTTGCTGAACCGGATAAGTAACGTGACCGTAAAGTCAATGTGTCCGCACTGTCAATAGGCGGATAGACCGGTTCAGCTACGATCACCCCGGCCGGTTGGAGGAGACCACGAGGGGGCCGGAGACCCCGGCCGTCGCCGGGCGAGCCGGGTCCCGGAGGACGCCGTCTCGCCCGCCCTCGACGGCCGGCCCGGCTCACCGCCGAGGACGGCCCTCGCGGGATCCCCGGCCCGCCGCCGAGGCGCGGCGGGGACTTCAGGCCAGGTCCGTCCGGAGCTCGCCGGAGCCCGTCAGTACCTCGTCAGGGCCTCGTCAGCGTGACGAGCAGCGCGGGGTGGTCGGTGTACCTCATGGAGATGACGTCGGTGCGCTCGAAGCCCATGCTCGCCGCGAACACGTGCTGCACGTCCCCGTCCCCCTTCCTGAAGAAGGGAGCGGAGTTGCAGTTCTGGACGTTCTGCCCGAACAGCGGCGCGTACCTCATGTTGAAGTCACCCGCCAGGAAGGTCGGCCTGGTGGCGGCGCCCCGGTCGCGCAGCATGGCGATGGCGGCCTTGCACTGCGCCATCGCGACGTTCCCGGTGGTCGACAGGTGGGTGGTGCACCCGGTCAGGTCGGGGAACTCGGCGCACACGTAGACGCGCCTCTCGCTCCCGCCGTCCTGGGTGGCGTAGACGCCGGAGAAGCTCGTCGCCCCCGTGGCGCGGAAGATCAGGCCGTTGCCGTACTCGTCCCCGTTGACGCAGCGCACCGGCGTGCCGTCGGGCCGCAGCGCGGGGGCGAACACCCGGTAGCCGTCCCCCATCGAGGGGGCGAGCTGGGCCAGGTCGTCGCGGCAGATCTCGTTGAGCGTGACGACCTGCGGCTGCCTGGCGCCGATGACGTCGCGCGCCTCCTGGATGACGTTGGCCCCGTTGAAGCAGGAGGTGTTGACGCCGCTGTGGCAGAGGTTGAGCTGCAGGACGCGGTAACTCTGCGCGGCGGACGCTGAGGACGCAGCGGACACTGAGGACGCGGCGGACGCGGCGGACGCGGCGGACGCGGCGGACGCGGCGGACGCGGCGGACGCGGCGGACGCGGCGGACGCGGCGGACGCGGCGGTGACGCCTCCGGCCGTGGCCAGCAGGACGACGAGGGAGAGGCGGGCGAGAGCACGGAGGCTGGACCACGAAAGGCTCATTTATCCCCTTATCTCGGATATCCCAGACACATCAGTTGATCATCCAGGCAGCCCGGCGGAAGAGTGCCCGGCCCCCAGGGCATTCGAAGCTGAACAGAAATAGCGGGATATAAAGCCATAATGACGACTGGATCTAGATCGTCAACCACAAGATCCAGCGCCGGGCGCGGCCCACGGCCCGGCCGGCCCGGGATCCAAGCCGCTTCCAACTCACCCGCAAGCCCTCCCTGCGCAAGGTGAGGGCGTGAGAAACATCAGATCTTTCTTCACCGCCGCCGTCTGCACGGCCGTCCTGCTCTCCCCGGGCACGGCCACCGCGTCCACCGCGACGACCACCGCCCCCTCCGAGTACGTGAGCGTCTCCATCGAGAGCGTGATCGCCTACGACCTTGAGGAGAGCGGGCACGACGAGGTCTACATCAAGGCCACCGGTCCCAGCATCCTGCCGCCGATGAGCCAGGTCGTCGAGCTGTGGCCGGACCCGAACTGGGCCGGCAGGACCATGTCGCTCGCCCAGCACCGGTGCGCCTGGACGCTGAACGACTACAGGTGCCCCAGGGACCGCACCGTCATGGTGTACGGAGGCCCCATGAAGGAGCCGCTGTTCCACGCGAGCGAGACCGTGCGCCTCACCCTGATGGAGGACGACTACGTCGGGGACGACCTGCTCCTCGACCAGAGCATCCAGCTCCAGCCGATCGAGGAGACCCGGTTCTACGAGTTCGAGAGGAAGACGAGCGGCTGGCACTACGTGATCCACGTGCGTGTCGATCCGCGCCCCTCGCCCTGGTGATCCCAAGGTGATTCCCGGCCGGGGACCGGCCGGGAGAAGCAGAAGGGCCGGTACGGCGGACGCCGTACCGGCCCTTCGGGGTCCTACGAGGTGATCAGCGGCGATCAGCGGCCGTAACGGCTGCCGCCACCGCGCGGGGCGGAGCCGCGGCCGTCGGCGCGGAACTCGCCGCCGCGGAAGCCGCCGCCCTGGCGGTCGCCGCGGAACGGCTCGCGCTCGCCCGCGGGACGCTCGGAACGGTAACCGCCACCGGCCGGGGCCGGGCGGTCGGCGCGGAACGGCTCGCGCCGCTCGCCACCGCGGTAGCCACCGGCGGGACGCTCGGAACGGAAGCCACCGCCCGCGGGACGCTCGGAGCGGTAACCGCCGCCGGCCGGGCGCTCGGAGCGGTACTGGCCGCCGCCGGTGGCACCGGTGCCACGGTTGTCGTCACCGAACGAACGCTCGCGGGGCTGCTGGCCCTCGCCGGCGCCGTGGGCGGGACGGTCGGAGCGGAAGCGACGCGGGCCACGCCCGCCGCCGCCACCGTTGCCGCCGAAGCCGCCGCGGCCCTGACGCTGCTTGGCGGCCGGCGCCGAGGGCTCCCAGACCGGGATCGGCTCGCCGCTGGGCGTACGCGCACCGGCGACCTCCTCCAGGCGCGGGTGGCCCGGCGTGGCCTTGATGCGGAACGGCTTGATGCCCGCGCGGCGGGTCATCGAGTCGGTGGAGCGGCGCTCATTGGGGAGCACCAGCGTCATGACGGTGCCCTTCTCCCCGGCGCGGGCGGTACGGCCACCGCGGTGCAGGTAGCTCTTGTGGTCCTGGGGCGGGTCGACGTGCAGCACGAGGCTGATGTTGTCGACGTGGATGCCGCGGGCCGCGACGTCCGTGCAGACCAGGACGTTGATCGTGCCTTCCTTGAACTCGGCCAGGATGCGGGTGCGCTGGTTCTGGCGCTTGCCGCCGTGCAGGCCGCCGGCCCGGATGCCGACCTGGGCGAGCTGCTTGCACAGCCGGTCGACCCCGTGCTGGGTGCGCACGAAGATGATGGTCCGGCCCTCGCGGTTGGCGATCTCGGCGGTCACCGGGAACTTGTCGTCGCGGTGCACCTCCAGCACGTGGTGCTCCATGGTGTCGACCGAGGAGGCGGCCGGGGCCATCGAGTGGGTCACCGGGTTGGTGAGGAAGCGGCGGACCAGCTTGTCGACGTCGCCGTCGAGGGTGGCGGAGAACAGCAGGCGCTGGCTGTCGGCCGGGGTCTGCTGCAGGATCGCGCTGACGACCGGGAAGAAGCCGAGGTCGCACATGTGGTCGGCCTCGTCGAGGATCGTCACCTGGACCTCGTCCAGCATGCACTCACCCTGCTGCATGAGGTCGGTCAGGCGGCCGGGGGTGGCCACGACGACCTCGACACCGCGGCGCAGCGCCTCGATCTGGCGGCCCATCGACATGCCGCCGACGACGGTCTTCATCCGCAGCGACAGGCCGCGGCCGAGCGGCTCAAGGGCGTCGGTCACCTGCATGGCGAGCTCGCGGGTCGGGACCAGCACGACGGCCAGCGGGTGGCCGGGGCGGGCCTTGGCGCCGGCGATGCGGGTCATCATCGGCAGGCCGAAGGCGAGAGTCTTGCCCGAGCCGGTCTGGCCGCGGCCGAGGACGTCGTGACCTGCGAGAATGTCGGGGATCGTGGCCCGCTGGATGGGGAAGGGACTGTCGATGCCCGAACGGGAGAGACCGGTCACCAGCGGCTTCGGCAGACCGAGGAGAGTGAACTCGGACACGCCTGCGGGGGCCTGGGAGATCTCGGTGATGTCAGTGATTTCGGGCAGAACAGCGTCAAGCATGGTCACGAAGACTCGTGCCTTTCGATAGAAGAACGGGGCACGTCACTTCTGCGAAAGGACGAGCCTGGAACGCACGGCCTGAGGCCGCGCTGGATCAACGCCCACATGGGGGCGGTAGTGCGGTGCAAGTCGAGGCGCACCGCACGGGGCGGGTCTAGCTTACCCGCACGCAGTCAAACCACGATCAAGCATACCCGGCGTTCGCAGTGCCAGGTTCGGTCGGGGCGTTCGGCATCAGCCGACCGCTTGTCCGTCGGTTGGAGTCAACACTCCTGGCCGGGCTTTTCTTCCCGGCCTCCGAAATCCTCTCACACAATTGGGTACGGCCCGAACCCAGGGGGGTGCGAGCCGTACCCGAGATGACTTCTCAGACGTTGAAACCGAGCATCCGGAGCTGCTCGCGCCCCTCGTCGGAGATCTTGTCCGGGCCCCACGGCGGGAGCCACACCCAGTTGATCCTCACGTCGGAGACCATGCCCTCCAGGGCGGAGTGCGCCTGGTCCTCGATGACGTCGGTCAGCGGGCAGGCCGCGCTGGTCAGCGTCATGTCGATGGTGGCGACCGGCAGGACGGCACCGTCGCCGCCCTCGGTACCGGCCTCGGCGGCGTCGAGGTGGAGCCCGTAGATCAGGCCCAGGTCGACGACGTTGATGCCGAGCTCGGGGTCGACGACGTCCTTGAGTGCCTCCATGACCTCGTCATGGGTGGTGTCCCCGTCGTACGCCGTGGTGGGGGTCTCCACTGCCTTGCTCATTCGCTGCTCCTCACGACCGCGTCCTTGTAGGCCATCCACGCCAGTAGCGCGCACTTCACCCGGGCGGGGAACTTGGCGACCCCGGCGAAGGCGACGGCGTCGCCCAGCACGTCCTCGTCCGCCTCGACCTTTCCCCTGCCCTGCATGAGCCTGGTGAACTCGTCCACGACGCCGAGGGTCTCGTCGACGGTCGAGCCGGTGGCCAGCTCGTGCAGCACGGAGGCCGCGGCCTGGCTGATGGAACAGCCCTGCCCGTCGTAGGAGACGTCCTCGACCTTGCCGCCGTCGCCCAGCTTCACGCGCATGGTGATCTCGTCACCGCACGTCGGGTTCACGTGGTGGACCTCGGCGTCGTACGGATCGCGGAGCCCCCTCCCCTGCGGGTGCTTGTAGTGCTCCAGGATCAGCTCCTGGTACATGGACTCGGCGATCATAGGGCCGTGCTCACCTTCTCGTTCGCTGCGCCGTGCGCTCGTGCGTCGCCGCGCGCCGTGCGGCGGGCGTCTCGCGCCCGCCGTTCGCCGGTCCGCCGGCTCGACTGCTCGGGCATGGCTAGGCGAACACCTTCCGCACGTGGTGGAGGCCGCGGACCAGGGCGTCGATCTCGGCCGGTGTGTTGTAGAGATAGAAGGACGCCCGCGTGGTCGCGGGAATCCCGAACCTCAGGTGGAGCGGGCGGGCGCAGTGGTGCCCCACGCGCACGGCCACCCCGAAGTCGTCATCCAGGATCTGCCCGACGTCGTGCGGGTGAATCCCCTCAAGGGTGAACGAGACCGTGCCGCCCCGGTCCGTGAGGTCCAGCGGGCCGATCACCCGCAGCCCCGGGATCTCCCCCAGGGCTCCGAGCGCGTACGCGGTGAGCTCGTGCTCGTGGCGTACGACGGCGTCCATCCCGATCTCGGACAGGTAGTCGATCGCCGCGCCGAGGCCGATGGCCTCGACGATGGGCGGGGTGCCCGCCTCGAACTTGTGCGGCGCGGGCGCGTAGGTCGAGTGGTCCATCCAGACCGCCTCGATCATCTCGCCGCCGCCCAGGAACGGGGGCATCGCCTCCAGCAGCTCGCCGCGGGCCCACAGCACGCCGATCCCCGAGGGGCCGAGGAGCTTGTGGCCGGTGAAGGCGAGGAAGTCGACGCCCAGCGCGGCCACGTCCACCTTCTGGTGGGGCACCGACTGGGAGGCGTCGAGCATCATCAGCGCGCCGACCTCGCGGACCCTGGCGAGCACCGGGGCGACCGGGTTGACCGTGCCCAGCACGTTCGACTGGTGCACGATCGAGACGATCTTCGTGCGCTCGTTGACGAGCTCGCCGAGGTTCGACAGGTCCAGGCGGCCCTCGTCGGTGACGGAGAACCACCGCAGCGTCGCGCCGGTGCGCTGCGCGAGCATCTGCCACGGCACGATGTTGGAGTGGTGCTCCATCTCGGAGACGACGATCTCGTCGCCGGGGCCGAGCCGGAAGCGGGGGTCCTCACCGATGGGGTTGCCGAAGGCGTACGCCACCAGGTTGAGCGCCTCGGAGGCGTTCTTGGTGAAGACGACCTCGTCGCGACCGGGCGCGCCGACGAACGCGGCGACCTTGTCGCGGGCGTCCTCGTACGCCTCGGTGGACTCCGCGCCCAGCACGTGCATGGCGCGGCCGACGTTGCTGTAGTGCATCGCCATGTGCTCGCGCATTACCTCGACCACCTGGGTCGGCTTCTGCGAGGAGTTGCCCGAGTCGAGGTAGATGAGCGGCCTGCCGCCGGGAAGCTCGCGGGAGAGGACGGGGAAGTCCTTCCTGATCCTCTCCACGTCAAGGCCGGTGTCCATCAGGCCGACGCCTTCGTGTAGGCCTCGTAGCCCTCCGCCTCAAGCTTCTCGGCGAGCTCGGGGCCGCCCTGCTCCACGATCCGCCCGGCGGAGAAGACGTGGACGAAGTCCGGCTTCACGTAGCGCAGGATGCGGGTGTAGTGGGTGATGAGCAGCACGCCGGTCTCGTCGGAGCGGAAGCGGTTGATGCCCTCGGAGACCACGCGCAGCGCGTCGACGTCGAGGCCGGAGTCGGTCTCGTCGAGAACGGCGATCTTCGGCTTGAGGAGCTCCAGCTGGAGGATCTCGTGGCGCTTCTTCTCGCCGCCGGAGAAGCCCTCGTTCACGTTGCGCTGGGCGAAGGCCGCGTCGATGGACAGGGCGTCCATGCCGGCCTTGAGGTCCTTGGCGAACTCGCGGAGCTTGGGGGCCTCGCCGCGGACGGAGGTGACGGCGGTGCGCAGGAAGTTGGAGACGCTGACGCCGGGGACCTCGACCGGGTACTGCATGGCGAGGAACAGGCCGGCGCGGGCGCGCTCGTCGACCGTGAGCTCCAGCAGGTCGACCCCGTCGAGCAGGACCTGGCCGCTGGTGATGGTGTATTTGGGGTGGCCCGCGATCGCGTACGCGAGCGTGGACTTGCCCGAGCCGTTGGGGCCCATGATGGCGTGGGTCTCACCGGCGCGCACGGTCAGGTTGACGCCGCGCAGGATCTCCTTGTCGGCGACGGTGACGTGCAGGTCGCGGATCTCCAGGGTGGAACCCGAGGAGGCTCGGCTGGTGTCAGACACTTTATGACTCCTTCGAGAGCGAGACGAGGACGTCGTCGCCATCGATCTTTACTCGGTATACGGGGACGGGCTTGTTGGCGGGCGGCCCGGTGGGCTTGCCCGAGCGCAGATCGAAGCACGAGCCGTGCAGCCAGCACTCCAGGGCGCCGTCGTAGACCTCTCCCTCGCTGAGCTTCACCTCGGCGTGGGAGCAGACGTCGTGCAGCGCGAAGACCTCCTCGCCCCGGCGGACCAGGGCGACGGGGGTCTCGCCGACCTCAAGGCCGATCACTCCCTCGTCGGGGATGTCGGCGAGCTTGCAGACCTTCTCGAACGTCACTTCTCAAGCTCCGCCTCGACCCTGGCGAGCACTCGCTCGCGAAGCTCGGGAACCTCGATCTTCTCCAGCAGCTGCGCGAAGAAGCCCCTGATGACGAGGCGGCGCGCGTCCTCGAAGGGGATGCCGCGGGCCTGGAGGTAGAAGATGTGCTCGTCGTCGAGACGGCCCGAGGCGCTGGCGTGACCCGCCCCGGCGACCTCGCCGGTGAGGATCTCCAGGTTGGGCACCGAGTCGGCGCGGGCGCCGTCGGTGAGCAGGAGGTTGCGGTTGAGCTCGTAGGTGTCGGTGCCCTCGGCCTCGACCCGGATGATGACGTCGCCGATCCAGACCGCGTGGGCGTCCTGGCCCTGCAGCGCGCCCCGGTAGTCGACGTTGCTGCGGCAGTCGGGCGTGGAGTGGTCGACGAGCAGGCGGTGCTCCAGGTGCTGGCCGGCGTCGACGAAGTAGAGGCCGTTCAGCTCGGCGTCGCCGCCGGGGCCGTCGTAGGAGACCGACGGGGAGAGCCTGACCAGGTCGCCGCCGAGGGTGACCACGAAGCCGCGGAAGGTCGCGTCCTTGGCCAGCAGGGCGTGGTGGTGGGAGACGTGCACGGCGTCGTCGGCCCAGTCCTGCAGGCTGACGACCTTGAGCGTGGCGCCCTCGCCCACGACGAACTCGACGTTGTCGGCGTAGACGGCGCTGCCCTGGTGGTCGAGGACGACCACGGCCTCGGCCATCGGCTCCAGCCTCACGACCGTGTGGCCGTACGCGGCGCCCTGGCCGGACCCGGTGAGGGTGATCACGGTCGGCTTGGAGGCGACGGCCTCGCGCGCGACCGTGACCACGGTGGCCTTCTCGAAGGAGGCGTAGGCCTGGGCGCTGACCCGGTCGGCGGGCACGTAGGCCCTGCCGACCCGCTGGTCGTCGCGGCCGACGGTCTCCACGGTGACCTCGGGGGCGGCGTCGACCTGCACGACGACGTTCGCGGAGGCCGCGACGCCCTCGTGCAGGCCCTTGAGCCGGGAGAGCGGGGTGAAGCGCCACTCCTCCTCCCGGCCGGTCGGCACCGCGAAGTCGGCCACGTCGTACGAGGCCTTCTCGTGGAGGGTCGACAGGGGTTTTCCGGTGTCGAGACCCATCAGCCGACGGCTCCTTCCATCTGCAGCTCGATCAGGCGGTTCAGCTCCAGGGCGTACTCCATCGGGAGCTCGCGGGCGATCGGCTCGACGAAGCCCCGGACGATCATCGCCATCGCCTCGTCCTCGCCCATGCCACGGCTCATCAGGTAGAAGAGCTGGTCGTCGGAGACCTTGGAGACGGTGGCCTCGTGCCCCATGGAGACGTCGTCCTCGCGCACGTCCACGTAGGGGTAGGTGTCGGAGCGGCTGATCTGGTCGACGAGGAGCGCGTCGCACTTGACGGTGCTGGCGCTGCCGTGAGCGCCCTCCTCGATCTGGACCAGGCCGCGGTAGGAGGTGCGGCCGCCGCCGCGGGCGACGGACTTGGAGATCACCGAGGAGCTGGTGTTGGGCGCGAGGTGCACCATCTTGGCACCGGCGTCCTGGTGCTGGCCCTCACCGGCGAAGGCGACGCTGAGGGTCTCGCCCTTGGCGTGCTCGCCCATGAGGTAGACGGCCGGGTACTTCATGGTGACCTTGGAACCGATGTTGCCGTCGACCCACTCCATGGTCGCGCCCTCGTACGCCACGGCGCGCTTGGTGACCAGGTTGTAGACGTTGTTCGACCAGTTCTGGATGGTCGTGTAGCGGCAGCGCGCGTTCTTCTTCACGATGATCTCCACGACCGCGCTGTGCAGCGAGTCGGAGGAGTAGATCGGCGCGGTGCAGCCCTCGACGTAGTGGACGTAGGAGCCCTCGTCGACGATGATCAGGGTCCGCTCGAACTGGCCCATGTTCTCGGTGTTGATCCGGAAGTAGGCCTGGAGCGGGATCTCCACGTTGACGTTCGGCGGCACGTAGATGAAGCTGCCGCCGCTCCAGGTGGCCGTGTTCAGCGCGGCGAACTTGTTGTCGCCGACGGGGATCACGGTCCCGAAGTACTCCTTGAAGATCTCCTCGTGCTCCTTGAGCGCGGTGTCGGTGTCGACGAAGATGACACCCTTCTCCTCAAGGTCCTCACGGATCTTGTGGTAGACCACCTCGGACTCGTACTGGGCGGCGACGCCGGCGACCAGGCGCTGCTTCTCCGCCTCGGGGATGCCGAGCTTGTCGTAGGTGTTCTTGATGTCGTCGGGCAGGTCCTCCCAGGAGGCGGCCTGCTTCTCCGTCGAGCGCACGAAGTACTTGATGTTGTCGAAGTCGATCCCGCTGAGATCGGAGCCCCAGTTGGGCATGGGCTTCTTGCCGAAAAGGCGCAGCCCCTTCAGACGAAGGTCCAGCATCCACTCCGGCTCGCTCTTCAGCGCGGAGATGTTGCGGACGACCTCTTCGGACAGGCCACGCCGGGCCGTCGCTCCCGCGGCGTCCGAGTCGGCCCAGCCGAACTTGTAATTCCCGAGGCCTTCCAGCTCCGGGCGGTCGGTGACAGTCACCTTCCGGTCTCCTTGCTCGATGTGTCGATCGTTTCGTGGATGGCCGGCGGCGCCGGATCAGGTATCGGTAAGCCGGGCGCGCGCTCTCTCGCGCCCGGCCCGGGTGTCCTGTGGGGACTCACGTGCGTGGTGCACACACCGTCGCCGTGGGCGATGGTCGCGAGCCGCTGCACGGGGGTGCCGAGGATGCGCGCGAACGCCTCCGTCTCGGCCTCGCACAGCTGCGGGAACTCCGCGGCCACGTGCGCCACCGGGCAGTGGTGCTGGCACAGCTGCTCGCCGCCGAGGCTGGCCTTGCTCGCCGAGGCGGCGTAGCCGTCGGCCGACAGCGCCTCGGCCAGGACGCGGACCCGCTGGTCGGCGGGGACCTCGCTCATCCTCGGCCGCAGGCGGTCGACCAGGCCGGCCACCTGTGACCGGGCGAACTCCGCCACGGCCTCCTCGCCCACGCGCTCGGCCAGGAAGCGCAGCGCGCTCCCGGCGAGGCCGTCGTAGGCGTGCTCGAAGGCGCTGCGGCCCGCGTCGGTTATCGCGAACAGCTTGGCCGGTCGCCCGCGCCCCCGCTGGCCTCGCGGCCTGGCGGTGCGGGCCTCGGCCATCCCCTCGGCCAGCAGGGCGTCGAGGTGCCTGCGGACTGCGGCGGGGGTGAGGCCGAGCCGCTCGCCGAGGGCGGCGGCGGTGACGGGCCCGTGCTCCAGGATGAGCCGGGCGACACGCGCTCGCGTGCTGCGCTCGGCGGACACGCCGGAGGGCCGCGCGGCGGCGGATCCCTCGGTGCCCTGCATCCCGGTCACGTATTTCACAACATCAGTGTGCCGTAATTGCTTCCCCAGTTACAAACCCGATGTACGGTCGACCGAATGTGGTTTGTCACGCAGGTAAGCCTTACCTAACCTGGGGAAACGCTCCGCGAGGCCCCCCGCAGGCCGACGAAGGCGACGAGCGCGGCGAGGGTGAAACCGGCCAGGACGACGGCCATCGGCAGGGCGGATCCCTCGCCGCCCAGACCCACCAGCGGGGCGGCGAGCGCGCCGAGCGCGAACTGCAGCACGCCCGTCAGCGCGGCCGCGCTCCCGGCGATCTGCTGGGGCTGGCCGCCCAAGGCGAGCGCGGCGCTGCCCGGCAGGACGAAACCCGCCCCGCACATCATCACGAACAGCGCGGCGACCAGCACCGGCAGCGGCAGGTGGAACAGGGCCGCGGCGAGCACCCCGGCGGCCCCGGCCACGCTCAGGAACAGCCCGGCGAGGATCAGCCTCGCCGGGTCCAGGCGCCCGGCGAGGCGCCCGCCGATCTGCGCGGTGACGGTCAGGCCGAGCGCGTTCAGCCCGAACACCAGGGAGAAGGTCTGCGCCGAGGTGTCGTAGACGTCCTGGAGCACGAACGGCGACCCGGAGATGTAGGCGAACATGGCCGCGAAGCCCAGCCCTCCGGCCAGGGTGGCGGCCATGAAGGAGCGGTCGCGGAGCAGGTGCCAGAAGGTGACGAGCGTGTGCCGCAGGCCGCCGCTCTCGCGCCGGTCGGCGGGCAGCGTCTCGCGTACCCCGGACAGCGCGGAGGCCAGCAGCAGGAGTCCCGCGACGCTCAGCGCGACGAACACGCCCCGCCAGGAGGTGTGGTCGAGCAGCTGCGCGCCCGCGATCGGGGCCAGGATCGGCGCGAGGCCGGTCACGAGCATGAGGGTGGCGAAGATCCGGGCGATGGCCGCGCCCTCGTACAGGTCGCGGACGACCGCGCGGACGATCACCAGCGCGGCGCCGCCCGCGATGCCCTGGAGCAGGCGGAATCCGACCAGCCCGTACACAGAGGGGGCGAAGGCGCACAGCAGGGAGGCGGCGGCGTAGGCGGCGATGCCGATCAGCAGCGGGCCGCGCCGGCCGCGCGTGTCGCTGATCGGGCCCGCGACGACCTGCCCGACGGAGAACCCGATGAGGCAGGCGGTGAGGGTGAGCTGGACCTGCGCCTGCCCGGTGCCCAGGTCGGCGGCGATGGAGGGGAAGGCGGGCAGGTACATGTCGATCGAGAGGGGACCGACCGCCGACAGCGCGCCCAGGATGAGCAGTAGCGGTGTCCTGCGCCGTGCGATCGGCGCCACCTCCGGCTCGACGACGGCCGCGGTCATACCCTTGTCCCCTTTTGATTGCGGGCCGCTTCGGTCGCGGGCCACGTGGTTTCCGGCCACGCCCCTCGGTGACGGGCGCTGGACGGGCGATGGCGGGCCCAAAGGGGCCGAAGCGTCCCAACCAACAGTTGGTCATCCGAATTCCTGTATTTCGGAAATTTCCCTATAAAAACCTTCGAGTGCCAGTCGGGCGGGTCCGGAAGCGGCCGGGAAACGAGGCCGGGACGGCCCCTGACGCGTGGTCCGGAAGCGGGACCGGCGGGCGCAGTCCCTAAACTCGTGGCCATGGACTCCCCAGCCGTCGAGATCGTCGACCTGGTCAAGAGATACGGCGGGACGACCGCGATCGACGGCCTGACCTTCAGCGCCGCCCGAGGCGCGGTCACCGCGGTGCTGGGCCCCAACGGGGCCGGCAAGACCTCCACCCTGGAGATCTGCGAGGGGTTCCGCGGGGCCGACGGCGGGACCGTGAGAGTGCTCGGGCTCGACCCGTCGCGACCGGAACTGCGGGCCAGGGTCGGGGTGATGCTCCAGGCGGGCGGCGTGCCGCCCGCGTCCCGCTGCGGGCAGTGGCTGCGGCTGATGTCCCGCTTCCACACCCACCCGCTCGACCCGGCGGCGCTGCTGGAGCGGCTGGGGCTGAGCGAGCACGCCCGCACCCCGTACCGCAGGCTCTCCGGCGGCCAGCAGCAGCGCGTGTCGCTGGCGGGGGCGGTCATCGGCCGTCCCGAGCTGGTCTTCCTCGACGAGCCGACCGCGGGCCTGGACCCGCAGGCCAGGCACGCCTGCTGGGAGCTGGTACGGGACCTGCGCGCGAGCGGGGTCTCGGTGGTGCTCACCACGCACCACATGGACGAGGCGGAGAGGCTCTCCGACCAGATCGTGATCATCGACCGCGGCAGGGTGGTCGCCGAGGGCACGCCCTCCTCCCTCACCGGCGCCGAGCGGCAGCTGCGCTTCCGCGCCCGGCCCGGCCTGTGCCTGGACGAGCTGCTCGCCGCCCTGCCCACCGGCAGCGCGGCCAAGGAGTCCCCGGCGGGGCACTACATCATCGAGGGGCAGGTCGCGCCCGGCCTCCTCGCCACCGTGACGACCTGGTGCGCCGCCGAGGGGGTGACCGCCGACGACCTCAGCATCGAGCGGCGCACCCTGGAGGACGTCTTCCTGGAACTGACCGGACGTGAGCTCCGGTGACACTCCCGGCATCCTCGATGCTCCCGGCATCCCCGGCATCCCCGGCTCCGGTGACGCTCCCGAAACCCGCCGCCCCCTTGACGCCTCCAGAGCTCCCCGCCGCGGTGACGCCCCCGGAGCCTCGCGCTCCGCTGACGCTCCCGGAGCCGCCCGCTCCGGCGACACCCCCGAACCGCCCTCGCCACCGTCCCGCGCGCGTCCGGGCGCGGCCCGGACCGGAGCGCGGGCCAGACCGCAGGAGAGCAGCCCCATGACGACCCTGGACCTCACGCCGGCTCCCGGAGCCGCGCCGCTGGGCCGGATGGTGGCGGCCCAGACGGGCGCGGAGATCCGGGCGATGCTCCGCAACGGCGAACAGCTGCTGCTCACGATGATCATCCCGGTGCTGCTGCTCGTCGGTCTCTCCTCCGCCCCGATCCTCGACGTGGGCGGCGGTTCCCGGATCGGCTTCATGACCCCCGGGGTGCTCGCGCTGGCCGTGATGTCCACCGCCTTCACCGGGCAGGCCATCGCGACGGGCTTCGAGCGCCGGTACGGCGTGCTGAAGCGGCTGGGCGCGACCCCGCTTTCGCGGACCGGGCTGATGCTGTCCAAGACGCTCGCGGTGGTCGCCGTGGAGGTCGTCCAGGTGGCGGTCATCTGCGCGGTGGCGCTCGCCCTGGGCTGGCGTCCCACCGGCTCGCCGCTCGCGGCGCTGCTGCTGGTCGTGCTGGGCACCGCCGCGTTCAGCGGGCTCGGCCTGCTGATGGCCGGAACGCTGCGCGCCGAGGCCACGCTCGCCGCGGCGAACCTCGTCTACCTGCTCCTGCTCGCCTGCGGCGGGGTCGCCTTCCCGCTGGCGAAATTCCCCGAGGCGGTACGGCCGGCGCTGGAGCTGCTGCCGATCTCGGCGCTGACCGGGGGGCTCCGCGCGGTCCTGAGCGACGGTTCGGGGCTTCCGCTCGCCGCCGTGGCGATCCTCGCGGCGTGGGCGGCGGTGTCGCTCTTCCTGACCTCCCGGACGTTCCGCTGGGAATGACCGGGCGCCACTCTTCCCGGCCCCCGGACGTCCCGCCGGGAACGACCCGGCCGGACCTGCGTGTCGGATCCCACGCGCGAAGTTCACTTAACCGGAAATATCCCCACTTTTCGCTGTAAAAGATCCACGAGGATGATCGTTAAGACCTACCATCCTCCAGGTGATCATTACCGGAACGCGATCTTCATCCCGTCCGGCGACACGACACACGGGGCAAATCTGGCCGAGTCTGGCCATGGGGATCGTCGCCACGCTTGTCGCCGTCGCAGGCTCGTCCACGGTCTCCCTGTCGTCGGACGAGCTCGCCACCCTCAGCGCGGCCCGCCGTGGCGCCGGAGGGCTCTGGGAGCTGGCCCAGCACATCGACGGGCACTTCCTGCCCTACTACGGGTTCATGCGCCTGTGGCTGGAGTTCGGGCAGGCCGAGTGGTGGATGCGCCTGCCCTCGGCGCTCGCGACGGGCGCGGCCACCGCGCTCATCGCCGACCTGGCCCGCCGGCTGAGCTCGCAGCCCGCCGGACCGGCCGCCGCCGCCGTCTACGTCTTCCTGCCCTCCGTCTCCTACCACGGGCAGAACGTCCGCTCCTACGCGTTCGCCGCCGCCGCCGCGGTCCTCGCCACCTGGACGCTGTACCGGGCGATCGAGGAGCCCGGACGGCGCGGCGGCTGGTGGAGGTACGCGGCCGCCGTCGCGCTGCTGGGCTGCACGCAGGTGTTCGCGCTGCTCGTGCTGGCCGCGCACCTGCTCGCGATCACCCTGTACGGGCGGGGCGTCCTGCCCAGGATGCTGGCCTGCATGGCCCTGGGGTCGGTCCCGGGGGCCGTCTGGGCGGTGGTCGGCTTCGCCGAGCGGCACGCGATCAGCTGGATCACCCTGCCGGGACCCGACGTGTTCCTGGCGCTGCCCAAGATGGCCGGGGGCACCGCCCTGGCGGGGTGCGCGGCGCTCGCCCTCGCGGCGGCGGCGCCGTTCCTGCGCCGGCGGCACGGCACCGACCGGCTCTGGGTCGTCCTGCTGGGCGCCTGGGCGCTCCTGCCGCCCCTGCTGCTGTTCGTCCTGTCCCACCTGGTCTCGCCGGTCTACGTCGACCGCTACCTGTTCGCGACGGTGCCCGCGTACGCGCTGCTGGCCGGGATCGCGCTCACCGCGCTGCCCCGCCTGCCCTCCGGGCTCGCGCTGGTGGGCGTCCTGGCGGCCGGGCTCCCCGGCCAGCTGGACTTCCGCAAGGAGGACGGGCACCACGAGAACTTCCCCCGGGCGGTACGGATCCTCGCGAGCGAGTCCCTGCCGGGCGACGCCCTCGTCTACGGGCGCTCCTCGCTGCGTGAGGGCTTCCTCTACTACGACAGGACGCGGCACGGCGGGAAGGGGCTGCCCGACGACGTGCTGCTCGCCGGGCCCGCCCCCCTGCCGGACTCCTTCGGCTACCCGGAGCGCTCCGACGTGGCCGCCGCCGTGGCCGGGCGCGAGCGGGTCTGGGTGGTCTGGCGCGGCGGATCGGAGGCGGCCTCGCGCGTCGGCCGGGTCACCGCCCTGGCCAAGGAGGGCTTCGCCCGGGTCAAGGCGTGGCGGACGGGCCGCGTACCCGGTATGACCGTGGCGCTCTACACCCGCGACCCGGTGCCCGGAACCGGATAGCCCGGCGGGCCCCTCTCTCCCGCCGGGCCGTCACCCCTCACCGGGCCTCCCTGGTCACGGGCGTCTCGCATCGCGGACGTCGCTGAAAACGAGGGGCGCGAAAAGTAAGGTGCCATTAATTACTTTGCACCTGGCATGAGGAGAGTCGTGACCGCCGAAGCCCTGCACGGGCCCGCCGAGCCGTACAAGCGGGGCCTGCCCAGGCCCGGGGCGCTGCTGAAGGCGGCCTCCGACGCCGTCCCGCCGTCCGGGCTGGTGATACTCGCCATCCTGTCGGTGCAGGTGGGGGCGGGCTTCGCCAAGGATCTGTTCTCCCAGCTGCCGCCGAGCGCCGTGGTGTTCCTGCGGATCGCGGCGGGGGCGCTGATCATGGGCGCGGTCGCCCGCCCCCGGTTGCGCGGGCTGTCCAGGACGGACATCGGGGCTGGGGTGGCGTTCGGCGTGACGCTGGGCGTGATGAACCTGTCGTTCTACGAGGCGCTGGCCCGGCTGCCCATGGGCATCGCGGTGGCGATCGAGTTCCTCGGCCCGCTCGGCGTCGCGGTGGCGGCCTCGCGCCGCCGTCTCGACCTGCTCTGGGTCGCGCTCGCCGGGTCGGGCGTGGTGCTGCTGGCCCCGTGGGGCACTGCGGCGTCCAGGATCAGCTGGGCCGGGATCGCCTTCGCCCTGGTGGCGGCGGCCTGCTGGGCCGGCTACATCCTGCTGTCGGCCTCGGTCGGCCGGCGCTTTCCCGGGAGCACCGGACTCTCCCTGGCGATGATCGTCTCCTGCCTGCTGGTCGCCCCCGTCGGGATCACCTCGGGCGGCACCGACCTGCTCCAGCCCGAGCTTCTGCTGATCGGGCTCGGGGTGGGCCTGCTGTCGTCGGTCATCCCCTACTCGATCGAGCTGGAGGCGCTGCGCAGGATGCCCAAGCGGGTCTTCGGCATCCTGATGAGCCTGGAGCCCGCGGTGGCGGCGCTGGTCGGGCTGCTGGTGCTGGGTGAGGTCCTCCAGGTGCGTGAGTGGGCCGCCATCGGCTGCGTGGTCATCGCCAGCGTGGGCGCCACCCGCGGCACCGGCTGACCCGTCCTCGCCCGCACGCGACCCGCGGCACCGGCTACCCGTCCTCGGCCGGACGCCAGCCACCAGCCCCGTTCCAGCGGCGGGCGCCCGCCGATCCCGTTCCTGTGACGGGCGCCACCGGTGACACCCGGCGGGCCCGGTGCCCGGTGCCCGGTGCTTCCAGGGCACCCGCCGGGCCGCCCTCCGAACGCCGCGCCCCCGCCGGTCGGCCTCGGCCGCCGGGCCGCGCCGACTCGGGCCGCGCTACTCGGGCCTGCTGGCCCAGATGCCGCGTACGTGCCGGATGTGGGCGCGCATCAGCCTTTCGGCGCCGCTCGCGTCCCCCTCGGAGAGCAGCGCGAGCAGGGTGAGGTGCTCGCGGGCGGAGTCGGCGAGGGCGCCCCGCCGGTGCAGGGAGGACAGGCCGTACAGGCGGGCCCGGTTGCGCAGGTCGCGGACCACCTCCACGAGGTGGGCGTTGCCCGCCAGGGCGAGCAGGTCCAGGTGGAAGCGGATGTCGGCGTCGACGTACGCGATCAGGTCGCCGCGCTCGGCGGCGTCGACGATCGCCTGGGCCAGCGGGCGCAGCAGCTCGAAGCTCGGCGCGCGACCGGCGTCGGCCAGTTGCGCCACCGTGGGCACCTCGATGAGCCTGCGGATCTCGGTCAGCTCGTCCAGGTCGCGGTCGGACAGCTCGGTGACCCGGAAGCCCTTGTTGCGCACCGCCTCGACCAGGCCCTCCTTGGCCAGGTCGAGCATGGCCTCGCGCACCGGGGTCGCCGAGACCCCGAACTGGGCGGCGAGGACGGGGGCGGAGTAGACCATGCCCGGCCTCATCTCACCGGTGATGAGGGCCGCCCTGAGCGCGTGGGCCACCTGCTCGCGCAGGCTCTGCCGCTCGCTCACGGCCGGCAGGTCGAGCCGGCCGTCCGCCCTAGGAGCCATACCGGAGCCTCTCGTGTCGCTCGCGTCCACGCCTGATCGGCGGAACCCGCCACCCCCACATCCTCCCAGGCCATGCGCGCGCCTCCGAACACCCGGGGGCCGATCCGGGGGGCACGGCACCGGTGGCGGGTCCGCCGGTCATCCCCCCTCGCCCTCCCGGACCCCGCCGAGGTAGGCCTCGGCCACCCGGGCGTCCCGGCGGAGTTCGTCCGCGGGCCCGTCGAGGACGCACTCGCCGTTCTCGATCACGTAGCCGCGGTGCGCGATCCCCAGGGCGGCCACGGCGTTCTGCTCGACGAGCAGGACCGAGGTGCCCTGGGCGTTGATCCCCGCGATGAGCTCCATGACCGAGGCGACCACCAGGGGCGCGAGGCCCATGGACGGCTCGTCGAGCAGCAGCAGCCGGGGCCCGGTGACCAGCGCCCTGCCGATGGCGAGCATCTGCTGCTCGCCGCCCGACAGCGTGCCGCCCTGCTGGGTACGGCGCTCCGCCAGGCGGGGCAGCAGCTCGTAGACGCGCTCGATCCGCGTGCGGACCTCCGTCTGGTCGCGGACCAGGTAGCCGCCCAGCTGGAGGTTCTCGTGCACGCTGAGCGTGCTGAAGATCCTGCGGCCCTCCGGGACGTGCACCAGGCCGCGCGCGGTGATCCGGTGCGGCTTCTCCCTGGTGATCGTCTCGCCGTCGAAGACCACCGTGCCGCCGGTGGGGCGCAGCAGCCCCGAGACCGCGGACAGCGTGGTGGTCTTGCCCGCGCCGTTGTTGCCGAGCAGGGCGACGATCTCCCCCTCGGCGACGCCGAGCGACAGGCCGCGCAGGGCGTGTACGCCGCCGTAGTGGACGTCCAGCCCGTCGATGTCAAGCATTGGCGTCTCCCCCGGCCGCGCTGTCCTTCCCCGCGGTCTCTCCTCCGGCGCTCTCCTGTCCGGTGCCCTCGTCCTCCCGGGCGCCGCCTTCCGGCGCGGTCTCCTCACCCGAGCCGTCTCCCCCGGCGCCGCCTTTCCCGGCGCCGTCCTTCCTCGTCGTCGCGGTCCGGTCTGTCCCGCCGGTCCCGCCGGCCTCGTCCCTCGCGGCGGTGGGGTCGCCGCCGAGGTAGGCCTCAATGACGGCCGGGTCGCGCCGGACGTCCTCGGGACGGCCGTCGGCGATCTCCCGGCCGAAGTTGAGCACGACCACGCGCTCGGAGACCTCCATGACCAGGCCCATGTCGTGCTCGATGAGCACGATGGCCACCCCCAGCGCCTGGATGCGCCGGATCAGGTCGAGCATCTCGGCCTTCTCGCCGTGGTTGAGCCCGGCCGCGGGCTCGTCCAGCAGCAGCAGGTCGGGGCGGCGGGCCAGGGCACGGGCGATCTCGGTGCGGCGCTGCTCGCCGTACGGGAGGTGGCGGGCCTGCCCGTACCGGTCGCCGCGCAGGCCGACGAAGTCCAGCCAGTGGTGGGCCTGCTCGGTGCACTCTCGTTCCGAGCGCCGGTAGCGCGGGGTGTGCAGCAGGGCGTCCAGGACGCTCTGGCGCAGCCACAGGTGCGATCCGGCGCGCACGTTGTCCAGGACCGACAGCTCCCCGAACAGGCGCAGGTTCTGGAAGGTCCGCGCGACCCCCAGGCCCGCGATGGCCGAGGGCCGCATCCCCGGCAGGTCCCTGCCGCGCAGGGTGATCCGGCCCGAGGTCGGCCGGTAGAAGCCGGTGACGCAGTTGAAGGCCGACGTCTTGCCCGCCCCGTTGGGCCCGATCACGGAGACGATCTCCGCCTCGTCCACCGAGAACGACAGGCCGTCGATGGCCACCAGCCCGCCGAAGGTCAGGCGCAGGCCGTCCACGCTCAGCAGGCTCACGGGACCTCCTTGGAACGAGCCGGCCAGATCCCCTGCGGCCGCAGGAGCATGAAGACGATGAGCAGCACGCCGAACAGGAAGAACCGGTAGTCGGCGAGGTCGCGCAGGATCTCCGGCAGGACGCTGATCACGACGGCGCCGACGACGACGCCGGGCACCGAGCCCATGCCGCCGAGGACCACGGCCATGAGCACCAGCGCCGACGACAGGAAGGTGAAGCTGCCCGGCGAGATGGCCGACAGCTGCGCGGCGAACAGCACCCCGGCCAGGCCGCCCCAGACCGCCCCGGCGATGTAGGCGGCGAGCTTGACCCGGTAGGTGTGCACGCCCATCGCCTCGGCGGCGTCCTCGTCCTCCCGGACGAAGCGCCAGGCCCGGCCCAGGCGGGAGCGGCCCAGCCGCGCCGCGCCGAGGACGGCCAGCGAGACGACGGCCACGGTGACGTAGTAGAAGGCCGCGGGGTGCTCGACCAGGTGCGGGATGCCGTAGATGCCGGAGGGGCCGCCGGTGACGTCCAGGTTGTTGGCGGTGATCCGGATGATCTCCCCGAAGCCGAGGGTCACGATGGCGAGGTAGTCGCTGCGCAGGCGCAGGGTGGGGGCGCCGATGACGATCCCGGCGACGACCGTGACCACGAGCACGGCGGGCACCGTGGCGAGCAGCGGCAGGTCGAAGCGGGTGGCCAGCACGCCGCTGGTGTAGGCGCCGACCGCGAAGAAGGCGACGTGGCCCAGGTCGAGCAGGCCGCAGTAGCCGACCACGATGTTCAGCCCGGCGGCGAGCATCACGGCGATGGCCGCGCTGGTCATGACCGACAGGGCGTACGGCGTGGCGTCGACGAAGGGGGCGAGCAGCGCGATCAGCAGCCCGGCGATCCCGGCCCACCGGTTCTGCAGCAGCCTCGACGCCCGGCTGGGCGGCCTGTCGGTGCCACGGCGGCGGACCTTGGTGCCGACGGGACCGGCGGGCTCGCCGGGCTTGACGGCCTCGCTCATACCCGCTCCGTGACGCGCTCGCCGAGCAGGCCGGTGGGCCGCACCGTCAGGAACAGGATCAGCACCCCGAAGGCGAACACGTCGCGCCACTCACCGCCCAGCCAGAACGTGCCGAACGACTCCAGCAGCCCGAGCAGCAGGCCGCCGAGCATCGTGCCGGGGATGTTGCCGATGCCGCCGATGACGGCCGCCGTGAAGGCCTTGAGCCCGATCAGGAAGCCCATCATGAAGTCGATCTTCCCGTAGTAGGCCCCGGCCATCACGCCCGCGGCGCCCGCCAGCGCCGAGCCGATGAAGAAGGTGCGGGAGATCACCGCGTTGACGTCGATGCCCATCAGCGCGCTGGTGCGCGGGTCCAGCGCGATGGCCCGCATGGCCCGGCCCTCGCGGGTGCGGGTGACCAGCAGGTTGAGCCCGGCCATGAGGAGCACCGCCACGCCGACCAGGACGAGCTGCTGCACGGTGAGCCGGGCGCCGAGGATCTCCAGCGAGGTGCCGCCCAGCCGCACCGGGTAGACCCGCGGATCGGCCCCGGCCACCGCGCGCATCCCGTACTCCAGGGCGAAGGAGGCCCCGACCGCGGTGATCAGCAGGGAGAGCCGCGGGGCGCGGCGGAGCGGGCGGTAGGCGATCCGCTCCAGCGCCACCCCGGCCAGGCCGGTGACGGCCATGGTCGCCAGGAGCACCGCGAGCAGCAGCGGCAGGGCCATCGCGGAGGACACGCCGCCGACCGCGCCGAGGATGGCGAAACCGGCGAACGCCCCCAGCATGTACAGGTCGCCGTGGGCGAAGTTGAGCAGCTTGATGATCCCGTAGACCATGCTGTAGCCCAGGGCCACCAGGGCGTAGAACGAGCCGACGAACAGCCCGTTCCAGACGAGCTGCGTCACTGGAGGGCGTCCTGCAGGGCGAACCTGTCTCCCTTGACGACGAGGATCTGGAAGCCGCCGTTGGCCAGGGTGTGCTCGGGGGTGAACTTCAGCGGCCCGGAGAACATCGAGAAGCCGTCGATCGCCTCCAGCGCCGCGATCACCTTGTCGCCGTCGGTGGCGCCCGCCTTGGTGACCGCCTCGGCGGCGAGCCGCACCGCGTCGTAGGCCTGGTTGGAGTACGGACCCGGCTCGGAGGCGTACTTCTTCTTGTACGCCTCGATCCAGCCCTCGGCGCCCTCAAGGGTGTCGGGCGTCTGGGTCATCGTGGCGTAGAGGCCCTCGGCGGCCTCGTCCCCGGCGATCTCGACCAGTTTGGGGGAGACCGAGCCGTCGCCGACCATGATGGAGCCCTTGTACCCGGCCTGCCGGAGCTGGCGCGCGATCAGGCCGCCCTCCTGGAAGTAGCCGGTCCAGTAGACGAAGTCGGGCTTCTTGGCCAGCACGTTGGTGATGTTGGCGCTGTAGTCGCTCTCCTTCGGGGTGACCGCCTCGGTGATCACGGCCTCGGCGCCGTCGGGGGCCTCCAGGAGGGCCTGGGTGCGCAGCGCGATGTCCTTGGAGTAGCTGGTGTTGTCGTGCATCAGCGCGACGCTCCTCGACTCCTGCTTGGCGATCCACTTCTCCGCGGCCGCGGCCTGCTGGGAGCCCGTGCCGTTGATCAGGAAGACGTGCTTGAGCTTCTGGTCGACCAGTTCCTGGGAGTTGGCGGCCGGGATGATCATCGGGATGTTCGCCTTGCCGAAGATCGGCAGGGTGGGTAGCGTCGCGCCGGAGCAGTAGCCGCCCACGGAGACGTCGACCCCCTCGGTGACCAGCTTGTTGGCGCCCGCCGCCGCCGACTGGGCGTCGCAGGCGTCGTCGGCGGTCCTCAGCTCCAGCTTGCGGCCGAGCACACCGCCCTTGGCGTTGATCTCGTCGATCGCGAGCTGCGCCGCGTTGCTCATGTAGGGACCGATGGCGGCCTCGCTGCCCGACTGCGGGATCAGCATGCCGAGGACGATCGGCTCGTCCTTCGCGGCGGCCGTCTGGCCTCCGCCGCCGTCACCGAGCAGTCCCTGGCCACATCCGGTGACCAGGAGACCGAGAACGGCCAGCGAGGTGAAGCACTTCAGGGGGGTGGCACGCATGCGCGGCTCCTCACGTCCGATGATGTGTGATATTGCACGTGCAACGCAGATGCGCGTCAAGGGCCGAAACAAGACCGTTAGCGTTAGGACGCCGTTTTGGGCCACGGGGCGCGACCCGCGGGGAACGGCTCGGGGACGGGCACGTGTTCGCAGCTCAGGACGGCCGGAGTCGGAGCCGGAGTCAGAGAAGGAAACCGGCGGGGAACGGGTCGCGGGGGTCGAGGAAGTACTGGGCGGTGCCGGTGACCCACGCGCGACCGGTGATGGCCGGGACCACCGCGGGCAGGCCCGCCACCTCCGTCTCCTCCGTGAGCCGCCCGACGAAGCGGGTGCCGATGAACGACTCGTTCACGAAGGCGGTGTCCAGCGGCAGCTCGCCCCTGGCGTGCAGCTGGGCCATCCGGGCGCTGGTGCCGGTGCCGCACGGCGAGCGGTCGAACCAGCCGGGGTGGATCGCCATCGCGTGCCGCGAGTGCCGGGCGTCGGAGCCGGGCGCGGTGAACTGCACGTGGTGGCAGCCCCGGATGCCGGGTTCCAGCGGATGGACCGGCTCGTCCCGCTCGTTGATCGCCCCCATGATCGCCAGACCGGCGTCGAGGATCGCCTGCTTGCGCGACCGCTCGAACGGCAGGCCCACCGACTCGACGGGCAGGATGGCGTAATAGTTGCCGCCGTAGGCGAGGTCGTAGACGACCTCCCCGACGCCGGGCACCTTGACCACGCGGTCCAGTCCCGCGCTGAAGGAGGGCACGTTGGTGATGGTGACCTCCGTGGCGGCGCCGTCCTCGACCCGGACCTCGGCGACGACCAGCCCGGCGGGGGTGTCCAGCCGGATGGTGGTGACCGGCTCGACGACCTCGACCATCCCGGTCTCGACGAGGACCGTGGCGACGCCGATGGTGCCGTGCCCGCACATGGGCAGGCAGCCGGAGACCTCGATGTAGAGCACGCCGTAGTCGGCGTCGGGCCGGGTGGGCGGCTGCAGGACGGCCCCGCTCATCGCCGAGTGGCCGCGCGGCTCGTACATGAGCAGGGTGCGGACGTGATCCATCCCGGCCAGGAAGTGCTCGCGCCGCTCGGCCATGGTCGAGCCGGGGATGACCCCCACCCCACCGGTGATCACCCGGGTGGGCATGCCCTCGGTGTGGGAGTCCACCGCGTGGAAGACCCTCTTCGTTCTCATCCGCTCTCCTCACGGTGAAAAGGTTGAAAAGGTACGGGGCAGGTCTACCGCAGGCCCTCGGCCAGGGCCTTCTCCGTGGCGGCGCGCACGGCGGCCTCCTGCTCGGGGGCGAGGCCGAGCCTGGGCGGGCGGCACGGGCCGCCGTCGCGTCCGGCCAGGTCCATGGAGAGCTTGATGGCCTGGACGAACACCGGCCTGGAGTCCCAGCGAAGCAGCGGGTGCAGCGCGCGGTAGAGCGGCAGCGCGGTGGCCGTGTCCCCCGCGGCGGCCGCGCGGTACAGGGCCACGGTCGACTCGGGCAGCGCGTTGGGGTATCCGGCCACCCAGCCGACCGCCCCGGCGGTGACCAGCTCAAGCAGCACGTCGTCGGCCCCGGCCAGCACGTCCAGCCCGGGGGCGAGCTCGGCGATCTCGTAGATCCGGCGGACGTCCCCGCTGAACTCCTTGACCCCGGCGATCAGCCCCTCGGCGTGGAGGGTGGCCAGCAGCCGGGGGGTGAGGTCCACCCGGGTGTCGAAGGGGTTGTTGTAGGCCACCACCGGCAGACCGGCCCGCGCCACCTCCCGGTAGTGCTCCACCACGGTCCTGTCGTCGGCGCGGTAGGCGTTCGGCGGGAGCAGCATCACCGCGCGGCACCCGGCCTCACCGGCCTGCTCGGCCCAGCGCCTGGCCTCCAGGGCGCCGTAGGCGGCGACCCCCGGCATGACGCGGTCACCGCCGACGGCCGCGACCGCGGTCTCCACGACCGAGGCCCGCTCCTCGGGGGTCAGCGTCTGGTACTCGCCCAAGGACCCGTTCGGCACGACGCCGTCGCACCCCGAGGCGACCAGCCACCGGCAGTGCTCGGCGTAGCCGTCCAGGTCGACGGAGAGGTCCGCGCCCAGGGGCAGCGCGGTGGCCACGGTCACACCGTGCCAGGGCTTCGCGGGGGTCGTCATGGTTCGTCCTTCCGAGGGGGTTTCCGGCTGCTACAGGACCGCGCCCGGGTCCGGGTCCGGGGAGGCTCCCGTACGGTCCCGGCGCGAGGGAGGCTCGGACCCGCCCGGCTCCGGGGAGGAGCCCGGCCCCGCGGCGAGGTCTCCGAGCCTGAGGGGCTGGGCGATCGGGCGCCGGGGCGGCGCGGGGTCCTCACCGGTGAGGCACGCGACCGCGTAGCCGCACATCCTGCCCTGGCACCATCCCATCCCCGGGCGGGCCAGGAGCTTGACGGAACGCGCGTCCACGGCCCCCATGGCCTGGGCCTCCCGTACGGCCGACAGGGGCACCTCCTCGCAGCGGCAGACAAGCGTGTCGTCGCGCAGCCACTCCCGCCAGCCCGGCCGTACCGGGTAGGCCTCCTGCAGGGCGCGGGCGAAGGCGGCGAGCCGGTCCCTGCGGCGGGACAGGGCCGGGTCGGGCGGCACGGGGCGGCCCAGGTCGGCGGCGGCGGACCGGCCCGCGACGCGCCCCTCCACCTCGGCGAGCGCGGCCCCGCCGACGCCGGTGGACTCCCCCGCCGCGTAGACGCCGGGCACGCTGGTACGCATGCACGTGTCGACCGCGACGACCGGGCTCCCGTCGGGGTCGCGGCGGGTGTCGCAGTCCAGCTGGACCGGCAGGTCGAGCTGGGGGACGAAGCCGTAGCCGACGGCGAGGGTGTCGCACTCGACGGTCCGCGTCGAGACCGGCCGCCAGTCGCGGTCCAGGCTCGCCACGGTGACGTGGGTCAGCGCGGTGTCGCCGTGCGCGGCGACCACCGCCTCGCGGCGGTGGTACGGGATCCGGCGGCGGGCCAGGCGCGCCCCGTACCCGAGGGCCTCCCCGGCCCGTCCCGCGGCGAGCAGCGGGTGCCTGGCGAGCCCGAACCCACCATTGGCCTCGTGCACCCCGAGCACCCGCGCCCCCGCGTCCGCCAGTCCCGCGGCGACGGGGAGCAGGAACGGGCCGGTACCGGCGACCACGACCCCGCTGCCCGCGAGGACCAGGTCCCCCTTGAGCAGCGCCTGCGCGCCGCCCGCGGTGAGCACCCCCGGCAGGTCCCAGCCGGGGAACGGCAGCGGCCGGTCGTGCGCGCCGGTGGCGATCAGCAGCCCCCGCGCGGCCACCGTGCGGGGCCGCTCCTCGCGGTCCCCCTCCAGGCACCGCACGCTGACCACCCCGTCCGCGCGCCCGACCGCCCAGACCCGGTGGCGCAGGAGCACCTCGGCGCGCTCGCGGAGCGTCTCCCACTGGCGGGTGAACCTGCCGAGCCCGTGGTGCAGCGCGCCGGGCCGCGCGGCGTGGAACCCCTCGGCGGGGTGCCGGAAGTACTGGCCGCCCGGCCTGGCGGCCCCGTCGATCAGCACGACGTCCAGCCCGGACAGCGCGGCGGTGAGCGCGCCCGCGACCCCGGCGGGGCCCGCGCCGACGACGGCGAGGTCGTGGATCCGCGTCATCGGCCGCTCACCCCTCCCCCTCGCCATCGCCGGTGCCGCCGGTGCCGGCAGTGTCGCCGGTGCCGCCGGTGTCGCCGGTGTCGCCGGTGGTCACCAGGTCTCCCGGGAGGGCCTCGGTCAGGCAGGCGCGCAGGGACGGGGTCCCGTTCACCGTGACCAGGCAGTCGAAGCAGACCCCGATGCCGCAGAACAGCCCGCGCGGGCGCCCGCCGAACCTGGTGGTGCGCCAGGAACGGACGCCCGCGCCGTGCATGGCCGCGCCGACGGTCTGGCCGGGGACCACCGGGACGGGCGCGCCGTCCACGCTGATCTCGAACTCCGGCTCGGGCCGCGCCCGCACCAGGCGGTACGGATCCCTCATCGGGCACCTCCTCGGGAAGGGGCACGGCCACGGCCCCGTGAGGAGGTCACGACGCCTCCTCGGCGAACCGGTCCGGGCGGAAGGGGGTGAGGTCCAGGTCGGGGCGGAGACCGGCCAGGAGCTGGGCGATCAGGTGGCCGGTGGCCGGGGCCAGGCCGATGCCCGCCCCCTCGTGGCCGCAGGCGTGGTAGAGCCCGGGTGCCCGGGGGTCCTCCCCGATCACCGGGAGGTGGTCCGGGCAGTAGGGGCGGAACCCGCAGTAGGCCCGGATCGCCCGGTACGCCGCCAGGGCGGGGAACAGCTCCACGGCCTGGCGGGCGAGACGTTCGAGCACCGGGACGGAGACCGTGCGGTCGAAGCCGACCCGCTCGCGGCTGGCGCCGATGAGCACCGGCCCCGCCGGGGTGCTCTCCACGACGGCGGACGTCTCCAGCCCCTCCGAGTCGCTGGCCACCGCGGTGACGTAGGCGGCGGTGTAGACCTTGTGCCTGACGAGCGGCCCGGCGAGGGGCTCGGTGACCAGGACGAAGCCGCGCCTGGGCAGGATCGGGACGCGCGCCCCGGCCAGCGCGGCGATCTCGCCGCCCCAGGTGCCCGCGGCGTTGACGACGGCCCCGGCGAGGATGTCGCCGTGGTCGGTGGTGACACCGGCGATCCGGCCGCCGTCACGGACGAAGCCGGTCACCGTGACGCCGGTGCGCAGCATCAGGGCGCCGTGACCGAACCGCTCGGCACCCCTCCGGATGAGCCCGGCCGCCGCCAGCATGGGCTGGACCTGGGCGTCCTGCGGGTAGAACACGCCTCCGGCGAGCCCTTTCGCCAGGTGGGGCTCGTAGTCGCCGAGCTCACCCGGGGCGACGGCGACGTGCTCGACGCCCTGCTTCGCCGCCAGGTCGGTGAGCGCCGCCAGGACCTCGTCCGTCTCGGCGACCACCAGGCCGCCCTTGGCCTCGAACTCGAACCCCCCGCCCTGCTCGAACCCCCCACCGGCCGCCGGGTCGCCCCCGGCCTTCCCCGCCCCGGCCCCGCCGCCGGCTGCCCCGGTCGGCCCCGCCCCGGCCAGGTCCCGCCAGAGCCGGTTGGAGAGCAGCGCCAGGTCGAGCTCGGGTCCCGGTTCCTTGTCGGAGACCAGGATGTTGCCCTCGCCCGCGCCCGTCGTACCGCCCGCCACCGCGCCCCGGTCGACGACCACCACGTCCAGCCCCGCGCGGGCGGCGTAGTAGGCGCAGGCGGCACCGACGACCCCGGCGCCGACGACCACGACGTCCGGCATGTTCCACCTCGCTCCCACGCCTCGGGCCCGCCAGTACTATGTCACATACCTTCTACCGGATCAATGCACCAAAACGGGCATCGCACGCGTGCCGCCCGGCTCACGCGCACCCCTACCCACCGGCCCGTACGGCACGCCGTCTCACGGCGGGCGGCCCGCGCCGGGCGGGCGGGTACCGGGGTCCGGGACGGGACCGCGCACCTCGCCGCCTAGCATGTGAGCCGTGAACCACCTCCTTGACCTGACCCTCCGGTATGCCGCGAAGGCGGCGCGGATCGTGGGGCCGCCGACCCTCCCCACGCTGCGCCGCTGGGCGCTGGCGGCGGTCGTCGTCAACATCGGGATCACGGTGACGGGCGCCGCGGTACGGGTCAGCGGCTCGGGCCTGGGCTGCCCCACCTGGCCCCGGTGCACGCCGGAGAGCTTCACCCCGGTGGCCCACGCCGAGATCTCGCCGCTGAACATGGCGATCGAGTTCGGCAACCGGATGCTCACCTTCCTGGTGCTGGCCGTCGGCGTGGCCTGCCTGGTCGCCGCCCTGCGCCTGTCGTCCCGCCGCCCCGACCTGGTCAAACTGGCCTGGCTGCAGCCGGTCGGCGTGGCCTTCCAGGGGCTCTGGGGCGGCCTGGTCGTGCGCAGCGCGCTCAACCCGGTGACCGTGAGCGTGCACTTCCTGGTCTCCGTCGGCATGATCGCCGCGGCGTACGCGCTGTACGCCCGCGCCGGGCAAGCCGAGAGCGGGGGCGAGAGCGGGGGCGTGTCGCGGCGGCCGGTCCACCGCCACGTCCGCACGCTCGCCTTCGCGCTCGTCGCCGCCGTGTTCGTCCTGCTCGTCGTGGGCGTGGTGGTGACCGGCACCGGGCCGCACTCCGGGGACGAGATGGCCTCCCGGTTCGGCTTCGACATCGAGACCGTGGCGAGGATCCACGCCGACGTCGCCTACGTGGTGGTCGGCCTCACCTTCGCGCTGGCCTTCGCGCTGCACATCACCGACGCGCCCGGGTACGCCCGGCGGGCCGCGTGGACGCTGCTGGCCGTGGAGGCGGCGCAGGGGGTCGTCGGATACGTCCAGTACTTCCTGGGCGTGCCCGCGGCCCTGGTCAACCTGCACGTGCTCGGCGCGACCCTGGTCTGGCTCTGCGCGCTGCGGGCGCTCTTCGCGACCGGCCCGCACGGCCCGCGGGACGTCCCGGAGACGGTCACCGGCGAACGCGACACCGTCCACGCCTGAAACCTCCCGCGGAAGCCGTTCGGAGGGCGTCCTCACGCATCCGGACGCCGTCCGTGCTCGACGCGGTCCCGGTGCGGCCGGACGATGATCGGCCCCGGAGACCGCGCTCCGGCGGGGGTGAACCCGGACCGGGGCCGTCTCACCGGTGGAACGACCCGCCCTGCGGCGGGTGGCCGGGACCGCCCGGCGCGTGGCCGGAACCACCGGGGGCGTGACCCGCTGAGGACGTGGGGAAACGGGCGCGGGCGTCGGCCATGCATTCCAGCAGCGCCCGCTGCTCCTCGTTGAACGTGCGCTCGTCGATCACGTGGCCCCTGGCCCGCTCGTGGAGCAGGCCGAGCTCGGTGGCCGCGAGCTGGTAGTCGCTCATCGCCCGCAGTGCCGTCCTGCCCCCGTGGTTCCTCGCCCACTGCCGGGCCTGGCGGCGGCCGGGCAGGGAGGAGAGCATCGCGACGTCGCCGGAGGACACCAGCCCCGTCGCCCAGTAGGCGGGCAGGTAGGTCTGGATGAGCGCGATGATGCGCTTGCGGTCGCGGAAGATGATCCAGATCAGCACGAACAGCACGGTCATCAGCAGCAGGTAGGCGACGGCCAGGCCGCCGATGCCGACGTAGGTGGCGAAGCCGTTCCAGATGCCGTGCAGCAGCATCGCGCCGATCCACCCGGCGGCGATGACGAAGATCCGGCCGGGGCCCCGGCGCTGCGCCGCGTAGGCCACCGCGACACCGATCATGGAGGTGAACAGCGGGTGCGCGAACGGCGAGAGGATCCCGCGCAGCACGACGGTCACCGCCAGGCCCCGCGCGCCCATCTCGTCGAGCGCGGCCACGTAGTAGCTCACGTTCTCGCTCATGGCGAAGCCGAGGCCGACCATGCTGGCGTAGATGATGCCGTCGGTTGGCCCGTCCAGCTCGGCGCGCTTGAACCTGAGCAGGCCCAGCAGGACCAGGCCCTTCATCGTCTCCTCGACCACCGGGGCGCCGAACGTGGCGGTGAGGTTGCGCGCGTAGTCGTAGCCCAGCTGGACGGTGTTCTCGATGTAGATCAGGTTGAAGGAGTTGATCACCCCTGCGACGAGGACCGCCACGCCCGCGCCCCAGGCGAACGCGAAGAGCAGGTTGCCGCGCGGCTCGGGCTCGATGCGGTCGAGCGCCAGCACCGCGGCGAGCAGCACCGGGACCGGCGCGAGCGCGAGGCCCAGGGCGATGAAGAAGTAGACGGGGTCGCCGTTCAGCACGTCGAAGGAGAACGACACCAGGGCGCACAGTCCCGCCAGGACGAGCCCGGCGATCAGCGTGACCGACGGACGGTCCCTGAGCACCCAGCGGGGGTCACGGCCGGCCATGTGGCCACCGTAACCGCTGGTACCGGCCCCGCGAACCGGAGCGGGAGACCACCGCCCGAAGACCGGCGGACCCCGTGCCGTCAGGAACCCGGCCCGCGCGTCCGGCCGTCGCGGGTCCCGGGACCGTGCCGGGTGACGAGCCGCCCCCGCGGCCGGAGCCGGAGTCCGGCTCCGAAGGTTTCCCGAACACCACGAATCACCCTCCCCACGACCAGGCCCGCCCCGGGCCGGTCAAGAAAACATCTTCCCCCGGGAGACGTCTCCCCCGGGTCAGGCGCGCGGAAACGGGCGCACCGCGGGAGAACGTACGTGTGAGACGACTCAGACGGGTGTCGGATGAGCGTCAGGCGGGCATCAGGCGCACATCAGACGAACATCGAGTCGATCGCGACGGCGAGGAAGAGCAGCGCCAGATAGGCGTTCGACCAGTGGAAGAAGCGCATCGGGCGCAGGTCGACGCCGGTCTTGCCCGCGTTGACCCGGCCGAGGAGGCGGTGGACCTCCCACAGGCAGGCGGCGCCCAGGACGGCGGCCACGACGGGGTAGAGGAGCGTGGTCCCGGCGATCGGCCACAGCAGCAGCGAGCAGAGCACCGTGGCCCAGGTGTAGACGATGCTCTCCAGCACCACCCGGCGCTCGGTGGCGACCACCGGGAGCATCGGGACCTTCGCCGCCGCGTAGTCCTCCTTGTAGCGCATCGCGAGGGTCCAGGTGTGCGGGGGCGTCCAGAAGAACACCACTCCGAAGAGCACCACGGGGGCCCAGTCGAGGCTTCCGGTGACGCCCGCCCAGCCGATCAGCACCGGCATGCAGCCGGCGATGCCGCCCCAGACCACGTTCTGCGAGGTCCGCCGCTTGAGGATCATCGAGTAGACGAGCACGTAGAACAGGTTCGCGCCCAGCGACAGGCCCGCGGCGAGCCAATTGACCGTCAACCCGAGTCCAAGAGTGGACAGCACGCCGAGGATGATCCCGAAGATCAGCGCGTTCGTCGGCGGCACCAGGTCGCGGGCGAGCGGGCGGCGGCGGGTGCGGCGCATGGCCGCGTCGATGTCACGGTCGATGTAGCAGTTCAGCGCGTTCGCGCTGCCGGCCGACAGGGTGCCGAACACCAGCGTGTTGACGGCGATCCACAGCGGTGGCAGGCCCTTGGCCGCCAGGAACATCACCGGCAGCGTCGTGATCAGCAGCAGCTCGATGATCCGCGGCTTCGTGAGGGCGACGTACGCCTTCACGACGTCGGCGAAGGAGCGCGGCGCGGCCTCGGGGGCCGTGCCCCCCTCGGTCAGGGCCGTCGATTGCTTGTCGGTGAGCACCATCTAAGGCGCTTCCAGCACGTGCGGGGTCAACGCGTAACCTCTGATTAGAGCGGATCCGTGAATGCGGGCACCAGCCAGCCTTGAGGACTCACTGTAGTTGCAGGGGGGGCCGGTCCCGGCACGGGGTGCGGAAGCGGCGCGAGGGGGACCCCTGCGATGGGGGGGCGCGCGCCGCCTGCGGATCCCGCGGACCCGCCCCGGGCCGACCTACGCCACGGTAGCCAGGTCGAAACCGTTAGGGTCCGGTGTGGGCGGGAAATACCAGACCGGCGCCACCATCACACGATTAGATCCGGAGATCGAGCACTTGAGCAGTGAACTCGTGCCAGCCCTCGAATGGAGCGACCTGGACCGCCGTGCGGTCGACGTCGTACGGGCCCTGGCCATGGACGCCGTAGAGAAGGCGGGATCGGGTCACCCCGGCACCGCGATGAGCCTGGCGCCGGCCGCCTACCTGCTGTTCCAGCAGGTGATGCGGCATGACCCGTCAGACCCCACCTGGGCGGGCCGCGACCGGTTCGTCCTTTCCGCGGGTCACAGCAGCCTGACCCTCTACATCCAGCTCTACCTGTCGGGGTACGGCCTCAGCCTGGACGACCTCAAGGGGCTGCGCCAGTGGGAGAGCCTCACCCCGGCCCACCCCGAGCACGGCCACACCGTCGGCGTCGAGACCACCACCGGCCCGCTCGGCCAGGGGATCGGCAACGCGGTCGGCATGGCGATGGCCGCCCGCCGCGAGCGCGGCCTGTTCGACCCGGACGCCGCTCCGGGCGCGAGCCCGTTCGACCACAACATCTGGTGCATCGCCTCCGAGGGCGACATCGAGGAGGGCATCAGCCACGAGGTGAGCGCCCTCGCGGCCCACCAGCGGCTGGGCAACCTCACCGTCGTCTTCGACAGCAACCACATCTCGATCGAGGACGACACCCAGATCGCGCTGAGCGAGGACGTCGTCGCGCGCTACGAGGCGTACGGCTGGCACACCCAGACCGTCGACTGGACGCAGACGGGCGACTACGTCGAGGACGTCGAGGCGCTGCACCAGGCACTGGAGGCCGCCCGCGCCGAGACCGGCAGGCCGTCGTTCATCCGGCTGCGCACGATCATCGGCTGGCCCGCCCCCAACAAGAAGAACACCGGCAAGATCCACGGTTCGGCGCTGGGCGCCGACGAGGTCGCCGCGACCAAGAAGGTCATGGGCTTCGACCCGCAGAAGAGCTTCGACGTCCCCGCCGAGGTCCTGGAGCACGCCCGCGAGGTCGTCAAGCGCGGCCGGGCCGTGCGCGCCGAGTGGGACAAGCTCTACGGGAGCTGGCGCGAGGCCAACCCCGAGCGCGCCGCCGAGTTCGACCGCATCTCCGCGCGGAAGCTCCCCGCCGACTGGACCGGGGCGCTGCCGTCCTTCGAGATCGGCTCCTCCGTCGCCACCCGCAAGGCCTCCGGCGACGTGCTCAGCGCCCTCGCGCCGGTGCTGCCCGAGCTGTGGGGCGGCTCGGCCGACCTGGCCGAGTCCAACAACACCACGATGAAGGGCGAGCCGTCCTTCATCCCCGAGGAGTTCCAGACCAAGGCGTTCCCCGGCGGCCCCTACGGCCGCACGCTGCACTTCGGCATCCGCGAGCACGGCATGGGGGCGATCCTCAACGGCATCGCGCTGCACGGCGGCACCCGCCCGTACGGCGGCACGTTCCTGGTGTTCAGCGACTACATGCGCCCGGCCGTGCGGCTGGCCGCGCTGATGGGGCTGCCGGTCACCTACGTGTGGACGCACGACTCCATCGGCCTGGGCGAGGACGGCCCGACGCACCAGCCCATCGAGCACCTGTGGTCGCTGCGCGCGATCCCCGGCCTCGACGTGGTCCGCCCGGCCGACGCCAACGAGACGGCCGCCGCCTGGCGGGTCGTGCTTGAGCACAACGACCGCCCGGCCGCGCTGGCGCTGACCCGCCAGAACCTGCCGGTCTTCGAGGGCACCGGCGACGCGGAGAAGGTCGCCCGCGGCGGCTACGTCCTGCGGGACGCCTCCGACGGGCAGCCCTCGGTGATCCTGATCGGCACCGGCTCCGAGGTCGAGATCGCCCTCGGGGCCCGCGAGATCCTGGAGGCGCAGGGCATCGCCACCCGGGTCGTGTCGATGCCGTGCGTGGAGTGGTTCCAGGCCCAGGACGCGGCCTACCGGCAGACGGTGGTGCCCACCTCGGTGCGCGCCCGCGTGGCGGTGGAAGCGGGAATCTCGCTGGGCTGGCGGGAGTTCGTGGGAGACGAGGGCGTGGTGGTCGGCCTGGAGCACTTCGGTGCCTCGGCCCCCTACAGGACCCTCTACGAGCAGTTCGGCCTCACCGCCGAGCGCGTGGCCGCCGCCGCCAAGGCGAGCCTCGCCAAGACCGGAGCCGACAAGGGCGAGACGACGGGAAACTGAGCATGAGTGAGATTCTGAAGAAGCTCTCCGAGCAGGGCGTCTCCATCTGGCTGGACGACATCAGCCGCGAGCGCCTGCGTACGGGCAACCTGCAGTCGCTGATCAGCGACAAGCACGTGGTCGGCGTCACCTCCAACCCGACGATCTTCGCGTCGGCGCTGAGCAAGGGCGACGCCTACGACGGCCAGCTGCACGACCTGAAGATCCGCGGCGTCGACGTCGAGGAGGCCGTGCGGGCCATCACCACGTACGACATCCGCTGGGCCGCCGACGTGCTGAGGCCGGTCTTCGACGCCAGCGGCCAGGTGGACGGGCGGGTGTCGATCGAGGTCGACCCGCGCCTGTCCAGGGACACCGACAAGACCGTCGCCGAGGCGCGCGCGCTGTGGTGGCTGGTCGACCGGCCCAACCTGTTCATCAAGATCCCCGCCACCGTCGAGGGCCTGCCCGCGATCACCCAGGCGATCTCCGAGGGCATCAGCGTCAACGTCACGCTGATCTTCTCCCTTGAGCGCTACCGCGCCGTGATGGACGCCTGGCTGACCGGCCTGGAGAAGGCGCGGGCCAACGGCCTGGACCTGTCGGCCATCGAGTCGGTCGCCTCGTTCTTCGTCAGCCGGGTGGACGGCGAGATCGACAAGCGCCTGGACAAGATCGGCACCCCCGAGGCCCTCGCGCTGAGGGGCAAGGCCGCGGTCGCCAACGCCCGCCTCGCCTTCGCCGCCTTCGAGGAGGTCGTCGAGTCCTCGCGCTGGCAGGCGCTGGCCGCGGCCGGCGCCCGGCCGCAGCGCCCGCTGTGGGCCTCCACCGGCACGAAGAACCCCGACTACCCCGACACCCTCTACGTCGACCAGCTGGTCACCTCCGGCACGGTCAACACGATGCCGGAGAAGACCCTCGACGCGACGGCCGACCACGGCGGCGTCACCGGCGACACGGTCCGCTCCTCCTACGAGGAGGCCTGGAACACCATGGCCGCGCTCAAGGAGGCCGGCATCGACTACGACGACGTCGTGCGCTTCCTGGAGGAGGACGGCCTGGACAAGTTCGAGGCCTCCTGGAAAGAGCTGCTGGAGACCGTCTCCTCCGAGCTGAAGAAGGCGTGAGGCGCATATGTCATTGTCCGTAACGTTCGGCGACGACGACCTCACCGAGCAGGCCGGCGAGACCGTCGGGCAGCTCGCCTCCGAGGGGGTCCCCCAGGCCCTGACCTCCGGCGACGCCACGCTGTGGGGCGCGGAGGCCCAGGCCGAGGCGGCCGTCCGGCTCGGCTGGCTCAACCTCCCGCTGACGAGCAGGCGGCTGCTCCCCGAGATCGGCGCGCTGGTCGAGCGGGCCCGCGCCGAGGGCCTGGACCACGTGGTCCTGGCGGGCATGGGCGGCTCCTCCCTCGCCCCCGAGGTGATCACCGCCTCCGCCGACGTGCCGCTGACCGTGCTCGACACCACCGACCCCGGCCAGGTGCGCCGGGCGCTGGAGGACCGGCTGGAGACCACGATCCTGGTCGTCGCCAGCAAGAGCGGCGGCACGGTCGAGACCGACAGCCACCGGCGGATCTACGAGAAGGCCTTCCGCGACGCCGGGATCGACCCGGCGGGCAGGATCGTCGTCGTCACCGACCCCGGCTCGCCCCTGGAGCTGAGCGCCCGCGAGGCGGGTTACCAGGTGATCCTGGCCGACCCGAACGTGGGCGGCCGCTACAGCGCCCTGACGGCGTTCGGCCTGGTGCCCAGCGCGCTGGCGGGCGCCGACGTCGAGCGGCTGCTCGACGACGCGGCCGAGGTGCTGCCGCTGCTGTCACGGACCGAGGGCAACCCCGGCCTCGACCTCGGCGCCGCCCTGGGCGCCGCCGCGGCGGCCGGGCGCGACAAGCTCGTGATCGAGGACAGCCTGTCGGAGATCAACGGCCTGCCCGACTGGATCGAGCAGCTGGTCGCCGAGTCCACCGGCAAGTCCGGCAAGGGCATCCTGCCCGTCGTGGGCGCCGACCCGGGTGACGCCGACGACGAGCTGCTCGCCGGGATCGACACCGACGCCACCGTCACCGTCGTCGGCCCGCTGGGCGCGCAGTTCCTCGTCTGGGAGTACGCCACGGCCGTCGCGGGCCGCGTCCTCGGCATCGACCCGTTCAACCAGCCGAACGTGGCCGAGTCCAAGGAGAACACCGCCAAGCTGCTCGACCAGGCCGAGCTGCCCGTCGGCACGCCGCTCCTGGTCGACGGCCCGGTGGAGGTGTACGGCGAGTTCCCCGGCTCCGAGGACGTCAAGGACCTGTCGGACGTGCTCACCCGGCTGCTGGAGTCGATCCCCGAGCGCGGTTACCTCGCGGTGATGGCCTACCTCGACCGGGAGGCGGCCTTCGACGCCCCGTACCCCGAGGGCGCCTCGTTCGAGGAGATGACGGACGTGTGGAGCGGGGCCGACCCGGCCACGCTGCGCGGGATGCTCGCGATCCGCACCGAGCGCCCGGTCACCTTCGGCTGGGGCCCCCGCTTCCTGCACTCCACCGGCCAGTACCACAAGGGCGGCCCGCAGAACGGGGTGTTCCTGCAGATCACCGGGGTCGTCGAGAACGACGTCGAGGTCCCCGGCAAGCCCTACACCCTGGGCCGCCTCCAGCTCGCCCAGGCCCTGGGCGACCAGGGCGCGCTGGTCAGCCGCGGGCGTCCCACCGTACGGCTGCACCTGACCGATCGCGCGGCCGGGGTCGCGCGCCTGCTCGCCGCCGCGCGGGAGGTCTGATGGGCCGCTGGAGGTTCGCATGAGCAAGGAGAGCTCACCCACGAGCGCGACGGGCACGGCGAGCGCTGTGAGCGCTGTGAGCGCCGGGGAGACCGCGCACGCCGGGGAGGCCGCGCACGCCGGGGAGGGCGCCACGGCGGGCACGACGGCCATCCCGGCGGCGGGCGCGCACGGGAAGGTGACGCCCGCGGCCGTCACGCCCACGGCCACCACGGCCACCGCCGCCGCGACCGCGGGCATCACCGAGGCCCTGATCGACGCCAACCCGCTGCGCGACCCGCGCGACAAGCGCCTGCCGCGCGTGGCGGGGCCGTGCGTGCTGGTGCTGTTCGGCGTCACCGGCGACCTGGCGCGCAAGAAGCTGCTGCCGGCGATCTACGACCTGGCGAACCGCGGGCTGCTGCCCCCGGGTTTCTCCCTGGTCGGCTTCGCCCGCCGCGACTGGCGGGACCAGGACTTCGCGCAGCTGGCCCACGACGCCGTCAAGGAGCACGCCAGGACGCCGTTCCGCGAGGAGGTCTGGAAGCAGCTGTCGGAGGGCATCTTCTTCTGCCGGGGCGAGTTCACCGACGACGGCGCGTTCGACGCGCTGGCGATGATGCTCAAGGAGATCGACCAGACCCGGGGCACCGGCGGCAACTACGGCTTCTACCTGTCGGTGCCGCCGAAGTTCTTCCCGGTCGTGGTCCAGCAGCTGAAGCGGACCGGCCTGGCCGACGGTCCTCCCGGGTCCTGGCGCCGGGTGGTGATCGAGAAGCCCTTCGGGCACGACCTGCGGAGCGCCCAGGAGCTCAACGCGATCACCAGCGCGGTCTTCCCGGAGAGCTCGGTGTTCCGCATCGACCACTACCTGGGCAAGGAGACGGTCCAGAACATCCTGGCGCTGCGGTTCGCCAACAACCTGTTCGAGCCGATCTGGAACCGCAGTTACGTCGACCACGTGCAGATCACGATGGCCGAGGACATCGGCATCGGCGGCCGGGCGGGATACTACGACGGCATCGGCGCGGCCCGCGACGTGATCCAGAACCACCTGCTGCAGCTGCTGGCCCTGGTCGGCATGGAGGATCCGACGTCGTTCGGGGCCGACTCGCTGCGCAGGGAGAAGGAGAAGGTCCTCAAGGCGCTGCGGCTGCCGACGGACCTGTCGCTGGCCACCGCGCGCGGCCGCTACGGCTCTGGCTGGCAGGGCGGCGAGCCGGTCATCGGCTACACCCAGGAGGAGGGCATCCCGCCCGACTCGATCACCGAGACGTACGCCGCCATCAAGGTGGAGATCGCCAACCGGCGCTGGGCCGGGGTGCCGTTCTACCTGCGCACCGGCAAGCGGCTCGGCCGCCGGGTCACCGAGGTGGCCGTGGTGTTCCAGCGAGCGCCGCACCTGCCGTTCAGCAAGGACGACACCGAGATCCTGGGGCAGAACGCCCTGGTCATCAGGGTGCAGCCGGACGAGGGCATCACGGTGCGGTTCGGCTCCAAGGTGCCGGGCACCGCGATGGAGGTGCGGGACGTCTCGATGGACTTCGCCTACGGCGAGTCGTTCATGGAGTCCTCTCCCGAGGCCTACGAGCGGCTGCTGCTGGACGTGCTGATCGGCGACCCGCCGCTCTTCCCGCACCAGCGCGAGGTCGAGCTGTCGTGGAAGATCCTCGACCCGATCGAGGAGTTCTGGAGCACCCAGGGCCCGCCGGAGGAGTATCCCGCGGGCACGTGGGGCCCGGCCTCGGCCGACGAGATGATGGCCCGCGACGGGCGTTCCTGGAGGCGGCTGTAGATGACCAGCTTCATGCTCAGCGGCACGAACGCCTCGAAGATCTCCTCGCAGCTCACCCACCTGCGCCACCAGATGGGCACCCCGGCGGTCGGCATGGTGCTGACCCTGGTGGTGGTCTGCGGCGAGAGCGACCAGTACGACGCGGTCCGGGCGGCGACCGAGGCGGCCAGGGAGCACCCCTCCCGGATCCTCGTCGTCATCCCCCGCGACTCGGAGGAGCCGAACCGGCTCGACGCCGAGATCCGGTTCGGCGAGTCGACCCCGGGTGAGGTGATCCTGCTCCGCCTGTACGGGGAGCTGACCAGGCACGCCGACTCCGTGGTCAGCCCGCTGCTGCTCACCGACACCCCGGTGGTGGCCTGGTGGCCCAGCGACTGTCCCGAGGTCCCTTCCAAGGACCCGATCGGCATGCTGGCCCAGCGCCGCATCATCGACGCGCGGTCGGCGGCCGACTCGGTCAAGTCGATCACCGGCCGGGCCCGCGGTTACGTGCCCGGCGACACCGACCTGGCCTGGACCCGGCTGACGACGTGGCGGAGCCTGCTCGCCGCCGCGTTCGACCAGCCGGTGGGCAAGGTGAAGCGGGGCACCGTGGAGGCCGTGTCCGGCCATGCCAGCGCCCTGCTGCTGGCGGCCTGGCTCGGCGAGCGCCTCGGCGCCTCCGTGAAGGTCACCGACTCCCCCGGGCCCGGCCTGACCGCGGTCAAGCTGGTCTCGGCCGAGGGTGACATCACCATCGTCCGGAGCGACGGCCGGATGGCCACGCTGTCGCGTCCCGGCCAGCCGGACCGCAGGGTCGCCCTGACCCGGCGCCCGACGTCGGAGCTGCTCGCCGAGGAGCTGCGGCGGCTGGACCCCGACGAGATCTACGCGGCCGCGATCCAGCGACTCGCCCAGACCAAGAAGTCCTGAGCCGCGCGTGCCCCGCGGCCACGGCCGCGGGGCACCTCCTTTGGAAAGATCGGAAAGAGAAGTCCCGTGAGCGTTCCCACAGTGATCACCCACCGCGACGCCGACGTGCTCGCCAAGGCCGTCGCCGCCCGGGTGATCGTCCGAGCCGTCGACGCCCAGTCGGCCAAGGGCTCGGCCCACCTGGTCCTGACCGGCGGCACCTTGGGCATCGACACCCTCGCCGAGATCGCCGCCTCCCCCGCCAGGGACGCCGTCGACTGGCGCAAGGTGGACATCTGGTGGGGCGACGAGCGTTTCCTGCCGGGCGGTGACGCCGAGCGCAACGAGACCGGCGCCCGCGAGGCCCTGCTCGACCACCTCGACCTCGACCCCGAGCGGGTCCACGTGATGCGCGGCCCCGACTCCGGCATGACCGCCGAGGAGTCGGCGGAGGCGTACGCCGAGGAGCTGCGCCGCGCCGCCCGCCCCGAGGACCACGGCCCGGCCCCGGCGTTCGACCTCATGATGCTGGGCATGGGCCCCGACGGCCACGTCGCCTCGCTCTTCCCCGGCATGCCCGCCCTGTACGACACCCGCCCGGTGGTGGCCGTGCACGGCTCGCCCAAGCCCCCGCCCACCCGCGTCTCGCTCACGCTGCCGGTCATCCAGGGCTCCCGCGACGTGTGGGTCATCGCCGCCGGCGAGGAGAAGGCGGGAGCGGTACGGCTGGCCCTGTCGGACTCGGGGACGATGCAGGTCCCGGCCGCCGGGGCCCGGGGCAGCCGGAGCACCCTCTTCCTCCTGGACAGGGCGGCGGCCTCCAAGATCCCTTCGAGCCTGAGCCGGATCTCCTCTCCCTGAGGCCGGCCCCCGCTGTCGCGAGCCGTCAGGAAGCCGTCCCTGAGTGCTGGGCGGTGACAGCGTCGATCTCGTCTCGGATCTCCTTCTTGTCCGCCTCGTTCATGGACGAGGCCTCGACGGCGTTGCGGGCCAAAGTGGTGAGGGTCTCGCGGTCCAGGCCAAGCTGGTCGGCGGCGACGCGATACTCGCGGCTCAGGGTGGTGGCGAACATGGGCGGGTCGTCGCTGTTGAGGGTGACGAACAGGCCCGCCTCGATCATGCGGGGCAGGGGGTGCTCCTCGACCCGGGCGACCTGGCCGGTGCAGACGTTGGAGGTGGGGCAGACCTCCAGGGGGATCCGGGTCTCGCGCAGGTGGGCGACGAGGCGGGGGTCGTCCACGCAGGAGGTGCCGTGGCCGATCCGTTCGGCGCCCAGGAGGTCGAGGGCCTCCCAGATGGTCTCGGGGCCGGTCATCTCCCCCGCGTGCGGCAGGCTGCGCAGCCCGGCGGCGGTGGCGGCGCGGAAGGCGTCCGCGAAGACGTCACGGTACCTCGGGCGTTCCTGTTCGATTCCGGCCAGCCCGAAACCTACCAGCGCCTGGGGAGGTTCCCGCAGCGCGTGGTCCAGGGTGACCCGGGCCGCCTCGGCCCCGTACTCTCCGGGGATGTCGAACACGTACGCCATCCGCACCCCGTGCTCCTCGCGGGAGCGCCGGGAGGCCAGGTCGAGCGCCTCGGTGACCTCCCGCATCGGCATGCCGACGACGTGGTGGGCGTACGGCGTGACGGTCAGCTCGACGTAGCGGCCGTTCTGCGCGGCGAGGTCGGCGGCGAGGCCGAGCACCAGGGTCGCCACGTCCTCCGGCTCGCGGACCAGGGCGTTGACCGCCTGGTAGATCCGGGCGAAGTGCGGGAAGTCGGTGAACCTGTAGAAGGCGCGCAGCTCCTCCTCATCCGTGGGGACGCTCCCGTCGAGGTGACGGCGGGCGAGCTCCAGCACGGTGGGGACCGAGGCGGAGCCGATCAGATGGACGTGGAGCTCGACCTTGGGCAGGGCGTCGATGAAGGCGTCGGTCGTCATGCGGGGACCCTACGCACGACACCCCTGGACGCGAAAGCCATTTGTCACGAACCTAACTCAAAAATGTAAGCTTTCTCCGGTAAAGAGGCGGGAATTGCCCGGGGAGATGTCCTCCCGCTCACCGGCCGGGTGCCGCATAGTGGGGGCAAGCACCTCGACACCCCTCACGGAGGCTCCCCGTGTTCGAGCGCTTCACCGACCGTGCCCGCCGCGTCGTGGTCCTGGCGCAGGAGGAGGCCAGGCGGCTCGGCCACGGCCACATCGGCACCGAGCACATCCTGCTCGGCCTGATCCTGGAGGAGGACGGCGTCGCCGGCCGGGCCCTGCGGGCCTTCGACATCGGCGGCGAGCGCGTCAGGAACGCCGTGGAGGAGATCATCGGCAGGGGCGACGAGAGCCCCGGCGGCCACATCCCGTTCACCCCGCGCGCCAAGAAGGTGCTCGAACTGTCCCTGCGCGAGGCGCTCGGCCTGCACCACACCTACATCGGCACCGAGCACATCCTGCTCGGGCTGCTCCGCGAGGGCGAGGGCGTGGCCGCCCAGGTGCTGACGGGACAGGGAGCGCGCCTTGAGGCCGTACGCGCCCAGGTGATCACTCTGCTCGGGCGGCGCGGGCCCGAGCTCGCGGTGACGGCGGAGGAGGGCTTCCACGTCATGGGAGCGGCGTTCTCCGCCAGGCTGGAGCGCATCCAGGAGAGCCTGGACCGGATCGAGCGCAGGCTCGACGCCATCGAGACCTCCCGCGACGCCGCCGGCACCTCCCGCGATGACAGCGCCGCCCCCCAGAATAACCAGGACGGACAGGACGGACAGAACGGCGACGACAGCGCCGCTCCCCGGAAGGACCCGCCCCAGGAGGGGCAGGCCTCCTGAGGCGGGGACGCGGAAGAATGCGGCCTCCCCGGTTCGGGACCCCTGAGCGATCTCGAAACGGGGAGGCCACGCGATGGGGTCAGCTCGGGGATGCCGTCGCCATCACGCCCACGGCCAGCCTGGCCTCGACCACGCCGGGGTCCTCGGTGTAGCTCAGGGTCGCGCCGAGCGAGACCAGGAGCCTGCGCATGCGCACGTTGTCGGACAGCAGGGTCGCCCTCACCTCGGCGAAGCCCAGGTCGCGGGCCTGGCGGACGAGCATCCCGGCCAGGGCGGTGCCCAGCCCCCTGCCCTGCCAGCGGTCCTCGACCAGGAACGCCATCTCGGCGATGCCCGGATCCGGGGTGAACATCAGGTTGGCGAGCCCGACGACCTGGCCGTCGTGCCCGGCGACGATCGACTGGCCGTGGGTGCGGTCGCAGAGCCGGTCGAAGACCTTCGGCGGCAGCACCGGCATCGAGGTGAAGTAGCGGAACCTGCGGGCCTCCGGCGAGCAGCGGTCGTGCAGGTCGCGTACGGCCTCGCGGTAGAGGCGGGTGAGCGGGCGGACCTCGACCTCGACGCCGTCGGAGAGGGTGATCTCGCGGTCGGCCCCGGACTGCTCGACGGGGGGCTGCGCGAGACGGACGAAGGAGGCCGCGCGGGCGGCCTCGGTCAGGGTGAACGGCAGCTCGGCCCGGCGGACCCTGATCGCGCGGCGCGCGGCCACGGGCACGGTCAGCAGGGTCGGGTCCGGAAGATCGCTCATCTCCGCACCGTAGACCCAGCGGGAGTCGTCGGCGCGCAGCAGCTCTCCCAGCAGCTCCGGCAGGCGCCAGGGCGTCATGCGCAGCCGGGAGGCGAGCAGCAGGACGCGGGTGGGCTCGTCGGTCAGCTCGTGGGCGGTGGCGGTGACGACCTGGACCCTGCGTCCCCCCGCGGCCTCCAGCGCCTCGCGTACCGCCTCGGCACCCGCGGGGATGTCCGTGACGAACTCGTCGACCGTGCCGTCCGCGTCGGTCTGCACGCTCAGACCCAGGATGTTGCCGCCCTTGGCGGCGAGTGCGGCGGCCAGCGAGGCGAGCCGGCCCGGCCGCTCGTCAACGGTCGTACGAATCCTCAGAAACCCCATCAGAATGCTCCCTCTGTTGCGAGATAGCCTTTCCTGACACTGTTACGGGACTGCTACACATGAGTGAGCCCATCGTTACGTCTGGGAAGATCACTCATTACTCGGCAGTACGGCGTTTCTGCAACGGTTTCCGTTGACAGGCACACCCGGATAGACGGATATAGCAGGATATGAGGCCATGAGCACGCGCGTTCCCCTGACCGGGGACTTCGTCAACGGAGACGTCTCCTTCTGGTATCGCTCCCTCGGCATCCCCGCCCCCGGCGCCCCCCTCGCCGGGGACCTCGACGCCGACGTGGCCATCGTCGGCGCCGGGTACACCGGCCTGTGGACCGCCTACTACCTCAAGAAGGCGAGCCCCGGCCTGCGGGTCGTCGTGCTGGAGAAGGAGTTCGCCGGGTACGGCGCCTCCGGGCGCAACGGCGGCTGGCTGGTCGGCGAGCTGGCCGGCACCCCCGAGCGCTACGCCAGGACGCACGGCGCCGACGCGGCCAGGCGGCTGCAGCGGGTGATGTTCGAGACGATCGACGAGGTCGTCGCCGTCGCCGAGGACGAGAAGATCGACGCCGACATCGTCAAGGGCGGCGTCACCACGGTCGCCACCAACACCGCCCAGGACCGGCGGCTGCACCAGCTGCTCGCCCACGAGCGCCACTGGGGCTGGACCGAGGAGGACGTGCGGCTGCTCGACCCCGCCGAGCGGGAGGAGCGCCTGCGGGTGGACGGCGCGGTCAGCGCGATCTGGAGCCCGCACTGCGCCAGGATCCAGCCCGCCAAGCTCGCCAGGGGCCTGGCCGAGACCGTACGGAACCTCGGGGTGGAGATCTTCGAGCGCACCCCGGTCACCGAGATCGCCCCGCGCGAGGCCCGCACACCGTACGGGACCGTCCGAGCCGAGTACGTCGTCCGCGCCACCGAGGGCTTCACCGCCGAGCTGAGGCAGTACCACCGGGCGTGGCTGCCGATGAACAGTTCGATGATCGTCACCGAGCCGCTGGGCGCGCTGTGGGACGAGATCGGCTGGGCGGGCCACGAGCTGCTCGGCGACATGGCGCACTACTACATGTACGCCCAGCGCACCGCCGACGGCCGGATCGCGTTCGGCGGGCGCGGCAAGCCCTACCTGTACGGCTCCCGGGTGGACGACCGGGGCCACACCCACGAGTGGACGATCGAGGCGCTCTGGGAGCTGCTGACCGGGATGTTCCCCGCGCTGCGGGCCTCTCGCGTGGCGCACGCCTGGTCCGGGGTGCTCGGCGTGCCCCGCGACTGGTGCGCCACCGTGCACGTCGACCACACCACCGGCATCGGCTGGGCGGGCGGCTACACCGGCCACGGGGTGACCACCACCAACCTCGCCGGCCGTACCCTGCGCGACCTGATCCTGCGCGAGGACACCGAGCTCGCGTCCCTCCCCTGGGTGGACCGCAAGGTGCGAGGCTGGGAGGTGGAACCGCTGCGGTGGATCGGCGTGCACACCATGTACGACCTCTACCGCCGGGCCGACGCGAGGGAGAAGGCGGGGCTCGGCCGCACCTCCGTGCTGGCCCGCGTCGCCGACTCCATAACCGGCCGCTGAACCGCCGCGTCACCGGACGCTGAGAGCATCGCCGTACCAGAGAACGCAGAGACCCCGAAAACACAGAAAATACAGAAAACGCCGAGAACCCCGAAAACGCAGAGAAGCCAGAGAGCGCCGACGCCGAGGAGAGCCATGACCTGCCCGCCCGCCACCCGAATGGGAAACGAGTGAACGACATCCTCTTCCGCGGCGGCAGGGTCTTCCTCGCCGCCGACGCCTTCGCCGAGGCGGTACTGGTCCGGGACGGCCGCGTCGCCGCCGTCGGCACGGAGTCCGACGTCGCGCGACTGGCCGCCCCCGGCCACGAGACCGTCGACCTGGGCGGCGGCCTGCTCACCCCCGGGTTCACCGACGCCCACATGCATCCGGTGCAGGCGGGCCTGGAGCGGGCCAGGTGCGACCTGTCCGGCGTCTACGGCCTGCCGAGGTACCTGGAGCGGATCACCGCCTACGCGGACTCCCACCCCGGCCACGAGTGGATCGACGGCGGCGGCTGGGACATGTCGGCCTTCCCCGGCGGACTGCCGCACCGCTCCCAGCTCGACGTCTTCGACCGCCCGGTCTATCTGATCCAGCGCGACCACCACGCCGCCTGGGTGAACAGCCGCGCCCTGGAACTGGCCGGGATCACCCGCGACACCCCCGACCCCGCCGACGGCAGGATCGAGCGCGACGCCGACGGCACGCCGAGCGGCGTGCTGCACGAGGGCGCGATGGACCTGGTCGGCCTGCTCACCCCCCGCCCCACGCCGAGCGACCTGCACGACGCGCTGATGGACGCCCAGAAGCACCTGTTCTCCCTCGGCGTCGTCGGCTGGCAGGACGCCATCGTCGGCTCCTACGCGGGCTACGACGACCAGCTGCCCACGTACGTCTCCGCGGCGGCCTCCGGCGCGCTGCGGGCCCGCGTCGTGGGCGCGCTGTGGTGGGACCGGGCGCGCGGCGCCGAGCAGATCCCCGAGCTGCTGGAACGGCGCCGCTCCGCCGAGGGCCTGGAGCGGTTCCGCGCCGGATCGGTGAAGATCATGCAAGACGGCATCACCGAGAACTTCACCGCCGCGGTGATCGAGCCCTACTGCCGCTGCGGCGGCACGGGCCTGTCGTACGTCGACCCCGCGCTGCTGAGGAAGTGCGTCGCCGAGCTGGACCGGCACGGCTTCCAGGTGCACTTCCACGCCATCGGCGAGCGGGCCGTCCGCGAGGCGCTGGACAGCTTCGAGGGGACCGACCCGGCCAACCGGCACCACATCGCGCACCTGCAGGTCGTCGAGCCGTCCGACCTGCCGCGCTTCGCCCAGCTCGGCGTGACCGCCAACCTGCAGCCGCTCTGGGCCACCCACCACGCCCAGATGGACGAGCTGACCCTCCCCTTCCTGGGCGAGGAGCGCTCCGCCTGGCAGTACCCCTTCGCCGACCTGCAGCGCAACGGCACCCTGTTCTGCGCGGGCAGCGACTGGCCGGTCTCCGACGCCGACCCGATCCAGGGCATGCACGTGGCCGTCAACCGCACCGAACCCGGCGGCTCGATCCACGCGGGCTACCCGACGGCGCAGACCCCGTTCCTGCCCGGCCAGAGCCTCACCCTGGCCACCGCGCTGACGGCCTACACCGCGGGCTCGGCCCGGATCAACCGCGACGACGACGCGGGCGCCATCGTCCCCGGCAACCGCGCCGACCTCGTCGTCCTGGACCGCGACCCGTTCACCGAACCGGCCGCCGACATCTGGCGCACCAAGGTCGCGATGACCTTCGTCGACGGCCAGGAGGTCTACCGCCGCTGACCCCTCCCAGCGGTGATCGACGCGCCGGAACCGTCGCCGTGGCCCGTTACGCTCCGCGGCATGACCATTCGATTCACGGCCCGGGTCGCGGGAGTGGCGGAAGACCACGATCTGGAGTGCCTGTCCGCCGGTGTCGCCGAAAGCGACGGCGGCGAAGGCATGGAGCTCATCTTCATGTGCGGCCTGTCCGAGGACGAGGAGGACTGGGAGGACGGGGAGGACTGGGAGGAAGACGTCGAGGAGCCGGAGACGGACGGTCACTGCCTGGTCCTCTCCGGCCAGGCGACCGCGTACGGGGCCGTCAGCGAGATCACCCTTCGCGACAGGGTGCTTCGCGTCGTCGTCGCTCCGCACGCGCTGGAGGAGCTGGGTCTCGACGACCCCGAGATCGAAGCGGTCCTCGAAGTCGACGACGAGGTGATCGAGCGGCTCCGGCCCGCCCTGCGGCGCATCATGGCCCACGGCCCGGCCGACGCCCGCCCGGCGGTCGTTCAGCTGTGACGGTGCCGCCCTCGGCGGGCACGGCGATCTTAGGGTGGAGACGAACCGCGACCCGAGGAGCCTCCGTGAACGACCTGCCCATCTGCGCCACCTGCGGGGTCCAGTACGCCGCCCCCCGGGACGACTGCCCGATCTGCGAGGACGAGCGGCAGTACGTCGGCTGGGAGGGGCAGCGCTGGACCTCCCTGAACGAGCTGCGCGCGACCGGGCACCGGTCGCTGGTCGCCGAGGAGGGCACCGGGGTGGTCGGGGTCGGCACCGACCCCGCCACGGCCATCGGACAGCGGGCCCTGCTGGTCCGCACGCCCGGCGGCAACGTGCTGTGGGACATGGTCACCCACCTCGACGACGAGCTGGTCAGGCAGGTCACCGAGCTCGGCGGGGTCGACGCCATCGCGATCAGCCACCCGCACTTCTACGGCTCGATGGTGGAGTGGGCGCACGCCTTCGACGCGCCGATCCACATCCACGCGGCCGACCGCGACTGGGTGGCCCGCCCCGACGACTCCGTCGTGTTCTGGGAGGGCGACACCCACGAGATCCGCGAGGGACTGACCCTGATCAACGCGGGGGTCCACTTCGACGGCGGCCAGGTCATGCACTGGCGCGACGGCGAGGAGGGCCGGGGCGCCCTGTTCTCCGGCGACATCCTCCAGGTGGTCCAGGACCGCCGCTGGGTGAGTTTCATGTACAGCTACCCCAACCTCATCCCCGAGCGTCCCGGCACGATTCGCCGCGCCCTGTCGCTGCTGGAGCCGTACTCCTTCGAACGCGTCTACGGCGGCTGGTGGAAGCGGATCATGCGCACCGACGGCGCCGAGGCCGTGCGCCGCTCCGCCGACCGCTACCTGTCCTTCGCCCTGGACGACCGACCGAGGTGAGACGGGCCTCTCATCGATGGGACGGACTCCTCCGGTGAAACAGGCACGGAGGGACCGGAGGGGGCGCCTTGGGGAGGGATCGGGAAAGGGATCCCGGCCCCTCCCCCGGACGGCGGCCGGGCCACCGAGGCGCGATCGCGCGCCCCTACTCGAAGAGGGTGTGCCGCTCGCCGCGACGGCGTCTGCGGGCGATCCTGATGCCGACCACCACGATGTCCACCACGGCGACGGCCGCCAGCACGGCCATGCTCACGGCGAGCGCGGTGATCCCGGCCCAGGCCGACAGGACGGCCAGGGCCGTGCACACCACCAGGCCGAATACCGCCAGGAAGAGCCGCAGGTTCAGCGCGCTCCTCGGGTGGTCGTGCGTTCCCGACTTCTCGTCCATCTCGTCCATAAGGTCACCTCCGGGCAACCTCGCTCTCCCCCGGCTCTCCATGTTCGCGCGAGGGGTGTGCTCCATCCCGTACCCAGGACGTCCGGCGCCACCCCGGCGCCCCCTGGCGCCATCGCGGTGATCACACCGGTTCTCACAGCGAGCCCTCCCCCGGCCCCGAGGGAGGTCCCGGCGGGGCGGGCCCGGCGGGGTAGACCATCGGAGCCCGTGTCCCAGCGATGTCATTAGCCAAACTTGTCCCGTTTTGGGCTGATTGGAGCTTATGTCGGGTATATCAGCACAAATCCGCTTTGGCGGGAAATCGAGATTTACCGAAGAGCGGCAAGGGGGAATGGGGCATGACGAGACCCACAAGTCTGGAACACCACCCCGATCTCATCGAGATGCGGGAAAGGTACGAACGAGCGGGCTCCAGTTCGGTAGCCCAGACCATCGAGGGACTGGGCCTCCTGGCGGGCCTGTATCTGGCGATCTCACCCTGGGTGGTCGGCTTCAACGGCCTGTCCAGGCTCGCCGTGAGCAACCTCGTCACCGGCATCGCGGTCGCCGCCCTGGCACTCGCCTTCGCGTCCGCCTACGGCCGGACATACGGGATCAGCTGGGTCGCGCCGGTCATCGGTATCTGGACCATCGTGGCTCCCTGGATCACCGGCTCTGCGACGAGAGGGAGCGCCTGGAACAACGTCATCACCGGCATCATCATCCTCCTGCTCGGACTGGGGGCCGTGGCGATGGGCTCCAAGAAAATGTCCGGCATGGCGCAGAGGAGAGATCTTCCTCACATGGGCGACACGCCCAATAGGCCGGACATGCCCGGCAGACCGGATATGCCAGGCAGGCCCTGAATCAGGGTCGTGTCGGGCGGCGGTGAAGGACCACCCCGCCGGTGCGGTGACTCAACCCCCTCCGTCACGCTCCGGAGGGGGGTACGCACGACCCGGACGGAAACCCGGCCGGGACGGCACAACCAGGCGGGCGTCGAGGTCCGCCGAAGGCCCAAGTGTCCGTCGAAAGCCGCCGAGGTCCGCCGAAGGCCCGAGCGTCCGTCGAAAGCCGTGGAGGTTCATCGAACGCCCGAGCCGGGAGGCGCGGCGGGAACCCGGGCGACCGAGACGGCGCCGGGCGCGCTCAGCGCGGCGTGAAGAACAGGTCACTCTCACCCGGGGTGAACTCAAGGCGCATCGACTTGTCCTCGCCCAGCTCGATGACGCGGTCACCGGCGTCGATGCCGTCGTCGCGTGACCAGGTGCCCGGGAGCACCAGCACTCCCTTGGCGGTGCGGACGAGGAGTTTCAGGCCCTCGCAGCGGTAACGGAAGGCGATGTCCCTGCCCTTCAGCGGCCTGCAGGACACGCCCGCCGGGAACAGGGGGTCCTTGTTCGCGTAGACGACCACACCTCTTCCGCCCTCCAGCCTCACCGCGGTCAGGTGCGCCTCCTGCGTGCCCACGTACTCGGCGTACTCGTCGGTGGCCGCGAAGATCCCGCCGACCAAGAGGAGCGCGACGAGGACCACCGGCAGGGTGCGCGACCACGGCGGCGGGCGGTCGGTGATGTGCGCCGGATGGCCGGCCCGCCACCAGTGGCGCCACAGGAGACCGCAGTAGATGAGCAGCCCGACCCCGCAGGACAGGAGAGTGTCGCGGGTCACGAGGGGGGACGCCCGTACCACCGGGTCACCGGCCGCGGCGAGCGCGTCGAGCGCGACAAGGGCACCCGCGCCCACCACGACCACGGCGACGACGCGCATGACCTTCCTGTCGGGCGCGGCCCTCTCGTGGTCGGCGGGACCGCGCGGGCGGCGCCCGAGCCCGCGCCGGACGAGAAGCAGGGCCACGCCCGCGAGCACGACGGCACCCGCCGAGACACCCACCTGGGCGAGCGCCGGGACCTTTCCCGCCAGCCGGTTGAGCGGAGCGCCCGCCCAGACGAGCAGGGCGAGAACGGACGCTCCGGTGAGCGCGACGGTCGCCACCCGCACGGCGAGACGCCCCCTGGGCCCCTGCTGCCCGTGAAGGATCAGCCGGTGCGCTCCGACGACGAGGAGGCCCAGCATGACCAGGACGAGCACGATCGTGTAAACGGAGGTCGCGCTGCGCAGCAGGTATTCCTGAATGCTGAAACCCAGCATGCTGCTGTCGATGCCGAAATAGACGGCGTAGGCCTGGGTGCGTCTCCAGCCGAAGTAGAAACCCAGCGCGGTGAGAAAGGTCGCCGGAGCGGCGATCAATCCGACGGCTTCGGCCACATCACGGAGCATGAGTGGCCCGTCGGCCTGTCTCGGCTCCTCGGTGGAATCAGCCGTAGATGAGGCTGTCGACATCGATTCCCATGATTTTGATCCACGGCACGAGCTCGGGCGGTGGGTTCTTACTTCCGCAAACCGGTTGTCTTATCCGCCCGATTCCTGAGTTGTCGGCCTCGGCCATTTCCACCTCGGTCCTGGTGCACTGCCGTATCCACTCCTTCTGGGCGGCGACCCACGCGTGGACGGCCGCCACGACCTCCGGCGGAACGACGGGGGGCACCACCACCGCCGGCGGTGGCTGGGAGGGGGGAGGCTGGGAAGGCGGCGGCTCGGCGGGCCGGCCCGAGTCGGTGGGCTGGTCCGGACCGTCGGGCACCTGCGAGACGGAGGCGTCGGGAGGCGGCGGGGGCTCTGACGGCGGAGGGTCGGACGGCGGGGCGTCCGACGGCGGCGCGGCGGTGGGCACCGGCACGCCCTCCACGACGTCGATGGCCTTCTCCTCCGCCTTGTCTCGCTTGTCCTCCGCTTTCACCGCCGCGCGGTAGGCGCGCTTCACCTGCGGCGGCGCGTTCTCGGGAAGGGTGAGGCCCGTCGAGGTCTCACCGTCACCGAGGCCCTCACCACCCGCTCCCGAACCCCCCTCACCACCGCAACCGGCGACAAGCAGGGAAACGAATACGCACAGGGCGATGAAACGTACTCTCACCCCGGAATTTCCGTTCACGCGTCATCCCTCAGAAGCCCGAGAGTTAGTTCAACCCTGAATATCGGACAAAAAGGAAGATGGGTTCATAAGTGCGACAAAGCAGCGTTGACGTCGACCCCGAAACGCACCGGCGGTCTCGCTCCCCGGTCGTAACCGCCGCCATTTCCCTGCGTTCAGGGTAACTTTCCGGATCGCTCCGAGTAAACCTCTTTTCACGCACCGTCCGCCACCGCCCCGGCGACGGCGGGACGACCTCCCCGACGACGCCCCCCCCCCTTTCCGGCGCCCTCCTCCCCGGCGACGGCTCCCTGCCCCCGGGGCTCCGGAGCCATGACATGCGAAAGGCCCCCGTGGGGGTCTCCCACGGGGGCCTTTCAGGCATGCGTGCGGTCCGCCGGACCGCACGCGCGCCAGGACTCTGCTGGTAGGCGAGATCCTGCTAGTAGATCGGGCGCGAGGAGGAGCGCAGCCGCTCCAGGGCCTCGGCCAGGATCTGCGCGCCGTCCTTGTCGCTGCGGCGTTCCTTCACGTACGCGAGGTGCGTCTTGTAAGGCTCGTTGCGCGGCGGCGCGGGCGGGTTCGCCTCGTCCTGACCGGCGGGGAGGCCACACCGGGGGCAGTCCCAGAACTCGGGAACGGCCGCGTCGCTGGCGAAACTGGGGCGCGTCTCATGCATGTTCGCGCACCAGAAAGGGACCCGGACACGGGGGGCCGCCTCGCCGCGCTCCGCCTCCCCCATCGGGCCGGCACCGACACGGCTGCCACGGATCGCGTTGCCACTACCCACGGATGAACTCCTTGCTCGATGGCCCCGCCGCTTGGGGATGCGGGGACTGAACCACTGTCACGCCTGTCGAAGCCGGGTCAGGGCCGCAGAAGCAGGCCCAGCGCGATGATGCAGACGAACCAGACGACACCGGTGATGACGGTGAGCCTGTCGAGGTTGCGCTCCACCACGGAGGAGCCTCCGAACGACGACGAGAAACCGCCACCGAACAGATCCGAGAGACCACCGCCCTTGCCCTTGTGGAGCAGGACGAGCAGCATCATCAGCAGGCTCGACAGGATGAGGGCGATGGAGATTCCGATTGTCACCGTTGACCTGTTCCCTATGTGCGCGTGACCCGCGTCCGGGCACGACCCGTGTGTACGCCGAAGGCGTGACGATTCAAACTTGCTCTAAGAGGGTATGACGTGCTGTCAAGTCGCACCCACCGAATGGCTCAGTCAGCTCGACAATTCACCAAAACGGCAAATCTTGACGAACTCCCCGGGGTCGAGGCTCGCGCCACCGATCAGGGCACCGTCGACATCAGGCTGCGCCATGATGCCCGCGATGTTGTCAGACTTGACCGACCCACCGTAAAGGATACGGACACCGGCGGCCACTTCGGCGTCGTACAGCTCGGCGAGTCGCGACCGGAGTGCCCCGCAGACCTCCTGCGCGTCGTCCGGGGTGGCCACCTCGCCGGTGCCGATCGCCCAGACCGGCTCGTAGGCGAGCACGACGGAGGCGGCCTGCTCGGCGCTGACCTTGCGCAGGCCGCCGTCGAGCTGGGCGACGCTGTGGGCCACCTGGTCACCGGCCCGGCGCACCTCCAGCCCCTCCCCCACGCACAGGATGGGGGTGAGGGAGTGCCGGTAGGCCGCCTGCACCTTGGCGTTGACGACGTCGTCGTCCTCGCGGTGGTACTGGCGGCGCTCGGAGTGCCCGGCGAGCACGAAGGTGCAGCCGATCTTGGCGAGCATGGTCCCGGAGATCTCCCCGGTGTAGGCGCCGCCGTCGTGCTGCGACAGGTCCTGCGCGCCATAGACGATCCGCAGCTTGTCGCCGTCGACCAGGGTCTGCACACTGCGCAGGTCGGTGAACGGCGGCAGCACGGCCACCTCGACCCGGTCGAAGTCCTTGTCGTTCAGCGCGAAGGCGAGCTTCTGGGTGTGCGCGATGGCCTCAAGGTGGTTGAGGTTCATCTTCCAGTTGCCTGCCATGAGCGGCTTACGAGGTGTGCTCATCGTTCGCTCACCACTCCCTGTTGACTGCGCGGACGGCGTCGGTCGTCGACCGGCCACTCCGCTCACCGCGTGGGTTCACTTCTACCGCTCCAGCGCCACGAGTCCGGGGAGGGTCTTGCCCTCCAGGTATTCGAGGCTGGCCCCGCCACCGGTGGAGATGTGCGAGAACCCGTCCTCGGCCAGGCCGAGCCTGCGCACGGCGGCGGCCGAGTCTCCCCCGCCGACGACCGTGAAGGCCTCCGAGGCGATCAACGCCTCGGCGACCGCGCGAGTTCCGCCGGAGAAGGCCTCGAACTCGAAGACGCCCATCGGGCCGTTCCAGAACACCGTCTTCGCGTCGGCCAGCTTGCCCGCGAACAGCTCGCGGGTGCGCGGGCCGATGTCGAGCCCCTCGCGGTCGGCCGGGATCGCGGTGGCGTCGACCACCTCGTACTCGGCGTCCTCGGCGAACTCGACGGCCGCCAGCACGTCGGCCGGGAGGACGATCTCCACGTCGCGCTTGGCCGCCTCGTCGAGGAAGCCGCGCACCTTGTCGAGCTGGTCCTCCTGGAGCAGCGACTTACCGACCTCGTAGCCCTGGGCCTTGAGGAAGGTGTAGGCCATGCCGCCGCCGATGAGGAGCCGGTCGACCTTGGTGAGCAGGTTGCCGATGACGCCGAGCTTGTCGGAGACCTTGGCGCCGCCGAGCACCACGACGTACGGCCGCTCGGTCTCGTCGGTCAGCTTCCTGAGCACCTCGACCTCGGCCAGGACCAGCCTTCCGGCGGCGTGCGGCAGCAGGCCGGGCACGTCGTGGACGCTGGCGTGCTTGCGGTGCACCGCGCCGAAGCCGTCGCCCACGTAGACGTCGGCGAAGGCGGCGAGCTTCGCGGCGAAACCGGCCCGCTCCGCGTCGTCCTTGGACTCCTCGCCCGGTTCGAAGCGCAGGTTCTCCAGGAGGGCCACCTGGCCGTCCTGTAGTGCCTCCACGACCTCCTGGGCGGAGGTGCCGACCACGTCGGTCGCGAAGGCGACGTCGGCGCCCAGGAGCTCACCCAGCCGCTCGGCGACGGGGGCGAGGGAGTATTCCGGGTTCGGCTTGCCCTTGGGGCGTCCCAGGTGCGCGACGACGACCACGCGGGCACCCCGGCCCGCGAGCTCCTTGATCGTCGGCACCGAGGCGCGGATGCGGCCGTCGTCGGTGATGACGTCCCCCTCCAGGGGGACGTTGAGGTCGGCGCGCACCAGGACGCGCCGACCCTCCACGTCGAACTCGGAGATGTCCTTCATCAGAGGTCGGCGCCGACCAGCTCGATGAGGTCGGCGAGGCGGTTGGAGTAACCCCACTCGTTGTCGTACCAGCCGACGACCTTGACCTGGTTGCCGATCACCTTGGTGAGGGGCGCGTCGAAGATGCAGGACGCCGGGTCGGTGACGATGTCGGAGGAGACGATCGGGTCCTCGTTGTAGGTGAGGTAACCCTTGAGCTCGCCCTCGGCCGCGGCCTTGAGCGCGGCGTTGACCTCCTCGACGGTGGTCTCGCGGCCGACCTCGACGGTGAGGTCGGTGGCCGAGCCCGTGGGGATCGGCACGCGCAGCGCGAAGCCGTCGAGCTTGCCCTTGAGCTCGGGCAGCACCAGGCCGATGGCCTTGGCGGCGCCGGTCGAGGTCGGCACGATGTTGATCGCGGCGGCGCGGGCGCGGCGCAGGTCGCCGTGCGGGGCGTCCTGCAGGTTCTGGTCCTGCGTGTAGGCGTGGATCGTGGTCATCAGACCCTTCTCGATACCGAAGGTGTCGTTGATGACCTTCGCCATCGGCGCCAGGCAGTTGGTGGTGCAGGAGGCGTTGGAGATGACCGTGTGGTTGGCCGGGTCGTACTTGTCGTGGTTGACGCCCATCACGACGGTGAAGTCCTCGTTCTTGGCCGGGGCCGAGATGATGACCTTCTTGGCGCCGTTCTCGGCGTGCACGCGGGCCTTGTTGGCGTCGGTGAAGAAACCGGTCGACTCGACGACGACGTCCACGCCCAGGTCGCCCCAGGGCAGCTTGGCGGGGTCGCGCTCGGCGAACGCCTTGATCGTCTTGCCGTCCACGATGATCTCGTCGGCGGTGCTCTTCACCTCGTACGGCAGGCGGCCGAGGATGCTGTCGTACTTCAGCAGGTGGGCGAGCGTGGCGTTGTCGGTCAGGTCGTTGACCGCGACGATCTCGATGTCCTTGCCGCTGGCAGCGACCGCGCGCCAGAAGTTGCGGCCGATGCGGCCGAATCCGTTGACGCCTACGCGGATGGTCACGGTGCCGATCTCCTCGTACGTCGATGCGCCGGTCTCTCGGGATCGGCGACTTGGGGCGGGCTGAAACCTCAACCACGAACCTTATCGGACCCAAATTGGCCTAGACCACTTGAGGGGGTGCTCCGTTATCCGTTAACCCACGAACAGGTATCGCACCATTCAAGTAAAGTGCCCGACTCGTCACTGTAAATACCTCCAACCCCAAGAGGAACCCCCATGACAGACAACGATCCGCACCTGGGGAACGGGCTCCTACCAGGCATTATCGCCGGTCTCCTGGCCACCGTCGCCGGTGCCGCGGCCTACGGCGCGCTCATCGCCTTCAGCGGGTACGAAATCGGATTCGCCGCCATCGGCGTCGGTCTCCTCGTCGGCCTCGCCATGATCGCGGTGAGGCCGACCAGCCCGGTGCTGCCGCCGCTGGCCGCCTTCCTCTCCCTCGCCGGCGCCGCGCTCGGCCAGATCGCCGGAGCCGTCGTCGTCTGGGTGCGGCTGTCCGGCGAGGACTACGGCCCGGCCGTCGCCCAGGTCCTCAACGCCTTCCCCGACGCGATCAGGAGCGACCCCATGTCGCTGCTGTTCTGGGTGGTCGCCGCCTACGCGGGCTTCGGCTTCGTGAACAGGCGCGTCAAGGCCGCCCGCGCGGCCCACGACGCCCGCGCCGCCTCGTCCGTCCCGCAGCCGGACGAGGCCGGCCGGGTGAACTACTTCGAGCCCAGGAAGCAGCCCTGACCTGAGCGGAAGGCTTACAGGCGGGGAGACCTACGGGGCCAGCATGTCGACGGTGAGATTGGCCTCGGTGTTGGGGATGCCGATGTCCTGGGCGCGCTTGTCGGCCATGGCCAGCAGGCGGCGGATCCGGCCGGCGATGGCGTCCTTGGTCAGGGGCGGGTCCGCGAGCTGGCCGAGCTCCTCCAGGGACGCCTGCTTGTGCTCCACCCGCAGGCGACCGGCGATCACCAGATGCTCGGGGGCCTCCTCCCCGAGGATCTCCAGGGCCCGCTGGACCCTCGCCCCCGCGGCGACCGCGGCGCGGGCCGAACGGCGCAGGTTGGCGTCGTCGAAGTTGGCCAGCCGGTTGGCCGTCGCGCGGACCTCGCGGCGCATCCGCCGCTCCTCCCAGGCCAGCACGCTGTCGTGGGCGCCCAGCCTGGTGAGCAGCGCGCCGATGGCGTCGCCGTCGCGGACCACCACCCGGTCGACCCCGCGCACCTCGCGGGCCTTGGCGTGGATCTTCAGCCGCCGCGCGGACCCGACCAGCGCGAGCGCCGCCTCAGGCCCGGGACAGGTGACCTCCAGCGACATCGAACGCCCCGGCTCGGTGAGCGAGCCGTGCGCCAGGAACGCCCCCCGCCAGGCCGCCTCGGCGTCGCAGGTCGCCCCCGCGACGACCTGGCGGGGCAGGCCGCGGACCGGGCGCCCGTGGTTGTCGATCAGACCGGTCTGGCGGGCGAGCGCCTCCCCGTCGCGGTAGACCCGCACGAGGTAGCGGGAGCCCTTGCGCAATCCGGCCGGGGCCAGGACGAGCACCTCCGCCTTGTGCCCGAAAACCTCACCGATGTCCTTGATCAGCCGCCGGGCGGTGACGTTGGTGTCAAGCTCGGCCTCGATCACGATCCGGCCGCTCACCAGGTGCAACCCGCTCGCGAACCGCAGCAGCGTCGACACCTCGGCCTTACGGCAGCAAGGCTTCAGGACCGGCAGCCTGCTCAGCTCGTCCTTGACCACACCTGTCATCGCCATGCGCGTTCGTCCTCCCCCATACAGACCCCATGCGGCCCGAGATGAATCGGGCTCACAGAAGTTTCTCGCACTCCTGAGCACCGCTGACCAGGATCAACGCTTCTCACGGAAAATCTCGTCCAGGACGGAGGCAAGACGTTGCGCATCATGTCGCGGGGAGCCGTCCTCGTCCGCCACGGAGGCGAGGACGAGCCTCCCGCCCAGGTCGGCGGCGGCCTTCTCCAGCTCGTCGCGGTCCTCGATCACCCCGGTGTCGGCCACGACGACGTCGATCTCCAGGGAGGGCGCGTGCTGGCGCAGCACCTCCAGGTGCTTCTGGGGGGAGAAGCCGTCGGTCTCCCCCGGCTGCGGGGCGAGGTTCAGGGCGACCAGGCGGCGAGCGCGGGTGGTGTGCAGCGCCTCGGCCAGCTCGGGCACCTTCAGGTGGGGCAGCACGCTGGTGAACCAGGAACCGGGGCCGAACACCACCCAGTCGGCGTCGAGGACCGCCTGGACGGCCTCGGGGCACGCCGGCGGGTCCTCGGGGAGCAGCGAGATCGCCCGGACCCTGCCGGGGGTGAGGGCGCAGGCCACCTGGCCGCGTACCGTGCTCACCTCGCCGTCCAGCTCGACCTCGGCGGCGATGTCGAGCGGCACCGAGGACATCGGCAGCACCCGCCCGTGCGCGCCGAGCAGCCGCCCGAGCCAGTCGAGCCCGGAGACCGTGTCGCCGAGCCGCTCCCACAGCGCCACGATCAGCAGGTTGCCGATCGCGTGGCCGTGCAGGTCGCCCTCGCTGCGGAAGCGGTGCTGGACGACCTCGCTCCAGGTGCGCCCCCACTCGTCGTCGCCGCACAGGGCGGCCAGGGCCATCCTCAGGTCTCCCGGGGGAAGCACGCCGAGCTCCCGGCGGAGACGGCCGCTCGACCCTCCGTCGTCGGCGACGGTGACCACCGCCGTCAGCTCGGAGGTGACCCTCCGCAACGCCGACAGCGAGGCGTACAGCCCGTGTCCCCCACCCAGCGCGACGATCTTGAGACCCTCAATCACTCCCGGCCCACATCCCGATGGCTCACCTGCACCTCCATGCCACCCCTATCGCGGAGCCGGCCACCGATCTGCTCGGCCATGGCGACGCTGCGATGCTTGCCGCCGGTGCAGCCGACGGCGAGCGTGGCGTAGCTCTTGCCCTCGCGGGTGTAGCCGGAGGCGATGATGGCGAACACCTCCTCGTAGGCGTCGAGGAGTTCCTTCGCACCCGCTTGGTTGAGAACGTACTCCCGTACGGGGGCGTCCAGTCCGTTCATGGGGCGAAGTTCGGGGACCCAGTGGGGATTGGGCAGGAACCGGCAGTCGACGACGAGGTCAGCGTCGACGGGCAGGCCGTACTTGTAGCCGAAGGAGACGACGTTGACCCGCAGGCCGGGGCGGTCCTCGCCACCGAAGAAGGCGACGATCTTCCCGCGGAGCTCGTGGACGTTGAGGTTGGAGGTGTCGATCACCAGATCGGCGTTGGCCCTGACCTCGCGCAGGATGCCGCGCTCGCGGGCGATCCCGTCGACCAGGCGGCCGTCGCTCTGCAGCGGGTGCGGGCGGCGGACGTTCTCGAACCTGCGGACCAGCTCCTCGTCGCTCGCCTCCAGGAACACCACGCGCACGGCGACGCCGCGCCCCTCCAGCTCCTCGATCGCGCTGTTGAGGTCGCTGGTGAAGGCCAGGCTGCGCACGTCGACCACCGCGGCCACCTTGTCGGCGGCCAGCTTGACCCGGCCCGCCTCCTCGGCCATGGCGAACAGCAGCCCCGGCGGCAGGTTGTCGATGACGAACCACCCCAGGTCCTCCAGGGCCTTGGCGGCGGTGCTCCGCCCCGCCCCCGACATTCCGGTGACGAGAACGAACGCGGGCTCTCTTTCGTCGCTCATGGGTTCTGCCCCTTCAAGGCCGACACGATCGTCTCGGCCGTCGAGGGGCCGATCCCGGGAACCTCGCAGATCTGTGCCGCGGTCGCCTCCCGCAGCCGCTTCACCGATCCGAAATGCTTGATCAACGCCTGCCTGCGAGCCGGGCCGAGACCGGGGACCTCGTCCAGAGCGCTTTCCTTGACGCTCTTCGACCGTTTGGATCGATGGTAGGTGATGGCGAAGCGGTGGGCCTCGTCGCGCACCCGCTGGAGAAGGTAAAGGGCCTCGCTGGAGCGGGCGAGGATCACCGGCAGGTCCTCGCCGGGCAGCCAGACCTCCTCCAGCCGCTTGGCCAGGCCGCACACCGCCACGTCGTCCACGCCCAGCTCGTCGAGCGCCCTGCGGGCCGCCGCGGCCTGCGCGGGACCGCCGTCGACGACGACCAGGTTGGGCGGGTAGGCGAACTTGCGCGGCTTACCGGTCTCCGGGTCGATGCCCGGCGTCCGCAGATCCTCGCCGGGTCCTCCGGCAGCCTCTCCCGCTGGATCGCCCGGCCCGGCCGGATCCGTCTCGGGGGCCGCGTCGAGCTCCCCGACGGCGGAGCGCTCCTCCAGATAACGCTTGAACCGGCGGGAGATCACCTCGTGGATCGAGGCGACGTCACCCTCGGTGGAGCGCACGGAGAACCTGCGGTACTCGCTCTTGCGGGCCAGGCCGTCCTCGAACACCACCATGGAGGCCACCACGTCGGTGCCCTGGATGTGGGAGACGTCGTAGCACTCGATGCGCAGTGGCACCTGGTCGAGGTCGAGGGCGTCGGCGACCTCCTGCAGCGCCCTGCTCCGCGCGGTCAGGTCGCTGGCCCGCCTCAGCTTGTGCTGCTTCAGGGACTCGACGGCGTTGCGCTCGACGGTCTCCATCAGCGACCTCTTGTCGCCGCGCTGGGGGACCCTGATCTCCACCCGTGCCCCGCGGTGCTCGCCGAGCAGCTCGGTGACCGCCTCGGCGTCGGGGGGCAGGACGGGCACCAGCACCTCCCTGGGCAGCGCCTCCGCGGCCGCGTCGCCGTACATCTGCAGGAGGAACTGCTCGACCAGCTCGCCCGGCGCGACCTCCTCGACCTTGTCGACCACCCAGCCGCGCTGGCCCCTGATCCGCCCGCTGCGGACGTAGAACACCTGGACGGCGGCCTCCAGCGGATCCTCCGCCAGGGCGATCACGTCGCAGTCGGTGTTGTCGCCGAGGACCACGGCCTGCTTCTCCATCGCCCTCTGCAGCGCCTGGACGTCGTCGCGCAGCCTGGCGGCCCGCTCGTACTCCTGCGCGACGGCGGCCTCGCGCATCTCGCGCTCCAGCCGCTTGACGAACCGGCCGGTGTTGCCCGCCATGAACTCGCAGAAGTCGTCGGCCAGCGCCCGGTGCTCCTCGGTGGTGACCCGGCTCACACAGGGGGCGGAGCACTTGTCGATGTAGCCCAGCAGGCAGGGGCGGCCGATCTGCGCGGCCCGCTTGAACACCCCGCCCGAGCAGCTCCTGATCGGGAAGACCCGCAGCAGCAGGTCGACGGTCTCCCTGATCGCCCAGGCGTGGGAGTAGGGGCCGAAGTAGCGGGTGCCCTTGCGCTTGGCGCCGCGCAGCACCTGGACCCGGGGGAACTCCTCCCCCATGGTGACCGCGAGGTAGGGGTAGGACTTGTCGTCGCGGTATTTGACGTTGAACCGGGGGTCGTACTCCTTGATCCAGGAGTATTCGAGCTGGAGCGCCTCGACCTCGGTGCCGACGACCGTCCAGTCGACGCCCACGGCCGTCGTGAGCATGGTCTGGGTGCGCGGGTGCAGGCCCGCGAAGTCGGCGAAGTAGGAGTTGAGCCGCTGGCGCAGGCTCTTCGCCTTGCCGACGTAGATGACCCGGCCCTCGGCGTCCTTGAACCGGTAGACGCCCGGGGACTCGGGGATGGACCCCGGCTTCGGCCGGAAACTCGCCGGACCACCCACAGATCTCGCCACACGGAAAGCCTATCGGCCCCGACCGACAGGTTTCCTTACAGATTTCCCGGTGCCCTGCCCGCCCGGCCGTCCTCCCGGCCTTCCGGCCCGGCTCTTCTCACGGCTTTCCGGTCCGGCCCCCTCGGGCCCTCACCACACCGGTCCCGCGAGGAGGGCCGGGCCGGGACACACCGGCCCGCCTTCGCTCGGGACCGGGTCACGGCCTCACGCGACGGTCGTCGCCCCGCGAGGTGACCCGGGCCGTACGGGGGCCGCCGCACGGCACCCGGCCTCCCGCCGGGACGCTCCTCCCGGCGGCGGGCCCGCGGCCGGGTTCAGGCGAGGACGATGGAGTCGCCGTCCACCTTGATCGACTTCTCCTCCAGGGGCTCGGTGGCCGGGCCGTTCGCCACGGAGCCGTCGGTGATCTTGAACTTGCTGCCGTGACACGGGCAGTCGATGGTGCCGTCCGCGATCTTGTCGACGTCGCACCCCTGGTGGGTGCAGACGGAGCTGAACGCCTTGAACTCGCCGGCGGCCGGCTGGACGACCACGATCTTCTCGTCCTTGAAGACCTTGCCGCCCCCCTCGGGGATGTCCGCGGTCTTGGCCAGGGCCTTCGCCCCGGAGTCGCCCCCCTCGGCGCCCGCGGTCGTCTCGGCCGCCTCCGGCGCCTGCGAGGAGGCGGTCGAGGACGTGTCCCCGCCATCCGAGGCGGGCTCCCCGTACCCCGCGCACGCGGTCAGCACCGCGGCCATCCCGGCCCCGCCCGCGCTCAATATCACCGTACGACGCGTCGTCTCAGTCATGAATATCCTCCAGGATCATCATCTTCAGGTACGGCTGGCACCCCGATGACGGTTCAGCATGCCGTACGTCATGTCAGGAGACTGTGAAGAATTACCACCTCGGCCCTCTTTCCGGGCCATCCGGAGAATCCCCCTGGAAACCCTCGCCACGGGCTTCGAGCCCGGCGAGGCCGCGCCTCCCCCGAGCCTCCCCCGAGGAGCCGGAGAACCGGAGAAGGAAGCGGGGCGAACCGTCAGACCATGACGATCCCGTCGCCCTCGACCCTCAGCGCGTACCGGACCAGCGGCGCCTCCGCCGGTCCCTTGAGGCACTTGCCGGAGTCTGCGGCGAACTCGCTGCCGTGGCAGGGGCAGCGGATGACGCCGTCCCCGACCCTCCCGACCGCGCATCCCCGGTGCGGGCAGCTCGCCGAGAACGCCCGGAACACCCCCGAGGACGGCTGGGTGATCACGACCTTCCACTTGGTGATCACCTTGCCGCCGCCCACCGGGATGTCGGCGGTGCGCGCGATGACCTTTCCCTTGATCCCCGGCGGCACGACGGCGGCGGACTCCCCGCCGCCGCACCCGGCCAGCGCCGCCCCGCACGCCACGGCCCCCGCGGCGGCGATCACCCGCCTGCGCGCGGGCCCGGCGGAGATCTCCTGCGTGCTCATCTCGGCCCTTCTCGCGACGTCGTCCCAGCTCGGAACCGGGCTGCCGCGTCAAGGGTATTGACGGGGCAGCCCGGTCCCGAACCCGGCCTTCAGCTGCCGAGGATCTTGCGCAGGAAGCGGCCGGTGTGGCTCTCGTCGACCAGGGCGACCTCCTCGGGCGTGCCGACGGCGAGCACGCTGCCGCCCCGGGAGCCGCCCTCGGGGCCCATGTCGATCAGCCAGTCGGCGGTCTTGATCACGTCGAGGTTGTGCTCGATGACGATGACCGTGTTGCCCCCGTCGACGAGCTTGCCCAGGACACCCAGCAGCCTGCGGATGTCCTCGAAGTGCAGGCCGGTGGTGGGCTCGTCGAGCACGTAGATCGTCCGGCCGGTGGAGCGGCGCTGCAGCTCGGAGGCGAGCTTGACGCGCTGGGCCTCGCCGCCGGACAGGGTCGTGGCGGGCTGGCCGAGCCTGACGTAGCCCAGGCCGACGTCGTTCAGCGTCTTCAGGTAGCGCTTGATCGCCGGGATCGAGTCGAAGAAGTCGAGAGCCTCCTCGATCGGCATGTCGAGCACCTCGGAGATCGTCTTGCCCTTGTAGTGGACCTCCAGGGTCTCCCGGTTGTAGCGCGCCCCGTGGCAGACCTCGCAGGGCACGTAGACGTCGGGCAGGAAGTTCATCTCGATCTTGAGGGTGCCGTCTCCCGAGCAGGCCTCGCACCGGCCGCCCTTGACGTTGAAGCTGAACCGGCCCTTCTGGTAACCCCGGACCTTGGCCTCGGTGGTCTGCGCGAACAGGTCGCGGACCTTGTCGAAGACGCCGGTGTAGGTCGCCGGGTTGGACCGGGGCGTGCGGCCGATCGCCGACTGGTCGACGTGCACGACCTTGTCGACCAGGTCCATCCCGTTGACCCGCGCGTGGCGGCCAGGGACGGTGCGCGCGCCGTTCAGCTCCTTGGCCAGCGCGTTGTAGAGGATGTCGTTGACCAGGGTGGACTTGCCCGACCCCGAGACCCCGGTGACCGCGGTGAGCAGCCCCAGCGGGAACTCCACGTCGACGCCCTTGAGGTTGTGCTCGCGGGCGCCCTTCACGGTGATCTGCCGCTTCCTGTCGCGCTTGCGGCGGGCGGCGGGGATCGCGATCGTCTTGCGGCCGGACAGGTAGGCGCCGGTCATCGAGTCTTCCGAGGCGAGCAGGTCGGCCACGGTGCCGGAGACGACGACCTGGCCGCCGTGCTCGCCCGCCCCCGGGCCGATGTCGACCACCCAGTCGGCGGCGGCGATGGTGTCCTCGTCGTGCTCGACCACGATGAGCGTGTTGCCCATGTCGCGCAGCCTGATCAGGGTCTCCAGCAGCCGCTGGTTGTCACGCTGGTGCAGGCCGATGGAGGGCTCGTCCAGCACGTACAGCACCCCGACCAGGCCCGAGCCGATCTGGGTGGCGAGCCGGATGCGCTGCGCCTCGCCACCGGCGAGGGTGCCGGAGGCCCGGTCCATGGTCAGGTAGTCGAGACCCACGTCGAGCAGGAAGCCCATCCGGGCGTTGATCTCCTTGACCACCCGCTCGGCGATCTGCATGTCGCGCTCGGACAGCTTCAGCCCCGCCAGGAACGCCGCGCAGTCGCCGATCGACATCGACGAGACCTCGGCGATCGAGCGGTCGTCGACCGTGACGGCGAGCGAGACCGGCTTGAGCCTCGCCCCCTCGCAGGCCGGGCACGGGATCTCCCGCATGTAGCCTTCGTACTTCTCGCGCATGCCGTCGCTGTCGGACTCGCCGTGGCGGCGCTGCACCCAGGGGATGACCCCCTCGAAGGTGGTGTAGTAGGAGCGCTGGCGGCCGTAGCGGTTGCTGTAGCGGACGTGGACCTGCTCGTCGTGGCCGTACAGCAGGGCCTTCTGCGCCTTCTTGGGGAGCCGCTCCCACGGGGTGTCGAGACCGAACCCCATGGTCAGGCCGAGCGCCTCGACCAGGCGTACGAAGTAATCGCTGGTGTGGCCGCCGGCCCACGGGGACAGGGCGCCCTCGCCCAGCGGCCGCTCCGGGTCGGGCACGACCAGGTCGGGGTCGACCTCCATCCGGACGCCCAGGCCCGTGCACTCCGGGCAGGCGCCGAAGGGCGAGTTGAACGAGAACGAGCGGGGCTCCAGCTCCTCGAACGACAGGTCGTCGTAGGGGCAGTGGAGGTGCTCCGAGTAGAAGCGCTCGCGGTTGGGGTCGTCCTCGGGCAGGTCGACGAACTCCAGGGTGATCGTCCCGCCCGACAGGCCCAGGGCGGTCTCCACCGAGCCGGTGAGGCGGCTGCTCGCGCCCTCCTTCACGGCCAGGCGGTCGACGATCACCTCGATGTCGTGCTTCTCCTGCTTCTTCAAGGTCGGCGGCTCGTCCAGCCTGACCACGGTGCCGTCGACGCGGGCGCGGGCGAAGCCCTTCGCCTGGAGCTGGCTGAACAACTCGGCGTACTCGCCCTTGCGGCCGCGGACCACCGGGGCGAGCACCTGGAAGCGGGTGCCCTCCTCCAGCTCCATCACCCGGTCGACGATCTGCTCGGGGCTCTGCCTGGCGATCGCCCGCCCGCACTGCGGGCAGTGCGGCTTGCCGATCCGCGCCCAGAGCAGCCGCAGGTAGTCGTACACCTCGGTGATCGTGCCGACGGTGGAGCGGGGGTTGCGGCTCGTCGACTTCTGGTCGATCGACACCGCGGGCGAGAGCCCCTCGATGAAGTCGACGTCGGGCTTGTCCATCTGCCCGAGGAACTGCCGCGCGTACGCCGACAGCGATTCGACGTACCGGCGCTGACCTTCGGCGAAGATCGTGTCGAAGGCCAGGCTGGACTTGCCAGAGCCGGACAGTCCGGTGAAGACGATCAGAGCGTCTCGCGGCAGCTCCAGCGAGACGTCCTTGAGGTTGTGTTCACGTGCACCACGCACGATGAGGCGGTCAGCCACAGCAGTCCCGACGTCGTTGGTAGAGGGTTGGAAGTAGTCGCGGGAAGACTAGCGAGAGGGGCCGACAATTTTCCGGACCTGCGTCCGGGGTCGTTTTCCCGCCCTCTCCAGGGTACGGCCTCGGCCCAGACCTGGCAGGTGACCCACGGTTTCAACGATGTGAACACCCCCCTTATGCCCCGGCCCGCCCGCCGGGCGGAATGATGAGGAGGACGAGGGCGGGGCGCGCACCGCCTCACCCTCCCGCGACCCCGTCCGAGGAGAATCCGTGACGTACACCGGTGATGTTCAGGTCGGCGGCCCCGCCGACCTCCGCGAGCTGCCCGCCCTGACGATCGCCAAGCTGGCCGTCGGCCCGTTCGACAACAACGCCTACCTGATCCGGTGCACCCAGACCGGCGACGGCGCGCTCGTCGACGCGGCCGCCGAGCCCGACCGGCTGCTCGAACTCATCGGCGACCAGCCGATCAGCAAGATCGTCACCACCCACCGGCACGGCGACCACTGGCAGGCCCTGGAGGAGGTCGCCAGGGCGACCGGCGCCTCGGTGATCGCCCACCCGCTCGACGCGGGGGCGCTGCCGGTGCCGGTGGACCTGGAGGTCGAGGACGGCGACGGGATCACCGTCGGCGTGGTCGGCCTGGAGGTGATCCACCTGCGCGGGCACACCCCCGGCTCGATCGCCCTGCATCACCCGGGCCACCTGTTCACCGGCGACTCGCTCTTCCCCGGCGGCGTCGGCAACACCAACAAGGATCCCGAGCGGTTCGCCCAGCTCTTCGCCGACGTGTCGGAGCGGATCTTCGACCGGCTGCCGGACGACACCTGGGTCTACCCGGGCCACGGCAAGGACACCACGCTCGGCGCCGAGCGCCCCTCGCTGCCCGAGTGGCGCGAGCGCGGCTGGTGACACCCCGCCCGGGCGGCGGGGAGCCTGTCGCCCGGGCGGCACGTGTGCGGCCTCTGGCGGGAAGGCCGGGCTGGACAGGTGGCACGGCCTCTGGCGGGAAGACCTGGCGGCCGGGTGGCGGGGCCTCTGCCGGGAAGACCTGGCTGGACAGGTGGCACGGTCTCCGGCGGGAGGGCGGGTGTCAGCCGCCGAAGACCCGCAGGATCCGGTCCGCGGCCTTGGCCGGATCCTCCACCCGCTCGACCAGGTCGCCCCAGGACCAGCGGTAGAACCAGCCCTCGGCCAGCGGGACGCAGTCTAGGGTCTCGTTGAACATCGCCGCCTCGGGATCGCTGACCCGCAGCGCCGGCGGGCTCCGCCTGAGCGTCACGCTCATGCCCCTCAGCTCCAGCTCGCGGGCAAGGATGCCGAGGAAATAGGTACGGGTGTGCTCATGAGGCTCAGCTGCCATGAGGCAATTGAACGCAGCCACGCCGGACATGGGAAGCGTGCCGGGGCATTCAGGGACGAGAACGGATCCGGGCATGGCGTGTCCGCGACCATCCGCCATGCCCTGGGAGAAACCGGTGCGAACGCGCCGCGGGCGGTCGGACTCAGCCGACCCCGGCGGACGCCTTGCGCTGCTCCTTGCGCTTCTCCCGCTTGAACATCAGGACCCGCAGCGGGATGGCCGCCACGATCGTCATCTGCATGACCGCCCCGACCTTGATCAGCGTGTCGCCACCGGCCAGGCCGGCGACCCAGATGGTGAGGCAGGCGACGTTGATCATCATCCAGGCGAGCACGGCGGCCGCCAGGTTGCCCTTGGGCTTGGGGTACTCGATCCGGCTCACCATGAGGTACGCCACCCCGAAGACGGGCAGGATCGTCCAGATCGACGGGGGGAACAGCAGCACGATCGAGACCACGGTCATCGCGCCCATCGGGATGGGCAGCCCCATGAAGTCGCCGCTCTTGGTCTTCACGCAGGCGAAGCGCGCGAGCCGGACGACCCCGGCCAGCAGCACCGACGACGCCGCGGCCATCACCAGCAGGAAGGGGATCTGCTGGTTGAACCCCGCCCAGATGACCACCATGAAGGCGGGCGCGAAGCCGAAGCTGATCACGTCGGCGAGGTTGTCCAGCTCGGCGCCCATGGCCGAGGCACGGAACTTGCGGGCCACCAGGCCGTCGAACAGGTCGCAGGTGGCGCCGATCAGCAGGAGAACCACCGCGGTGCCGAAGAAGCGAGGGTCGGCCGCGAAGGGCTTGTCCTGCTGCAGCGCGCTGATGGCCGACCAGGCGAGCACGCAGACCGCGAGGAAGCCGCAGAGGGCGTTGCCGAGGGAGAGGGAGTCGGCGGCCGACAGGCGGAACGCCTTGCCCACGGGCCCTCGTGGCTCGTCGTCCGTCTCGTCCATCGGCCAGCTCGCGTCAGCCGTGGTCAAGACCCGTCACCCCCGCGACCGTCTTCTGGCCCACGGAGACGGCCGGGGCGATCCCCTCGGGAAGGTAGACGTCGACCCGCGAGCCGAGCCTGATCAGCCCGATCCGCTCGGCCCTGGCGACCTTCGCCCCCTCGGCCACGTAGGGCACGATGCGGCGCGCGACCGCCCCGGCGATCTGGACGAGCTCGATGTCGCCGAGCGCGGTGTCCAGGTGCCAGACGACCCGCTCGTTGGTGTCGCTGTCCTTGTTGAACGCGGGCAGGTAACCGCCGGACACGTGCTCCATCGAGGTGACCGTACCGGCGATCGGCGCCCGGTTGACGTGCACGTCGAGCGGGCTCATGAAGATCGCGACCCGGGTGCGGCCGTCCGGCCACGGGTCGATGCTCTGCACCACGCCGTCCGCGGGCGACAGGATCCGCCCGGTGCCCGGGGTGCGATCCGGGTCGCGGAAGAACCAGAGCATCCCGCCGGTGAGCGCGGTCAGCGGGACCGCCGCCAGCGCCCAGCGCCGGTCACGACGGCTGAGCAGGGAGGTCGCGGCGGCGGCGGCCACGGTCGGGAGCAACCACGGGGAGACGCCACGTGCCAGGCCCAGCGGGCCTGGCCTGTGGCTTGCTGAATCGTGGGACACAGGGAACCTTTGTGATGTCTTGCGGCATTAGACCGGTATGTCTACCCGCTCTGGGGCAGGATGTTACCCATCTCTTAGCCCTTATAAGGCGCAATGAGACAAGCAAAGCGCCTCACACGCCGATTCGCTAGCCCTGCTCGACACTCGCCGGGGTGGTGTTTTCCTTGCCCGCGCGGTTGTCACGCCGAACCTTGATCAGGCTGACCACGGTGGTGACGATCATCGTGACGACGATGACCGACAACGACAACCAGATGGGCACCGCGGGGGCCCAGGAGACACCGCTGGAGTGCAGAGCCTCAAGGATCAGCTTAACCCCGATGAAACCGAGGATGAACGCAAGACCGAAGCTGAGGTAGACCAGCTTCTGGAGCAGGCCGCCCAGCAGGAAGTACAGCTGGCGCAGACCCATCAGGGCGAACGCGTTCGCGGTGAAGACGATGAAGGCGTCGGTGGTCAGGCCGAAGATCGCCGGAATCGAGTCGAGCGCGAACAGCAGGTCGGTGGTGCCGATGGCGATCATGACGATCAGCAGCGGGGTGACCAGGCGCTTGCCGTCGACCTTTACAATGATCTTGGAGCCCACGTAGTCGTCGGTGTGCGGCAGCACCCGCCGCGCCCAGCGCAGCACCGCGTTCTCCTCAAGGTGCTCCTCCTTGCCGAACTGGCGGACGAGCTGGACGGCCGTGTAGATGAGGAACAGGCCGAAGACGTAGAACAGCCAGCCGAAGTTGGCGAGGGCCGCGGCGCCGATCGCGATGAAGATGCCGCGCATGACCAGCGCCATCAGGATGCCGATCAGCAGCACCTTGTGCTGGTGCACCTTCGGCACCGCGAAGCGGGTCATGATGATGTAGAAGACGAAGAGGTTGTCGATACTCAGGCTGTACTCGGTGAGATAACCGGCGATGAACTGGCCCGCGGGGGTGGGGCCCGCGATGACCCACAGCCCGATGCCGAAGAGCACGGCGAGGGTGACGTAGAAGCCGACCCAGAACCCGGCCTGCTTGAGGGAGAACTCTCGAGCCTCGCCTCGATCGACGATCCAAAGGTCGAATGCGAGGACGACCAGGAGTCCGCCGATGACGGCGAACCATACCCAGACAGGAACATTCACAACTGATAAACCTCCGGCGGCGCGCACGACAGACTGCCGGAGGTCTCTCCCGCCCGCGTGAAACCAGGTCGACGTGAAGCGGGTCGACGATGCGGACCGACAGCCCCGGGGGCCTCGTGGAGCGAGGCAACACCGTGATGACGAGACTGCCGCGAAGGGATACTCCCCCCCTAACCACGCCAGTATAGGCGTCCGGCATGGCGGCGCCTAATCCAACATCGCGGCGCCCCGCTTGTTCCCCCGGGTCCGGGAATCGCCCGCCACCGGCCCCTTCACGCCCTCCAGGCCCCATGGAGGCCCGCGGGCACCACCGGAGCTCTCCCGGAAAGCACGGAAAGCCCGGTAAACCCACCCGGGAAAGCCGGTAAGCCCGTCCGGAGAAGCCGATGAACCCGCCCGGGAAGGCCTGTGGTTCCCTCGGGAAATCGGCAGGTCCATCCGGAGAAGCCGATGAACCCGCCCGGGAAGGCCGGTGGGCCCGGCTCAGGAAAGCCCCGCGTAGACCGCGAGCACCGCCTCCAGCGCCTCCCGCTCGCCCGGCAGCCCGCGCCCCCGCAGCGCGGCGGCCCCGGCCAGCTCCCCGGCGAGGCCGTCGTCGGCGAGCACCCTCGCGACCGCGTCGCGCATCGCCTCGATGTCCCCGTACGGCACCAGCAGCCCGGCCTCGCCCACCATCGCCGGGATGCCCCCCACGGCGGTGGCGACGATCGCCGTGCCCGCCCGCAGGGCCTCCTGCACGGTGAGCGGCTGCCCCTCCCAGCGGCTCGGCACCACCAGCGCCCTGGCCACCCCGAGCAGATCCCCCACGTCGGAACGGTCGCCGAGCAGCCGTACCGGCAGGTTCTCCCGGTCGATCCGCTCCTGCAACTCCCCCCGCAACGGCCCCTCCCCCGCCACCAGGAACACCGCCTCGGGCGCCCGCTCCCCCGGACCCCGGCCGCGCACGGGTTCCGCCGGGCCCGACACGGGACCCGCCACCGGCCCCGCCGACGAACCCGCGACCGGCCCCGCCGCCGAACCCACGGCCGGTCCCGGTGCGGTACCCGCCGCCGAGCCCGGGACGGGCACCGCGCCCCCGCGAGCCCCACGCAGGGCCTTCGCGACGTCGAGCAGGGTCTCCAGCCCCTTCTGCTGGGCGAGCCTCGCGACCGTCAGGAAGATCACCCGGTCACCCGTGCCGAGCTCCCGCCGCACGTCGCCGGGCTCGCGTCCCGAAGGAGGCAGCGAGGGCGCGGGAACGACGGCGGCCTCGACGTGCCCGGCCCCCAGACGGGTCATCCGCTCCCCCAGGTCGGGGGAGACGACCAGGATCCGGTCGGCGCGGCGGGCCACGATCCGTTCCAGGAGGGCGTAGACGGCGCCGACGGCACCGCCCGCGGTGGCGGCGTTGTGCAGGGTCACCACGAGGCCGGTCCCGGTCCCGGCCAGCGCGATCGCCGCCAGGGCCCCGGCCCGCAGCCCGTGGGCGTGCACGGCGTCCGCCCCGCGCAGCGTCCGGAGCGCCAGGACCGCCCGCGGGTCGGCGAGCGGGCGGGGCCGGTCGGAGATCGGCACGGGCGCGAAGCGCGCGCCGAGGGCGGCGAAGCCGAAGGCGCGCTCCGTGCTCGGCGGGCCCGCCACGACCACCCGGTGGCCGCCGCGCACCAGCCCCCCGGCCAGCATGGCCACGTGCCGGCCGACCCCTCCCGCGCTCGTCCCCAGCACGAGTGCCACGCGCCTGCCCTGATCAGCCATCCGAACGACTCTCCCCCCTCGCGGGACCCCGGCGAAGCCTTGCCAGCAGCGCCTGGGCGTCCTCTCTGTCGATCATCACCACCACGGCCGCGAACACGACCACCCCGGCCACCCCCGCGGCGAGCCCGACCGCCACGGACGCCCACGTGGCCACCGCGCCGAAGGCCTCGACCAGGGTCAGTCCCGCGGCCCAGGCCGCGACGCCGCCGGCCAGGGTCGCCAGGAGGGTGCGCGGCGTCCCCGCCAGCGCGGCCGCCGCCCTGGCGCGGAGCACGGCGACGGTGAGAAGCAGTCCGCCGACGGTCATCCCGACGGTGCTGCCCAGCGCGATCCGCCCGACCACCTCGGACGGGTCCCCCGCCGTGTGGGCGAGCACGATCTGGGCCAGCAGCGCGACGGCCCATCCGGTCACCGAGGCGGCCGCCGCCGACCGGCCCCGCCCGCAGGCGTACAGGATGCGGGCGAGGTGCAGCATGAGCGCGTACCCGACCAGGCCCGGCGCGAACAGCGCGACGCCCCTGGCCATCTCGGCGGGATCGCCGCCCGCGGTCCCGTCGAGGAACACCCTCGACACCGGTACGGCGACCGCCGCCATCACCCCGGCCGCGAGCCCCGTCACCAGCAGCACGGCCCGGGTGGTGGAGGCGGTCAGGGCGTCGAACCCCGGCGTGTCCCCCTCGGCCGCCCGGGTGGACAGCACCGGGAACGAGCTGGTGGCGATCGGCATCACGAGCACGGCGTACGGCAGCTGGTACAGCGCCCAGGCGTAGGTGTAGGCGGCGATCGCGCCCTCGCCGCCCAGGCCGTTGGCCAGGCGGATGACGACGATCAGCGCGACCTGCTGCGCGACCAGCACGGCGAGACCCGCGGTGGCGAGCCTCCGCGCCTTGGCCGCGACGCCCGGCGGGAACGTCAGCGTGGGCCGCAGCCGGAGCCCGAGCCTGGACACCGGGCCGACGACGGTGAGCACCATCGCGGCGGCGGCGACGGTCGCGCCGAGGGAGAGCGACAGCTGCCCGGCGCCGCTGAGCTTCGTCAGGTCCCTGGCGGCGTCCTCGTTGACCACCTCGAACAGCAGGTTGGAGGCGACGATGAGCAGGCTGGAGACGAGCGGCGCCAGGGCCGGGCCCATGAACCGCCGATGGGCCTGGAGCACCCCGTACAGCACCACGGCGAGCCCGAAGAAGATCATCCGAGGGGCGAAGACGACGAGCATGCCGGTGCCGGCCTCGACGACGCCGGCCACGCCGCATCCGTGCGGATCACCCATGAGCAGCGCGACGATCGGCCCGGCGAACGCGACGATGAGCAGCGTCAGCGGCACCAGGACGAGCATCGCCCAGGTGAGCAGCGCCGAGGTGGTCCTGCTCACCTCCGCCCTCGCCCCGGGGTCGTCGTCGGACCTGGAGGCCGCCGAGGCCAGCACCGGCACCACCATCCCGGCCAGCACCCCGCCCGCGACCAGCTCGAAGACGATGTTGGGCACGTAGTTGGCGGTGTTGTAGGCGGTGCCCAGGCAGCTGTTGCCGACGCTCTGCGACTGGACGAGATAGCGGCCGAACCCGACGAGCCTGGCCAGGACGGTCACGACTCCGATGAGGAGTGCCGCCCCCGCGACCCCCCGCGCGATCCTCGTGCTCATCGGGGGGTGGGTGCCTGCTCCACAGGGCGGCGGCCGAGCATGTCGACGCGGTGCAGGAGGGGGTTGCCCGCGATCACCTTGGTGAAGCTGACCTTCTCCGAGGCGGCGGTCAGCGCGACCACGGTGCCGAGCACGGCGAGCCGCCCGGGGCGGCCCAGGGTGACGGCGGCGGCCAGGCCGAGGAGCGCGCCCAGCGCGTTGGCCCCCGCGTCGCCGAGCATCGCCCGCTCGCCGAGGTCCTCGGGCAGCAGCGCGGCGGCGGCCCCCATGGGGAGCGCGGCCAGGGTGGCCGGGACCGGGTCGCCCTTGAGCAGTCCCGCGGCGAGCAGGGGCGCCCCGGCGAGCAGGCCCACCTTCACGGCGCGGCCCGGCCGCAGGTCGAAGAGGTTGGCCAGGTTGGCGCTTCCGGCGATCAGCCCGCCGTTGACGACCACGTCGAAGGGGTCGCGGGAGGTGACGGCGGCGGCGGCGAGGCCGGTCGCGCCGATGCCGAGGATCTTCACGGCCCCGCTGGTGACCTCGCCCTTGGCCAGGGCGCTCAGATGCCCCCTGAACCCCTTGGACGAGGTCGCGCCGTACAGGTCGTCGTAGGCTCCGAGGCCGCCGCCGCCCGCCACCGCCAGCAGCGCCGCCACCCGGACCCCGCCGGGCAGCCCGGGGATCACGGCCGCGGCGGCTCCGGCACCGGCGACGAACGCCGGGCCCTCCAGCAGGGTGATCGGCTCGCCCCGGTGGTTCGTCCTGGCCCAGGTCTCCGCGTCGCCGACCGGGGGCCTGCGGGTGAAGGCGGCGTACGCGGCACGCGCGGCGACCGCGCCGAGGAACGCGCCGGCGAGGGCACCCGCGAGGGCGCGGGGAAAAGCGCGACGAGCCATCGGGTCATCCTCCGGAGGTGGCCGTGGCGGCCGTGGGAGCGGCCGTGGGGGTCGGCGTCGCGCTGGGCTCGATGCCGGAGACGCCGGGGCCGATGCCGTACTGGCCGGCCAGCCCGGTGAGTTGCTCTCGGAGAGCGTAGACCACCACGACCCGTCCCGCGGGCATATCGGCGGTGTCGACGCTGGAGACCTTCTCGGTGAGGGCCGCGTCCTCGCGGAGCGCGGCGATCACCCCGCCGGCCGCGGCCGAGGTCTGCGTGCCGGCCAGCACGGTGCCCTGGCCCGCGTCGTCCAGGCCGACCGCCAGCGTCACGAGCGCGCCCGCCTGCTCGCCCGCGGTCTCCCCGGTGTACGCCTCCGCCGGGGCGATCACCAGGGCCGCCTCCGCGCGCTTGGCGGGTTCGTCGGTGACGGTGAGCAGGCCGCCGCGCTGGAAGGCGTCGAGGATGCCGGCCCCGGCCGGGTGCTCCTTGCCCACCTGGCTGGAGTCACTGGTCAGGATCGCCCCGGCGAGCACCTCCGCCGCCTTGTCGTACGCCGTGTCCTCGACGGAGAAGACGGTCTCGGGGGCCTTGGCGCCGACGGCCAGCTTGTCGATGAAGCCCGCCTGGGCGGGGTCGGTGTATCGCTCGGTGAGGGTGATCCGGCCGGTCACGGTCGCCCCGGCCTCCTCGATCACCTGCTGCGCCGCCTCGCGCACGCTCGCCGTGCTGCCCGGGGCCTCGACGATCACGACGCTCTCGCCGGCGAGCGCGTCCCCGACCAGCCGGGGGGTGTCGGCTGCCACGAACGCGTCGTTGGCGGCCTCGCGCTTCTGCAGGGCCTCGACCTGGTCGCGAAGCTCGTTGTTGCCCTCGCGGAACTGGTTGACGGCCAGCTCGCTCGCCTTGATGACGGGGTCTTCGAGCAGGGTGGTGCCCAGCACGATGCCCACCGACAGCGCGAGGAAGATCGCGACGATGGAGACGAGGTGATAGCGGAAATCGATCACGAGAAGAGTCCGACCAGCCAGAAGATGAAGCCGCTCCAGACGTCGCGCATGCTGTCCAGCCAGATCTTGCCCACCGGGGAGACGACGATCGCCACCCCCATGGTGATCAGCGTGGTGGCGACGAGCAGGAGCAGGGACGGTGTGGAGATCCGGCTGCGGTAGAGCCGGCTGACGCCTTTCGCGTCGACGAGTTTGCTGCCCACCCGCAGGCGGGTGAGGAAGGTGCTGGCCATGCCGGAGCGGCCCTTGTCGAGGAACTCCACCAGGGTCGCGTGGGTGCCGACGGCGACGATGAGATCGGCGCCCTTGTCGTCGGCGAGCAGCATCGCGATGTCCTCGCTGGTGCCGATCGCCGGGAAGAGCACCGCGGTGCGGCCCAGCTGCTGGACCCGCTCCAGGCCCGGCGCCCTGCCGTCGCGGTAGGCGTGCACGACCAGCTCGGCACCGGTGGTGAGCGCCTTGGTGGAGACCGAGTCGAAGTCCCCGACGATGATGTCGGGCAGGTATCCGGCCTCCAGCAGCGCGTCCGCGCCGCCGTCCACGCCGATCATGACCGGGCGGTATTCGCGGATGTAGGGGCGGAGGGCGGCGATGTCCTCCTTGTAGTGGTAACCGCGCACCACGATGAGGACGTGCCTGCCCTCCATGACGGTCCGGACGTCGGGAACGCCGATCCCGTCGATGAGGAGGTCGCGCTCGCGGCGGACGTACTCCATGGTGTTGGCCGCGAACGCCTCGATCTGCACCGTCAGCCCGGCCCGCGCCTCGCTCATCGCGGCCTCGACGGCCTCGGCCGTCTGCACGTCGCCCTTGCCGACCACCTCGTCGTCGAGGTGGATGACGCCCTCGTACAGCCTGACCAGGTCGCCGTCCTTGATCCGCTCGAACAGCTCGGGGGTGGCGTTGTCGACGAACGGCACCCCGGCGTCGACGATGATCTGCGGGCCCAGGTTGGGGTAGCGGCCACTGATGCCGGAGGCGACGTTGACGACACCCGCCGCGCCGCACGCGACAAGCGCCTCCGCGCTCACCCGGTCAACGTCAACGTGATCGATAATCGCGATTTCCCCGGCCCTGAGGCGCTTGGTCAGCCTCTTGGTCCGCCGATCGATTCTCGCCACTGCCGTCACCCCGGGAAGGTCAGTGACCTTCCTGCGGCGGAGGTACCCGGTGAGCCTGTCTTTCAGCCCGTCAATCGGCACCTTCATCACGACCATCCTGCCAGAGGGAACGACCGGGAGAGCCAAACAGCCGGCAGCGTGTCAGATCCGTCACCCGAAACCCCCGGCCCCCGCTTCCCCGGAACATCCGCATTACTCTTTCAACCCGCCACACGCCCCGTCATCTCGTTATCCGGCCCGTCCGGGCTGTTTCCGCCTCCCGTCACACCCCGCCGGCGGCCTGTCCGGTCACGCCTTGTCCGCGGCGGCGATCGACAGCAGCTCCTCGGCGTGCGCGCGGCCCAGCTCGGAGTCCTCAAGCCCGGCGAGCATGCGGGAGAGCTCGCGCGCCCGGCCGTCCTTGTCGAGGGCGATCACGCCGCTGCGCACCACGCTCCCGTCGTCGGCCTTCTCCACGACGAGATGCTGGTCGGCGAAGGCCGCGACCTGCGGGAGGTGGGTGACGACGATCACCTGGGAGGTGCGGGCCAGCCGCGCCAGCCTGCGGCCGATCTCCACCGCGGCCTTGCCGCCCACGCCCGCGTCGACCTCGTCGAAGACGAACGTCGGGACCGGGTCGGCACCGGCGAACACCACCTCGATGGCGAGCATTACCCGGCTCAGCTCACCCCCCGAGGCGCCCTTGTTCAGCGGCAGGAGCGGTGAGGCCGGGTGCGGCGCCATGCGTAGCTCGACCTCGTCGACGCCCTGCGGGCCGAACTCGGGGGCGGCGGCGATGGTGACCACCACCCTGGCGTGCGGCATGGCCAGCGCGGTGAGCTCCTCGGTCACGGCCCGCCCGAACCGCTCCGCGGCCGCCGTCCTGACCCGGGTCAGCTCGGCGGCCAGCTCGGTGAGGCGCTCGGTGAGCTCCTCGTGCTCGCGGGTGAGCTCGCCGATGCGGTCGTCGTCGCCGTCGAGCTCCGCCACCCTGGCGGCGGCCCGCGCGGCCCAGGCGAGCACCTCCGCGGTGTCCTGGCCGTATCTGCGGATGACGTGGGTGAGCACGGCCCGCCGCTCCTGCACGACCGCGAGCCGGCCCGGGTCGGCGTCGACCGACTCGAAGTACGCGGCCAGCTCGGTGGCGACGTCGGAGATCAGATAGCCCGCCTCCGCGAGCCGGTCGGCGATCCCGGCGAGCGCGGGGTCGAAGTCGCGCACCGCCTCGACGGCCGTACGGGCCTCCCCGACCAGCGCGATGGCGTCCGGCATGGCCTGCTCGCCGGACAGCGGGTCGCCGAGCAGCGCCCGGTGCGCCGTCTCCGCGGCCCCCCTGAGGGAGTCGGCGTGGGAGAGCCGCTCCTCCTCCTCGCGCAGCTCGATCTCCTCGCCGGCCTTGGGGTCGGCCTTCTCGACCTCGCCGAGCCCGAACCTGAGCTGGTCGGCCTCCTGGGCGCGCTCCCTGGCCCTGGTGGTCAGCTCGTCCAGCTGCTCCGCGGTCTTCCTGTGCCGCTTGTAGGCCTGCTCGTAGGCGCGCAGCGGCTTGACCAGCTCCTCACCGGCGTAGCGGTCGAGGGCGGCCCGCTGGCGGCCCGGCTGCAGCAGCCGCTGCTGGTCCATCTGGCCGTGCACGGCCACCAGGTCCTCGGCCAGGTAGGTGAGGGTGCCGACGGGGACGGTGCGCCCGCCCAGCCAGGCGCGGCTGCGCCCCTCGACGGACACCGTCCGCGAGATGATCAGCTCACCGTCCTCGACCACGCCGCCCACGTCCTGCACCTGCTGGGCGACCCGTCCCGCGGGGTCGACGACCAGCGTGCCCTCGATGGTGGTCTTGCCGGAGCCGGGGCGGACCCTGGCGGGGTCGGCACGGCCGCCGAACAGCAGCCCCAGACCGGTCACCACCATGGTCTTACCCGCGCCCGTCTCGCCCGTGACCACGGTGAATCCCGGCGCCAGCACCAGGACGGCCTCGTCGATCACGCCGAGCCCCTGGATGCGGACCTCCTCGACTCTAGGTCGCACTGGTCCCTCCCGTCACATCGAATTCACCGAACATCAGTGCGGTGCGCGGGCACGATCCTACGCGCTTGAGGCGTCGCCCGCCCGGACGAACTAGGGCCTCACACGGCCACGCCACCCCTGTACAGGGAGATCGAACTTGGCGACCAGCCTGTCGGTGAACGGCGCCCCGGTGTCCTCCAGGCCGTGCAGCCGCGCGAGCCGTACCGGCAGCTCGGCCCGCCTGAGCTCCACCCTCGCACCGGCGGGCAGGTCGAACCTGCGGCGGCCGTCGCACCACAGCACCGCGCCCGCCGTCTCCGTCTGGATCTCCAGCGCCAGCTTGGAGCGGGGCGAGACCACCAGAGGCCGGGCGAACAGGGCGTGGGCGCTGATGGGCACCAGCAGCAGGGCCTCCACCTCGGGCCACACGACCGGGCCTCCGGCGGAGAAGGCGTACGCGGTCGAACCGGTCGGCGTGGCGCAGATCACCCCGTCGCACCCCCAGCGCGACAGCGGGCGCCCGTCGATCTCGGCGACCACCTCCAGCATCCGCTCGCTCTTCTCGACGGTTGCCTCGTTCAGCGCCCAGCTGTCGGCCAGCAGCTTGCCGTTGAGGCGGGCGGTGACCTCGATGGTCATCCGCTCCTCGACGTCGTAGCGGCCGTCCACCACGCTGTCGACCGCGTCCGCCAGGTCCTCCACCTCGGCCTCGGCCAGGAAGCCCACGTGTCCGAGGTTCACCCCCAGCAGCGGCACCCCGGCCGGGCGGGCGAGCTCGGCGGCCCTCAGGAGGCTGCCGTCCCCGCCGAGCACGATCATCATCTCGGCGGCGTCGACCGCCGCCGAACCCGCGGGTACCACGTCGGCCCCCGCGCAGGCGATCTCGTCGGCCTCGGCACTGAGAACGCGCACGTTCAGCCCGGCGTCCACGAACCGCTGGATCACCATCCGGGCGCTGTCGACGGCCGCCTCCCGCCCGGTGTGCGCGGTGACCAGCACGGTGCGCTTGGCAGTCATCGACTCTCCTTGAGCGTGGAGACCCTCGCCCCGGGGCGGGGAGGGAGACACGGCGCGGTGCCGCGTGTTTCTGTACCGTGCCCGGCGGTGGCGACGACCGGGCCACTACGAGTGTGCCCGGCGGCGCCCCCGCCGGACCTGTGGAGAGGTGAAACGCCTGTGGAGCTGGTGTGGGACCTCAAGGATTTTCTCCTGGCGGGCGGCCGGCGGTGGATCGGGAACTCTCATGGACGATCGCGGGAATCCCCTCCGCCCGGAGGATTCCGGGGGTTTCCGGAGATCTTCGCGACCTCCGGGATCTCCGGGATCTCCGGCGGTTCCGGTGGGGGATGAGGATGTCAGGTCTCCACTCTCCCCGGTCGCCCAGGCGCCGAGGGCGCCAGGGTGGCCGGGAGGCGGGGGTTCGGGGACTCGGGAGCGTGCGCCGGGAAGCGGGGGTTCAGGAGCGGGGGTTCGGGAGCGGGAAGCGCGGGGCGTGAGGCTTGGGGACGGGAGGCGGGAAGCTTGAGTGCGTGCGGCTTCGGGGCGAGGGGCTTGGGAGGCGGGGAGCCCCGGGAGCCCCGGCGGGTGAGGGATGTACGGACCCACGGACCTATCGGGGGCCTTCCGCCACCGCCCGTTCGATCTCCGCGTCAAGATCGGGGACCGGCGGGGCGCCCTCTCCCTTGCCCAGCCAGATGACGTACTCGACGTTGCCGGACGGGCCCGGCAGCGGGCTCGCGGTGACCCCTCGCACGCTCAGGCCGAGGGTCCGCGCGGCCTCGGCCACGTCCCGTACGGCCCCGGCGCGAAGCTCCGGGTCGCGGACGACCCCGCCCGCGCCGACCCGCTCCCTGCCGACCTCGAACTGGGGTTTGACCAGCATCGCGAAGTCGGCCCGCCCTGCGGCGCACAGGGCCAGGGCCGGCAGCACCAGGCGCAGGGAGATGAAGGAGAGATCACCGACGATCAGCGTGGGGGCCTCGCCGACCATGTCGGGTTTCAGGTCCCTGACGTTGACCCGCTCCATCACCGTGACCCTGTCGTCGGTCCGCAGCGACCACGCGAGCTGGCCGTACCCGACGTCGACGGCCAGCACGTGGGCCGCTCCTGCGCGCAGCAGCACGTCGGTGAAGCCGCCGGTCGAGGCGCCCGCGTCCAGGCAGCGACGCCCCTCGACGGCGAGGCCGAGGGGGCCGAAGGCCTCCAGCGCGCCGAGGAGCTTGTGCGCGCCCCGCGAGACGTAGTCGGGCCCCTCGGCCGCCTCCGCGACCACGATGGCCGAGGCCGTGTCGACCTGGGTCGCGGGCTTGGCGGCCACCTGACCGCCGACGCTGACCCGGCCGGCCTCGATGAGCTGGGCCGCCTGTTCCCGGGACCGCGCCAGTTTCCGGCGGACGAGCTCGCTGTCGAGGCGTGTCCGCCGGCTCACGGGCGCCCGTCCCGGGTGCCGTCCGCCGGTTCCGGCTCCTGCCCGGAGACACCGCGCGCCGGCGCCTGTCCCGAGGGGCCGTCCCCTCCGGGGACGCCGCCCGCCGGGGACGGTCCTCGCCCCAAGCCGCCGTACGCCGGTCCCGGCTTCGGTCCTGGCCCCGGCTTTGGCCCCGGCCCCGGGACACCGTGGGTCAGTGCCGTCCCCGGCCCCTGCCTCGACGCACCGTGTGCCGGAGTGATCGCCTGGCCAGGGAGATCGCCGACCGAGGCGGGCTCCCGTCCCGAGACGTCGTTCACCGAGGCGAGCGCCCGCTCCAGCCCGCCGAACACCTCCTCGAAGACGTCCGCGTGCGCCGAGACGGGCAGGGCACCGAGACGGGTGAGCCCGCCCAGCGCGGCGTCCACCCGCTCGTCGCCCGTCTCGTCCGTCTCCTCCAGCAGGTCCGTCATGCGCCCCCTCCGGAACCGCTCCTGGCCGCCTCGGCCCTCGTGGCCGTCTCCGCAGCCCTTCCTCCGTATGAACACCGTACGAACACCGTACGAACACGGCCGCCGTCGTACGAGCACGACGCTCGGCGGCTCCGCGCCCGTGGATTCCCCGACCGTATCGGAACCCGCGCCCCTCGTCGTCCCGGCGGGCCTTCCCGCCCTTTCCGTCTTCACCGTGCCCACGCTCGCGGTCTCGCCGTCTCCCGGCTCCCGGCTCCCGAGGGGAAGCCGCCCTCCCCCTCCGGCCGCTTCCGCACAGGGCGATCCGGCACCGGCCCGGCCGACGTGGGCCAGGAGGGAAGGGGTTCTCCAAAAATGGGTAAACCGTGAACTATCACGGGGGCCTCGCTCGTTGTCATCCCGTTAAGGTCGGCGACCGCCGACGCGTACCCACGTGATGTTTCGACGCCATGACAGCCGCCTCTTTCTCCGGCACACCCCCGCGCCGGATTGCATGCCGTACCCATGTGGAACGCTACCGTCCGTACCTGCAAGGGATTCGGATCGGTCAGGGAGAGAAGGGAGCGCCACGCGATGGCGACCGTCGACGAGTGCCGGGTGGCACTGCGCAAACTCGGCGAGCAGTTCGACGAGGTTGACCAGGAAAGCCGCGCCAAGCACGTGGTCGAGCGCAGCATCAGCTGCCACGTCAAGGATCTCGGCGTCACCTTCTACGGGCACATCCACCACGGCGGACTCGGCCCCTTCGAGGACCTGGCCGCGAACGACGGCAGGCAGGCCGAGGTGAAGCTGACCATCGGCAGCGATGATCTCATCTCCCTGGTCAACGGGGAGCTCGACATGGGACGGGCCGTCTTCAGCGGGCGGGTCAAGGTCGACGCCAGCTTCGGTGACCTTCTCCGCCTGCGCAAGCTTCTCTGAGGGTCCCGCCCTCGGTCGGGATCACGCGGAAGGAGAGTCCCCGAAGCCGGCGATGGCCGGTTCGGCCCCTGACTTCCCGGCCCCCGGTCATCACGCGGCGTGAGTCCCCGCCGGGTCCACGTGACCGGGGAGTCGGGGGGCGTGGTCAGGGGCCGGGGAGTCAGGGGGCCGTGGTCATGGGGCCGAGGCGGCCGTCTCAGCCGGAGCGCGGGGTGCCCGGGGTGCGTGGCGGGAGGACGAAGTCGAGTGCCGCCTTCACCGCGTCCTCGTCCGCCCGGCCCTCGCCCACCGCCTCCCAGGTCGCGGCGGCCGCGGCGCGGAGCCCGTCGAGCGGCTCACCCTCGCCTTCGAGGGTGAGCGCGCCCTCCTCCCAGCGGGCCGTCCACCCCTCGCAGGCCCATCCGTTCCCGATCCGCCGCACCTCGGGGTAGGGCCGGTGCAGGTCGGACAGATCAGCGGCGACGTAGGTGGGCCGGTGCCGTGGAACGGCGGTCAGCACGTCGAGCGGGCTCGCCACCCCGGTCAGGACCAGCAGGCTGTCCACTCCCGCGTTGTTCGCCCCCTCGATGTCGGTGTCGAGCCGGTCACCGACCACCAGGGGCCGTCGCGATCCGGTACGGAGCATCGACTCCCGGTGCAGGGGCGGCTCGGGCTTTCCCGCGACGACCGGCTCCACCCCGGTCGCCGTGGCGATGACCCTGATCATCGCGCCGTTGCCGGGAAGCTCGCCCCTGCCGGTCGGCATGGTCGAGTCGGCGTTGGCGGCGACGAAGAACGCCCCCTCCCTCACGGCGAGTGCTCCCTCGGCCAGCAGGCCGTAGGAGAGATCGGGCGCGATGCCCTGGACGACCGCGACCGGGGCGTCCAGGGCGGTGCTGACCGGACGCAGCCCGTGGGCGCGCAGTGCGGAGCGCAGCCCCATCCCGCCGACCACCAGCACCGCGGCGCCCGGTTCGACCCGCTCGGCCACGAGCCGCGCGGCGGCCTGGGCGGAGGTCACGACGTCCTCGGGGGTCGCCGGAGCGCCCAGCGCACGCAGGTGCTGGGCGATGGCGGCGGGGGTGCGCGAGGCGTTGTTGGTGACGTAGGCGAGGCGCACACCACGCTCCGCCGCCCGGCTCAGAGCCTCGGGAGCCGACGGCACGGCGTCGCGCCCGAGATACACCACCCCGTCGAGGTCAAGGAGAAGGGTGTCGTACGAGTCGATCAGCGTATTCGTATCCACCGGCCCATTTCATCACCCGCGTTCCACCATCCGCACGGGTCCATCCGACGGAGCGGCCTGGATCACCCTCGGCGAACCCACGGCGAACCCACCCAGATCACATCTGACGAGCGTCTACGGGCCACGCCCGCGGGCCGACATGGATTCACATGCGACGGACGCCTACGACCTCATCCGAATCACAGACAAAAGCCACCTATCGCCACAGCGGTCACAGACAACAGCCACCCATCACCACAACCGGCAAACCCACGCGAACCACACACGGCGAACATCCGCGGCCGTACCGGCAACCCCACACAGACCACATACGACGGACGCCTGCGGCCACGCCTGTCACCTGGGGAAACTCGTACACCACCTCCGCAGACGCAACCTGGGCGCAACCCGCCTGCCGCGAGCCCGCAAGGATCGCATCCGGTGAACCGGAGGATCACAGCGCTTTACTCGTACGGATCACATCCTGCGGGCACGCAACGTGGCGCGAACGCTTTTCAGCGCGGAAACGTAGTGCCGCAGGTCGGGTCGCATCGCGACGGCGATGGCCAGCGGTTCCTGAGCCCCCTCCATGTCCCCGGTGCGCCAGAGGGCGAGCCCGAGCCCGAAATACGCGTAGTCCTCAGCCGGGTTGGCATCGATGATCCAGCGGAAACTGTCGGCGGCGTCAGAGTACTGACGGGAGTTGAACTGCGCCCTGGCGAGAGCCTCCCGGATGCTCCGTGACTCCGGCTCCGCGTCGGCCGCCCGCTCCAGCAGCGCGGCCGCCGCCGCCGGACTGCCCTCGGCCAGCAGCCTCATCCCTCGTTGGAACCATTCGTAGACGTCCCCGACCGGAGCGCCCGTCTCGGGGCTGGGGGAATCAGACGGACCGCCACGTCCTTGGACCATTATGTGAGGCCTCCTTCATCGACAGACGACAGATCTGGCCGATTCCCTGACGGACCGGGCACCACCACAGACTCGAAGCGGCCCCCGGCCGTTTCAGGCCTTTATGGCAGCATGCCCTCTATGGCGAATCCTGAACTGCCGATACCCGGCGGGCTGGTGCTCCGCCCGTTCCGCGGCGTACGGTTCACGGTCGACGATCTGGCCGGGGTCACCTCACCGCCTTACGACCTCATCGACGAGGCCGGCGTGCGAAAGCTGCTCGACACCCATCCCAACAACGTGGTGCGCTTGATCCTTCCCGGCACCGACCAGCACAGATACGCCGAGGCGCGGGAGACGCTTCACCAATGGCTCTCCTCCGGGGTGCTGGCCGCCGACGAGACGCCCGCGGTCTACGTCTACGAGCAGTCGGGCCCCGGGATCCTGCAGCGCGGAATCATCGGCGACGTGGGCCTGGCCGGTCCGGAACTGCACATCGTCCTGCCTCACGAGAACGTGATGCCCGGACCCGTCGCCGACCGGCTGGCGCTGATGAGCACCACGGAAGCCAACCTCGAACCCATCTTCCTGCTCTACGAAGGCGCGGACGGCGCCACCACCCGCCTCGTCGACCGTGTCGCCGCGTCCCGGCCTCCGCTGGTGGAGGCGAGGACCGAAGACGGGGTCAGGCACCGGCTGTGGGCCGTCACCGACACCGGGGAGCTCGCCTCCATCGACGCCGACCTCCGCCCCCGCCAGGCCCTCATCGCCGACGGGCACCATCGTTACGCCACCTACCTCGCGCTCCAGCGGAAACACCGCGCCGCTCCCCCAAGTGATGCCACGTCCACGACCGACACAGCGGCCCGGGCAGGCGCGGCGGGGACGGCGGGGACGGCGGGGACGCCCTCGGGGCGGGTGGGGGCCGTGGAGGGGACGACACCGGCGGAGCCCGTGCCCGTGACACCGGCAGGGCCCGCGAACGCCGCGAGACCTGTGGCACCCCTGACACGGGGAGCCCCCCTGACACAGGTGGAACCGGTGACACCAACGGAACCCACCGCACCCGTGGGATCTGCGGGATCCGTGGCATCTGTGGCATCGGTGGCAGCGGTGACGCCGCTGAGCTTCGTGGAGGCCGAGCCGTGGGATTTCGGCCTCGCGCTCCTGGTGGACTCCAGCGCCTACCCACCGGATCTGAAGGCCATCCACCGGGTCATTCCCGAGCTGCCGCTCGAAGAGGCACTGGCCAAGGCCAAGGGCTCGTGGCGGGTTCAGGAGCACACGGACCTGGCCGAGGGCCTGGCCGCGCTGGACGAGACCAGCGGACCGGCCTACCTGCTCTCCTCCGGCGGGCTCACCCACCTTCTCAGCGACCCTGACCTCGATCAGCTCGAACATGCCATGCCCTCCGAGCGCTCGGCCAGGTGGCGAGCACTGAACACCTCCGTCCTCGCGGAGTTTCTCCTGCCAAAGGTCTGGGGAATGCGGGACGACGAGCTGTCGGTGCGTATCGTCCACCACGACCCGGAGGCCGCCGTACGGCTCGCACGGGCCTCCGGTGGGACCGCGGTGCTGTTGCGCCCGCTCGCCGTCGACGATGTGCTCGCGGTCGCGGCCCAGGGGGAACGAGTGCCTCGCAAGTCCACTTCCTTCGGCCCGAAGCCCAGGACCGGCCTGGTCCTGCGCCTGCTCACCCCGGGGCGGACATCGCCCACGGACAACCCGCCCTTCGGGAAGCCGGGCCCCTGAGAGTTCGAGGAGCCCGAATCCCGAGAGGAAGCCGGGGCTCCGAGAAACTCCGATATCCCGCGATCTCGGATGCATGCGAAGAAGGACACCGGTCACTCGCTCACTCCGGAGACCATTCCCGCGCGTGTCGCGAGGTGAGACACCCCAGAACGGTCCGAAATCGACGCCTCCACGGCTTGTGGAACCAACACCGGCACCGGCACCGACGTACCTTCCGAAGCGAGTTCCGATCGAATCAGAGGGAGGTCGTCAGGCCCCGCCGAGGCAGGACCTCGCTCAACCGGAACGAGCCGCGACTCCGCACCCTGCCCGGAATCTCCTTGTCCGGCATCCTCCTGCTCGGCGTCTCCCTGCTCCGCGTGCACGAGTGAGCGCACCGACCGAGGCGGAGCGGGCACCGGAACCCCCTCCTCGCCGGTCAGGATCGTGGTCACCCTGCGTTCGAGACGTCTCGCCGAACACACCTCGACCTCGTACCCGGACGATTTCGCCCCTTCACTTCCCCACCAGCGGCGGCGCAGCGAACCCGTCACCTCGACGATGTCGTCGGGCAGCCAACCGGCCACGGCCTCGATCACTTCGAGCTCGAACGACGCGCACGGAATGGTGTCGACCCGGGCTCCACGCCAGCGGTGCTGCCGTCGGACGATCAGGCGCCAGGTGCCGAGTTTGCTTCCGCTCGGCAACACCCTGATGTGGGCCGCCTCAGGCAGGCGGCCCACGAGAATGACCTCGTTACGATCCATGCGATCCTCCTCGATCCTGCCGGTCGAGGACGACTCTCTACGATGTGAGCCGCACAGGAATGGCCCGAATACTGTTCTGTGGACGCCGGTTCCAGTTATGAGGTGGCCTGTGGAAAACATCACCGCGCTCGGCGGGGACGTCTACGAGATCGACACGAGGATGGCCGGATATTCGAGCATCACGGCCGGGTACCTGATCCTCGGAGACCGTCCCTGCCTGGTGGAGACCGGCACCTCCACCTCCGCTCCCGTGGTGCGCGACGCCCTGACCTCGCTGGGCGTCGGCCCGGGAGATCTCGCCACGGTCGTCGTCACGCACATCCATCTGGATCACGCGGGCGGGGTCGGCGACATCGCCGGTTTCTACCCGGACGCGGAGATCGTGGTTCACGAGAAGGGTGCCCGGCATCTCGCCGATCCGTCCAGGCTGATGGCCAGCGCGCGGACGGTCTGGGGCGACAAGCTGGACGCCCTGTTCGGCGAGCTCTCCCCCACGGAAGCCTCGCGGATCCGCGCGCTCGGCGACACCGACACGATCGACCTCGGCAACGGCCGTACCCTGAACAGCCATTACTCACCAGGGCACGCCAGACACCATGTGGGGCTCATCGACTCCGGCACCGGAGACCTCTACGTCGGCGACGCGGCCGGGGTCTACCTTCCCGAAACGGGCGACCTGCGCCCCGCCACGCCCCCGCCGGACTTCGACCTGCGGACCGCGCTGGACTCGATCGCCCTGTTCAAAGCATTGGGCCCGCAGAGACTGCTCTTCAGTCACTACGGGCCGGTCGCGGATGTGGAGGAGATCCTGGGACGCTCCGCCGAGGAGCTTCGCGTCTGGGTGGACATGACCCGCCAGACCCGTACGGAGGGCATGGACCTGGATCACGCCGCCGCCATGGTGAGGGAGCGCACCCGCGACCGCTATGCGGCCCTGAACGCGGACGAGGCGACCGCCGAGCGGTTCGAACTGCTCAGCGGCGCCCCGTCAAACGTGGCCGGCATCCTGCACTGGCTGGACCGGGTCCAGCCGTAAGGACGCGAGGCTCAGGATCACTCTGGAGGTACCTCCCACGTTCCGGATGGACGGCCCGTCCACCCGGAACGTGGTGAAGGTCCCTTGAACTACTTCTTCTCGGACTTGCCCCGGCCCCGGCCCTGCTCGTCGTCCCCGTCCCGATCCTCGTCCAGGTCGTCATCGTCTCCGTCGGAGCCGGCATCGGGGGCGTCACTGAGAATGTCGCCGAAGTCGGGCTCGATGAAGGCCGGGCCGACAGCGCGCTCCACCTTGCCGGGCTTCTCCTCTATCTTCCGCTCGGCGTCGACCGGCTCGTTCTCGGAGACCTTCTCGGAAGAGACCTTCTCGGAGGAGACTTCTTCGGCGGAGCCGTTGTCCGGAGCATCGCCGGCAGCGGCCCGGTTCTCGCTGAACTCGTCGTCGAAGAGGTCGTCTTCAGCCTCGATCTCCGCGTCCAGATCCGCGACGTCGTCGATGTCGGCGTCATCGTCGATGTGGAGGACCTCATCGCCGTCATCGGTGTCGGTCTCGTCGCCGACCTCGGCATCGGCGCCGCCCTCGGAGCGGGTGTCGGCGTCGATGACTTCCCCGTCCTCGTCGTCGTCCTCTTCGAGATCCTCGATGACAGCGCCCGTCAGCTCCGCGTAACGCTCGGCCGCGTCGGTCTCGCCGTCCTCGTCGAAGGCCATCGCCCGGCCGAACCACTCGGTGGCGGGCCCCTCGTGACCCGCCACCGACAGCGCGTCGGCGTAGGCGAAGGCGAGGCGGGCCGACCAGGGCTGAGGACGGGTGTCACGCAGCTCGGGAAGGCGCTGGAGGGTGATGACCGCCGCGTCGTTCTGACCGAGATCCCTCCGGGCGCCGGACTCCACGATGGCGAGTTCGATCTTGCCGACGCGGTCTAGCCGCTCGGCCTCCTTGGAGCGGACCAGATCAAGGGCGCGCTCGGGACGGCCAAGGCCACGCTCGCAGTCCGCCATGATCGGCAGGAACGAGTCGGACCCCGTCATCCGGCGAGCCGCGCGCAGATCGCTGAGCGCCTCGGAGAAGTGACCCGCGCGGTAGGCCGCGATGCCGACGGCCTCGCGAATCACCCCGATCCTGGCCGCGAAACGACGGGCGACCTTCGTGTGCTCGTACGCCCGCTCCGCGTCGTCCTCACCGAGAGCCCTCTCGGCCGCCACCAGGTGGCGGGAGATCAGCTCCGCGAGGTCGAGCGGAAGGGAACGGAGTTCCTCGCGGATCTCCTTGTCGAGCTCCTCCGCGGTGATGTCCGGCGCGAGCTCCGGCAACTCCTCACGCTGACCGCTGGGAGCCTCGTCACGGCCACCGGACCGATCGTCCCGGCCGTAGCGGGTGCGGGACCCCTCACCGTCGCGGTCACGGTTCCCGAAGGAACGCCCTCCACCGGGACGGTCGTCGCGGTTGAACGGCCTGCGCTCACCACGGTCGTCGCGGTTGAACGACGGACGGTCCCCACCGCGATCGTCACGGCCGGAACCGGGACGATCACCACGGTAACCACCACCCGGACGGTCATCACGATTGAACGGCCTGCGCTCACCATCCGGGCGCGAGCCATAACGGCTACGGGTCTGGTCACGGTCCCCGTACGAACGACGCTCACCACCGCGATCATCGCGGTTGAAGGGAGGACGCCCGGAACCACGATCGTCGCGGTTGAACGGAGGACGGTCCCCACCGGGACGGTCGTCGCGGTTGAACGAAGGACGGTCACCGCGATCACCACGGTAACCACCACCCGGACGGTCATCACGGTTGAACGGCGGACGCCCCCCACCGGGACGGTCATCACGATTGAACGGCCTGCGCTCACCACGGTCGTCGCGGTTGAACGACGGCCGGTCCCCACCGCGATCGTCACGGCCGGAACCGGGACGATCACCACGG